>CAWBJN010000015.1:0-29302 GCA_963789155.1 uncultured Alphaproteobacteria bacterium | reverse complement strand
CATTTTCTGCCACTCCGGCAGTCTTCCACAATTCATGTCAACACGAGTGTAGGCATATCCAATCTGCTGATGGTTGGTCCGCCGGGCTCAGGCAAGAGCATGATGGCGAGCTGTCTTTCGGGCATCTTGCCAGAGCTAACACCGTCCGAAGCGCTCGAAGTGTCAATGGTGCAATCGGTCGCTGGAATGCTCACCGCAGGCCGAATCAGCCGCGCGCGCCCCTTTCGCGCGCCGCACCATTCGGCAAGCATGGCAGCATTGACTGGCGGCGGTCTGAAGGTGCGTCCGGGTGAAGTCAGCCTCGCGCATCTGGGCGTTTTGTTTCTCGACGAATTGCCTGAGTTTCAGCGCGCAGTTCTCGATTCGCTGAGACAGCCGCTGGAAACAGGGCAAGTCGATGTTGCGCGGGCAAATGCGCATGTGTCCTTTCCCGCACGTGTGCAGCTGATCGCGGCGATGAACCCATGCCGCTGCGGCCATGCAGGAGAGCTCGGCCATGTATGCGCGCGCGGACAGCGCTGCGTCACAGAATATCAGGCTCGGCTTTCCGGCCCACTGCTTGACCGGATTGACCTCCACGTGGAAGTCGCCGCCGTGAGCGCGATGGATCTTGCCTTGCCGCCGCCCGCAGAAGGAAGCGAAGAGGTCGCCCGCCGGGTCGCGCGCGCACGTGCTCTCGCTAGCGACCGCGGCGTCCGCTCCAATGCGGAATTGGAAGGCGAGCGTCTGGAGCAATATGCCAAACCCGATGAAGCGGGCCGCGAATTGATGTTGAAGGCGGCAGAAAAGCTGCGCCTGTCTGCGCGCAGCTACACGCGTATGCTGCGCGTGGCGCGCACGATTGCCGACCTTGGCGGCAAATCAGAGGTGGGCCGCATCCATGTTGCTGAGGCACTATCATATAGGCAGATGATCGGACGCGCTTAGATTAATCGCCGCGCTCTGCGCAGGTGGTGCAGAAATGCTAGCGATAGTCATATAACCATGTAACTGGCTTCGTGATATTCACGAACTAAGTTGTGATGGTCATCATCTCCTCCGCATTGTGGGTTCACCAGCTCCGCCATGGCAGACACTTACGCGCCCGTCCCCACTACCCCCGATGCAACATCGGGGTTTCTTGCGCGCACCGCGCAGGGGGCAAGGCGTGTGCGCCTCACCAGTCTGGCGTTTGCGATCCTGATCGAAGCGCTGATTATCCTGCTGTTGTTCGCAATCGGATGGAATTCTCGCGATGAGAGCCAATTGGCGGAAACGCTCACCACATTCGAAGCGCAGGATTTCGGACCGGAGGACCCCTCACCGCAGGATGAAGCGCCCCCAGAGCCAGAAGCTCAGACTGCCGAACCGGTACCGCAACCCCAGGTGCGGCCTCAACCTCAGCTCCGGCCCCAGCCCGTTGTTACGCCCACCCCGCCGCTTCCCCCTCCTCCTGTGGCAATCTCGCGCGTGCGATCACCACCCCCGCCAACGTCCGCGCCTGCACCGGCCGCGCCCGCAGCCCCGGCCAGCCCGCCAGCGCGCGTTTATGGCCCACCCGATACGGGGGGCTCGAACGTCGGAAGCGACAGTCAGCGGGTTGGTTCGGCGTCGAACGGCGAACCGCTTTATGCAGCGCAATGGTATCGGGAGCCGACGCAGCAGGAAATGGCCGGCTATCTTTCTACAGCAACTGGACCCGCTACGGCATTGATCGCCTGCCGCACAGTCGCAAATTATCGCGTCGAAGATTGCGAATTAATCGGTGAAAGCCCGCAAGGATCGCAAATAGGCCGCGCCGTTATGGCCGCGACATGGCAGTTTCGCGTGCGCCCAGCACGCATTGGCGGGCGGTCACAAGTGGGATCATGGGTGCGGATCAGAATTGACTATACGCTCAGGGGCACTGCAAATGCGCGCGCACGCGGGTTCTAGGACTCTGAAAAATTGCGGATCACGTCGCAGAAATCCGGTCCCCAAGTTTCCAGTTTTTTCGCGCCGATACCCTGAATTTCGCCCAATTCAGCCAAGGTCGCGGGCCGCTGCGCCGCCATTGCGCGCAGAACGCTGTCGTGAAAAATGATATAAGCGGGCACGCTGTGATCGCTGGCGAGTGATTTGCGCCTTTCGCGCAAGGCATCAAAAAGTGGGTCATCCACAGGATTGGGGACGGCACCAGCTTGCTCGCGCCGACGCTTTTTCTTCGGCGGTTCCGCAATGGCGACAGCCTTATTGCCGCGCAGCACATCAGCAGCCTCACCGCCCAATGCCAAGCCGCCATGATCGGTTGGCACCAGCATCTCATTCGCCATAAGACTGCGCATCACGGGTCGCAGCAGCGGAGCATCCTGCCCCCCGATAATGCCAAAGACCGACAGCGCATCATGTCCGCGTTGCCGCACGCGATCATCATCCCGGCCCAGCAGCACTTTTTCTATATGCCCAATGCCAAAGCTTTGCCCCGTCCGGTACACCGCGCTCAGCAACTTTTGCGCGATCTCTGTCACGTCGAGCACTTTCGGCGGCTCAAGACAATTGTCACAATTGCCGCAGCTTTGCGGAGGGGATTCGCCGAAATGCCGCAGCAATATCGCTCGGCGGCACCCGGCGCTTTCTACCAGCCCCGCCAGCGCGTTCAGGCGAGTGCGCTCGCTCGCGAGGCGGCTTTCCTCAACATCGCCCAGCCATTGGCGAGCCTTTGCAAAGTCATTCGCGCTCCAGAACATCTGCGCCTCGGCAGGGTCTCCATCGCGGCCCGCACGGCCGGTTTCTTGGTAATAGGCTTCGGTCGATTTGGGCAGGCCCGCATGGATGACGAAGCGCACGTCCGGCTTATCAATGCCCATGCCAAAGGCGATAGTCGCGACCATCACCATATCTTCTGATTTAACAAAAGCGGCTTGAGTCGCGGCGCGTTGTTCAGGCGGCAGACCGGCGTGATATGCACCGACCGGGCGGCCCGTTGCGGCGAGCTTTGCAGCAAGGTCCTCGGTCGCTTTGCGGCTTTGCGCATAGACGATGCCTGCGCCCGGTGTGCTCTGAATGAAGTCGGTGATTTGCCGTCCAACATTGTCACGAGCAGAAATTGTGTAGCGAATATTGGGCCGGTCAAACCCGGCTTTAATCAAACCCTCTTGCGGGATGCCGAGTTGGCGCAGAATATCGGCGCGCGTCGTTTCATCCGCAGTCGCCGTCAGCGCGAGGCGCGGGACATGCTCAAAATGGTCGAGCATCGGGCGAAGCCCTCGGTAATCGGGCCGAAAATCGTGGCCCCATTCCGAAACGCAATGCGCCTCATCAATCGCAAATAGCGCAATA
Organism: uncultured Alphaproteobacteria bacterium; assembly: GCA_963789155.1. Taxonomy (GTDB): domain Bacteria; phylum Pseudomonadota; class Alphaproteobacteria; order Sphingomonadales; family Sphingomonadaceae; genus Erythrobacter. The sequence continues at coordinate 26,005 of CAWBJN010000015.1, read as the reverse complement.
TCGGCTTCGCTCAGCAGTGATTGAAAGCTGGATGTCGTCGCGCGTTCTGGGGCCACATAGAGCAGGTCGAGTTCGCCTGCGAGCAGCCGCTGCGCCGTCTCAGCATTGTCCATATCCGCCGATGTCATCGAAGCCGCCCGAATGCCCACCGCTTTGGCAGCGCGGATTTGATCATGCATCAGCGCAATCAGCGGAGAGATGACGATCGCTGTGCCAGACCGGGCGAGCGCGGGAAGTTGATAGCAAAGCGATTTGCCCGCGCCCGTCGGCATCAAAGCGAGCGTGTTTTCGCCCGACAGAATCCGCGTAATCACAGCCTCTTGCTGTCCGCGAAATCCGGTGAACCCGAAAGTCGAACGCAGAATATCCTGCAGGTCTGTGCCAGCGGCAACGCTCATTGGTGAACCGGGTCCTGCGTTGCTGGGCCGGTCCGAAACTTGGGGCCAGCGGATGGGGAGTTAGATGGCGGCGGCTTTTCTTGCGGCTTCGATATCGACAACGTCGCCTTTATTCGTGCCTGCTGCTGGCACCGCTACAGACCCATCGCTGCGCTTGCCAAGGTCTTGCTTGCGCACCATCCACAAATCCTCGTGACCAAGGACACGTCCATCATGCGCGAGAATCGATACCGGACCGATAGGCAAGCGGTCGTGCTGGTCAACCAGCACGGGATCTTCGGAGACAAATTCTGCCCCGTATTTCTGACCCCATTGACGCAGAGCGATCATCGCAGGCAGCAGGTCAAAACCCTTATTGGTCAATCGATATTCGATTTTGCGGCGGTCATCGGCGCATGGCTCGCGCTTCAGAATGCCGTGATCCACCAATTTGGCGAGCCGGTTTGACAGAATATTGCGAGCGATACCAAGCTCGCTCAGAAATTCTTCAAAGTGCTTGAGCCCGTTAAAGCTCGCGCGAAGGATCATAAATGACCAGCGTTCGCCCATCACTTCAAGCGCTTGAGGTAGACCGCAATCGATCAGCTCGCGCAGTGGTTCTCTAATATCACCCATATGAGTCCTTTCGTTGCAACCTATCTAGCGCCTTATGCGCCAATCGCAAAATCATGCGCGAATTACGGGCCCCAACACGCTTTTAGCGCTCAAGTCACCATCGCAGAACTAATTTCAGTTTCTAGTTGCAACTTGCAACTGAATTGAATAGGTAGTGATTCGCAACTGGTTGCAATTGAAAACGTTGCATCGCACAATTTTGAACTGAACCGATTACGTAAAGGATTTATGTGATGACCTTCTCCCTCCCCAGAACAGGCCGCTTCACCGTTCTCGCTCTCGCACTGGTTTACACCGGTCTGAGCTTTGGCGTGGCGACTTCCTCTACCCCGCTCTCCGCACAAACCGGCGCTTATTATACCGCGACCCTCGCTCAGCCTGCCGACGATGACAGCGCTGTTGCTGGCGGCGTCGCCTGGAATTGCCGCGACACGACCTGCGTAGCAAACAAGGGCTCCTCGCGCCCATCGCGTGTGTGCCGTGGTCTGGCGCGCGAATTTGGCGAAATTACAAGCTTCGTGGCCGATGGCGAAGCGCTGGCCGAAGACAAGCTGGCACGCTGCAACGGCAACTAAACACCCTTCTAATCCCCCGTCCGGTTCTCTCCAAACGGACGGATACTCAAGGCCCCCGGCGCAGCACGTTCCCCAGATGCTGTGACCGGGGGTTTTTTATGCGAGAAACTGTGCAGCTTTTAGCTGCTCCTCCAATGATGCCGCATCGGTGAACAGATGCGCGTTCCAACCGCGCGCTTTGGCAGCGGCGACATTATCGGGATTGTCATCGGTGAAAAACAGCGCGTCGCCCGGCCTGCCGCTGCGCGCTTCGACCAATTCGTAAATGCGCGGATCGGGCTTGGCGATCTTTTCAGTGCCGGAGACGATGATGTCTTCAAACAGGTCAAAAATCGCATGTTCGGCGCGAAACTGCGCGAACAATTCATCGCCGAAATTGGTAAGGCAAAACAACGGCACCCCGCTTTGGTGCAGCCGGCGGACAATATCATGCACACCTTCCACAGGCGATGCCGCCGTCTCATTGAAGCGAGCAGCATAGGCTGCGATTCGCAACGCTTGGCTCGGATATTGCGCGATCCGTGCAGGCAGCATTTCGCCCAAGGTCACGCCGCGATCATGCTGGAAATGCCATTCTTCGGTGACAACATTCGTCAAAAACCAATCGAGTTCGGCACCGTCATCGATGATCTTTTCAAACAGAGCGCGCAACTGCCAGTGAAACAGCACCCGCCCAATGTCGAAAACCACGGCCTTTTTCACAATCCTCGCTCCTCAAATAGCTGCGGCCCGCTCTCCAGTATGGAGGCGGGCCGCTGCTTTTCATCGGCCACCCATACAGGCGACCGGCCAATCTGCTAATTACCCTTGGCGGGCTTTGAAGCGGCGATTGGTCTTGTTGATGACATAGGTCCGCCCGCGGCGGCGAATCACGCGGCAATCGCGGTGACGGTTCTTCAGCGACTTAAGGCTGTTACGGACTTTCATGATTTCTTCCCGGGAATAAAGCAGGCACGACAGATAGTCTGCAGCCCTCAAATTTCAAGCCGCGCACCTAAGCGGCGAATCGGTGCGCGTCAACCATTTCCGCCCGAATGAGGGGGCATCTGCGCCAGCTTACGCTCCCAAGCGAGCGCATGGGCAATGATCGTGTCGAGATCATCATGCTGCGGCTGCCATGGCACGGTCGAACGGATACGTGATGGGTCGGAGATGAGCGAGCCCGGATCACCCGCCCGCCGGGGCTCCATTCGCCGTTCGATTTTAAGGTTCGTCACCCGGTCAACAGCACCAAGAACTTCGAGCACGGAAAAGCCCCTGCCATAACCGCAATTCATGGTGAGTGAGCGCGCTGGCTCTTCAATAAGAGCCGCCAGCGCAAGGACATGCGCGGATGCGAGGTCGCTCACGTGGATGTAGTCGCGCACTCCCGTCCCATCAGGCGTGTCATAGTCAGTGCCGAAAACACTCACCGATTCGCGCTTGCCCAGCGCGGTCTCCAACGCGACTTTGATCAAATGCGTTGCGCCAGTGGTGGACTGGCCGGTGCGCCCCTGCGGGTCTGCCCCTGCAACGTTGAAATATCGCAAGACGCAAAAATTCATCGGATGCGCCGCTGACGTGTCTGCCAGCATCTGCTCCGTCATCAATTTTGACCAGCCATACGGGTTGATCGGCACGCGCGGCGTGTCCTCATTGACGGGGGACACATCGGGTATGCCATAAGTCGCTGCGGTCGATGAGAAGATGAAATGTGGCACGCCCGCCTTCACCGCCGCTTCGATCAAAGCGCGGCTTTTCACCGTGTTGTTGTGGTAATATTTGAGCGGGTCGCTGACGCTTTCGGGCACGACAATTGAACCTGCGAAATGCATGATCGCCCCGGTGCCCTGCTCGGAAAAGATGCGCGCCAAAAGCTCCTCGTCCTCAATGTCGCCTTCATAAAACGGCACGCCGTCAGGCACGGCAAAGCGAAATCCGGTGGTCAAATTGTCGATCACCGCAACCCGCCAGCCTGCGTCTTTCAATGCAAGCACAGCGTGGCTGCCGATATAACCGGCACCGCCGGTAACAAGAACGGAAGGTTTTAACGTCTCAGACATGAGGGCGCTCTTATCAGCAATCACCTGAAAAAGCGTGAACGCTGCCTTTGACTATACGGCGTTTTGCACAGCCGTCTGTCCGCCCTATATATATGGTAACTGAGAGGATTTCCCCCATGCCCATCACACCCCGCCTAATACGCCCTGCCCTGATCACCGCCACTGCGCTTGCGCTGTCAGCCTGCGCCGGAACCTACACTGGCCCGGTTGAAGTCACGCGCTTTGTTGCACAGCAGCCCGCTTTGTTGGGACAGGGCACGATCACAATCGACTTTCCCGAAGTGATGGAAAACCAGGTCGCCCGTGATGCCTTCGCGGCGGCGGTGGCGGGTGAACTGGCTGATTTAGGGTACGACGTTGTGCTCGATGGATCGGCTCAGGCCAGCAATCTGGCGACTATCCGGACCAGCCGCAGTGCGCTGGCCGCAGCCAGTTCACGCGGGCCGGTCAGTGTCGGCGTTGGCGGCGGTGTGGGCGGCGGCAGAGGCGGCTTTGGAAGCGGCGCCGGCGTTGGTATTGGCATCAATCTGGGCGGCGGCAAAAGTGGACCAAACATCCTGTCAGAGCTTTCCGTGCGGATCTCCGGCCCCGATGGGGCAAGCCTATGGGAAGGACGCGCGCAACTACCAACTTCAATCGATTCGCCGTATTCTGATGTGGACGCCAGCGCGCGCACTTTGGCTGCGGCCTTGTTTGCAGACTTCCCCGGTGGCAATGGCGAGACCGTAACCATCGATGTCGACGACCTTCAGGAATAATATGACCCAAATCGCAATCGACGCTGCCTTTGACAGCGGAAATATCGAAGTGCTTTCCATCGAAGGGCGCACCGCAAGGCTGGCCATTCCTAAAGATCATATGGCTGAATTTGCGCAGTGGTTTCACTTCCGTGTCTCCGGCGGCATTGGCGAAGAGGTTGAGCTGAAAATCACCGGGCTGGAAGGCAGCGCCTTCCCTGGCGGTTGGCCGGATTACGACGCCTGCGTTTCGGAAGACCGCGAATATTGGGCGCGCGCGGCCAGCACCTATGACAAGGACGAGGACAACGGGACGCTCACGATCCGTTATGCGCCGACATCCAATGTCAGCTGGTTTGCCTATTTCGCGCCCTATTCGATGGAGCGGCACCACGATCTCGTCTCCGAAGCGGCGGCGAGCGAGGGTGTCGATCTTATTCGGTTATGCGAGACGCTAGACGGTCAGCCGCTCGATATGCTGCAAATGGGCGAAGGCGATAAGCAGGTCTGGCTCTATGCCCGCCAGCATCCCGGCGAAACTCAGGCAGAATGGTGGATGGAAGGGGCGCTGGAATGCCTGACTGATCCAACCGATCCGATTGCGCGCGCTTTGCGCAGACATTGTCGTCTGCATATCGTGCCCAATTGCAACCCGGACGGATCACGCCGAGGCCATCTGCGCACCAACGCGGTGGGTACCAATCTAAACCGTGAATGGAATGACCCGAGCGCGGATAAATCGCCCGAAGTCCTCGCTATCCGAGCGAAGATGGATGAAACGGGCGTCGATTACGCGATGGATGTGCACGGCGACGAGGCCATCCCAGCGGTATTCCTCGCCGGGTATGAAGGCATTCCAAGCTGGACTGACGCGCATGGTGAACAGTTCTATCGCTATCAGCGCATCCTCGACCGCCGCACGCCCGATTTTCAGACCAAGCTCGGCTATCCCAAAACCCCGGCAGGCCGAGCCAATCTTGGCATCAGCACCAACCTCGTGGCGGAGCGTTATGGTGCCTGCGCAATGACACTTGAAATGCCGTATAAGGACCTTGCCGACTTCCCTGAGCCGGAACAGGGCTGGTCGCCTGAACGCTGCAAATTGCTCGCGCGGGAATGTCTTGCTGCTCTGGTCGAGTGGCTGGAGACAGCAGAAGCCTAAAGCCAAGGATTTTTCTCTTCGACCGGTCCCAGCGGTGTCACCGTGCTGCATGAAGGCAGACACGGGACATGAACGCATCACGCCGTATCATCGGAAGCAGGACACCACTAGCAGGATACGAGTGGCAGGGCTCCGCGCACAAGGGTTAGCGGCCTGCTTGGGTGTGTGCTCAATTCTTGGCCGCGCCAGCGAAAATGCGCCCGGCAAGCTGGCTGTGCCGGGCGCGCTTTTATGACGATGAAGACATCCGCATCGCACTGCCCAATGTTAACATACTGGGCGGCGCGCCAGGTTATCTGCAGAGCGACTGAGCCCAATTCGCCTAATCCAGATGCGCTGGCCCGAAAGCGTGCGGCAGCAATTCTGACAAAGTGATCCGCCGGGTCTCATTTTTGCCCACGCACAGCACCAGCGGGTCTGTTCCGCCCAAACCTGCGATTTCGTTCAGCACTTGGCGGCAGCGTCCGCATGGCGTGATCGGCGCGCCGTCGCCCTTGTCAGTGGGGCCTGTCACCGCGACCGCTTGCAACCCGCCCCTGCGCCCTTCACCAAAGGCGCGCGACACCGCTATAGTCTCGGCGCATAGCGCAAGGCCATAGCTCGCATTCTCGACATTGCTGCCGGTTATAATCGCCCCATCTTCGAACAGCAAAGCCGCGCCGACATGATAGTCGGAATAGGGTGCGTAAGCATGCTGACCAGCTCCGCGAGCCGCCTCAATCAAAGTTGCTTCTATTTCGGCCGACATGTTCATCGCTGCACCACTACCCATTCTATCGGCTCCTCAGATGCCTCGGTAATCAATTGGCTGTTCGCGCTCCAAAGCAGCCAAGGTCTCCCCGCATAATCCGGCTTTGCGCGGTCCCGCACCAACCACAGATCGCGCTCTGTGCTGCGCGCGGTTCGGTGGCGCGCTTCGAACTCATCGCTCAATTGCAAAACAACCGGCTTTTGCGTGTGCAATTCTATCTGATTGACCAGGGTCATCAATTCACTCTCTACTGCTGCATCGCTGACCGCAGGGTCGCAGCCTGTGGCGGTGCGTCGCAGAGCAATGGCCGCAGGCAGCAGATCGGCGTTGCGCGGAACCATGCGGGTGAATCGCGCAGATTGCTCATCGGCGCGCAGACAGGGGTCAAACGGCTGAACAATCCCAACCTTCAACCCCGATGAGAGCGCCGCAGAGAATCGCTCAGCAAACCCCGGATCAGGCACAGCGCCTGCGCCAGCCAGTTCAAGATAGACAAAATCTGCCCCGATTGCGCCGAGCGTTTCAAACCGCGTACCGGAAGCACCGCTTGCGATCACAGCGCCCTGTTCTGGATAATGCGCGGCATCCGGGCGCCAGCTGCGCATATCCCACCACAACCACGCAGCAAAGCTAATCGCGATCAGCACAAGCAGAGCGATGCCGCGTAAGCCCCACCGGCGAAGGCCGCTGGCCTTCTTCTTGTTGCGACCGGAGCGCGCCATCGTTTCGCCTCAGCCCTTAATGTGGAGCACGCAAATCAGCGTAAACAGCCGCCGCGCAGTTGCAAAATCAGTTTCGACCTTGCCCTCTAATCGTTCGACCAGCAATTCCGCTGCGCTGTTATGAATACCGCGCCGGGCCATATCGATAGTTTCAATCTCGGACGGGGTGGCCTTGCGGATCGCCTGATAATAGCTGTCGCAGATCGCGAAATATTCACGGATCGGCCGGCGAAAACGAGCGAGCCCGATAAGCAAACTTTCAAGCTCAGTTTCATCGCCATCAGCAATATCCATCGCGAGCCGCCCATCGCGCACCGCCAGTTTCAAACGGTAAGGCCCTTTCGCCCCGCGCTCCGCACTGCGGACAGGCTTGAAAGTGTTTTCCTCGATCAAATCGTAAATCGCGACCCGGCGTTCCTGCTCGACATCGGCGTTGCGCCAAAGAATCGTCTCTTCATCGAGCTCAATATGCGAGATGCGCTGAGTGCTTTGCGGCAAATGCGCGGAATCGGGAGGGAGGCTGGCCATGGTCATTCCCGCTTTCGCAGATTGGAGGGGCACACTTCAAGCTATTCGGCATCCACTACACCCCGCAATCCCCGCTATCCACAGCACTATAGGCTCATCAAAAAAATTTATTGGCCTGTCTAAGGCTTGCAAGCATGGGGGGAGAGTGGCCATTGAGCAAGTATGGCCGAACCGACAAAACTTGTTCTTTTATCCGAAGCCGCCGATATCGCGCGCAAGCTCCCGTCTAATCTTGAGGCGGAGGCTGCGTTTCTTGGCGCGGTTCTGATCGACAATCGCGTGATCGAGGAATTGCAGACCCAGCTACAACCGCACCATTTCTTTGAGCCGCTGCATGAACGGATCTATACCCGCATTCTTGCCTTGATTGAGCGGAATGCGACCGCGTCGCCTGTCACTTTGCGCCCGCATTTTGAAGCAGATGAAGCGCTGAAAGAATTGGGCGGCCCCAAATATCTCGCGCAATTGACCGCAAATGGCGCTGGCCTGCTCGCGCCGCGTGAATTGGCGCAGCAAATCTATGACCTGGCCTTGCTGCGAGAGCTGGTGAGCGTCGGGCGCGGCTTGGTGGAAGGCGCGCTGGACACATCCGAAGAAACCAATCCGATGGACCGGATCGCTCAGGCAGAAGCGGACCTTTATCGGGTTGCAGAAGGCGCCGCGACCGGCAGCGAGGCGTCAAGTTTCCGAGATGCGTCGCTTACCGCGATCAAAATGGTCGAGGCTGCGATGAATTCGGGAGGCGGGCTTTCGGGCAAGACGTCTGGGCTTGAATCGATTGACCAGAAGACCGCAGGTTTGCACGATTCGGATCTGATCATCCTCGCTGGGCGTCCGGGCATGGGCAAGACATCGCTGGCCACGAACATTGCCTTCAACTGCGCCGAAGAACACCTTAAATGGCAACAGGATGGCGGGGAGCATCAATATGGCGCTCCCACCGCATTCTTCAGCTTGGAAATGAGCGCCGATCAGCTCGCGACGCGTATTTTGGCTGAGCAATCTGAAGTGTCTTCCGAAGCGCTGCGGAGCGGTAAATTGACCCGCGACGATTTTCAGAAACTGAGCTTCGCAAGCCAACGCCTTGCTGAGCTTCCGCTGTTTATCGACGACACGCCTGCGCTGACGATCGGCGCGCTGCGGACGCGTGCCCGGCGATTGAAACGGCGCCATAACATCGGGCTGATCGTGATTGATTACCTGCAATTGCTGTCAGGATCAGGCCGCTCCAGCGACAACCGCGTCAATGAAATCTCTGAAATCAGCCGCGGTCTGAAAACGCTGGCAAAAGAGCTAAGCTGTCCTGTGATCGCACTGTCGCAGTTGAGCCGCGCGGTCGAACAACGCGAAGACAAACGGCCGATGCTGTCTGACTTGCGCGAATCTGGCTCGATTGAGCAAGACGCCGACATGGTCTGGTTCATCTATCGCGAGGATTATTACCTCGAAGCGGTTCGCCCGGATATGCCGAATGCCGACGGCTCGAGCTCTCCTGATGTGCAGGAGAAATACAGCCAATGGGAAGCCAATTATCTTGAGAAAAAGAACAAGGCGACGCTGATCGTATCCAAACAGCGCCACGGTTCGACCGGCAATGTTCCGCTGCATTTCCAAAGCGAATTCACCAAATTTACCTCCCCCAATATGCGCGATTATTCGAGCTGGGACGTAGGCTAGTCGCCTCGGCGCGGGCGCACATTTCTTAACTTTGTCGGGCCGAGATTGAACCGTCTGGCCAAATTGTAATCAACCGCGCGCAGCATGAAGGAACTGATCACCCAGCGCAGCCAATTGGTCGGCCCTGCGTGAAGTTTCCTCCATTTCTTATCAATGGGCGCGCTGGATCGTTCGAGTCCGTCGATCAATTCGCGCATTTTAGCCGCAAGGGCGGCATCTTCGACGCGAACCATCATTTCGAGATTGAGCCGGACTGACCGCATATCCAGATTGCCGCTGCCAAAATACGTGATGTCATCCGTCACGAGCAGCTTCATGTGCAGCTTGGACGGTTGGAACTCGACAACCTTCGCGCCAGCCTTTCCCAATCGCTTATAATGCAATCTTGCAGCGAGCACGGTCACAGCCATGTCTGACTTGCTTGCCAAGATCATTCGCAATTTGCTGTTTCGTGCCGCTTTACGCAGCACGCGCCGCATCGTGCGAGGCGGAGAAAAATACGCGGTCACCAGATCGGTCCGCTTTGACCGGGTCAAATCTTGTTTGAACCGCACCGCCCAATCGCTCGAGACAGCGGTCGGGCCGCCCATAATCAGTTGTACAGGCCCAGTGCCTGGATCCCAATCGCGCACCATCGCCTGAATCTTGCGCAATTCAGAGCCATCGCTTTGTATCCACTCCTCAACGCAATCGAACCATTCGTTGAACCGTTCGACGATTGGCCCCTCAATCATCACACCAAGGTCGCACCAACCATTTTGTTCGAGCGGAGCGAAATACTCATCGGAAATGTTGAAGCCACCGCCCATCACTCGCTTGCGATCAGCGATTGCCATCTTTTGGTGGTTGCGGATCAGGAACTGCACATTCCAGCTGGCTGAAAATTGTTTGAACCGCCCGCCAGCAGCGATCAAACTGTCGAAAAATTCATCTTCTGCGCCGCTGCCAAAGGCATCAATATAAAGGCAAGTGTCCACTCCGCGTTTTGCCGCTTCAATCAAAGCATCACGGACTTTGCGTCCCGCCGCATCAGGTTCGTAAAGAAAATAGAAAGCATGCAAGCTTTCGCGGGCAGACGCGATGTGTTTGATTAGCGCATCAAGCCGGTCGTGCCCGCGCGAATAGAATGTAAAATGGTGATCATGAGCGTTGATCTCGAACGGAGCGGAAAGGCAGGTTTCTGCGTCCGGATTCTCATCCGTTTTGTCGGACTGCTGCGATGATGGCAAGATTTCAGATATATTGTTCACGTAACGGCAACTGCCGAGAGGCGCATTGGTTGCATTTTCTTGACTCTAGCCCCCCTGATACCTAGGTGCAGCGCTCCTTCAGACATTCTAGTTTTAAGAGGCCCAAGATGGCACGCGTTACCGTTGAAGATTGCGTCGACAAGATTCCGAACCGTTTCGACCTCGTTCTGCTCGCTGCTCAGCGCGCGCGCGAAATCTCTGGCGGTGCCGAACTGACCATTGATCGTGACCGCGATAAGAACCCCGTTGTGGCTCTGCGCGAAATTGCTGAGCAGACGGTTAAACCGAAAGAATTGAAAGAATCGCTCGTCACAGGATTGCAGAAAATTCTACCCGATGATGAAGATGATGCTGATGAAATCGGCTCGCTCAGCCAATCGGCGGAAGCCCTACGGATTACCGCCAGCGCGCCAACTCGCTCGACATCTATCGGTGCCGATTACGATGGGTAACTTTCGCGATCCGGGGGCGCAGTCTGTCCCGAAATGAAAAGGCCGCCAATTTGGCGGCCTTTTTCGTTTCGAGCGTGTATGAGTGTAAAATTCAGCGAGACACATAACTGCATAATAAGCCCCCACAGCTATTTCGGAGAATGACGCAGACCATGGCTTCCATTGCAGTCTACAGTGTCAAAGGCGGGGTCGGTAAAACGACATTCTCGGTCAATTTGGCTTGGTGTGCCGCAAATATTTCGCGGCGCGAGACGCTTTTGTGGGATCTGGATCCGGCCAATGGTTCGGGCTTTCTTCTCGGAGTCGACCCGAAACAAAAACGCGACGCGCAAAGCGTGTTTGACCGGGCCCGCGATCCGGCAAAACTGATTCAAAAGACTGCCTTTCCAAACCTGCACCTGCTGCCCGCGGATGAAAGCATTCGCACGCTGGACCGCCAATTCGCACGGATCGGCAAGAAAAAACGGCTCGCTAAGATAACGCAGCAATTGGCCAAGGATTACGACCGCATCCTATTCGATTGCCCGCCTGTGATGAATGAGGTGAGCACGCAGGTGATACGCGCGGCTGACTTGGTGATCGTTCCGCTTCCGCCCTCACCGCTTTCGGCACGCGCTTTGGATCAAGTGGTGGAGGAAGTGCGCGGCAGCGGCAAAGGCCACCCGCCGATCCTACCCGTTCTTTCGATGATAGATATGCGCCGCACACTGCACAGAGAGGCGCGTGAAGCCAATCCGGATTGGCCTATTGTCCCTCTTGCCAGCGCGATAGAGCAATGCGCGGTCACGCGCCAACCCGTGGGTGCATTTGCGCCGCGCTCCTCAGGATCGCGCGCCTTTGCTCAGCTATGGACCGCGATTGAGCGGAAGCTGGCCAAAGGTTAGACGCCCCTGCATTGGCAATCGTACAGAGGCGTTTATAGTGCGGTGCAGCACAGACAGGGGCATCTGCGATGAGTGACATTGCCGAAGGTATGGGCGGAGCAATGGAAGGCGCGCTGGCTGGTCGCGCGGTCGAACCAGATCACGGCGAATTAAGCGGCGGTGCAGGCAGCACGGAGTGCTCGAATTGCGGTGCGACCGTAACCGGGGCGTATTGTTCGCAATGTGGCCAAAAACTTCACGTCCACCGCACATTGTCTGCAATCTTTCACGATCTCATTCACGGGGTCCTGCATCTTGATGGGAAGTTCTGGGCGACTCTGCCATTGTTGGTATTCAAACCCGGCAAATTGACGCGGCGTTATATTGAAGGGGAGCGCGCCAAATTCGTCAGCCCCATGGCGATGTTCCTGTTCAGCGTGTTCGCAATGTTTGCCGTCTTTCAGATGGCCGGCCTGTCTCTCAGCAGCCTCGATTTTGAAGATCCAAGGAGCAGCTGGGATGCGGATGTTGCGCGTGAGGCGATTGCTTCGGAGACGACCGAAGCGCGCGAAACACGTTCAAGGATAGAAGAACAAATCGCCGCCGCCGAAGCTGACAACGCATCGCAAGATGAATTGTCCGAATTGCGCAGCAATCTGTCCGCACAGGATGAATTGATTGCTGAGCTTGAAGCAAGCAATCAGGCGCTCAACAGGATCATAGTGGGGACAACTCAGAGCCAAGTTGACGAACCAGCAGTCTCGTCAGAAAGCGACCAAGATCCTGTCACAGCGCAAGAGGCCTCCCCAACGGATGCATCCCTTACTGGGATCAAGTTTCTCGACGAAGGTATTATCAAGAAATGGCGCGATAATCCGGGGCTGATGCTCTATAAATTACAAGCCAATGGGTACAAATTCAGCTGGCTTCTGATCCCGCTTTCGGTTCCATTCGTTTGGATATTGTTTGCGTGGAAACGGCGTTTTCGCGCCTATGATCACGCCATTTTCGTGACCTATTCGCTAAGCTTTATGTCGCTGCTCTTCATCGCCGTTTCGGTGGCTTCAATGGTTGGACTGCCTACCGGGCTTCTCGCTACCGCTGCCTTTCTCATCCCGGCGCTGCACATATACAAACAACTTCGCGGTACCTACAATCTGTCTCGTTTTTCAGCGATTTGGCGATTTTTCATGTTGTTCATTTCGATCAACATCGTGCTGGTTCTGTTCTTGCAAGCGCTGCTGGTACTTGGGGCGTTTTGACGCCGGCAGATATGCCAGACCCGTTATTAAAGCCGTGGTGAAAGCACATTTCCCTCATGCGCATCGTCAAAGATAGGTTGACGCTTGGTGTCAATTCTATATTGACGGTCCGACAACATAATGTTGACGGAGATGGTGATGCGATTGTCAGAACAGGAAGTCATTCGGCACAAGACTTCAGCGATCATGCTGGATTGGGCCAAGGATCGCGAGCCGCCCTTTACAGGCGAGACGTCGGAGGGCTTCGGCGATGCGATCACTGTCGCGCATCTGATTGCTGACGAAGCTCGGATATCGCTTCACCGCTGGGTCGATGCTGCACGGCGCGCTGGATTGAGCTGGACGGACATTGGGGGCGCATTGGGGATATCAAAGCAGGCCGCTCAGCAACGTTTCAAACCTGAAGAGATCGTTGAAACTCCAGTGTCCGATGATGAGGAAGTCGTGCGTCTTGGCGCACACGCTTTCAACGAATTGCAAATGCTTCAGGAAGAAGGAGCAAAAGGCAACGAACTGATCCGGGTTGGCTTCCTTTCGCTCATATTCCGAGGCAGTTCGCAGGCTTGGGAATATCGAAGAATGATAGGAGCGCCACGTTCCGACATCGGGGATGGCTGGCAATATGTTGCTGCCTGGATGCCATTCACATATTACAAACGGGCAATAACCGACGCCTGATCGCCCATACGCAAAAAGGCGCCCGGACCGAAGTCCGAGCGCCTTTTTAATGCGTTAACGCCGAAGCCTACGCGCCTTGCGGTGCTTCTCCGCCTTTGCCGCCAAAACGCTTTCCCGATTTTGGAATGGCAGAGCCTTGCGCCGGCTTGACCGGTGTCGGCCCGCGTGGCTCATCAGGTCTATTGATCGTACCGTCTTTCATCAATTGGTCGATCTCTTCACCTGACAGCGTCTCATATTCAAGAAGCGCCTGGGCCAAAATATGAAGCTGGTCTTCCTGTTCGGTCAAAATATCGGTGGCCCGTTTCAGACCTGCTTCGACCAGATCCTTGATCTCGGCATCGATCAGCTTGTTGGTTTCTGCCCCGCCCATCGTGCGTGCGGTTTGGCCCATACCGAGATAGCCTTCTTGGCTTTGTTCATATTGCAGCGGACCCAGCTTTTCGCTCATGCCCCATTTGGTGACCATATTGCGTGCAAGGTCAGTGGCATATTGAATGTCGCCGGATGCGCCGCTGGAGACTTTGTCGTGCCCAAAGATAATATCTTCGGCCACACGTCCGCCCATTGCGACAGCAAGGTTCGCGTGCATCTTATCACGGTGATACGAATAGCTGTCCCGTTCTGGCAAGCGCATCACCATTCCCAGCGCACGACCACGCGGGATGATCGTTGCTTTGTGGATCGGGTCCGATGCAGGTTCATTGACGCTTACCAAAGCGTGGCCTGCCTCATGATAGGCCGTCATCTTCTTCTCGTCTTCGGTCATGACCATAGAGCGGCGTTCCGCCCCCATCATGACCTTGTCCTTGGCGTCCTCGAATTCCTTCATCGCAACAAGACGCTTGTTCCGGCGCGCGGCCAGCAAAGCGGCTTCGTTGACGAGGTTCGCGAGATCGGCGCCTGAGAAACCCGGAGTGCCACGCGCGATGGTGCGTGGGTTCACATCTGGCGCAAGCGGCGCCTTTTTCATGTGAACCGCAAGAATTTTCTCGCGCCCTTCGATGTCGGGGATCGGCACCACAACCTGACGGTCAAACCGGCCCGGACGCAGCAGCGCAGGGTCGAGGACGTCAGGGCGGTTGGTGGCCGCGATGATGATGATGCCTTCATTGGCCTCAAAACCATCCATCTCAACCAGCAATTGGTTCAGCGTTTGCTCGCGCTCATCGTTGGAATTGCCGAGACCATGACCGCGTGAGCGACCCACCGCGTCAATTTCGTCGATGAAAACAATGCAAGGCGCATTCTTCTTCGCCTGTTCGAACATGTCGCGCACGCGGCTCGCGCCGACGCCGACGAACATTTCGACGAAATCTGAACCAGAAATCGTGAAGAACGGCACACCAGCCTCACCCGCGATTGCGCGGGCGAGAAGCGTTTTGCCCGTACCAGGCGAGCCAACCAGCAGCGCGCCTTTCGGAATTTGACCGCCCAGTTTCGAGAAACGCTGCGGATCTTTCAGAAACTCAACGATTTCTTCCAGCTCTTCGCGCGCCTCATCAATGCCTGCTACATCCTGAAATGTGACCTTGCCTTGACGTTCGGTGAGCATCTTCGCCTTGGACTTACCAAAGCCCATGGCACCGCCGCCGCCACCTTTCTGCACCTGACGCAGAGCAAAGAATGCAATGCCGAGAATCAGAATGAAAGGGAGAGACTGGATAAGAAGATACAGCAGCATATTTGGCTGCTCTCGTTCCTTACCAGTGAATACAACGTTGTTCTCTTCCAGAAGCCCCGTCAGCTGCGTATCTGAAGGTACCGGAACCGTGCTGAAAGACGTGTTGTCAGCGTAAGTACCTGTAATCAGGTCTTCACCCAGCTGCACTTCTTTCACACTGCCGGTTGCGACCTTGTCGCGGAATTCCGAGTAATTGATAGCTTCGCCCGCCGGCTGGCTCGCGCCGCCGAACATAGAAACCACCAAAAGCAGCGCCAAAAAGACGCCGCCCCAGATCATCAATTGCTTGACCCAGGGGTTCTGCCCTTCTGGGGGCTGCTCGTTCGGGTCGTTTTGATCGCTCATGCGTCGGATTCCTTTCGTCACGAACAATGTAGGATCGCACACGTGAATGGCAAGATAATGCGTAATGGTACGCTCGGTGCTAATTTTCGATTGCTGTGATCTGAGTTGCCGAAAATTGCCTCTGGGGCGACATATCAACCTGACTGTTTAACCGATCACACGTTCAATCAACCAGAAACTGCCCGTCGCTCCAATCGCGTAAGTAGCAAGCCTGATCGCGGCGCCTTCGGCCATTGGAGCAGCACGCACAAGAACAGCAAGCAGCGCGCCAAGCGCGGCTATAACCAACAGTTGCCCCGCCTCCACCCCAATATTGAAGGCTAGCAATGCCGTGGCAATCTCGCCTTGTGGCAAACCAATTTCAGCCAAAGCTCCTGCGAAGCCGAACCCGTGAAACAACCCAAACCCGAAAGCGACCAGCCAAGGATACGTGCGCGTGACTGTCTGGCGCTCTGGGTCGCGCATCAGCAGAGCGATTTCGACTGCGAGGAAGACGATCGAGAGAGCGATCAGCGCTTCGACAGGGCGGCTCGGCAAGCCAGCATAACCTAACGTGGTTGCCACCAGCGTTATCGAATGCGCGGCAGTGAAGGCCGTTGCCGCTTTCACAACTGGCCAAGGTGCGCGCACCAGCAGAACCAGAGCGATCACAAACAGCAGATGGTCCCATCCAAAGAGGATATGCTCTGCACCTATTACGAAATAGTCGCGCAAAACCTGAGCAAAATCCGCCTCGGCCAGAATGGTCGCCGTGGGTGCGGAGGCTGTCAGACGGAAAGTCTGAACAGATCGTTCTACAGGTGCGAAACGCGCGATGGCGTCGGAATTTCCGATGAGTTCCGTAAGACCGAAAGCTTCGCCCGCCATCATGCCCTTGCAGCGCAAATCAGCGCGGCCGAGCAAGGCCAAAGAGGCCGCCCGCTGAACGGGCTCAGACACCATTTCGCATGACGCGGGGATCACCGGCTGAGCAATCGGCGCGGCTGACTGCCCCCGCGTTGCAGCCACCGGCAGCTTCCATTCGAGCACCCAAAGCCCTGGCTCACGTTCAGACATTTCGATGACGGCGGGCCGCAATTCATCCGCCGTTGCTGGAACGGCAAACACCGCGATCAAGGCAAAGCATAGTGCGCGGAGCAAGCGGATCACCGGTCTATCTCTACTCGGTAGGCGCTCCGCAACACTTCGAACGCCTTGTCCTTGCGAGCGGCGATTTCAGCGCTCCGCCAATCGTTCGCAACCCGGTCACGCATCGTTTCGAATGTCGCAGGCTCGGCGCTGCGCGCGCGCAGGCGAACAAGGTGCCAGCCAAAGCCCGACGGGACTGGGCCTTGCCACTGCTGGCCGGGCTCTAGCGTTTCAAAAGCGCGAGCAAAAACTTCGCCAAACTGGTTTTGCACATCGGTCAAAGAAGCGGCATCAACCGCAGCAGGCAAGCTGATTGGCTCGCCTGAAACATTAGCGCTGTTCAAATTATTTTGAGCGTCCGCTTGCTTAGCGAAATACACTTGGTCGAATGAAACCAGCGTCTGGCCCGCATATCGATCAGAGTTTTCTTCGTAGAAAGCCCGCAAGGTTGCGTCATCAGGCTCGGCTGCCTCCGCTGCCGCGCTGGCCGACATATCCATCTTTGCGACCATGCGCTGACGCACCACCGCGTCCCCCTGATCTAGGCCAAGCCTCAGTGCTTCTCGGTACAAAACTTCATCGCGCACAAATTGCTCGATCCGCGCATCCAATTCGGCATCGGTCGGCGCGCGCCCCATCACACGTTCGAATGCTAGCGAAAGCTGAGCCTGATCGCCCTTGCTGACCTCAATCGATCGTGAAGCAGGGTCAACGGGATCACCTGACCATGTTAGTCCGAAATAAATGAGCGCGCCCAGCGCCAGAAAATGCACCAGCGGCTCTCGTGTCCAGCCGGGCATAATCACCGCATCACGCCGCAGGTTTGAGCCAGATTGGTGAAGTGTATGCACGTTCCTGCGCTACCGCGGCGTCCATTGCCTCTTCGGTCAATGTGATCCCAAACCGCGCCGCATCAAATAGCGGCCAGCGCGGCGTCGGGATTTCCAGAACGCGCACGTAATAGAAGGCGCTCTGGCCCTTCACATAGTCCGGGTCGTTCCATATCGTGCGCAATTCTGGCGCTCCGATGGAGTTGGTGTAGGTCGCGTCTTTTCGGTTCACTGTATCGCCAACCGCTGGCACGCGCCCGCCGCTGCTTGTCCGCGTTTCCATATCGCTCCATACCACATCATAGACACGTTCTTGCGTTTCGCCCGCAGCATCAATCCAACCCTTGACGATCTGCACCCGGTCAAGATTTGCTCCATCCGGGTCCTTCAGGGCGCTGACGAGAAATATTGGCGCGGTGCCTGTGTCGGTCAGCTCCCCTCCCATCGGAACTCCGCGCGTATAGCCCGCGCGGACCCAATCTCGGTCCCAATCCTCAGCTGTAAAATCGAACCCGCCGAATATCCGCACGCTCATGCGCGGTCCGGTCGTTGCGTACACTTCGCGCCGAGCAAAAGCGTCGAAGATTTCTGCCCGCGTGTTGCCGCGCGCCCAAGCCGCCGCATAGCCGCCTGCAAGGTAATGCCAGCCGAACCGCCCGATCCGGGTGCCCATATTCTGCGTTTGATTGGCGCGTTCTGGATAGGCTTGTTCATTGCCAGTGTGCTTGCCCCAGAAATTGTCTTCATCACCGGTGGCAAGAGAGGTGTGGCTATCGGTCGAACCAATCATCCCAAACGCATAAGGGTTTACCCCGAGCTGCTGCTCTAGCGAAAGCCCGCGCAGCAAGGCTGAGCGAGCGTAGGAACCGGCAAGCATCTCTGGCTTTGTCCTCTGAGTCAGTGGCAGATTGCCCAGTTCCCAGCCCGCAACGCCAAAGCCTGCCATTTCGTCATTGGGCGAGAGAAAAGGGTGAGTTTCGCTGTCGCCTTTAATCTGCGTCACCTCCATTACCGGCTCAGCAGCGGCGCGTTTCGCAGCATATTTGGCGGTCATGGGCGAACCGTCGGGCATAGTCGTTTCGTACATCAGCCCGTTTGAAAGGTTCGCGTTGTGCGGGATCGCCAGCACCTGACCGCCGGTTTCCGCTTCATAGGCAGACATATAATCCCACATCTGCTCCGCCGTTGTGCCGAGGCCCGGAAATGGCAACGTCTGCCGTGTCCGCTCGCTTCCATCGCGGAACATCACAACCCGGTGCAGATTGTTTCCGTCCGGCATTGCAGTCCATTCGAACCCCGCGAAAGCGGTAAAGGTCCCCGGCTCATTGTATCGGTCGAGCAGGCCAAGCTGCGTGTTCCATATATCTTTCGTACCCTCCCGCGCAGTTTCAGGATCGCTGAACGACTCTGGCAAAGTGCGATCCGCCGCTGCAGTGATCAGCTCCGCAATCGCGAGCGTCGATTGCTCGGGGCTTTCGTGCATCATGTCGTACCAACGCAGCACCGTCTCATCGCCGATGACCCATTTGACATACCAACGCGGCGCATCATACAGGCGCCGCGTTGCGCCGAGGCCATCGGAATGGTCGGCAATGACGAGAAAATCGAGCGGCCGT
Source organism: uncultured Alphaproteobacteria bacterium (assembly GCA_963789155.1). Taxonomy (GTDB): domain Bacteria; phylum Pseudomonadota; class Alphaproteobacteria; order Sphingomonadales; family Sphingomonadaceae; genus Erythrobacter. Next base: position 6,690 of record CAWBJN010000015.1, on the reverse strand, counting down.
GCAAGCTGCGCCTGTGCGCCCGTTGTTGCGGTGACCTCTTCACCGCGGGCAAAGCGCAAGGCCTCTTCTGGGCCCAGCCGCACGCCAAAGCCAAACGCATCGACGGAATTATCTGTATGGAGATGGGTGTCGCCCCAATACGGGCGATCAGGAAACTCAGCGAGCTCGATCGTATCGGTGCCATCGCTGGTTTGCGATGCGTCCAGATCCGGTTCGTTGCTGCACGCCGCGAGTGTCACAGCCAAAATGGCGGTGACACCGACCGTGCTCCACGTCTTGCGCATGGCTCTTTCCCCTTTTACTCTTCGGGCTGCTTGTGCTCCCACACCTTACCGCTCGTCAAGCAGCCGTTATGTGTCCGATCTGCGCAGCAGGGCTGAGCGTTCACAGCGGCAGACGACTTCATCGCGTTGGTTGAGCAATTCATGCGTGAAGGTGACGATCCCGGCTTCTGGACGAGACTTGCTTTCTCTCAGCTCCTTCACCTCGCTCTGCGCATGCATCGTATCGCCGATAAAAACCGGCTTCGGCGTCACCACTTTGTCAAAGCCCAGATTGGCCACGAGCGTACCCAGCGTCGTATCGCCCACCGACAGGCCAACCAGCAAAGCGAAGGTGAAAGTGGAGTTCACCAAAATCTGTCCAAAGCCGCTTTCTTTCGCGGCCTCAATATCCAGATGCAACGGCTGCGGATTGTGCGTCATGGTTGAGAATAACAGATTGTCAGTCTCGGTCACAGTGCGGCGGATCTCATGTTCGATCCGGTCGCCCACCTGCCATTCGTCGAAGAATTTGCCTGCCATTGTGCTTTATCCTTTGGTCCACGCGGCGACGATTTTGGCCCCGTCATCATGACTTGAGCGAACACTGCCAGGGGTGCGGCTGAAACGCGGCGCAGGCGCGGTGTGCCATTCGCCGTCATGTTCAACATAGGCGCCGCGCGCTTTCATATGCGGATGATCGCGCGCTTCATCGATGCCGAGAACGGGCGCAAAACAAGCGTCTGTTCCCTCGAGCAGCGCAGTCCATTCTGCCTGCGGTTTGGTTTTGAACAGAGTCGCTAATTTATCGGCATAATCGTCCCAATTGGCCGGATTCATCTGCGCGTCTGATAGCTCCGCTGGAGCTCCTGATTTCGCAAGCAGCTCTGCGTAAAATTGCGGCTCTATCGCACCGACGGACACTTCTTTGCCGTCTGCACATTCGAAGCAACGATAGAAATGCGCCGCTCCGCCCAGCATGCCTTTGCCGCGTTCGGTCGTCAGGAATGGCTTGTCGCGGACACCGAAGAAGAAGCTCATCAGGCTTGTCGCACCGTCAACGATGGCCGCATCGACCACCTGCCCCTTGCCCGATTGTTGCCGCTCGTAAATCGCAGCCATGATGCCAAAAGCGCAATACATCGACCCGCCGCCGAAATCGCCCACGAGGTTTTGCGGCGGTGTTGCGGTTTGCCCGGCTCTGCCAACTGCAGAAAGCGCACCGGTGATCGCGATATAATTGATGTCATGCCCCGCAGCCTGAGCAAGCGGGCCTTCCTGCCCCCAGCCGGTCATGCGGGCATAAATAAGGCGCGGATTTACGGCGAGCAGCTCGTCTGGACCCAACCCGAGCCGTTCCATCACACCGGGACGAAACCCCTCGATCAGTACATCGGCCTTTGCCGCGGCGTCGAGGCAGAAGGCTTTGCCCTCTTCGCTCTTGAGATCGGCGCTGGCGCGGTGGCGGGCGCGCTCAACCACCGGGTTGGATACGCCGGTCCCTGGCCGATCAATCCGCACCACATCTGCGCCGAGATCCGCGAGCAACATCGCCACGTGTGGTCCTGGCCCGATCCCCGAAAACTCGATCACTTTCAGCCCAGCTAGTGGCCCCGGTTTGTCGCTCATAGCAATATCTCCCTCTGGCGCATCTGTGCCGGTAGGTCCGGCTCAGAGCAAGCCCGATTGACACTTTGCAGAGATCGGCAATAGGGCCTGCGAAAGCCTTTCGCAGCACAAAGGAGCGGCAATAATACATGACGAATTCCAGCCGCCTCCGCCGTAAAGTGCTCGCAGTTGCGTCTGGCGGCGGGCATTGGGAACAGCTGATGTTGCTTCGTCCAAAGCTCGAAGAATACGACGTCCGCTTTGCCACCACTGATCCAGAAATCGCGCATCAGCGCGGCATTGCTGATGTCGACAAACTGCCTGACTGCAACCAGAACAAGCCACTCCAATCTGCGCTCTGCGGTTTTGTCGCGCTTTGGATAGTGGTTAAACATCGTCCGCATGTTGTGCTTTCAACCGGTGCTGCACCGGGCTTTTTCTGCTTGATGGCGGGACGTCTTATTGGCGCACGGACGCTGTGGATCGACAGCGTCGCCAATGGCGAACAGCTTTCGATGTGCGGCAAACTATCGAAACGATTTGCGCATCAGTGCCTGACGCAATGGCCCGAGGTCGCCGATGAACCGCATGTCAAATATCGCGGGGCTGTGCTGTGATCCTCGTCACGGTTGGCATGCAGTTAGGCTTTGATCGCTTGATTGAGGCGATGGATCAGCTTGCACCCAATTTCGATATGGAGATCATCGCGCAAACCGGGGTTGGGACCTATGCACCGAAGAATATGATCGCTCGCAAGAAAATCGCGCCATCGGAATTTGAAAAACTGGTTCACAAAAGCCGTCTGATTGTCAGCCACGCGGGGATAGGCAGCGTCCTGACCGCACAACGCTTTGCGACTCCGATTGTTCTATTCCCGAGGCGATTTGATAAAGGCGAACACCGCAATGACCATCAGATTGCGACTGCCCGTAACCTTGAAGGGCGTCCGGGCGTGTTGGTCGCGATGCAAGAAAGCGATTTGGCTGAAGTGATCGCCAAAGGTCTTGCGATGGACAGCACCGATGCCGCTTTGTCGCCAACGGCGCAGCAACTTCACGAAGCGATAGGCAAGTTCATCGAGACCGGCGAAATCTAGCGCTGCGGATCAACATGCCGCAAACGTCACCGCCCTTTGAACTGAGGCTGGCGCTTCTCTAGGATCGCGTTCACCGCCTCTTGATGGTCTTCCATCTGCTGCAATACACCCTGTGTCGTGGCCGCTTTTGCCAGACTGTCTTCGAGACCCATACGCTGCGCTGCGAGCATAATTTCCTTACCCTTACGCAGCGCAAAGGGCGGATTGGAAACGACCTTCGCCGCCAGCGCGCGCGCCGCATCCATCAAATCTTCGGGCGCAGTCACTTGACTGACCATTCCCCAAGCCAGCGCCTTGTCCGCATCTATGGCTTCCGATGTGTAGAGCATCTCCGCCGCACGTGCATAGCCGACGATCCGCGGCAGGAACCACGCGCCGCCATCGCCGGGAATGATGCCGACTTTCAGAAAGCTCTCTGCGAAACGAGCGTTGGTCGATGCGATCCGCATATCGCACATCGTCGCAAGATCATTGCCAGCGCCGATCGCAGGGCCATTCACCGCAGCGATAACCGGCACCGTGAGCTTCTCCATCATCAGCGGCATGCGCTGAATGCCGGTTTTATACCAAGCTTCAATATCAAGCGGGCTCATCGCCTTTTCAGCCGTCATCGCACCGATATCGCGCAGATTTCCGCCTGACGAAAACGCCTTGCCAGCGCCGGTCAGAATGACGCAGCTGATCGAGCTATCGCCTTCCGCCATAGCCATCGCATCAAGCAATCCCTCGATCACCTCATCGGTCAGCGAATTGCGGGTTTCGTCACGGTTGAGCGTAACGGTCGCCACGCTATCTTCACGTGAATAGAGGACTGGATCGGACATTTGTGTCTCCTAAATTGGCTGGCTTATACGCGGCCACAGGCTGGGTTGGGGATCACTGAATACGCCGCGCCCTAAAAACGAAGCCCATTCGGTTTCTGACCCAAATTCATCCTGCCATTGCCACAGACGTCTTGTATAACGGCCAAGCGCATATTCCCGTGTAAATCCCATCGCGCCATGCGCCTGGTGCGCAGCGGCGGCGACTTTGGATGCGGCCTGTCCGCAGCGCGTTTTCGCAATCGCGATTTCATCAATCACGCCCGGCCCGCAATGCGCATCGGCGCTCAGCGCATCGCTGGCCATCTCTACCGCCGCAATCGACGCGGCTGTCTCACATGCGATATCGGAAAGGTGGTGCTGGATCGCCTGAAACTTTGCAAGCGGGCGGCCAAATTGCTCGCGCTCCTGAGTATAGATCAGCGTTAGTTCGAGCACCGCTTGCATCGCACCTGCCATATTGGCTGCACGGATCAGGGCGGCGAACGCACGGAAAGCCTGCGGCGTCAGCCAGTCAGGTGCTCCTGCTTCAAGCAGGACCTCTTGCGGAGAGCCAGCGAGGCGACCAGCGCCGTCTTCAGCCTGCACAATCGGAGTGACATCGCCCGGCGAAAGCTTCGCACAAATCAGCCGCCCCTCTTCAAACTGCAGAACAGCATCAAGCTGATCCGCATGAGGCAGGGCTGCTGAACTGTCAGAGGGGTCTGCAAGGCCGATACGCAGATCAGGGGCCTGTGCCCCAGCCGCAGACAGCAACCCGGTCGCTAGAATTGTATCAGCCAGCGGCAGAGCCGCAGCATGCCGCGCCGCCAATGTTGCCAATTCCAGACCATCGCTCAGCGCCGCGCCAAAACCGCCATGTTCCTCCGCCGCGCAAATCCGTGTGAAACCGTTCTCAGCCAAGGTCGCCCACAGCGCTTCGGCATCGGCACCGAGTCCGCCCGCTCGGTCAATCGCTTCCAATGGTGCATCGGCAAAAATGCGCTCCAGCCCATCAGTGATCATGGATAGGGTGTCGCGTTCCATCACCGCATCCCCATTTCGCGCGCGATGATGCCGCGCAATATTTCTGTCGTACCGCCTCGCAATGTGTTGGACGGCAGATGCAGCACAGCCTCGCGCACCATCAGCTCCAATCCTTGCGGCCATTCGCCGCGCGGAATCCCTGCCAGCAAAGTGCGCAGCTGAGCAACAATGTCGTTTTCCAGCCGATTGCCCATTTCCTTGACGACCGCAGCCGCTGTGGCCGGGCTTTCGCCCTGCTCGATCATTTGAGCCACGCCAAGCGACATGCGCCGCAAGACGCGTAGATTGGCAAGGATCGAACCAACTTCGACTTCGCGCCGCCCATCCGCGTAACGCGCGATCAGCGGTAGCGCTTTTTCAAGCACTACCAGAGAAGTCAGAAAGCGCTCAGGCCCTGACCGCTCCAAAGCCAGCTCGCCCATGCACTGCGCCCAGCCATTGCCCTCTGTGCCAAGCAAGGCCTCAGGCGGCAATTCGACATTCTCAAACAAAGTCTCATTGAAATGCGGTGTTCCGCCGAGGTCTTCGATACCAGAAATGTCGATGCCGGGCAGCGATAGATCCACAAGGAATTGCGACAGTCCCACCTGCCGGTTGCGCCCTTGCGCTGGTGAGGTTCTCGCTAGCACGATCATGTAGTGCGAATAATGCGCGCCAGTGGACCAGATTTTACGGCCCGACAGCTTCCATCCCGTTTCCGTGCGGGTGGCCGAGGTCTGTATCGCCGCGAGGTCTGAGCCTGCTTGCGGTTCGCTCATCCCGATCGCGGTGAAACACTCACCGTTGGCGATGCGCGGGAGGATGCTGCGTTTCTGATCTTCAGTGCCATATTGCAGGATGTGGCTGCCCGTCTGGCGATCAGCAATCCAATGCGCTGCAACAGGCGCGCCCGCAGCAAGCATTTCCTCGGTGACCACAAATCGGTGCGCGAACGGCCGATCATGCCCGCCATATTCGCGGGGCCACGTCATCCCAAGCCAGCCACGCGCGCCCATTTTGCGGCTAAACTCGGGGTCGCTAGCGGACACCCAGCAATCAGCTGCAGGCGTAAAACCGCCAGAGGCCAGCTCAGATGCGAGGAACTCTCGCACTTCAGCTCTCAGCGCGCTGGCGGCTGTGTCGAATTCAAGACGAGGAAAATGAAACATCTGTGTGGTGTGCACCCTGAACTTTGATTTGCCATGCGAGCGTTACCTCGCTTCTTCCCGTTCATACAGCTGGTTTTTATTGACGCACTGTCTCTGGTGCCTGCAAGTTACCGACGCCCACTTCTCAGAAAGCCCGACAATGCTGACTGCGTTTTGGGCGCGCAGCTCGGCTAACAGCTCCCGGTTGTCTAAGCGTATTTGGACTTCTCTTGCCTCTTGAGCACGCAAAGCCCGAAGGTTCAGCTTATCTGCAAATACCGGGTCCTCCTGAGCGCGGTACTCTTCTTCTAGGTAGTGCAGAGCTAGAGCCTCAGCGCCTTCAATGCTCGAGCGTTCCATCTCTTCCGCAAGCGTGCTGGAAGCAACGAGTTGCTCGCCGGTTGGACTGGAGATGATTTTTTCTTCGCCTGCAACGAAGCCGCACGAGCCCGATCAATGGCCGCATCGGTCTTTATGATGCAATGCGGCAAGAGCTGGTTGGCTTGTTCACGATCCTATACGCCAAGAGACCAAGCTCACTCGCTTCTGGCCCTGCCACTAGCGGTCACGATTACATTACGAATGTTGAGCGGAACAGCGCGGCGCAAATAATACGTTCCATTCCAATTTTGAATATAATTTTCCACATCCATGCTCCGTTACAAATGTAACAGTCAGCCGTAAAAATCTATCTATTTTTCAAGGTTTTCCTGAACCTTCAATCACTTGAAAGCTACTGGTGCCAGAAGAGG
>CAWBJN010000014.1:0-74768 GCA_963789155.1 uncultured Alphaproteobacteria bacterium | reverse complement strand
CCGATTTGGAATGCACACTGGTCATTATATACTCGAGAAAGCAGACCGGTGACATTATATGATACGACGCGTGACAGGCCGGTAGAAATTACTCGAGAGATGCTTCAGGCGGGGATGGCCGCCTATTTGGACTGGGATTCCACGGATGAATGGTCTCTCGATAAACTCGTAGAATCTGTTCATCTGGCAATGTTGCAGGCGGGTTCGTAATTTTGCCAATTGAGTTCCCGACTAGCAGTAGATCGGCAGTCAAATGTGATATGTCATGGTACAACTTTTTTAACGCGTATTCGTCAAACTTAAAAATTTCCCCTGTTTCGGTATTTTCGACCTTGCAATCCACGGCGCTTGAACTGTGAGGTAGAAGTGTTGCTTTGAAGGCCCCGTGCGCGATTAGATTTCGCTTTCTCGCTAGATCACCCGCTCTATCGCATATAGCTAGAAGCGCAATTGATTGGTCTTTTGCCCAACCGGCAACCCACTCAGAGCAGACCGCCTTGAATAGTTGTCGTCTTCTTTTGAACTGGGCTCGCTCCCAACCTTCTGTCTGCCGATGACCCTGGTCTTTCGCTTCTGCATTAATAAGCGCTCCCAAATGCGCGGTAAAAACCATTTCAAATTGACCCCAGTGAGCAATGATCGCCCCAATCGATTTTAGATAATCAGACGGAAGACAGAGCATTGTGCTATGTTTCCCGCGTTGCATGAAGCGCAGGTCAAAATCATTACCCATTTCACGAGGATCATCAGTCATGGTTGGTACCAAATATGAGGAAGATGAGGTGCTCAAGCGTATGCTGAACACCCCGCACAAGGATCAGAAGCCGATTACCCCACTGGGGATTCAGCGGCGGCGAGACAGAGAAAGCGGGGCGGACCCGAAAGCCCGCCCCGCCAAAGGTTAAGCTGCGCGACTAATTCCCGTGATATGGGAGCCACGCAGGCCAGTATTGAGTTCAGACACACGACCGGGGTGAACCCCTAGATCAGCCGCAATATCCATTCCAAGTTCACCTTTGTTTAGGCGTTCCCAGATAAGGCGATAGGTGTCGTCATTCATTGGCGCACGCTCGCGCCCGTTGCGAAATGCCATAACAAAATCTCCTGTATGGCACGATCTGAGAGGTTGACCTTCGAGTCCTGTGTCAGCATAACGCTAACAGCGATCAGAACATCTCCAGCCTCGCGTTCTCAAAACCAGTTTTGCGAGGCTGCCCTGATCGGAGAACCCACCGCTCCAACGGTGGGTTTTCGTCTTTTCAGGACAGTCAACCGTGAAGATAAGGCAATAAGGACGAGAGTCGAGACAGGCAGGGATGATTCGGCGGGGATAAACGCGCAAAATCTGAGTCGATACAAACTCTTAGCGCGTCCAACGCTTGCGGCGCTCACCAATGCGGCGTGGCAAGTCTGGTTTAAGCGGCGGCTGCAAGTCCGCTAATCCGCCGATAGGTCAGGCGCTTGCCAGTGATGCCCTTCGTCGTTGTCGATGCGCTGCCGTTTTACCCGCTCATCTTTTCGCCCGCCGCGACCGCCTCTGCAGTGCAAGGTCAAGCCGATGCACTTCGCGCGCAAATCCTGTCTCAGGACGAAAACGCTTTTGCCGCAGGCCAGCAGATGGGTGTGCGATCACTGGTGCGCGATCCGGCCTATCACAGCGCGGTCGCCCTCTCATCGATCGCCAGCGACCGCGCGACTTTCGCCGCAGCCATACACGCGCTGATGACAACAGATCTTCGCGGTGAGCTTGGCGTGATCGCCACTCCAACCACAATCATCGCAGCAGCCAACGCTTTTGCTCCGCGTGACCGGGTGCAGACGCTTTACTCGGGCGCCTATGCCAATCTGAGCAATGCCAGAGTGGAGATCGTCGAAGACAGCTTCCACTTTATCATGTTTGACCAGCCGGAACGCTTCGAGACCCAGTTGCTCGCGGCGCTGGCTCGCACCGATATTGGCGACGATTAACCGGGATCAGACTGAAAGCGTATTTGACCCGGCCTCCGCGGTGATCCGATGGGTTGCGGCCAGCTGAGTGGAACGCTGGCGGATGCCCGTCATAAACCGGTATTCGGTCGTGGCCCGCTCCGGCGTCAGCTCGACCGTCATATATCCTCTCTGTGAGGTGTCGGCCCATTTCAGCTCATCATTCGCGTCGACAATCAGCTGCGCCATCTGCTGCGGCGGGACCATCGCAAGATAGGTTTCAAAGCCCGGTGAACTGACTGAGGAAACGCCAAACTCAACGCCGACCTTCTCGCCTTCATGACCCAGATCAAAAGCCCAGGCATTATGCGTGTCGCCTGCCAGCACCAGCAGGTTGGCATCCGCTTCCAACGCGCCCTTGAACAATCGGTCGCGCGCCGCGGGATAGCCGTCCCAAGCGTCCATATTAAGCGGCAGCCCTGCTTGGCTCGCCATTGCGCTTGCCAGCAAGCGGGTGCGGATGAACTCAGGCACATTCCCGCCGAGCAAATCGAGCAAAGCGGTTGGCGATGACAATTTGCCCATCAGCACTTGCTGGATCAGAACCTGCCACGTCGCACCGCGCGCAGTGGACGCCGCCAGCCCCTCGTTCAGCCATGCTTCTTGCATCGTACCCAGTATTTGGCGCGTCGGATCGGCATAGGCCCCGTCTCTGAATGCGGTCAGTCCGGCGACCATCGCTTCGGGGCTGTCTTTACCCTCAAGCAGCTTGGCAAGACTGAACGGTTCTTCGCGCCCCTCAATCCGGGTGTCGATCCGAAACAGCGTTGCCAGATCACCAACATCATAGGCTGCATAGGGCTCATCCGACACCGGCATCCATTCGCGATAAGCCCGCTTGGCGGCGGCCTTGCGCACTCCCCAGTCGCCTTCGGTTTCGCTCTGATGATTTTCTGCGCCGTCTTTCCAGCTGTCATTGGCGCTCTCGTGGTCATCCCACACGGCGATCATCGGCAACACTTGGTGCAGGCGCTGCAAATCCGTATCCGCGCGGTACGTGGCATAGCGCAGGCGGTAATCGGCCAGCGCGATGATTTCAGTTTCAGGCGCAATCGCGCGGTCAGGGTGGCGCTGACCCACTGACGGATAGGTTCCGCCGCCATATTCATAGATATAATCGCCCAGATGCACTGCCAGATCGACATCATTCGCTTCGGCTGCATGGGCATAGGCGTTGAAATAGCCAAAGCCGAAATTTGCACAGGAAAACACTGCGAGGCGGAATTTGTGCGCTGGACCGCGCGGCAACGTGCGAGTGCGACCCACTGGCGAGACAGCGCCGCTTGGCGCGATAAAGCGGTAGAAATACCAGCGGTTCGGCATCAAACCGCGCGCGATGGTCTTTGCGCAAAAATCGCGGTCTGGCGTCGCTTTGACCTGACCTTCAGCAACCGTGCTCGTGAAATCGGCGTTCTCGCTTACCTGCCATTCAAGCGTGGTCTCGGCATCGGCGACATAGCGCGTCCATAACAGCACATTATCCGCATGCGGTTCCCCGCTCGCGACGCTGTGGGTGAACCCGCTGCCGAAACTTCGCGCTGCAGACGGGGCCGCAGCGATTGCGGCAGACGCCCCTGCCAGTGCGAAAACCCCGCGCCGCGAAATCGCGGTGGCGGATGGGCTGGGCTGCGGTGCAGTCTGCGCTGCTGAGTCGGTCTTGATCATGTTGGCGAATTAGATCGCACGTGTTGCGCCACCATGACAAGCTGGATCAGCATGCTTGCCTTTATCCCGTCTCAGCGGGCAAAAGGGAGGCGATGGACAACACACGCTTTCACAAAATGGTGGATGACCGCCAGATCGCTTTTCGCCACACGAGCGGCAAAGGGCCGACGCTTGTATTCCTGCCCGGTTATATGTCCGACATGGCAGGCGGCAAAGCGACCTGCGTTTTCGAAACTGCAAAAAAGCAGGGGCGCGCCTGTTTGCTGCTCGATTATTCGGGCTGCGGACTATCTTCGGGCGATTTCGCTGATGGCACACTGTCGAAATGGCGAGACGAAGTGCTCAGCGTGATCGGCGCTCATGTGAGAGGGCCGGTTGTATTGGCGGGCTCTTCCATGGGTGGGTGGCTGATGATATTGGTGGCGGAGCAGCTTGGAAGCCGTCTTGCTGGTATGATTGGCATCGCCGCAGCGCCCGATTTTACGCGCTGGGGTTACACCGCCGATCAACGCGCGGCACTGGCGCGCGGCGAAACTGTTTACGAAGACAATCCCTACGGCCCTGAGCCAACGCCAACGCATCCGGGGTTTTACGCCGATGCTGAGAGCATGATGCGGTTAGACGGCCAAATCGGCATCAACTGCCCTGTCCGCCTGCTTCATGGTCAATGTGACACCGATGTTCCTTGGGAAACCAGTCTAAAGCTCGCCAGCGCGCTGCGTTCGGACGATATACAGGTGACGCTGATAAAGGACGGCGACCACCGCCTCTCGCGCGATGCCGATATCGCGCTGCTGTTGGGGCTGGTGGACAGCTTTTACTGATGGAAACTTCATTGTGCTCCTAACTTCAACTCTCTTGGCCATGGCGCTTCAAGTCGGCCCCAATCCAAGCTCGGCCCCGCAATCCGATGGTCACGCAGAATTGCGCAATCGGCCCGAGCGCGAAGGCGATGCCGACGCATCGCTTAGTCCCGAAAGCGCTTGGCTCGCCGAGTGTCTAGAGCAGCTCTCTGACGACGCTTCGCGGGCACACACTATGGCGCAGATCAAACGCAATACCTCCGCCGGGGACGAGCGTGTTCTGGCCAATCACTGCCTTGGTATGGCCGCCACGGAATTGGGGCGCTGGTCAGAGGCCGCGCTGGCATTTGCCGATGCGCGCGAAGAGATCCCGGTGAGCGACCCGCGCGCGCGTTCGCGTTTTTCAACAATGGCGGGCAATGCAGAACTTGCAGATGGCGATCCTGCAGGAGCGTTGTTGCATTTCCAAGCCGCCAAAGCGGATGCGCGGCGAGCATCATCGGCCCCGCTTGAGGCAATTGCATCCACTGATTTGGCCCGCGTGCTGGTTGGAATGGGCCAAACAAGTGAAGCCCTGACCGCGCTGCAAGACGCCACGCGGCTGTTGCCGGACAGTTCAGAACCATGGTTGCTGACAGCCACTTTGCTACGCCGGCTCGAACGGCTTGATGAAGCGCAAACAGCCATCGAGCGCGCGGCTTTATTGGCGCCTTCTGATGCGCAAATCGGACTTGAGGCCGGGGTCATTGCGGTGCTTTCCGGGCGCGAGAATGCGGCGCGTGAAAGCTGGCAATCTGTGGTCAATATTCAGCCCGACAGCCTGGCCGCTCAAACCGCAAGGGAATATCTTGCACAGCTTGGCCCGGTTGCTGAAAGCCAGCCTTCTGATGCCCTGCCTACACAGGAACCTTCATGACCCAATTTTCCGTCCTCGACCTTGTCCCGGTGCGCGAAGGCGGCACGCTCAGCGAAGCCTTTGCCGCCAGCACCGCTCTCGCGGTCAAAGCCGAAGCGCTGGGCTGCAAACGGTTCTGGGTCGCAGAACATCACGCGATGGAAGGCATTGCGGGCGGCGCAACGTCGGTGGTGCTTGCGCATATCGGCAATGCGACCAGCCGAATTCGCATCGGGTCAGGCGGGATCATGCTGCCCAACCACACGCCCTTTCAAATCGCCGAGCAGTTCGGCACACTTGATGCTTTATTTCCCGGCCGGGTCGATCTGGGATTGGGCCGCGCGCCAGGCGCGGGGCCGGAATTGCAGCGGGCCTTGCGTAAGAATTTGCATCAGGCATCCGAATATTTCCCACAGGATGTGGTCGAGTTGCGCGCCCTGCTGACAGGCGATTTAGAACTGCCCGTGACAGCAACGCCGGGCCTTGGTTCGAATGTAGAGCTTTGGATGCTCGGCTCCAGCCTGTTTGGCGCCAGTCTGGCTGCAAAACTGGGTCTGCCTTATGCGTTTGCCGCGCATTTCGCGCCTGATCATCTTGATGCTGCGCTAGCATTATACCGCCGGGATTTTGAGCCTTCCGAAGCGCTGGCGATGCCTCATGTGATGGTGGCGATGAACGTCTTCGCGGCTGACACAGAAGACGATGCGCGCACCCTTGCATCCAGCCAGCAGCAAAGTTTCGTTGCCTTGCGCACCGGCAAGCCGGGGAAACTTCCTGTGCCCATTAAAGACTACACCGACAGCCTGCCTGCGCCCGCGCGCGCAATGATCGATCACTTGGGCCAAGCCGCTGCGGTCGGAACCCCGCAGCAGGTTCGCACCGACATTGAGGCGTTTGTGAAGCGCACGCGTGCCGATGAGATCCTGCTATGCGGGTCGACCTATGACCCGGATGCGCGCCTTCGTTCGATGGAACTGGCAATTGAGGCATGCGAAAGCGTTACCGCTTAACCGATTTAAGCATTTTCACGGGGCAATCCCGCTTGCACCTGTCCACTCAATGCATGTATTGCGCTCGGCACGATAAAGATAACCCGGCACAATAATATTACGTAATTCAAAGCCGGGTGCAGGATGCCAGGAGCATACAGGCGATGAGCGTAGACCAGAGCCCCTCAACAGACGGCGCACCCAGCAGTTCGGCTAAGAACGCAGCTGCCGGGCCGTTGCTAAAAGAGCTGAAAAACCATCTCAAAGCGGCGATCCTGCCCGGGGATCCGCCGTTGGCTGCGCCTGCGTTGAATGACGCAGCCGCGTTTCTGTTGGAAGCCGCAGCAAAGCGCTCCGCTTCAAGTTCGTCACTCAAAATTGAATCGGACACTGGCGAGCGGCGCCTGCGCATTGCCATCGTCAATGATGACATGCCGTTTCTGGTCGATTCGATCGCTGGCACCATCACCGCAGCTGGCCTCAGCATCGATCAGTTGATTCACCCCGTGGTGGCCATCGAACGCGATGCGTCTGGCTCTTTGGTCAGCCTTTCTAAGAAGGGCAGCGGCGGAGTGAACGAATCGCTGATCTATCTAGAAACGCCGCGGATCGATGCGCGCCAGCGCAAAGATCTGCTCGCCGCATTGCGCGTGACGCTTGGCGATGTGCACGCGGCGGTGGCCGACTGGCCCAAGATGCGCGAATTGATGGCAGAAGACGCGCAAAGCGTTGCGGCTCATGATGATGAAAGCGCGGCGCTGCTCCAATGGTTGAATGGCGGAATGTTGACGCAGCTGGGCCACCTCACCCGCACGCGCGAGGGCGAAGATAGCCAAGCGCTGGGGATTTGCCGCAAAAGCGCGCGCCAGATTCTCGCTGATGCGTCCTTTGATCGCGCTTTTGACTGGTTTGATACTCCCACACAGGACGGAACCAGACGCGAATTGCTGGTGATCAAGGCCAACCACTTGGCCACAGTGCACCGGCGCGCGCCGCTTGATCTGTTTATCGTGCCGATCCGCGATGGCAGCCGTAATGCCGGGAAAATCACTGCCCTTTCCGTGCATGCTGGCGTTTGGACCAGCGCCGCGCTTGCGTCCCCTCCGGGTGACGTCCCGCTTTTACGCAAAGCGTTGAGCGATATTACAGGCGTGCTTGGTTTTGATCCTGCCGGCCATGCGGGCAAAGCATTGTTGCATGCTTTTTCGTCACTGCCGCGTGACCTGCTGACCTCATTCACCACCACCGATATTGAACGGTTGGCAACCGCGATGATGAGCCTGGTGGACCGTCCGCGCCCGCGCGTTGTCCTGTTGCAATCAGCACTTGAACGCCACGTCTTTGCCTTTGTGTGGCTACCGCGTGATTACCTTTCCACCGATGTTCGTTTGCGGATTCAGGACTTGCTCACGCAGACCACCGGTGTCGATTTGCTCAGTTGGACGCTGGAAGTCGAAGGCAGCACTTTGGCAATGCTGCAATTCCTGCTCGATAGCCGTGCGACCGGCGAAATGCCCGATGCGGCCAAGATCGAAGCGGAGTTGATAGACCTGCTCAAAGGCTGGAACGAAGCGGTCGAAGCGCATCTTGCCGAAGCCGGTGAAAACTCCCGCGTATCGGCCATCGCCCTTCGTTATGCCGGTGCATTCCCGCCCGGTTACCGAGTGCGTTATGGCGCGTCAGAGGCCGCGCTCGATATTATCGAGATGCGCGCAATTGCTCTGGGCGATGACCCTGCGGCGCGGACGTGTCGCCTGTATACGCTGGACCATGATCCGATCGGGGATTTGCGGCTGAAAATTTATCACACCACCGGGGAATTGCCGCTGTCCGACGCGGTCCCCGCGCTTGAGAATTTCGGCTTCCGGGTGCTTGCAGAAATGCCAACGCGGCTTGGCGACGGGGCGCTTGGCACGATTCACGAATTTACGCTCGAACTGCCGCAGGGCAGCGATGTGGATGCCTTGCTGTCGCGCGCCGAGATAATTGAAACCGCCATCGCCGAAGTGCTCAATGGGCAATCAGAAGATGATGCGTTCAACCGCCTTGTGGTGGGTACACGCCTCGGCGCGCAGCAAGCCATCTGGCTGCGCGCGATTTACCGCTATTTGCGGCAAGTCGGCATGGGCTTTACGATTTACACCGTGGTCGATGCACTGCAGCGCGCGCCTCATGTCACGCAGGCGATTATTGATCTGTTTGTCGCACGTCATGATCCAGCCTTCGAAGGCGACCGTGAAGCGGCCATCGCCGCCGCTATCAGCGCGTATCAGCGCGGTCTCGCCAAAGTCACAGCGATCAATGATGATCGCTTGCTACGGCTTTATCGCGCGGTGATTAATTCCATTCTGCGCACCAATGCGTTTGCTCCTGCGGCAAACGAAGCGCTGGCGTTCAAGATTGATTCCGCCTTGGTCCCCAATCTTCCAAAGCCTGTGCCGTGGCGCGAAATCTTCGTCTATTCACGCAGAGTAGAGGGTATCCATCTGCGTTCGGGTGCGGTTGCACGCGGGGGTCTGCGCTGGTCTGACCGGCGCGACGATTTCCGCACCGAAATCCTTGGTCTGATGAAAGCCCAAAAGGTCAAAAATGCCGTTATCGTGCCAAGCGGCGCGAAGGGCGGTTTTTACCCCAAACAGCTTCCCTCCCCTGCGATCGACCGCGACGCATGGGCAGCCGAGGGGCAGGCTAGCTACGAAGTCTTCATTCGCACGCTGTTGTCGGTCACGGACAATATCGTCGATGGCAAAGTCGTTCATCCCGGCAGTGTGATGATCCATGACGGCGAAGACCCCTATTTCGTGGTTGCCGCCGACAAAGGCACTGCGCGTTTTTCCGATGTCGCCAATGGCATTGCGGCGGCGCACGGGTTTTGGCTCGACGATGCTTTCGCAAGCGGCGGGTCCAACGGTTACGATCACAAAGCGATGGGCATCACCGCGCGCGGCGCATGGGTTAGCGTACAGCGGCACTTCTTGGAAATGGGTGTGGACGTCCAAAGCGACAGCGTGAGCGTCGCGGGTTGCGGTGATATGTCTGGCGATGTGTTCGGCAATGGCATGTTGCTGTCCAAAGCGATCCGCCTGATCGCAGCGTTCGATCACCGCCACATCTTTATCGACCCCGATCCCGATCCCGCCGCCAGCTGGAAAGAACGCAAACGCCTGTTCGGCCTGCCACGATCCAGTTGGGAAGATTATGACGCTGCGCTGATTTCAAAGGGCGGCGGAGTATTCTCGCGCGATTTGAAAAGCATCAAATTGTCCAAAAAAGCGCGCGAGACGCTGGGCATAGAAGCCAAGGAAATTGAACCCGATGCTTTGGTGAGCGCGATCCTTCAGGCGCAGGTTGACCTGATCTGGTTTGGTGGGATCGGCACCTACATCAAGGCAGAAACCGAAAGCCATCTCGATGTTGGCGACCCTGCCAATGATGCGCTGCGCGTAAATGCCTCGCAAGTCCGCGCAAAAGTGATCGGAGAAGGTGCCAATCTGGGTATCACTCAGGCTGCACGCATTGCCTATTCACTTAGAGGTGGGCGGATCAACACTGACTTTATCGACAATTCGGCTGGGGTCGATTGTTCGGATAATGAGGTGAACATTAAAATCGCACTGGCCGCTGCCACGAGAGAAGGGACGCTCTCACAGGCCAAGCGGAACACCTTGCTCGCCAAGATGACGGATGAAGTGGCTGAGATCGTGCTTGAGGACAACCGTTTGCAAGCGCTCGCGCTATCTATTGCTGAAAGCGGCGGACCCGATGCAACTGCGTCCTGCATCAGGCTGATTGAACAGCTTGAGGAAATGGGGGCACTGGATCGCCGGACCGAAGGGTTAGCGGATGCCGACACCTATACCCGGCGGGCCGCCGATGGTTTGGGTCTGACACGGCCAGAACTCGCGGTTCTGCTATCGTCCGCCAAACTTGCGCTCCAAGACGCGATAGAGGCCAGCGGCCTGCCCGATGATCCGATGCTGGTGAGCAATCTGATCGCCATGTTCCCTGCCCCGATGCAGAAGAAATATGAGGCGCAAATCCTTGGTCACAGGCTGCGGCGCGAAATGGTCGCCACGGACCTTGCCAATCGGATCGTCAATCGGATCGGTCTGCTCCATGCTTTTGAACTTCCAGAAGAAGAAGGCGTTGGCCTGGCCGATGTCGCTGCTGCATTCGTTGTTGTGGAGCGGCTTTTCGACCTCAAAGTCCTATGGCGCGATATCGACGATCATAAAATGAGCGAAACCGCGCGCCTGTCACTGCTCGACAGGCTGGCCGCTGCGGTCGGCAACCTCATGTCTGACGTGTTGAGAACTGCCGCTGGCCGGGTAGAGGCAAGCGCAATGATCGAAAGCCTCAGTGATGGCGTCGCTGCCCTCACTACAGGCCGTGAAGAGCTGATTTCTGGCGACACGCGAGAGCGCTCTGGCAACCTGCGAGCACAATTTGTGGAACTGGGCGCACCCGAAGAGCTAGCCAACAGGGTCGCTGATCTGTTCGATTTCGATGGCTCAGTCGGACTTGCTCAGCTTGCATTGAAGACTGAAATTGATGCCGCGCAGCTAACCCGGGCCTTCACCGATATTGGCGAACGGATCGGGCTCGACTGGGCGCAAGGCACCGCAGCACACATGTCGCCCTCGGATATCTGGGAGCGCCTGCTGGTCGACGGCTTAGCGCGCGATTTCCAGCATATGCGGCTCGAATTCCTGCGCAGGCTGATGCGGCGCAAAATCGGCAAAGATGACCCGCAAGCCGCCATCGCCGAATGGGCGGCGCGCAATGCGGATGCAGTGATGCAGTTCAAAGCCATGATTGCCCGCGCACAGTCCCGGCCCCCGATCGCACCCGCCGTACTTGCGCAGATTGCCAGCCAAGCGCGCAATTTGCTCGACCGGTAATAGGGGTAACGGACCGGCATCATACTTGACGCGCGCCCAATTTGCGGGAAACCCTTTTGCCCATGAGTGGAGATGGCAAAGGATCGGCTTCGGCTGATATCGTAATCGTTGGGACTGGGCATGGGGGCGCGCAGGCGGCCATCGCGCTGAGGCAACAGGGCCATGACAGCACGATCATGATGGTGGGCCGCGATAGCGTGCCCCCCTATGAACGCCCGCCTTTGTCCAAAGAATATCTCGCCGGAGACAAGGTCTTCGAACGGATCATGATCCGGCCCGAAAAATTCTGGGCCGACAAAGGGATCGAACTGCGCCTGGGCAGCGGTGTGAGCGCAGTGGACCCTATGGCGCACACCATCACGCTCTCTGACGATAGTGTGATCGGATATCGCAAACTGATTTGGGCAGGCGGCGCGGACCCGCGACGACTGAGTATTCCAGGGTCGAACCTAAAAGGCATATACTATGTCCGCGACAAGCGTGATGCCGATGCGATGATGGCAGCGCTCAAAGCCGGCGCAAAACGCGCCGTGGTGATCGGCGGCGGCTATATCGGGCTTGAGGCAGCGGCAGTGTTGCGAAAGCTGGGCTGCGAAGTGACCGTTCTGGAGATGCAGGACCGCGTGCTCGCCCGGGTCGCAGGCGAAGAGCTTTCGCGCTTTTATGAAGCAGAGCATCGCCGCCAAGGGGTTGATATAAGGGTCTCTCAGGGGGTCTGCGAGATTCTGGGCGAAGATGGTGTGGTCACCGGTGTTCAGATCACCGATGACGAAACGCTTGCATGCGACATGGTGATCGCCGGGATTGGCATCGTCCCTGCCGTCGCGCCTTTGATCGCTGCTGGGGCTGCTGGGTCAAACGGCATTGATGTCGACGTATTTTGCCGCACCACGCTCGATGATGTTTACGCGATTGGCGATTGTGCCGCGCATGCAAACAACTTTGCAGACAGCGCGGTCATCCGTCTCGAATCCGTGCAAAACGCCCATGATATGGCAAACACGGTCGCGCGCGCTGTTATGGGCGATAAGCAGCCCTATCACGCGCTGCCGTGGTTCTGGTCCAACCAATATGATCTGAAACTTCAGACCGCCGGGCTGAATATCGGATATGACGATGCGGTGCTGCGCGGTGATCCTGAAACCCGCAAGTTTACCGTCGTCTATATGAAAGAAGGTCGCCCCATCGCGTTCGACTGCGTCAACATGATGAAAGATTATGTCCAAGGGCGCAAATTGCTCGAAGCCGGTGCGCAGAAGATTGATCCCGCGCTGCTGGCCGATGCCAGCGTCCCGCTTAAAGAGCTGCTTTAAGCCGGGTCGCCGCCCACCGCGCCGCTTCGCAGACCGCTGGGTCGGGATCTTGCGTGAGCGCTTGCACGGGCACCTCCAAAGACGCATCCGCACTGTTCCCCGCCGCATAAAGACAATTGCGCACAAACCGGTCCCGCCCGATGCGCTTGATCGGCGAGCCTGAAAACAGCTTGCGAAACCCCGCATCATCGAGCGCCAGCAATTCGGCCAATCGCGGGGCGGTCAGTTCAGCGCGGGGCAGAAATTCACGCGCCGCATTCGCTTCGCTCGCAAATTTGTTCCACGGGCAAACCGCCAGACAATCGTCGCAACCATAAATGCGGTTGCCCAGAGCCTCACGAAACTCCTCCGGAATCGGCCCCTTATGCTCAATTGTGAGATAGGAAATGCAGCGCCGCGCATCGAGCCTATACGGCGCTGGAAATGCATCAGTAGGGCAAACATCAAGGCACGCGCGGCACGATCCGCATTGGTCGCGGTGCGTTTCAGCCGGGGCGAGGTCAAGGGTCGTGTAGATCGCGCCAAGGAACAGCCAGCTGCCATGTTCGGGGCTGACAAGGTTGGTGTGTTTACCCTGCCACCCGATGCCCGCCGCCTCTCCCAGCGGCTTTTCCATGACCGGCGCGGTATCAACGAAGACTTTAACCTCGGCCCCCGGCTCCTGCGCAATCAGCCACCGGGCGAGCGCCTTCAGCCGCTTCTTCACCACATCGTGATAATCTCGCCCCTGCGCATAAACCGAAATGCGCGCGCGATCATGCGCGTCCTCTAGCGCCATCGGATCAAGCGCTGGTGCGTAGCTCATGCCAAGCGCGATGACGCTGCGCGCTTGGGGCCATAAACCTTGGGGGGAGCGCCGGTGATGTGCGCGCGCCTCCATCCATTCCATCGAACCGTGATTGCCTTCGCCCAGCCATTGTTCCAACCGCTGCGCGCGCACGGGATCTTCTGCCGCGCTCGCAAAACCGCAAGCAGCAAAACCGATCGCGCGCGCTTCGCGTTTGATCTGCTCAGACAGTGCGTCCCCTAGACCATCGGTTACGGCGGCGTTAACCATGCTTGAGGACCTTCCCGTTTAGTCTCTCGTATTAACCCTGTGTGCCATGGATATGGCGTCAAGCGATCGAGTAATGATGAGCAATTGCACCGCATCAGGTGAAGATGAGGGCTTATCGCTTTCGCCGCCAGACCCGCGACCCTTGGCTATTGAAGCACGCGGGCTGGTCAAGAGCTTTGACGGCACACGCGCCGTTGACGGTGTTGATATCACCGTTCCAGAAGGCGCAATTTACGGCATTCTTGGCCCGAATGGCGCTGGTAAAACCACCACTTTGCGAATGTTGCTTGGCATTATTGACCCCGATGAAGGCGTGCGCCGGGTATTCGGCCATGATCGCCCGCACGATATCGGGCGGCTGATCGGCTACCTTCCTGAGGAACGCGGGCTGTATCCTGCGATGAAGAGCATTGAAGCCATCGCGTTTATGGGCGCGCTGCGCGGATTGCCGCTGGCCGAAGGGCGCAAACGCGGGTTGGAACTGCTTGAACGCCATGACCTGGGCTATGCCGCAGACCGCACCATTCGCCAGCTGTCCAAGGGCATGGCGCAAACCGTCCAATTGCTTGGCACGCTGGTTCACAGGCCCCGTCTTGTCGTGCTCGACGAACCTTTCTCGGGACTCGACGCTATCAACCAAGGCAAGCTGGAGGGAATGATCCGCAACCTTGCCGAAGAAGGTGTGACGGTGATCTTTTCGACCCACGTGATCCATCATGCGGAGCGCTTGTGCGAAGGCGTTGCCATCATCGCTGGCGGCAAAGTGCCGTATGCTGGCAGCGTCGAGGCCGCGCGCGACCGTATCCCCGCGCAAGTTCGCCTGGAAACGCGGGCCCGCGATGGCGATTGGACCAAGGCTCTGCCTGAAGAGACCCGGCGCGAAGGCGATTTCTTTTATTTCCCTCTTCCCGAAGGCGGCGTCGAACCGTTGCTGCGCCAACTTATCGAAGGCGACGCGGGTATCCTTTCGCTGTCGATTGAACGCGCTGGCCTGCACGATGCCTTTGTCTCAATCGCAGGAGAAGCCGCCGCCCGTCAGCTCGAAGCGGACGCGCAAGGAGGCCAGTCATGACCCAACATCATAAAAACGCGCACAACCTCGATTCGCATAGGGCCGATCTCGACGCAAAACCGCGCCTTACCCGGCTGGAGGCCGCATGGGTCATAGCCCGGCGCGATTTTGTCGCTGTGCTTTTCAGCCGTGCATTCCTGTTCTTCCTCATCGGGCCGCTGTTCCCGGTGCTTGTCGGCGGTCTCGCAGGCAGCATTGGCAGTCAGGTGTCGAAAGATACCGCAGTGATCGAAGTTGGCCTTGCGATGGGAGCCGAAAACAACGCTGCGATGATCGCCGCGCGCGACCAGCTTGTCCCGCATTTGCGCGGCGCAGTCCCAGCCCTGCGCGAAGTGCCCGAGGCCGCGAGCGATCCTGATTTTGACGCGCGCGGCTTTATGGAAGCGCGCAAAGGCAATTACGCCGCGATCGTGACAGGCACGCCCGATGCCCCGGAACTGATCGGCACAGAGGGCCAAGTCGGGCGCTGGCAAGGTCCGATTGAATTGATCGCAGCAAATGTCACAGCGGCAACACCGCTGACATTCCCGCAGTCCACTCGCCAGACCGTCGCCTCCAGCGCGGCTTCCGAAAGGTCCAACCGCGTCCGCACCGCCCAGGCCGCTCAGATGGTAATGTTTCTTCTGACCATGCTGCTGGCAGGGATGGTCTTGTCCAACCTTGCGGAGGAGAAAGGCAACAAGATCATCGAAATCCTCGCCGCTGCTATCCCGATGGATGCGGTGTTTATGGGCAAGCTGTTCGCGATGCTGGGCGTCTCCTTCGTTGGGATTGCCGTATGGGGCACGCTTGGCTGGGGTTTTTGGGCTATTGCCGAAGACGCGATTACCACCGTCACCCAGACCGATTTCCGCAATCTGCCGGGTCCAGCGGTCGGCTGGCCCATGTTCCTCACTCTGGCCATCGCCTATTTCTCGATGGCGTATCTGCTGCTCGGTTCGCTGTTCCTCACCATTGGCGCGATGGCGAACACCGTGCGCGAGGTGCAGACCTTGTCGATGCCAGTGACGATGCTGCAACTGATGGTGTTCTTCCTCGCCGCAGCGACTCTTACCGATGCAGGGTCGGGGCTGGAGATTGTTGCGGTAATATTCCCGCTATCCTCACCCTTTGCGATGCTTGCGAGAGCCGCTTTGGAAGAGACAATGTGGATTCACGTCGCTGCGCTCGCCTATCAGGCGGTGTGGGTGGCTTTGCTGGTCAAAGGCGGATCCATGCTGTTCCGCAAACGCGTGATGAAATCGGGCGGCGCAGGCCATGCCAAGAAAAAGCGCCGGTGGGGCCTAAACGGGGGCCTAAGCGGGACACGCGAAAAGAAGTCACCTGCCGCCGCGCTGGAACCAGCCGAATAGGTCGCAAAAGAAAACTCGTATTGACATCACTGTCAGTTAAGGCAGGATGCTTGCTATGGGAGGGGTCAGGTGAACGGCGAAAAGCCGCGGCCGCTCCGTAAAGGAGAGAGCTATGGCAAGTATTGCCCCTGAACGGCCCAAAGTCCGCAATTCCCCAACCGCTTACGAAGCGATCCAGGATCACTACGCGAAGAATCCGGGGAACCGGCCACAACACTCGCACAAATGGGATGTCAGCCGCAGCGACATCTATTTCGAAGACACATGGCAGCCAATCTTCAAAGAAATGCAGGATGCAGGTCCGCTCCATTACATTCCTGACAGCCCTTATGGCCCCTATTGGGCGGTTGTCGGGCATAAAGCGATCCAGCACATTGAAGCGCAGCCGGAAGTCTTTTCATCCAGTTGGGAACATGGCGGTATTACGATTCTTGAACGGTTTGCCGATGAAGAAGCCGAAGCAGCCGGGTCTGGCACACGCGAATTGCCGATGTTCATCGCCATGGATCGGCCGCAGCACACCGGACAGCGCCGCACGGTGGCGCCCAAATTCACCCCGTCCGCCATGACCGATATGGAAGTCGAAATCCGCCGCCGCACTGGCGAATTGCTGGATTCGCTTCCGCGCGGCGAAGTGTTCGATTGGGTTGATACCGTATCGATTGAGCTGACCACCGGCATGCTTGCGCTGCTGTTCGGCTTCCCCTGGGACGACCGAAGAATGCTTACATTCTGGTCCGATTGGGCAGGCGACACCGAACTGGCTAGCGTGCGCGAATTGGATGAAAAGCGCTGGGAATTCATGCACGAAATGGCCGCCTATTTCCAATCGATCTGGATCGAGCGGACAATGGACAAAGAGCCGGGCAATGATCTCATTTCGATGATGGTCAATTCCGAAGCGATGAATCAAATGCGGCCAGAGGAATTTATCGGAAACCTCGTGCTGCTGATCGTCGGCGGCAATGACACCACGCGCAACACGATGAGCGGCATTATCCATTCGCTCGACAAATTCCCCGATCAGCGCAAATTGTTTGAAGAACAGCCCGAACTGATCCCCAACGCGGTGCAAGAATGCCTGCGCTATCAAACGCCGCTTGCTCACATGCGCCGCACCTGCACCGAAGACACCGAAGTGTTTGGCGAGCAGATCAAGAAAGGCGACAAGGTCGTTCTGTGGTATCTCGGCGCGAACCGCGAAGAGAGCGTGTTTGAAAATCCGCATAAGCTCGATATCACGCGCGAAAATGCGCGCCGGCATATTGCGTTTGGTTATGGCATTCACCGCTGTGTGGGTGCGCGGCTTGCCGAATTGCAGCTCAAGGTTTTGATGGAAGAAATGCATAAGCGCCGGATGCGTGTGCATGTTGCAGGCGATGTAGAGCGGGTCCGCGCGAATTTCGTCCATGGCTTCCGCAAGCTTGAGGTCGAAATCACTGAATTTTGATCCTGCAGCGGTTGCCCAAGTGAAACTTTTCGCCTGTTTCCAACGTAAGTGTAGGTGAGATACTTATCACTTTCGAAGGGACTGCCATGTCGTTCAAACTGACCACCCGCCGCAGTTTTGTTGCCGCAACCGGCCTCGCTGCCGCTATGCCGCTGCTAGCGAGTTGCGGCGCAGGCGCAGTCGAATCGCGCAAGGAGCGCTCCTTTCGAGTGAGCAAAACCGATGCGCAGTGGCGCCGGGAATTGACGCGCAGCGAATATCGCATCCTGCGCGAAGCGGGAACCGAACGGGCCTATTCCTCCCCGCTTGATGGGGAAAAGCGCCGCGGCACTTTTACCTGCGCAGGTTGTGACAACCGGCTCTATTCCTCCGCCCATAAATTTGACAGCCGCACCGGCTGGCCAAGCTTTTGGCAGCCCATCGACAGCGGCGCTGTTGGCACCTCAACCGATTACAAAATCGGCTATCCACGCACAGAAGTGCACTGTGCCGATTGCGGCGGGCATCTGGGCCATATCTTTGGTGATGGGCCCAGGCCGACCGGTAAACGCCACTGCATCAACGGCGTGGCTATGAACTTTATTCCGGCGTAACACGCCACAGTTTGAGGCCGTTTTTGGCTCCCAAATCGATTGGCTTCAACCACGTCGGCGCGGCGTCGCCTATCAGGCTTGCTGCAAACCCATCAGGAGAAATCCGCGCATACATCCGCGCCTCTGCGAGCGACGGGCACAGCGCGACATAGCTCGTTCCGCGCTCTTGCAAAACAGCGCGGGCATTCGCCGGTGAACCGAGCGCCGCCTCGAGCAGCACTTTCATGGCCCCGTGCCCCCGGTGATGACCCGTGGCGAGCACGGTGTGATCGCTGTGCAGAAGCAGCTCAGGCGCAGTATCGAGCGGCGCGTAGACCTCACCCGTGGGCAAAGCAGCAAGCGCTTCACTGGCGTCCCGCACACTGCATTCGGTAGCTTTTGCCGCGCGGTCACCCGTCTCGCCAAGCGAGGCTTGGGCGGGCATTGCGTTGGTCAGAAGCATCGCCGGAAAGGCAGGCAATAACGCAAAGGACACACCCACCATAGCCGCCATTCGCGGCGCAGGCCTTTTCATGAGCCGGATCGCACGCAGCCATTCGCGAAGTTGCCAGGCAAGCGGCGCGGCGGCGAGAGCGCAAGCGACAGCGCCTGCACGCGAAATGAATATCGAAACCAGCAAAGCCGCACCGAGGATGATCGCATAATCACTCCAGAACCGGCGCAGCCAATCATGCGAACGGCTGGCCAGATTGATTGACGCTATCAGCGCAATCAACGGCGTCACAGCATATTGGAGCGCGGTGGTGAGAGACTGACGCCAAATCGGCATCCCTTCCAGAACATTCGCGTGCCAATATTTCGCCACCAGCGGATCAAGCTCTGCAAACCCGCCGCCGGTCGCGCATTGCGGCGCGGTGACAAGCAGCATACCCAAAGCGCCGCCGCCAGCCAGCGCAAATCCGCCCAGCAGCACGCCAAACGGTGTTGGTTCAATTCGAGAGAGCACGGTCAGAATAATCGCGCCCCATGCGAACATCGCCAGATGCAGCGGACTGATCGCATCGCAATATGTGGCGATGTCCCCAAACCCTCTGGTCATCAGAAACAAGCCTGCGCCAACCAATGCAAACGATTGAATAGCGCTCACCAACCAGACTTTGGCCCCCCGATCACGCAGCCATCTCAGCGCCAACACCACAAAGAAAACGGCTGCAAGTGGCAGCCCCTCAATCGAAATCGATAGCCAAGTGGCAAGCGCCGCTCCAATCGCCCAGCCGCCAGACTTCGGCGAGCGCGCCATCAGCGCGTTTACCGCAGCCAATGCGCAGACAATCTGCCAGCCATGATGATCAATCCGCATCGGCCCAAGCTGAAACAGAACCGGCACCGAAAGCGCCACGATCAGAGAGGTAAACGTAGCTTCCTCATCCCCCATCAACCGCCATGCAATGCGCGCAGCAAGCAGCATGGCAATGCCAAGTGTGATGAGCGGAATCGCGACCAGAGCAATGGTTTCTGCTGTGCTGGAGCCAGCGAGCGGCGTCAAAACCAGTATAGTGATCGCCAGCGGCAAATCGACCAGCCGAGACCAGTGCATGGGCATCCCGCCACCCGGCGCATCAACGCGGGTTTGACTAATGTCGAACCAGCTTTGCCCGTTAATCAGGTCACGGACCTGAACTAGCCGCATGATATCATCGGGATCAGGGAAGCGCCCAGAGGAAATCGCGTTCCAATTGATGAAAACAAGCAGCGCGCTGACGACAGCCCAAGCAATTCCCACTCTGGTGAGAAATTCAGCCGGAAAGGCAGAACGGCGCCGTTCTACAAGCACGGGGTTAGCTTCCAACCTCGGCAGTATCCTGCGAAGCGAAGTCGCTGCGAAAAACAATGCGGCTGCGGATGAGCCAAGTGGCGATGAAACTCACGGCAATCGCGCCAACCTTGGCGATCCGCGGATCAATGCCCGACCAATCGCCAAACCCGACAATAGCGGTGGTCAAAGCCAAACCGATCAGGGCCGAAAATACAAACAGCGCCTTTTGACGGGTCCGCGCCGCTCCGCCTGCTGCAACGCTGTCCTGAAACACCGCGCGGCTCGACATCAACCAATGCGCCGCAATTCCCAGCGAATACCCGGCCGCCGATGCAGGCACCGCCGCGACTCCCAATGACAGGAGCGCCAAGAAGCTGCCAACATCCACCGCCAGCGCGCCAACGCTTGCAAAAACATACCGCAAAAATCGGATGTCGCGCAGCTTTGCGAGGATGGAGGGTGCCGTCATGGGATCCGCCTGCGCCACATTACGCCGACTTGCGAATGTCGTCTTCGAAGTCAGGGTCGATTCGCACTGGAACGCCGCGCAAGGATGTGAGCGCAGCCACCTGATCTTCGCTGAGAGGTTTGGTTTCGGTCTCAATTTCACGGCTCGGTATGGCCGCTTCTGCGCCCTCGTCGCCCGCTTCGTGATATTCGGCGTCTTCATTAACGCACCACGTGTCATAAACGCGCGATCCGGCGAGGATATTCTCCACCGTCAGCATCGCGGTCATCATCGCGTGATCTTGGTTGTTATACCGGTGCATGCCGTTGCGGCCGACCAGGTGCAGGCTAGGGTGCTTTTCTTCCAGCTCCATGCGCATCGCATCGACATTGGCTTCATATTCGTCGTCATAGACAGGGTAAGCCTTTTCCTGTCGCACAACCGCTCCGCCGGTGACTTGGGCAGGATCGCACAGGCCGAGCACGCTCATTTCGTGCTTGGCCAATTCGACCAGCTCTTCATCTGAGGAAGACCACAGGCCGTCCCCTTCGAAACAAAAATATTCGAGACCAACGCATGCCATGTCTTCGTCCGGCACCATTTCTGGCGACCAGCTGCGGAAATTTTGAACGCGGCCAACCTGCACACGCTCATCATGGATGTAGATCCAATTGTCGGGGAACAGATCCTCTGACTTCACCATCAGCGCCACCGTCAAGAAATCGCGATAGCGCAAATTATCGGCCTGCAACGTCGATTGCGGCAGTGGATGCAACCGCTTGGAAAGCTCGCGCATGGGCGCAGAGCTGATCACGTCTTTAGCGCGAATTTGCGCCGTGCCTGCCTTGCTCGTCGTCGTCATCGACCAGCCAAAACCATCGTCATTTGGACCAATCGACGCCACACGGTCTAGCGCATGGCCCATCAGGACCTGGCCTTTGCCTGTTGCCAAAATCTTGTCGCGCGCCGCATCCCACATCATGCCCGGGCCAAGCCGCGGATAGCGGAAGGTTTCGAGCAGCGTCTTGGTCGCCATGCCATCATTGGGTTTTTTGTTTAGGCCAAGCGAGCGCTTCACCCCGTCAACAACTGCGCTCATCAGCGACAGACCTTTGATGCGCTGCGCCGCCCAGTCTGCGCTCATTTCGTTGCAGGGCATGCCCCACACTTTTTCCGTGTAGGTCTTGAAAAAGATCGAATAGAGTTTCTCGCCGAATTGATTGGTGGTCCAATCTTCGAAGCTGCGCACGTCCTTGATCGGGAAAGCGCGGCGGTAGAGATAGCTCACCATGCATGCGGTAGAACGCAGGATGCCAAGATTGCGCAGGGCCTCGAACGCGCGCAGCGGGTAAGAATAGAACTTACCCTCGTAATAGATACGGCTCATGCGGGGGCGCTGGATGAAATCGTCTGGCAAGATCTCGTTCCACAGATCGACAACCTGCTGGCTTTTGGAAAAGAAGCGGTGGCCGCCAATATCGAAACGATAGCCTTCATGCTCAACGGTGCGGCTGATACCGCCAACATAAGTTTCATCTTTCTCGATGATCGCGACCGTCTTGCCTTGTTTGGTCAGCAAATATCCCGCGGTCAGCCCAGCAGGCCCCGCGCCGATGATTGCCACGTCTACGTCGATGATGCCCGCTCCGGCGTTCGTAATTGCTTCATCGCTGTGCTGCGTCATGCAAGCCCCCGTTTGGTCGCGTTTGATCGCTTTTGTTTTTCGTGGCCGCAATGCTGCGACCAACTCACCTGAGGGAGTGAAGGAAAATGGTTAGCGAGAAGTAAAAACCCCGGCTTAATTGCCGAAAAATTCATCTTTGCCCCGGGTAATCACTTAACTTGCGCATGGGAATGCGTGCCAAAACAAACGGCAATGAAGCCGCCAGCCGTCAATCAATCAAGCAATCGGGGACACTGCAAGCGTGCGGCGAACCGCGCAAATTCGCTCAAGGAGAGAGTGTCATCAAAGACCACGCCATATTGCTGGTCACGCCGCCAACGGACTTTCGCCCGCACATCTTTGAAGACAATGCCGCCTTCCGCACTTTCAATCCGCAAGTTTTGGTCGGTCGCAAACTGGCCCTCGGACTCGAAGCGCGCACCTTGCTGGGAAAGGTTCTCAATGATGCCTTCGCTGGCCACGGTAAGAGATCTGATTGTGACCGGGAAATACAATCCCAGCCTCAGCCCGCGCTTGGGATATTCGCTGGCCTCGTGAACCAGCCGAGCGACGTCCACCGGTTTTGTAAACTCAAATCCTGCTTCATTGTCACGCTCCCAAATCGTACGCAGTTCGTAGACGCCGCCGCCGGGCATGTGGAGTTCGATGGGGTCGCCATGCGGCACCGCATGAAACAGCCGCACGGAAACACCCTTTTCAGAAACGTCACGCACCACGCACACGAATTCGCCGTGAGCAGATACGATCTTTGCTGCCCGGATGAGCAGAGAGAAGCGCGGCGCTTCGCGCGTTTCGATC
The DNA here is from genome assembly GCA_963789155.1 of uncultured Alphaproteobacteria bacterium. Lineage (GTDB taxonomy): Bacteria > Pseudomonadota > Alphaproteobacteria > Sphingomonadales > Sphingomonadaceae > Erythrobacter. Next base: position 52,006 of record CAWBJN010000014.1, on the reverse strand, counting down.
GCTGGCACAGCGTTTTTGTCTGTTCCATCAACTGATGCTTCGCTCTGCGAGGCAAGATTTCGCCACGCAGGATCACCATTAGGAACAGTGCCGGGACCGCTCTTTACTTGAGGTCTGATTGCCGCTTCATCCATCTCTATATCACCTAACCGCAACCACCTAAGAAAAGCGGGTGCGTAGATTAGTGAAAACCCTGATATCGAAGGGGGACCCTAAACATGTGCAGGTTAAGAGCGGGCTAATGGTGCGGGTGACTGGACTCGAACCAGCACGATCAAAGATCAGGGGATTTTAAGTCCCCGGCGTCTACCATTCCGCCACACCCGCACATCGGTCAGCACACTATCGCTATGCAACCGGCCATGCGCGATAGCCAGACGCGCAGCGCGTAGCAATACAGCTGGTTCAAGAACGCTTACGCAAGAGCTCCAGGAACTTGCCTGTCTGGTGATTCCGCCGGCCGATATTGAGACACGGCGCGCCACGAACCCATCATCGTGATGATCTTCCAAGCGCTCGGCCGCGGACGCAAATTCCTCGCGTCAAAACTGACGAATGATGATCACGCGGTCGAGTATGCCAATAAGACAAGCCGGCGTAAAAGAGAGAGCGCCTAGGGGCACGATATCCCCAAAACTGAACCCTAGTCGCCGTTAAGACGCTTGCGGATTTCTTTGCCAGCCTTGAAATAAGGCACCCGCTTTGCTGGAACATGGACCGCCTCACCCGTGCGTGGGTTACGGCCCGTGCGTGCCTCACGGTCGCGGGTCGAAAACGCGCCAAAACCGCGCAGCTCGACCCGGCCACCTTCGGCGAGGCGCTGGGCAATTTCATCAAAAAAGACATCGACAACCTGTTCGATTTCTTCCGTACGCAGTTCTGGATTATCTTTGTGCAGCTCGTGCAGTAATTCTGATCTGATCATATCGCCCTCCCGGTAAAACGCTGCAGCCCTTGCTGGCGCCCCATACACATCGCAGATATTCGCCGCGTGTATGCCAATTGCCCGGACCCGACGAGCATTGATTCCGCAATTCAAGTGCCAGAATGGTGCGAATTCTGCAAGGATTGACCCAAAAAATGTTAATTTATGCTGAAACCAACGCGCCCACTGTACCATTTCAATCAGGTTTGTCCGACCAAGTCAGCAGGCGTCAGACCTAGCCGCCTCATACGCGTTTTGATTTCAGGCCATTCTTCGCGCAGAAACAGATCGCGTTCGCGCTTGCGAAGCAGTTCCGCCGCCCCGGTGACGACATACATGCCAACCCCGCGCTGAACCTCGACCAGACCATCGTTCTGAAATTGCTGATACGCTTTGGCAACGGTGAGCGGGTTGGCCCCCTGCTCCGCCGCCAATGCCCGAACCGATGGCAGCATTGCGCCTTCGGGGTAGTCCCCTTGGATAATTGCCGCCGCGATTTGATCGCGCAGCTTTAGGTAGACGGGGCGGGATTGGTTCATAAATCTCTCTCTAGGTGCATCAGTGACATAATACACCCATGCGCGTCAAGTTCCCAACCTCACTGCGGAATAAGAGCAAGATTCCAGATGCAGCGCGAAACAAAAGCTTCACACAGTGAGATTGGACGCTAGTGTGCCGCCCATTGCAGCCTGCTGGGGAGTGGGCATGACAGGGATAGTATAACAAATGGTCGAAGGCTTTTTCCTTACATTCGATAGCACGTTCGAAATGTGGCTGTTCCGCGGGGCGTCAGTGGCGCTCGCAGCTTTCCTGCTTGGCGGACTGTTTCTAATCACCCGGCCAGAACCCGAAGTGGTCGGCCATCCAAAGGGTCTGTTTGTCCTGTTTCTCGCAGAAATGTGGGAGCGCTTTTCCTATTACGGGATGCGCGCGCTGCTGATTTTCTATCTCGTTCAACACTGGATGTTCTCGGATAGCGAGGCATCGGTCATCTACGGCGCCTACACCGCATTGGTGTATATTACGCCGGTTGTTGGCGGCTATCTTGCGGACCGATATCTGGGTCAGCGCAAGGCTGTGGTATTCGGTGCAGTGCTGCTTACCATTGGTCACTTCTTCATGGCGTTTGAAGGGTCCGGCGGACAGGACGATCCGACAATCAACGTATTCTGGCTCGCGCTGGCTTTGATCATTGTGGGCTCAGGCTTTTTGAAGGCGAACATTTCGGTGATCGTGGGCCAGCTGTATTCGCGCACGGATATTCGCCGCGATCCTGCTTATACGATTTTCTACATGGGCATTAATGTCGGCGCCGCGACAGCGTCGATCATCTGCGGCTTCCTTGGGCAGACTTATGGCTGGCAATATGGCTTTGGTCTTGCCGGTGTTGGCATGCTGATCGGTCTGATTTTCTTCGTAGTCGGCAAACCGCTGCTCTTGGGCAAAGGCGAACCGAAGGATCCATCACGCATTGCTGGTGGTAAAGAATGGGGCATCTATGGCGCCGGTCTTGCCATGGTCGCGCTTTGCTGGCTCGCTATCCAGTATCAGGACATGGTTGGCTGGGTGCTGCTCGTCTTTGGCGGCGGTTTGGTTTCCTATGTTCTTTTCACCGCAGTCGTGAAGCTGGATCCGCAGGAACGCGATCGCATCTTTGCAGCAATGTTCCTGATCTTCGTTTCGATCGTGTTCTGGGCATTGTTCGAACAAGCCGGTTCGAGCCTCAACCTCTTCACCGATCGCCATGTGGATACGCAAGGCGTCAATGCCTCAATGTTCCAGTCGATCAACGCAATCTACATCGTGCTTCTGGCGCCTTTGTTTGCGATGACGTGGCAAAGTTTGGCATCGCGAGGCATGGAACCATCAACGCCGATGAAATTCGGCCTTGCCGTGGTGCAGGTTGGACTTGGCTTTCTGGTTCTGGTCTGGGGTGCTGGCACGGTTGGCATTGATGTGCCGACACCGGTTGTCTTTATCTTCCTGATCTATCTGCTGCACACCACGGGTGAGCTTTGCCTCTCGCCTGTTGGTCTATCAGCGATGAACCGCCTGAGCCCGGCGCATATGGCGTCTTTGATCATGGGCACATGGTTCTTCGCATCAGCGCTTGGTAACTTCGCTGCAGGCTTGATCGCGGCGGCGACTGGCGGTGACGGAATGACAGAAGCGGCGGGCAAGCAGGTCGTTCTTGAGGTCTATCAGACTGTCGGGATTTATGCGGTCGTCATTGGCGTCGGCGTGATGGTCATCAGCCCGCTGGTCAAGAAACTGATGCACCTTGATACTTTGGAAGATGACGCGATTGACGATGATCTTCTGGGCCAGGGCGAAGTCGGCGAACCACAGGCCGCCGGGATCAAGCCGGCGACCCGTTCGTAAGGCCGGGCGACAGCTCAAAATCGCTGGTTCAGCCACTGGACAAGCCCCTGATTCCCCGTCAAGTAATGGCTTTACGGGTAATCAGGGGACCAGAGATGGCGAAGCGTAGGCGGATAAACTTTCAGGCCACAAAACAAGGTACAAAACGAGTAGCGGGCTTTGCTCTGCTCGCCAGTTCCCTGGCCTTGGCAGCATGCGCGACAACGGGTTCCGCAAGCGCCGCGGACGATGATGACGACGCTCCTCGCTTTGCAGCGATGACGCCTGAGGATGGCCCGTTCGCCTCCACATACTCGCGCTACCCCGGACGCCCCACCGCGCTTGTCGGCGCAACCGTATTTGACGGTGCAGGCGGCATGATAGAGGGCGGCACTGTGCTGTTCCGCGATGGCGAAGTGGTTGCAGTGGGTGGCAGCGACCTTTCCACCGAAGGCTATGACGTCATCGACGCGAGCGGCAAATTCGTCACCCCCGGTATTATCGACATTCACTCACACCTTGGCGATTACCCCAGCCCAGGCGTTGACGCACATGCCGACGGCAATGAAGCGACCAGCCCAACCACGCCTGAAGTATGGGCGGAACATTCGGTCTGGCCGCAAGACCCCGGTTTCAGCCGCGCGATGGCCAATGGCGGGATCACCAGCCTGCAAATTCTACCCGGCTCTGCAAACCTGATGGGGGGCCGTTCGGTCACACTGAAGAATGTACCCAGCCGCACGGTGCAAGGGATGAAGTTCCCCGGCGCACCGTACGGGTTCAAAATGGCATGCGGTGAAAACCCCAAACGCGTATACGGCGGACGCGGACGCGCGCCATCGACCCGGATGGGCAATTTCGCTTACAACCGTCAGACGTGGCTCGACGCGATCGACTACGCGAACAATGAAGACGCAGACCGCAACATCGGAATGGAAACTCTGGTCGGTGTGCTCGAAGGCGATATCCTCGTCCACAACCACTGCTACCGCGCCGATGAAATGGCGCTGGTCATGGATATGGCGAAGGAGATGGGATACCGCGTGACCGCATTTCACCACGCGGTAGAAGCGTATAAGATCGGCGATCTGCTGCGCGAAAACGGCGTGTGCAGTGCAATCTGGGCCGACTGGTATGGCTTCAAGATGGAAGCTTATGACGGCATCCTCGAAAACGCTGCATACCTGCAACAGGCGGGCGCATGCGTGGTGATCCATTCCGACAGCGCGGCTGATATTCAGCGGCTCAATCAAGAGGCCGCCAAGGCCCAGGCAGCAGGTCTGCGTATGGGGATTGAACTTTCCGATGCTGATGTGATCAGCTGGATCACTCTGAACGCGGCGAAAGCGATGGGCATTGATGAGATGACCGGCAGCTTGGAGCCCGGCAAAATGGCAGATGTGGTGCTATGGAACGGCGATCCGCTCAGCGTGTATTCGCGGCCCGAACGGGTCTGGATTGACGGTGCGCTGATGTACGATTCCATGGATCGCAGCAGACGTCCGGTGAGCGATTTCGAGCTTGGCCAACCCGGTGAAGGAGATGTGAAATGAAGCGGCTCCTCACACTAGCGGCTTCGGCCATCGCGCTTTCATCTGCACCTGTGGCGGCGCAAGACGTCGTCATCACCAACGCCACAGTGGCGCTGGGCGATGGCAGCGAACCCATCGAGAATGCGACCATCGTGGTGCGCGGCGGCAAGGTCGTCGCAGCGGGCGCAGGTGTTGCTGCACCGGCGGGAGTGCCCGCGATTGATGCAAATGACGCTTGGGTCACGCCCGGCCTGTTTGCGACGGTGACCACTTTGGGCCTCGTCGATGTGGGCGCAGTCAGCGAATCCAACGATACCAGCGCTGGCAATGCGCCATTTAGCGCGGCACTCAACACCGCGCCGATCGTGAACCCGAATTCTCAGCATATTCTGGTCCACCGCGCGGCGGGGATCACCCGCGCAGCGACAACGACTATGCCATCGGCTTCAATCTTTGCAGGTCAGGGCGCGATCATCGATCTGGACGGCGATACCACACCTGTGATGCGTGAACGCGCATTTCAGATGGTCGCACTTGGCGAAGGCGGCGGGCGACGCGCCGGGGGAAGCCGGGCATCGGCCCATGTGTTGTTTCATGCATCCTTGCGAGAGGCTCAGGCATTGTCAGGCGCTCGCGGAACGCCGCAAACAACGGAGATCACGAATGATGATGGGGTCATGCTGGGCCGTTTCGATGCCGAAGCGCTCGTCCCCGTCGTAACTGGCCAGCAACCGCTCTATGTCGCGGTTGATCGCGCCTCTGACATTCGGGCTGTGCTCGCATTGAAAGATGATTTCCCCCGCCTCGACATGGTGATTGTCGGCGCTGGCGAAGGCTGGCTGGTGGCTGACGAGATTGCGGCTGCCGGTGTACCGGTGATTGCCGATGCGCTGGCTGATCTTCCTCAGAGCTTCGAAGTGCTCGCCGCGACACAAAGCAATATTGGCCGCATGATGCGCGCCGGAGTGCAGGTCGCGATCAGTGCAGATTCGGGCACCAACCCGCGCAATATGCCGCAGGCGGCAGGCAATCTGGTCGCGCTCAGCCGGATTCCGGGGGCCGCTGGGCTGAGCTGGGGGCAGGCATTTGCCGCGATCAGTTCCATCCCTGCGGCCATCAGTGGTTATGCCGGGCAAGCTGGCGTGCTGAGCGCAGGCGCGATGGGCGATGTGGTGATGTGGGACGGTGATCCGCTAGAGGTCGGCTCTGTTCCTACGCGGGTGTTCATTGGCGGGGTCGAACAATCGCTCGATAGCCATCAAAGCCGCCTGCGCGACCGTTACCGCAATCTCGATGAAAGCAACCTGCCAAAGGCATATGATTGGTGAGAACATTGGCTACTTTGAAACTGTCTTCGTTGAAATTCTCGGCGCTAGCAATGGGTCTGGCTATTGCCACGCCCGCGCTCGCGGATCAGCACGCCGAGGGTTCTACGCCCGAGCAAATCGCTCAGGCTGAAGCGGCTGAAATTGCGTATCACAGCGCTCAGCAAATCTACCTTTCCGGACTTAAGGCGTCCGATGGTTGGTACACGATGGAAGGCGGCTTGCGCTGGCGCTACACCGACTATGTCGGAACGGGAGCGAAGCCGACCGCATCGGACACTGTGACGGTGCATTATGCGGGCACGTTTATCGACGGCGAGACCTTTGACAGTTCGTTTGATCGCGGAACCCCGGCGACTTTCCCACTGAGCGGGCTGATCCCCGCATGGGAAATGGCAATTCCGCAAATGGGTGTCGGCGACACAATTGAAATCGCCGCGCCTGCGACGCTTGCCTATGGGCCGCGCGGGCGGCGAACAATTCCGGGCGGAGCGACCTTGCTGTTCACGGTCAAACTGCTCGATATCGCGGGGCAGTAGCGGGCTCGTTTTATTCTGGCGGAGCGCCCCATTCGGCGCGCCCCTCACCTTCGGCAAAGAGGTGCGCGCTGCTCCAATTGGCCATTTCCCGATAAAGCGGAACCAGTGCCAGCGCGCGCTCGGTAAGCTCATAGCGCGCGCGTTTGCCTTTGGGCGGTTCGCGGGTCATCAGTCCCGCTTCTTGCAAGATCACCAACCGCGAAGTGAGAGCCGCGCGGTTGATATCCAGACGCCCCACAAAGTCCTCAAATCGATCAACACCCAGGAACGCCTCCCGCAGGATTAAGAGAGTCCAGCGATCACCGAGAACGCGCGCGGCGCGCCCGATGGGGCAGGGTGAGCGAGAGGATTGATAAGTTTTCATGCATTTTCCTTTGAAATCTGCATATCAGACTTGTGCGCCACACTGGCAAGAGCCATAACGTCTGCGAATCAAACTTTATGGAGTGCACTGCATGGCTCAGACCCGTTTCGACAGCCCCGAAGCCTCGATCGAATATATGCAGCAGGTCGCCGTGAAGCGCTCTGGGTTTTCGAATTGGCTGGCAGTTAAGCCGCTGGTCGTTTGGGAAGGAAAGAGCGAATTGCTGCTCGAACTTCGCGCGGAAATGACCCAGCATCATGGCTTTGCACATGGTGCAATCGTAGGTTTGATGGCTGACAACGCCTGCGCGTGGGCCGGTGCCTCGGTCGCGGGAGATGTCGTGACCGGCAGCTACACGATAAATTTTCTGCGGCCGGCCAAAGGCTTGCGTCTTCGCTCTAAAGGAGAGGTTATAAAGCCGGGCAAACGCCAAGTTGTCGTTCGCGCCGATGTATGGGCAGAGGACGACGAGTGCGCGCCAGTTCATGTTGCGACAGCGCAGGCGACGATAATTCCCACAGGTCTTTCTCAATAGCCGCTCACGAACGCCGCACTTTTGGCAAAAAGAGACAGGTGATGGTAAGAGCTCGGTTATGAGCGGTGCAATCGTCGAACTTATCGCAGCGAATGCGGCCTTCGTTGGCACGCATTTCATCATGTCGCACCCATTGCGGGCGCCGATGGTGAGGACGATGGGCAATACCGGCTTTCAAATCGCCTATTCGGTGATCAGTCTGGCCACGCTCGCTTGGGTATATTTCGCCTTTATCGACGCGCCGCCTTCTGATCTGCCCGGCAGTGGTCAAGTCGGTTGGGCCATCTCCACCATTATCATTCTGCCAGCGTTGGTCCTGTTTGCCGGATCAATGATGGGCAATCCGGCGATGCCTACGCCAAAGGCACAAGAGCAAGCCCGCGCGCAGCCGAAAGGCGTGTTCAACGTCACTCGCCACCCGATGATGTGGGGCTTTGCACTGTGGGCGCTATCACACATGGTGCTTTTCTGGAGCGTCCGCACGATGATCACGGCGTTCTCAATCGCGGTGCTCGCGCTGGTCGGTGCGCGATTGCAGGACCGAAAAAAGCAGGCCCAAATGGGTGAGGCGTGGGGTATTTGGGAAAGCCGCACCCATTTTTGGCCGCGCTGGGGCGCTTTGCTGGGCGCGGGCGCGTTGCCTTGGACGCTGGGCCTCATCCTCTTTGTGTTTTTAAGCTGGCTGCACTTGCCTCTTGGCGGCATTCCAGCGGGCATTTGGCGCTGGTTCTAAAAGTCTAACGTCGCCAGCCATTCCGCCTGCGCGGTCTGTGCCTCCTGCCAAAAGCTAAGGTCATGGCCTGCGCCATCATAGGCGACAAACTGCGCGCGTGCATTGTGTGTGGCCAAGGCTTGCCCTTGCGCAAACGGCACGACATCATCCGCAGTCCCGTGCAGGATCAGAATTGGCAGATCCAGTGATCCCAGCTTGCTGGCATTGTCGAAATTGTGCCTCAGCAAAAATTGCACGGGGAAAATCGGCAAAGCATCCGACACGGCATCGGTCAGGCTGGTAAAAGGCGCGATCAGAATCAGCGCGGCTGGCGCATATTCGCTCGTCATCTGCACCGCTGTGCCCGAACCAATAGAATTGCCAGCGATGATTGTTTTGTCCCGTGCCACGCCCTGTTCTGCCAGAAAGTCCATCGCGCTGCGCCCATCGCGGTAAAATCCTGCTTCAGAAGGATCGCCCGGATTGCCGCCATAGCCGCGATACGACACCAGCAGCAGACCGTACCCCTGCTCCGCCAAAACGCGGGTTTCATTGGTCGAGCCCGCCAGAGAGCTGCCATTTCCATGAAACCATACGACAGTGGGCGCGTCTGCGGCCGCACCCTTCCAATGCGCGGTCAGATCAAGCCCGTCCGATGTGGTCAGAGTGATCACCTCAAAACCGGGGGCGGGATCGTGATGATCCTGCGGCGCTGGAAAAAGAAAGCGGGATTGAAACACGAACAGAATCGCAAGCACTGCAAGATACGCGGTCGCCGCAAAGACCAACAGATGCACCGCCATTCTGGCCATTTCTTAACGCCCCGCGCTGTAAGGCGTTGCGTGAGAGCAGCTAGCCGCGTTACCGCAACGTATGAACTTGTCATAGTCGCCTGATGGGGCCATGGATGCCAAGAGAATTACGCCCCCGTTCATGACGCCGCTTTTAATCTCATTTTCATAGCCAAAATAATGACCAATGGGAATTGTGTCATTGTGTTACTATGAATTTGAAAGTCAGCTGGCAGGAGAATTCAAATGCCGCATGCATCCTTGCTTGCAATCACATCACCGATGTTGCTCGGGCCCATTCCACCAGTTGCGACAGTCGAGGCGAGCGTTGCGGCCCCTCACGCGATCATCTTTCAGGCGCCTGATAACGCCGGGCCCATAACGCATATTCTCAGCACAGACGCGTCGGTTCTGCCTGTTGTCTGGGCGCTGACCACGGCGCAGCAGCAGGCCGAGGGCGCGCAGGACGTTGGCCCTCAGGACGAAACCGGTCAGGACGATACTGACACTTCCGAAAACGAAATCGGCGAAAACGAAAACGCCGAAAACGAAATCACTGAAAACGAGATCGTGGTCCAGGGCGAATACGGGCCCCCCGCAGGAGATCCGATCGCAGCGATCAATGAGACCAGCTATCGGATTACGCAGGAACTGGATAACGCATTCGTCGAACCGCTAGCCTATGCCTATCGCGATGGCCTGCCTGGTCCGCTGCGTGATGGCGTTAGCAATGTGGTGCGCAATTTGGGCGAGCCTTCCAATTTTCTCAACTACCTGTTGCAATTCAAAATCGGCAAAGCGTTTGAAACGCTGGGACGGTTCGCAATCAATTCCACATTGGGCGTCGGCGGGCTGATTGATGTCGCGGGTAAGCCAGGAATAGGCCTACCCTATAGGCGGAACGGATTCGCCAACACATTGGGCTTTTACGGGGTTGATACCGGAGCCTATTTGTATCTGCCAATCACCGGAGCGACGACTGTACGCGATCTGATCGGCAACACGCTGGATCAGGCGCTCTTGCCATGGACCGTTGGCGCACCGTTCGACCGGTTCGAATATGCGGCGACCTATTTCGTGCTCAACGGCCTCGACTCGCGGCTCGAAGTCGATGCCGAATTAGAAGCGCTGGGCAACACGGTTGATCCCTATGCAGCACGGCGCGACACCTATCTGGCGCGGCGCGCACGCGACATTGCGCTGCTGAGAGGCGAGGAGCCACCTGAACCCCCTGAGATTCTGCGCGAGCTAGAGGCTGAACTAAACGGTACAGAAATCGAATACGAAGACGATGAGGACGATCTGGACGCGCTAGACACACCTGATCTTTCGCTCGACTTTCAGCGCGAAATACCGCCCATCGCAGAGACGGTAACTATCACTCGGCCAGCAACCCGGTAATCGCTTAGGCCCGCGCCTCTTCGACATTGGCCGAATTGTGCTTGAGCGCTTTTAGCACGCAATCGACGATCTGCGGGGCATTCAGCCCTGCCTCGTCATATTGCTTTTCTGGCGAATCGTGATCGATGAAGGTGTCGGGCAGACGCAGCGTGCGAACCTTCAGGCTGCCATTGCCGTTGTCAGCGTCCATCAACCCTTCGTCGCTGGCATAGGTAAGCACGTGCGCGCCGAGGCCGCCTATCGCGCCTTCTTCGACCGTCACCACAACTTCATGCGTGCGCATAAGCTTGGCGATCAGGTCTTCGTCGAGCGGTTTGGCAAAGCGTAGATCGGCGACCGTCGTGGAAAGCCCCTTGGCCTCCAGCGTGTCAGCAGCTTTCTTCGCTTCTTCAAGCCGCGCACCGAGCGACAGGATCGCAACCTTTGTGCCTTCGCGGACAATGCGGCCTTTGCCGATTTCAAGCTTCTCTAGCACTTCCGGGATGGGGACACCGGTGCCATTGCCACGCGGGTAACGCAGGGCAATCGGGCCGTCATCATATTCAGCCGCAGTGTAGGTCATGTTGGCCAGTTCTGCTTCATCAGCAGCCGCCATCACCACCATGTTGGGCAATGTCGCCAGATAGGTGATGTCAAATGAACCAGCGTGAGTGCAGCCATCCGCACCAACCAGCCCAGCGCGGTCAATCGCAAAGCGAACCGGCAAGTTCTGGATCGCAACGTCATGGACCACCTGGTCATAGGCGCGCTGTAGGAAGGTCGAATAGATCGCAGCAAATGGCCGCATACCTTGCGCGGCAAGACCGGCAGCAAAAGTCACACCGTGCTGTTCGGCAATGCCAACGTCAAACGTGCGTTCGGGATGCGCAGCAGCAAACCGGTCCACCCCAGTGCCCGAAGGCATCGCTGCGGTGATCGCACAAATGCGGCTGTCTGTTTCAGCCAGCTTCGACAAGGTGTCGCCAAAAACATTTTGGTACGCGGGCGGCCCAGCGGCGCTTTTCGTCTTTTCGCCCGTGATCACATCGAATTTGGGAACGCCGTGGTATTTATCGGCGCTTTCTTCTGCGAATTTGTAGCCCTTGCCCTTGGTTGTCACGACATGGATCAGGACTGGCCCTTCTGATGTGTCGCGCACATTTTCCAAAACTGGCAGCAAGTGGTCGAGATTGTGACCGTCAATCGGCCCGACATAATAAAAGCCCAATTCCTCAAACAGAGTCCCGCCGGTCACCATGCCGCGCGTGTATTCTTCTGCCTTGCGAATGCCTTCATGCACGCGGCGGCTCATTTTCTTGACCGCTTTGGACGCAAGGCTGCGCAGGCCAAGATATTCGCTCGATGATACCATCCGCGCAAGATATGCGGACAACCCGCCAACCGGCGGCGCAATCGACATGTCGTTGTCATTCAGAATCACGACCAGACGGTTGCCCGCCTGCGCCGCATTGTTCATCGCCTCATAGGCCATGCCCGCGCTCATCGCGCCGTCGCCGATCACAGCGATTCCGCGGCCCGGTTTGTCATTCAGCTTGTTGGCCATCGCAAAGCCTAGCGCGGCGGAAATTGAGGTGGAGCTGTGCGCTGCGCCGAACGGATCGTATTCGCTTTCCGTCCGCTTGGTAAAGCCGGACAATCCGCCGCCTTGGCGCAATGTGCGGATACGGTCGCGGCGCCCGGTCAGGATTTTGTGCGGATAGCATTGATGCCCCACATCCCAGATGAGCTTATCATCCGGCGTGTTGAACACGTAATGGAGCGCCACAGTCAATTCGACCACACCCAAACCCGAGCCAAGATGCCCACCAGACGTGCTGACCGCATCGATCATCTCGGTGCGCAGCTCATCGGACAATTGGCGCAGCTGTTCAGGTTTAAGCTGGCGGAGCTCGTCAGGCGTAGGAACTTGATCAAGCAGCGGAGTTTGGGGCTTAAGACTCATAAAATTGGCATTACACTTTTGAAACTGAACTGTCGATAAACGCTTTACCGCACGCAAAGCACGGTTCATCGGCGCAGTGATGAGGTTTGGCGATATCTACGATTGTCACATCGCCGTGATGCAGCGGGCTGTGCGCTATGCGCACATCGCGCAAAGCCCGCGAATCTCCAAAACGGGTCGTTCAGCCTTGAAGTTCTTCGCAGCGGCCAGAGCGCGAACGGTGCGGCTCACATCCTCATCATCGACATGCTTGGCCTCTCCGCATTCGTCACAGACGAGAAAGATACAATCGTGTTCGCAACCGGGATGGGTGTTGGCCAGATAAGCATTTGAGCTTTCGACTCGCAGCGCAAGGTTCTTGGCCACGAACAGGTCAAGGATGCGGTAAATGCTGTTGGGCGCGACCCGCTTCCCGCGCGAGGCGGACAGATTGTCGGCGATATCATAGGCCGATGCCGGCCTCTCGTGCTGCGCAAGTTCGGTGAAGACCGCCTCTCGCATGCTCGTCCATTGCTCGCCTGAACCGGTCAGCGCGTCGCGCGCTGCCCCGATCAGGTCTTCGCCCGAATGTTCTTCGTGGCCGTGGTGATGTTGGCTTGCCATGGCAGCAATATAGGGCCGCTTGGCTCATTGCGCCAGACGGGCTTTACGCAGGCTGCACCAGGATCAACCGTCGCGCAGGAAACTTGACCTGAAATCGCTTGGGAACATCCGTCGCAAAGCGTCCACTTTGGGCTTGTCCCAGCGCAGAATATATCCGTGGCGCGGGTTTTTGGCCATGAAATCCTGATGGTACGCTTCGGCGGGGTAGAAAGTCCGCTGACGCTCCACACGGGTTACAATTGGGCGGCTCCAAGTGCCGGAACGCTCCATTTGCGCAAGGTAGGCGTCGGCCACGGCGCGTTGTTCCGCGCTCGTGGGGACAAGCGCGCTGCGGTAATGTGCGCCGACATCGGGGCCTTGGCGATTACGCTGCGTGGGGTCGGTGACGACAGAGAAAAAGATCCGCAGCAATTCGTCATAGCGAATCACATAGGGGTCGTAAGTGATGCGCACCGATTCCGCGTGATTGGTCCCGCCCGATGTGATCCGGCTGTAGGACGCGTTGCCAGCAACGCCGCCATGATAGCCCGCTTCGGCTGACTTCACGCCCTTAACATGGCTGAACACGCCTTCGACGCCCCAGAAACATCCACCTGCAAAAATCGCGGTTTTAAGCCCTGCACCTTCGTTTGCGGTCCGCGCAGGAACGGGCGCATTGACGGGCTCTTCTAGCGCCTGTGCGGGCGCAGGCTGAGTGACAACTGCGAAGCCAGCGGCTGCGGCGGCGGCTAAAAGAAGGGCGCGCTTCATTCGGAAACCTCAAAAGGCTCAATCACGAATTCAGCCGAAGGCGCTGGTGCCTGAAGCGGCGTCGCAGCCTGTGCTGGCGATTCAATATGCGGCCCCCACTGACCAACCGTAGCCGCGCCCAATATCAAAGCGCCAGCTACGAAGCCGGCACCGAAGAGGCGAAAGAGGTCTGCAGAAAAGAGGTTCATAATTGATCTCGTGGTTTCTAGTGCTTGTCCGTTTGGTCCATCTACACAGGCACGATTGCGCCTAAATGAATGGTTGTTTCATGAAGCAGTTCGCTAAACTGTTTGATAAAGTTACGCAGCGAACTGAGAAAAGATGAGCTGGGGGGTCTGTAAGGATTTTTGAGCCCGTGTTTTGTTTGCGCATCGCATCCGCGATGCGGTGTCCTCGGCCCTAGTGGGCCTGCGGGCGGCCAGTCGGCCTTGCGGCTGCTACGCAGCCGAGCTCCGCCACCAAGCCAATAGTATATTCCTCGCGATGTCCGCGGCATGGGATAGCTCGGTCCCGCCAGGGTCCGCAAGGGCGACCGCCCGCCCACAGGTGCCCGTAGCACAGCGGAGGATCAGCACCGAGGATGCTCGCCCGGATGGGCGAGCGCAACCAACATCAGTGCCTGAAGTGCCGCATCCCGGTGAACACCATGGCGAGGCCCGCTTCGTCGGCTGCCGCGATCACTTCATCATCGCGGATTGATCCGCCCGGCTGGATCACAGCCGTCGCGCCCGCTTCCGCGGCGGCGATCAAACCATCGGCGAAGGGGAAGAACGCATCGGACGCCACCGCGCTGCCATTCGTCTTGGGCGAGGGCCATTCGTAGGTTTCTGCCGCCTCGCGCGCTTTGATCGCGGCGATCCGCGCCGAATCGCGGCGGTTCATCTGGCCAGCGCCAATCCCGGCGGTCGCGCCGTCCTTGGCATAGACGATGGCGTTTGATTTGACGTGCCGGGCGACGGTCCACGCAAACAGGCAATCTTTGAGCTCTTGCTGTGTCGGCGCGCGCTTGGTGACGACCTTGAGGTCCCCCTCAGCCACCGCGCCATTATCGCGGCTCTGGATCAGCATGCCGCCCGCAATTGTCTTCATCGCAAAGCCGCCTCGGCGCGGATCAGGCAGAGTGCCGCATTCGAGGATGCGCAAGTTCTTCTTGCGCGCAAAAACTTCGCGCGCTTCCGCGCTGACTTTGGGCGCAATCACGACTTCGGTGAAGATGCTCGCGATTGCTTCTGCGGTTGCGCCGTCCAATTCGGTGTTGACCGCCACGATTCCGCCGAAAGCTGAAACGCTGTCGCATTGCAGCGCATCATTCCACGCATCAAGCAGCGATCCACCCTGAGCAACGCCGCAAGGGTTCGCGTGCTTCACGATGACGACAGCCGGGTCTTGCCCTGCAAATTCCGCCGCCAGTTCAAGCGCGGCATCTGCATCGTTCAAATTGTTGTAGCTAAGCGCCTTGCCCTGCAATTGCGTCGCTTGCGGCACACCCTGAGTGCCGGTGACTTGGGGCACATAAATCGCCGCTGCCTGATGCGGATTTTCGCCGTAACGCAGAATATCGTCACGCTTGAACGCCAGCGGCATCGTTTCGACAAATGGTGTCGCGTGCAAAGCCTCCGGGCCAAGCGGATGCGTGTAGGCGTCGCCAAATGCGAACCAATTGGCGATCGCCGCGTCGTACGATGCGGTGCGCGCGTAGGCCTTGCCCGCCATGCGAATGCGGAATGCGTCACCGGTTGCGCCGTCATTCGCTTCAAGCTCTTCGACCAGTGCGCCATAATCTGCCGGATCGGTCAGAATCGTCACAAATCCGTGGTTCTTCGCCGCAGAACGCACCATGCTCGGCCCGCCAATGTCGATATTTTCGATGATCTCGGCGCGGTCTGCGCCTTTGGCCACGGTCGCTTCAAACGGGTAAAGATTGACCACGACAAGGTCGATTGCGCCGATGTCATGCGCCTCCATCGCGGCGACGTGCTCTTCATTGTCGCGCAATGCGAGCAATCCGCCGTGAACCTTGGGGTGAAGCGTCTTTACCCGGCCATCCATCATTTCCGGGAAGCCGGTGAGATCGGATACATCGCGCACTTCCAGCCCGGCATCGCGAAGCGCCCGCGCAGTTCCGCCGGTGCTCACCAGCTCCACGCCGCGCGCTGCCAATGCCGTGCCCAGTTCTGCCAAACCGGATTTGTCGGACACCGAAAGCAGTGCCCGCTTGATTGACGCGTTAGTCATGCCGAAAAACTATCCCATTTTCTTGAGGAGCCAGGAGAATTGTCCCCCGCCGCGCGACGTCAGCCCCTCGATTACCAATTGTTCGGTTGCATGCGGGCGGCCTTCGCCGTCAACCCATAGGCTGTCTTCGCAAGAAAGCTTGATCTCATCGTCGCCCGTCGCATCCGCACCGCGCAGGCGGAATTGCCACAGACTGCCGTCTGGCGTGAGAAGACTTGCGCCGCGCTTGTCATCCGACAAATGCGCCTCAACCCCGCGCCCAAGGTGGAACCGGATCGCCAGGCCCACCTTGCCGCGTTTGCCCTTGCGCGATGCGGGGAGAAGAATGTCATCGCCTGACAGCTCTGTACCATCATTGCGCATTGTCAGGATGCGGCTGTGGGTGAGGCCAAACCGGGCGACATAGCCATCATGGCTGGCTTCTATACGCGTCGCCTCGCGATCATTCTGCGTGATGGTGCGGCGTTCTACCTCGACCATTTCCGCGCCGCGGCCCAGCTTTCCATGCAGCAACACAGCGGTGCTGTTCGCATCGTCTAGCACAAGCGTCGAATGCGCAGCCGTCGCGCGCAATCCCTGCCCGATCCGCGCCGGAACCAATCCGCCAGCCAGCGAAGCCCCACCGCAATTGACGATGATCCGCGATGCCCCATCGGACATTTCAAACGCCAATGTCGAAGCACATCCGCAGCGTGTGTGCCGTGCGCGTGGCGGAGGACCGGCATCGAATTGCACCGTGGTGCGCCCGCCGCGCATCCGTTGGTAACCCCAATGTTGCGGCTCGTTCAAAGCGCGGGTGCGGATCCCGGTCGCGACAATCAGGGCCGAAACCCGGTCAGCGGAAATCGCGCCCTGCCCTTGCCAATTGCCCAGTGCCCCGTCGCCGTGACGCAGCGCCAAAAGCGGCGGCACCAAAAGCTCGCGCATCACCCAGATCGCATCGGGAGCCTCGCGGTCGGTGGCCTCGTAACATGCGATCAAATCGGTCAACACGCGGATCGCATCCATCTGCGCCGCCGGACAACGGGCCAGCGACCCGCCATCTTCTGCCACCAGATCGCCCAGCGCGCGGATCAAATTCGCCTCGCCGTAAAGACGCCGCGCTTTGCCGTCAGGCAGCAACAGTCCCGCCGCCGTGACAGCCGCCCAGCCAGCGACCTGACCCAGCCCCGCGCCGGTGCGCAAAGCTTTGCGGTCGAGCCAATTTGCGGTTTCTTCGATCGCGGTCAAAAGCTGCGGTTTGAGATCACCGTCCTGCCCGGCAAGCACCAAAGGAGCATGGACCAGCCACGCCATCAGACGCAGCCCCGTATTCTCCACGTCCCATGCCGCGCCCTTGGCTGAACCCTTGGCGATTTCGCCATTGGCCTCCAGCCACTTTCCCGTGATCCTTTCCGCAATTGGAATACACTCGGCGCGCGGCGCGCTGGAGGCGAGATCGCTCAGCCATGAGAAACTGTGAACCGACCGCTCCAGCCCTGAACTTAGCCGCGCGCCTAGACGCGGACTGCTGTCGAAATCGAGCTGACTGATGGGCTGTTTGACGCCGTGAACCAGAAAATGACCGGCGCGCAAAGCAGTGCCAGCCGCGCGGTCGCCGGTGTTGGGGCTGTTGACCGTCGCCAAAACCCGCATCGCCGATGCGCGGCGGAATGGTGCCGATAAGGCGTATCCCGGCACACCCATACGGTATGCCATGCGGATCAACGCCTCTCCGGGCCGCGTCCGAGGTGCAATGACGTCAGTGAGAGCCAGCGCGCGCGACGTTTCAATCGGATCAACCGGAAATGCTGGCGCCTCTTCTTGCAGCGGCTTCTCTTCGACCAGAGTTTCCTCGCGCAGTGTTTCTTCGCGCAATGATTCTTCGGCGGGGCCTAGCGCCAAGGCAGAACGCTCAGCGCTTTCGCCCAGCTCTTCCGCCTGCGAGGCGCCGTGATCGCCGAACAAAGTCTCCATCAACCAGCCCCCTTTAGCGCGGCGATATTGGCGGCGTAGTGATCGGGTCCGCCTTTGAATGTCGCAGAACCCGCCACCAGCACATCGGCTCCGGCAGCCACGCACAATTTTGCGGTCTCAGGATTCACCCCGCCATCGACTTCCAGGTGAATGTCGCGGCCAGTTTCTTCTATCATCGCGCGGATGCGGCGAACTTTGTCTAGCTGCGAATGGATAAAACTCTGCCCGCCAAAGCCGGGATTGACGCTCATCACCAGCACGAGGTCGACCAGGTCCATGACATTGTCGAGCGCCTCGACTGGGGTGCCGGGATTGATAACCACACCCGCTTTCTTCCCCAAAGCGCGGATCGCTTGCAAAGTGCGGTGGACATGCGGGCCAGCTTCTGGATGCACGGTAATGATATCCGCACCTGCTTCGGCAAAGGCCTCCAGATACGGATCCACAGGAGAGATCATCAGATGGACATCAAAGATCTTGTCCGAATGCGGACGCAACGCCTTTACAATATCTGGGCCGATTGTGATGTTTGGCACGAAATGGCCGTCCATCACATCGATGTGAATCCAATCCGCGCCAGCCGTGTCCACGGCGCGCACTTCTTCGCCCAGCCGCGCAAAGTCAGCTGAGAGAATACTAGGAGAGATTAGCGGTGTTGGCATTGTTAACAAACGCGCCTTTTCGTTTGCACTTTTCCTTACGCTGTCCCCGATTCGCGCAGCAAGGCGGGGTTAACGTCTTTTCCCCGCCCTTTTTTAATTAGGCGATCAACAAAGGTAAGTGTTTTACGCTTGCCCGACGTCTATGAACCGCAGCATGGGTGACCAGTTCAGGCGCAATTCAGCACGCAAATGGCAATTGGACGTCATATTCTTGCGGCTAAGTACGGCTAGGCATACAGCCTTGCGAGCTGCTTCTTTATTTTATGACAGGCGGACAAATATGACTTCCATTTTGGGGATCAAGAGCACGGCTTGCGCCTTTACGGCTGCTGCGCTGGTGGTGATGAGTGCTGCTGCGCCGGTTGCACCCGCTTTGGCGCAAGCATCAAGCGGCAGTGATTATCGCAACACCATTTCCAACAATATGCGCGCCTGCGCACCGGGCGCTGGCCCATCGGTGCGGGTCACGATCAACGGCGTGAAAAGCTCAAGCGGCACAATACGTGCGCAGATTTACAACGGCACACGCGCCGATTGGCTGGAAAGCGGAAAATGGCTGAACCGTATCGAAATGCCGGCACAGCGTGGCCGGATGACGGTATGCCTGCCCGTACCTGCGAGCGGCAGCTATGCGGTCGCAGTGCGCCACGATGTCGATGGCAATGGCTCAACAGACATCAGCACCGATGGCGGCGCAATGTCGAACAACCCTTCGATCAGCATCTTGAATTTGGGCAAGCCAGGGATCGACAAAACGCGGTTTAGCGTTGGCCGGGGCGTCAGTTCAATTGCGGTCACGATGAAGTATTTCAACTAGGGTTTGCGCGCCTGCTTTCGGTGTTTTCTGAGCGCCCACAGCACGCTGGGGGCTGATAGCAGCGGATAGCGTTCGCGGAACCTTGTGACCTCCACCGGCATTCCAGTGTGCCGTTCAATCTTCCAAGCGGCATAGCGCGCGGCCCCGTCAAAGGTGGTGCTCGCCTTGATCAGCCGCGTGAAATTGAGCGGTTTTCCCAGACGCTGACGATGCTTCCACCATCCCAAGATACGTGAACGTTCGCTCGCGGAAAAACTTGGAGTGATCCGGTCACCGTTTTCTGTAAACGCCACGCCCGCCGCGCCGAGAGCGAGTGGAAGCAGTCCCGCAAAGTGTTCTGCATTGACGCTGAGAATGTCATTTTCGCGCCCTGCCTTTTCTACCCGGAATTCTGCTTTATACGTCGCGCGAAACAGAGCGCGCCAGTAATCCTGCGCTGTGCCGCTCGCTGGGCCTAACGCCGCTGCCAGCCGCGCCGACGTGATCGCAGCGTCGCAAACGGCCTGCGTCACATTCTCGCGTGCCTCTGCGTCCGCTTCCCAAACCAATGCCGATGGTTGCACAAACCGCGCCCAGATTGTCGTATCGATCAGCTCTCCCGAAGCCGCTTTGGCAAAAGTAGAAAGCGCCATGGTCGCCACTTTCGCGCGCAGAACCACGGGTTCCTCCTCGCCTGCTTTTTCGCCAGCTTGTTCAATAGTGTGGTCACGCTCGTGATAGCTCACACGCGGCCATATCCGCGACTGCTGCTCGCCCGGCAGCAGCACGTAGAAATCGAGCACCCCATCTAGCGACCCCGTCCGCAGATTCGACCCATAGAACAGCACCGCACTCGCCCCGGCATCTATTGCCAGAGCCTGCGCAAACGCCGCGATGGCAGGATCAATCGGCGCATCAAGACGCTCAGCAATCCGAGTTGATAATGTGGGGATGTTACGGGCCATTGGCCGCGGTTCTCGCTTTAAGGCGTTACGAATTCAAGCTCTGGCCCTTGATCGATGCGATATTGGCCCGATGGGAAAGCTTCGCCGTCGAGGATGAAGCGCGCTTCTATGTCCAGAGTGAACTGCGGTGTCGTCAGTTGATGAATCCCGCGCTCGCGCAAGCCAGACGTTGTTCTGCCAAACAAAACCGTCGGAAGCGTAAAGGCCGTCCGGCGAGTAATCTGATCGAGTGCAACCAGTTTCAGCCCCTTGCGCAGCGACCCAAAGGGTTTGATCCGTGCCGGCATAGTTTCCAGTGTGGAGGCAAATAATAACTGCCGCCATTCCGGATCGCCAATCCCGCTGTGTTCCATCGGCGACGCTTGCGGACCGAGTGCGATCGACATGCGCGATCCGCGCCGCCATGGATTGTTACGCGATGCAAACAGCCATTGAAGAATGGTCCAAATGGTAGTCACACCCACTGCCATCGAATTGAATGCACCCAATCTGTGTGCGCTTTGTCCTGATTCGGTCGCGGCGGTAAATGCGCCAGCGCCAAGGATAAACCCAAGCACAGGCTCGCGCGCCTTTTCCCCCACTGCATTAACCGCGATTGGGCGGCGACGAACGCGTCCGCCGCGCGCATAGGCATCAATCGCGTCATGCATCGACCAATCACCCGGAACACCCAGGTCGACCGTCAACGCGTTGGTTTTTCCCTTAGGCAGCACCGCGATAGCCGGCCAATGATCGCCAAAAATACGCGCGCCATAGGTCAGCACATCGCGAACCGTCCCATCGCCGCCATTGATGACCAGCAGATCAATCCCGCGCGCCGCGAAATCCTCCAAAGCGTCTGGCAAATGCGATTGATCACCGGGCTGAGCGATATGGACGCGTGGCGAGAGGCCGCAGTCAAAATCCGCACCTTTGTTACCGTGACTGCGCGGATTATAGATGACACCCACGCGTGGATCTTCGCCAGCGGAACGGGTTTCACCATGCTGAAGACGACGCGCCTTATAAGCGGTTTCTTCTGCGGACTGCGGAAGCTGAGAAAATTCGTAAATCGGCGCGGACATGGTCGTGCTCTAGTTGCAGGGCGACAGAAATGCCACTGCCATCTCGGTTGAGGCATGCAATTTTTGCATTGTGTCGCAGGGTAGATACATCGGCGTGCGGCAGACATTCCCTCTGGCATCCAAGCGCGTCTGCGCTAATCTCCCGGTATGCTTACAGACACACTGCTTGAAACCGCCCGCTCGCTCGCACCGCAGATCATAGCCTTGCGCCGCGCCATCCATGCCGAACCAGAACTGGGGCTGCACACGCCAATGACAATGGCAAAAGTGCGAGAGGCGCTGGCCGATCTGCCTCTGGAATGGCGCAGTGGCCCTTCGACCACAGGCGCGGTTGCGACTTTGAAGGGCGCAAAAGCGGCAGAGGGCGGCCGGCGTGTGCTGCTGCGCGGAGACATGGATGCGCTTCCGATGGATGAAAAGACGGACCTTGAGTTCGCTTCCACCATTCCCGGACGTATGCATGCCTGCGGACACGACACCCACACCGCCATGCTGGCGGGCGCGGCGCGGGTGCTGGCGCGTCATCAAGATACGCTCACAGGGACAGTGGATTTCATGTTCCAGCCGGGAGAAGAAGGTCATCATGGCGCGCGCTTTATGCTTGATGACGGGTTGATTGATCCTCTGCCCGATGCGGCTTTTGCCTTGCATATCATGCCCAATGCCAAATTTGGCGTGCTCGCTGGGCGGGCGGGGCCGCTGATGGCAGCAGCGGATCAGTTCACGATCACCGTTAATGGCAGAGGCGGTCATGCCTCGATGCCGCATGATTGCGCTGACCCTGTGCCAGCCGCCGCCGCGATTGTCGGCGCGGTGCAAGCGATGGTCACGCGCCGTTTTAATGCGTCGAGCGCGGTGGTGGTAACAGTCACTCGCATCCAAACAGGCACCACATTCAACGTGATCCCTGACGATGCCGTTCTGCAAGGCACGATCCGCACGCTTTCAGCCGAGCACCGTGACAAGGTCCACAAATTGATCACCCAAACCGCGGCCGACACCGCCCGCGCATACGGCGTTGAGGCGACTTGCCAAATTACGCCCGGTTTTCCCGTGACCCTGTGCGATGAACGCGCGGTCAAGCTGGGTGAAAAGGTCGCGCGCGGCATCGCCGATGGCACAGAAGGATGGCACGATTTGCCAGCGCCGATCATGGGAGCAGAAGATTTTTCCTACATCCTTGAAAAAACACCGGGCGCGATGTTCTTTTTAGGCGTCGCGCCAGAGGGCGACAATTGGAGCCAGTGCTGTGCGATCCATTCCCCGCGGATGCATGTCGATGAAACAGCGCTGCCGCGCGGGGTCGCGATGCTGGCAGGATGCGCATTGGAGTTTATCGAGAACGGTTTTGAGTGAGCGGCACAGTCTTGTGTCCACACCCAGGTACCCTCCCGCTGACAGCGAATTTCTTGTGAGGTCAGCGTGCCGATACTGGTGAGCCAATACTGTTGTGGGTAGGCCCTCCATGCGGCCGTGTGCACGGATCGAGGGGTGCGAGTGCGATGATGAACCATGTGAAGACGCGGGCCATTGCAGGAATTCTCGCGCGGTGTGCTCGGTGGCCGCGCCAGCTTTAGCGCGCGACACGGACAATCTGTCATACACGGTCGCGCCCAATGACACACTTTGCGCAATTGCCTATCGCGATCTCGCCTCTCCATTGCCAGAAGACAGGCGGCAGGGCGAGAGTGCGGCAGTGGATTCAGATAATCTACCGTATGAAAGACCTGGCGTGCTGCACATCTGGGAAGAAGCGCCACGCCAGTCATCGCCGAATGGCGCGAGACCGGCAGTCCCTAACCCACCAATACCCGGCTCTGATTTAAAGGACTGACACCTTTGCTTGGCATCTGTTGATTCTCCATTGCTTTGATTTTGCCAAAACAGATGTGGCGGACCGCAATCCGGCCCGCCACATACTCTCCGCGTCAGTGACACGGCAGATGCTGTTATGTGTCGATCAGCGAGGAGAAACCGCATCCGTACCAAAGGTTATCATGCCGCCCATCATCCGTTCAGCCTGGCGCATCATTGTGTCGCGCGCTCCGTCTTGCAGGGCCGCAGGGCTAGCACCCTCTTGCGCAGCAACGCTAGGGGGTAGCAGATCAGAAATCTGCGCCGATATCGCCGCCGCTTCGCTCGGGGCAGAACCAGAACCCGAGGCCGTCCAGCGGCTC
Source organism: uncultured Alphaproteobacteria bacterium (assembly GCA_963789155.1). Lineage (GTDB taxonomy): Bacteria > Pseudomonadota > Alphaproteobacteria > Sphingomonadales > Sphingomonadaceae > Erythrobacter. The sequence continues at coordinate 28,371 of CAWBJN010000014.1, read as the reverse complement.
CAGTCAGCCTGCTGAAAGGCTGACGGCATCGCGGTTTGCCCAGAGCTTGCCGCACTGCCCGAAATTTGATTGCCTGCCCGGAACAGCGCCGCTCCTGCAATGGATTCGCCCTGAAAACCGGTGCGTGGGACCAAATCGACGCTGTAGGCAAATGCAAGCGACGAGCCGTCCGCACTGCCCAAAGAGCCATGTGCCCGCAGTAACCCGTCCAGACCGGTGTCAGTGCTCCCAGTGTCAGTCATAAAGCTGAAAAATCCTCCGCGTCCCGACGCGGATGGTTCACCAAAGGATATCTCTTTGCTTGGCGCAGCCGCGCCGCCAGTCGTCGCAAAACTATAGGTGAAGCCGGCATCTCCCGAAAATACGATCGTGCCGTCAATTCCAAGAGTTGGAGCGGTCCCAAAGCGGATTGCCAGATTGGCGTTGAATGCACCCGGAGCGCTGCGACCGCTTCCGAGGGTCGGCTGGGTTGCATGGGCCAATTTATAACTCACCAGGCCATCGGCGACCGATAAGGGATTCTCGAGCCCGCGAGCAAGGTAGTAGTGAAAGCCCTGATTTGTCGTCATGGTGCTGCGCCCATTTGGGCCGCCGCCTCCATCGACGATCTCTCCGTCAGTCCAGCGCCCGATCAGCAGGTTGGCATCACCGGCGATATCTGTGTTCCGGGCAGTGCCGCGATCGATCACTGTGGCCCCATTGCTGCCTTGGATTCTGGCAAGCCCGCCATCACCATCTACGATATGCTGGTTGGGGGTTACGCCGAAATTGGTACCGCCAAGACGCGGGGTTAATGTTTGTACCGGAATAGTGAAACCGGCTGCCCTTATTGAATAAGCATAGGCTGCGGCAGAGTTCGCCGCAGCGGCGTCGAACCCGCCGGTGTAGCTGCTGCCCGGCAAATCTCCGCCGTCACTCAGATTGCTCTGGAACAGCGCAAGACCCTGCAAGCTTGTGGTCACATTGTTCGCACGGTCACCGATTGCGACATAGAGCGCGGCGCTGTTTGCGTTGTCGCCATACAGAAGGCCGTCGAGGTTGATCGAACATATGTCGGAACACGCGCCCCCTGTCCCCGTAAGGCGGGTATCCCCAGTGAAATTGTTGAAGCTTGCGCCAAAGCGAAGGTTGGGATCTTCGAGTATGTCGATGCTGGATTGACCCGGATCAGCAACACCGCCAGCCGTAGCCAAGGTCCACGTCCTCGCGCCGAACGTGGCTTCCACCTCCACGCCCACTTTAGGCGCCGCGCCAAGCTGAATTGCCATATCCGCGCTGAGTGTTCCGGTGTCGGTCGATCCGTCAACGGTAAGCGGAGTGGTGCCGATCAGTTCGTAATTGATGACACCCGAGGTCGGCAGAGCCGCTGTCGCGGTGCCCGATACGGCATGATAGCTAAAGGTAGCCGGTGTTTGTTGGACGCCGCCGTTGAACCGGATCGGACCATTGGTCCAGCGTGCCCATGCCATATCTTCGTTTGAGCCGGTGTCGATGATCGTCGCAGCCGACGCATCCGCGACCGACACAAATGGAGCAGGCGCGGAAAAGCCGGTGAGGGCTCCATTGCGATAGAATGCATCGCCTGTGCCGCGCGCCCCCGAATTTCCGACGAACGTGGTCTGCCCAGTGAGAGTGCCGGTAAAGTCCGGCGCTATCCCACCCGTTCCGCCGCCATCTCCAGTATCGAAAGTGCCCGGTGCGCCAAACAAAGCAGCCCCATTGATGGCAAATTGCGCCCCTTCGACAAAATATCCGATCCCGGCCCGTTCGCCCACGGTCGCCCCGCCCAGCGCATAATTTGCTAGAATGCGGCAAGTCGTCGCGCAATTGGTGCCTGAACGGGCTGTTACGCCCCCCTGGAACAGTCCGAATGTCGCGGTTTGCGCGAAACTGCCGAGATTGGATTCAAAATCATAGATCGCGTCTGGCATGGTGATCACGCCGGAAAATTCTCCGCGATAGCCGCTGTTGCTAAAATCGATGCGCAGCGCGCCTTCGAACGAACCTGGCGATGTGCGTCCATCGGCATAGGTCGGACTGGTTGCGCCTAGCAGGGTGTAATTAATCGAACCCGACTGTGCGATTTGGCCAATCGGCGGACCCACCAGAGTGTAATGGAAGCTCGAATTCTCGCTCGCAATGAATGGCTCGCTGATGGTGGTATAAGTGCCATCGACCACGCGCCCGATTAGTGCAAATTCATCACCAGAGATTTCGACAGCGGTCGCAGTGGCGCTAGTAAGGCCGAACGTGCCATTGGTGATGAATGTGCCATCTTCGCGAAGTTCCAGGCTGTTGCCACCGGTTGAAACCGAGGTATTGCCATAGCCGAAATAGGCCCGCGTTCCGGCCCCGCCGGTGAACCCTCCGCGATAAGCGTAATCGACCGAAGGCGGATTCTGGTCACCGCCAGTACCCCCGCCGCCCATATTGCCCGGAAGGCCTGCAAACACATCGGGGTCGTTGCCGCCGCTGATAAAGGCGAAATATTCAATAAAGAACGCATTGAGATCGCCAAATCCGCCAAGTCCGCCCTGCAAGGCATCGAGCGCAGCGAGATAGGCCTCAATCGTCGCCTGATCGAGTACGGTGTAGTCGCTCGGCAGGTTTCCGGCATTGAGGAAATCGAAATACAGGTTCAGCGCCGCAACGTAATCCAGATAGATCGGCAGCCCCGCAAACCCATCGATGCTGCCGCCACCGGAAATGAACGCGAAATAGGCTGTCAGCAGATCGGCATTGTCGCCGAGCAAGGCGTCCACCTGACCCGACTGAATGATCGCGGTGAGGAAGGATCGAAGCTGCGCGAGGTCTTCTGCATCAAAATCGGATGGCAACCCATTCGCAAACAGAAACGCGGCATAGCCATTCAGCGCTGCGGCAAAGGCCGGAAAATCAGGCGGAACCGGCAATTGCGAAAAATTGTCGGGATTGCCGCCGCCCGCGACGAAGATGAAATACCCCCTGTAAAACTCAGCCAGATCGATCAGGAAACGATCCGTCGCACCGGCCGCTTGCAACGCGGCGAGATATTGCTGAATTACGTCCTGTGACAGCACCGTATATGCCGAAGGGATGCCGCCAGCGCTGAGAAAATCGAAATAGGCCTGAAGATCCACGACGTAACCGGTGAAGATATTGACGGGTAGCCCGGCAAACGCATCAACATCGCCGCCTGCGCGCAGGAATGCGAGATAGTCAGCATAGAAGTCAGCCTGATCGGCGAGCACGGTATCAAGCAATCCGGTGTTCGACAGCGTTTCAAGATAGGCGCGCAATGTTGCTTGGTCGAGCGCGGCGTAATCGCTGGGCAATCCGCCCGCAGCCAGAAACGCAAAATAATCGCCGAGCTCCCCTTGGAATTGAGAAGCAAAGGCGATGCCGCCATTGTCGAGGAACGCGGCAACCAGCGCCTGATCTGCAGCGTTCAATTGCGCCAGAAGGCCGCTTTGCTGAAGAAATGCGATGGATGCTGCCAGGGCGTCCTGACTTGCATTGGTAAACTCGGTTGGCACACCGCCCGCGCGCAAAAATGCAAAATATGCTTCGGTCAGACCGGTGAAGGATGCCGCGAACAGGTCGCGGTTTTGCCCGCTACCAAGGAAGGCAAGATAGGCATCGACCAACGCGCGGTCGCGCGCGGCCAGCTGCGAGAAAGCGCCGGTGCGGCCAATAAATGCCAGATAGGCGTCAATATCATCCGCGTTTGCAGCCCCGCTTGCGAAACCGCTGGGCACTCCACCTGCGCGAATGAGGTCGAGATAATTCAGCGCAAAGCCGCTATAGGCCGTCAGGAAGTCTGCACCCGAAGCGCCGCTTGCCAAAAACCTCAGATAACTGCGGATAATGTCTGCTTGCGCGGCGTTGAATGGCTGGCCGCCATACGCCCCATTAAGCTGGGCGGATGCTGCGATGAGCAGCGCGAAGTCGCCGCTGGGGAATGTCTCCAGAGCGGGATTGGACGCCGCCACCTCAAGATTTCGTCCCGCTGCAATGATGTCGCTCGATGCACCTGCTGCGGCAAGTCCATCACCAAGCGTTACCGGAATACCGTTGATTGCCGCATTCGTTATGCCGGCATCGCCGCTGATGGAGGCGACAAGATTGGTGGCCCCAATCGGATTGGCACCGCCAGAAGGCTGCGAAACGGCTGCGTTAGCGAACACGCGCCGAGGCGCAGATTGTCCAGTCGCTTGCCACATTGTGCCCACTGTGAATACACGCGATCTGGCTCTGCCGCGATCAACCTCGACGGTTCCAGACAGCGCATGGCCGCTGGCATCGCCATTGGCATCAACGCTAAAACTTCCCGACGATCTGCTGCCATCAACGCGCCCGGTGACATCACCGGGCATTCTGACGATGACTTCGCCGCCGCCGTGTCCCGCAAGAGTGATAGAGCCGCGGTAAAGGTCAATCGAACCGTCTGCATTGAGAGTGTATTCTCCCCCTTCAACGATGGAAACCGTGCCACCACCGGTCAATGCAACCTGCGTAACGCCGCTTGTTTGGACGGTCCGCTGACCGGTCTGCGGCTGACCATCGCTGCTGGAGAAAATCACATCATTGGCAAATGCCGGAACGCTCAGGGCAAGGCCTGAACAGCCGACAAGCAGGAGACGCGCGGCGCGCGAGGTGGTCTTGGAAATTGCAGTCATGTCATGCCTTCCGAAAGAAAATCAAAATTCAAAGCGCGTGCCGACCGACACGGTCCAGCGGTCGAAATCGAACAAGGGAATGTTGCTCCAATTGCGGGTGTAGGTCGCACTGGGTTGGAGGAAGAGACGGTCGAGCAAGGCGATCTTCACCCCTGCGCGAAAATCCAATCTTTCGTCTTCGCGTTTGACCAGAAACAGCGGGTCGCTGGTGTCATGCCGCCGCAAATCGAACGCTGCGCCGCCCACCACAGCCACGCGCGGGGCAACCGGGATCTCCGCACCGACACTGGCTGTAACGAAACCAAAGGATTGCGCATCGCCAGCTTGGCGGCGCGTCTCTTCCTTGCCGCCTGAGATGTTGGCCACAAAATTGCGCCCGATGAAACCAGCTCCAGCCGAAAAACGGTCCGCATCGCGCAGCGGGTCATTGTCAAAATTCAGCCGGTTCCATAGCGCCGACAAAGTCATCGCGCGGCCATTTGCCAACGGCTTTGTGTATTGCGCGACCGTGCCGAAAGATGTGCGAAAACCGTCATCATCAAGCCAGAATTGCTGCACCTGACCCGAGACCGAGATGACATCGCGGTTGGCGAAAGTGTGTGCGTATCCTGCGGTGCCGGTCAGTGCTGCCTGATCGAATGTGTTGTTGTCGAAATTGTCGCGCCAACTGCCCAGAGCCGATGCGAAAAGCCGGTCCTGCCGCCCAATCGCTGTTACGCCTGACAAACCTGCTGTAATTTCGTAAAATTCGTCCTCTTGTGCCACGGCGCCCGCGCCCAATTGGCCGGGCCCCAGAAAGCTGAAGAGCGGGATGACAATCGTGTCCAGCTCGGTCGCGGTGTTGATGTTGCTGTCATAGCCAACTCGCGCATCGACAAATCCGCTGACATCCGATCCGCCGCCTGCGATCTGCCGATCAAATTGCCGGACAAATCCGGTAAAGCGCTGTCGCACCGGGTCGGGCAGAGTAGGGTCGTCGACCACGGTTGCGAATTGTTCGCGCGCGGTATCGACATCTCCGGCAAGGGCATAGGCCCGCGCCAATTCCGCCCGCGCAGCGGCGTTACCAGGCTGAACCGCAAGAACTCGCTGAAGCGCGATTATCGCCTCGCCATACCGGCCAGAGTCAATCGCGGCGATTGCAAGTTCATAGTCAAAACGCGGATCACCCGCACGCTGATCGCGCTGAGATGCAAGCGCGGTGTATGCGGCGTCCCGCTCGTTTGCGCCAGCCTCAGCATCCTGCGCAGCGGCCACGCCGGGCGAGAGCGCAGCGGCGCAAGTAGCAGCAAAAGTGATGGATGTGACGACAGTTCTAAGTTTGCATTTCATGTGCCCGAATGCCCCTGGCCTTGGTAAAGACTTACGAGGCAACCCATGCATTTCGAAATCGGCTAAGTCCTCTGACAAGCTGTGTCAGGTCTATGACAAAGCCGGTTAGGAGTGCTTTTTGGACGATTTTTCTGGGGTTTAGATAGCCGGAAGATAGTGATCATCTCAGTACATGAAATTCCCCCGAACCGGATGCATCGGCACAGTTCCAGCGTGCCTCGCCCGGCACACAGCGCGACGCCAGCGAGCGGCACTGTCAGAGCAAATGGACCGGCAAGTGTAGCTCGCCTGATCGGGTAGGGCGGTGCGATGCCCAGACCGAAGAAACCAGCCAGCCCTTTTCGCTATTTCAGCTGCGCGAACCCACCCATCGATTGCGAACTGAAATAATCCAGATACTGATACGAAAAGCTCTGCTTCGCACGCCTAGCTTTGCCGGCCAGACTTCGGTTGAGTGTTTCCAAACGCGAAAATCTCAAGACGTAAACGCCCGAAACCCACACCCCTTTTTTCGTGCTCATTCCGTAAAGCGCGTTTTGGGCATCGTTAAGTCATTGAAATAATGGTGCACCCGACTGGATTCGAACCAGTGACCTCTGCCTTCGGAGGGCAGCGCCTAATTTCGAAAATGGCGGAAAACTGCGATTTCTGCGTTTTTATTATGCGGAACAATACGAGAATACAAGGTGAATATCGGCTAATTTCACCGGAGTTTCACCGGAGAACTGGGGCATCAAAAAGCTCCGGTCCGAGCTTCTCAAGAGCCTTTTTGCGCTTCCTCCAGTCGGGCATTTTTTCAGTAAGGTGAGCGATGAAAGCCGGTCCATGATCGCCATGTCCAACGTGCGCGAGCTCGTGAGCGACGACGTAATCGATCAGCGGTGGCGAGACCTGCACGAGCGATCGGTTGAGAATCAACGTATGGGTCGCCGAGATGTAAGAACCCCAGCGCATCTTGATCGGCCTGATGAGAAGTTTTGGCCTTCGCTCTACCTCCTTGCGGAAAACGGGCAGGCATCTTTCGAGCGCGGCAGGCAAGTGCTGTCGAGCCTCCTTCATATACCATCTAACCAAGCGGTTGCGGATACGATCGGCTTCGTTCGGTCGGATGGCACCGACGATTATGCGCGACCCTTCGCGCACTACACCTACCCTGTCTGGATCCACCCGCAGCCGATACTGCTGGCCGAGATGAAGAAATGTCTCACCTGGCTTGAACTGTCTCGGAGTAGCCTGAACACTCCTAGTCGAGAACTCGGCCTGCTTGTCGAGGATCCAACCAGCTTTTTTCCGAACGCGACTTTCGATGTCGGCGAAATCCGCCTTCTCGGGTGCGCTGACCACAACCGCTTGATCGGGCGAAACCGAGATTCCCATGGTCTTTCGCTGCGAGCGACGCAGCTGGAAACGTATCAATTCCCCACCAATCTCGATTGCGTGCTGTTCCATTGATTAGCGAGCCGCCTGGCGTTTCGCGATCGCGATGGCGGCGTCCATCAGGCTGTCCATCGCTTCGACAGACAAACCGTAAAGGCCTCGCGCGCCCTTGATGTGGTCGAACAGATAGTCGTCCATATCCTGCCGCATTGCGTTTTCGGCATTCGGATCGGTTGTCCAACCGACCCGTTTGTGGCGCTCAATGATCGACGCAAATTCGACAGCGATCTCCTCGGAAATCTCGGCAGACTGCTCGCCCGCCAACTCTTCAACCGCATCACGTGCTTGACCGTAGATGGCACTGCCCAATGGATCTCCACGAAGGGATGGCGGGGTCTCCTCCGTTTTCGCCCGCGATCCTTCGACTACCTGATCTCGGATTTCGTGGGCCTTGGTCAGATAATCCTTCTCGCTCAGGCGACCCTCGCGAAACCCGTCGATGATGTCCTGCACCATCTTGGCGAAGCGCCGATACATCGCCGGGTCGTCATCCATTCGTTCTGTGATCGAGCGCTGGGTGGCCGACGTAATGGCGTCGGCAACGCTCGCCGCCGTCCCCGTCTGCTCCTCGACAGTGCGCTTGAAATTCTCTTCGTCGAAGATGTCGACCGGCGGCACAATCGCCACCAGTTCCGTCGCATCGATATGCTTGTCGAGCAGCGCACGGATCGACGCCTGATACCGCTTGTAGTCGTAGTCCTCCTCAGCATCGCCAAAACGCAGACGAACCGCGCGGCGTAACGCCTCGAAGCGCTTCAGGTCCTGCTTGTAGTTCGCGATCACCCGGGGCTCGGTATTCTCTACGAACTGGTCGGAGCCGAAGGCCGTCTGGAGCGTGCGGGCAAAGTCGGACAGCCGATCATAGAAGCGCTTGCGGCGAAGCTCGTCGCGCAGGTGAAGCGCATAGGCTTCCGGATCGTAGTGATTGCCCACCCCCTTGAAGAGGTCGAGCAAGGCCGCGTGCTTGTCCGGCAAGGTGTCGACCTCCTCGCGGATCGACACCAGAGCCTGCGCCACGTCGCCCTCGTCGTATCCCTCGAACGCGCTGTAAGCGGTCAGCGCCTGGTCGAGATCCTCGAGGATGCCGACGTAATCGACGATACGGCCGTGCTCCTTGTCATAGAGCGCATCGCCATCCTCGTCCTTCTCCTCGCTGGAGAACAGCCGATTAACCCGTGCGATTGCCTGCAGCAGCTTATGATCCCGCAGGTTCTTGGCGATGTAGAGCGTCTGGTTGCGCGGCGCGTCGAAGCCGGTCAGCAGCTTGTCGACGACGATCAGAACATCCACCCCCACGCCATTCTTGAAGGCGCGGATCGTGTCTTCTTCGTATTTGGCCAAGGGCTGCTTCGCCTCGACCTTCTTGATGAAGGACTGCACGATATCATCGTCATCGTCGCCGACGTCCTCGTGGCCCTCGCGGTCGTCGCTCTTCGAGATGATGACGGCGCTTTCGACGATGCCGATCTCCTCGAGCATCTTGTGCAACAGCACCGCCTCGCGCTTGAAGGGAGCGACGAGCTGCGCCTTGTAGGGCGTGCCCAACATCGTCCGCTCGAAATCCTCGCTCACGTCTTGGGCGACTTCGTTCAGCCACGGCTCCACGCCCTGAACGACCTGCGCGCGGGCGATGCGCTTCTTCAGGTCGGCCTTCTGACCATCGGTCAGGTCGCGCGTCTTGCGCTCGAACCACTTGTCGAGGTTCGCCTGCTGCGCCTCCATCTCGACGTGGCGGCCTTCGTAGAGCAGCGGCACCACCGCCTTGTCCGCCACGGCCTGGTCGATCTTGTAATCGTGGATCAGCCCGCCGAACCGGTCGAAGGTGCTCTTCTCGCGCTTCAGCAGCGGGGTGCCGGTGAAGCCGATATAGGCCGCGCCGGGCAGCACCTTGCGCATCTGGCGGTGCAGACTGTCGATGTCCTTCACCGTCTGGCTGCGGTGGCTTTCGTCCACCAGCACGAAGATGTCGGTATCGGGATCGGTGAAGCTGCCCGCCGAAGCCAGCCCCGCCTTGAACTTGTGAATTAGCGTCGTGATGACAGGCCGCTTGTCCTTCAGCATGCGGATCAGGTCGCTACCCCGCGTCGCCTGTTGCGGCTGCTTGCCCGCATTGCGGAAGGTCTGGGTGAGCTGGCGATCAAGATCGACGCGGTCGGTCACCAGCACGAAGCGCGCCTTGCCGAACTCGCGCTCGATCGCGCCGGCCAGCATCACCATCGTCAGCGATTTGCCCGAACCCTGCGTGTGCCAGATCACGCCGCCCTTGCGGTGACCATCGTCGTCGTGCTGACGGACACGTTCGAGCGAACGGCGCACGCCGAAATACTGCTGGTAGCGCGCGACCTTCTTCACGCCATTGTCGAACAGCGTGTAGCCGCGGACGATATCGAGCAGGCGGTCGGGGCGGCACAGGCTGATGAGCAAGCGGTCGAGCTGGTTGGGCAGCCGTCCGCCCGCACCCGGATCCATCAGGCCGTCATGCGTCCGGCGGTGGCGGTCGAAATCGATCCAGATCTTCGAGGCCTCGTCCGGGTCGAGCCCGGCGTTGACGATCCGCTCGACCTGGCTGTCGGCGATTTCTTCCTCGCGCCAGAGCGACCAGAACTTCGATGGCGTGCCGCTGGTGGCGTAGCGCGGATCGCTGTCGTTGGCGGCGATCAGCATCTGCGAGACGGTGAAGAGGCGCGGGATTTCGTCGGGCGCCTGGTTGCGAAGCTGCTGGCTGATGCCCTGCTGCGTTTCGATGGCGGAGCACTTCACCTCGATCACCACCAGCGGGATGCCGTTGACGAACAGCACGATATCGGGCCGCCGCGTATCCTCGCGCCGCTCTCGGCGGACGGGGAACTCGGCGGTCATGTGGAACAGGTTGTTCTCAGGCGTGTCCCAGTCGATGAACTTGAGCTGCCGCCCGCGCTTCTCGCCATCGACCTCGACGTCGACGCTTTCGCCAAGCTTGAGCAGGTTCGTCACCCGCTCGTTGGCGGGCATCAGGCCGATGGCGCGATCGCTGGCCGCTTCCTTCAGCTTCTCGATCAGCTCGCGCGCTGCCTCCTCGGGCACGGCATGGGTCTTGCCCCGCTGGCGGATGCGATTGATCGCCACCATGCGCTCGGCAAGCACGTCCTCGAGGATGACCTGCTCCAGCCGCCCACGCCGCTGCGCTTCTCCTTCAGCCCGGCTGACATAGCGCCAGCCCAGCCGCGCCAGGGTCATGACGGCGGGCAGTTGCACGCCGCCTTCTTCGCTGGTGGAGAAGCGGGGCGAGGTCATAGCGCCCACTCAGGATGTTGGGCAGCCTTGTAAAATTCGACACAGGACGCGTCGGGCGTCTGGCCGATTCTCACGCGGTGCGGCTCCAGAATGTCGATTAGGCTTTGATAATAGGCCTGCTCACTTGGGTAAGCTTCGGCTTGCGCCTTCAGTTCGAGGTGACGCCGATAGACATAGCAAATGGCGTCGGCGACCTGCACGAGAGATGAGTGATCCGACTTGATCGCGAAGGCCGTGTTTATGATCTGGTCAAAGCGGTCCTTTTTTGAGCGGGGCTGCCAGATGCGCTTCTTCCGCTTCGTCACACGGCATTGATAGAGGCCGTCATACCAACCATCACAAGCGTAAAGCCCGTCTGAAGAATTCGCCATGTCCGCCTTGTTGTCGTCCATGATGACCACAGTCAGCCCCTTGCTATTCGCCACGCCTTGCATCTTCTTCTGGACCAGCGAGCTTGTGAACATGCCGCCAGCGATCCAGTAGCTGTTACCGAAAGGGTGTCCGTGACCTGCGGCTCTAGCCGCATCAAAGGCCTCGAAGGACAGAGCTACACCGAAAATCTTGCCTCCGTTTGCAACCGCAAGCGCACAGACCTCGGTAAGGAAATCCTTTCGTTCTTGAGCATCAATCTGATTCCAAGCGCCCTTTCCATTTATAAAGCGGCTGGTCTTCAAGTCTGCTCGGTTACCGGGGTGTTTGGCGAAGAGAGCTTCCAGTTTCGCATCGAAGTCTGCGGTCTTCTTGCGCAGTTTATATGCATCGACCATTAAGCCGCACATTACGAATACGTCGCCTTGATCACGTGCTCCGCTCTCGTCGACATAGACAAATTTCATGCGGCTTGACCTTGTGCCTTGCCAAGAAAGCGCTGCATCATGCCCTTGTTACGTAAAGCGAGTGCATCGGCCGTTCTTCGGAGAAGGCGCACCTCCCTTTCTGAAGCTTCAATAAAAGCGATGACCCGTTTCAAGTCCGTCTCTTGAGCGGGAGTGGGAATTCGTCCTTCAAGGAACTGTGTGTTGGTGACGTTTATGGTGTTTTTTGCACCCTTGAAGACGAGGGAGTCAGGTAGCGCAAAGAGAAGTCAGGGTTCGAAAACAGCTTGTCAATTAAAATTCCGACTGGTCACGAGCGGCGGAAGCACGCCATGAGCAGCGGAACGATTGCATCGTAATCGATGATGTCGCCTTCGAGCCGCGCGGAATGTCGACTTCGTGGGATTCTTTTCCACACAATGTCACGAGGACGATGCCTCCTCGGTTCGACTCGTGTCACGCTGATATCTGCATCAAGAGCGACCGGTCGCTTCACGACCTGACTTACCAATCCTTGGTGCAGTCCGAGCCTGATCCGCTCCTCCAGACGTGGATGTCTGCCTTACGCTTCTTCACGAGTTCGACAGAGCCTGCCTTGCCCATCGATCCCTAGTTGCCATGCTGTCCGCCATTCTATCGCGTCTTCGCGCCGATCTGCTTCACCGCCTGCGTCGCTTCGAGGAAATGCCGTTCGACAGCGCTCGGCGCTTCGATGGCGCGGGTGTGCCACTTGTCGTATTCGGCGTCGGCCTTCTTCTTCGCCAGCTTCGCCGAGATGCGACCGGCATTCGTCAGGATCTCGCGGTCGGACAGGGAGAGGAACTGGTCGAGCTTGGCGATCCAGTCTTTCATATACATCGGCTTGCGGTTCTCCGCCTGCAGCTCGGCAAATTCGAGATAGGCGGTGACGATGCGGTTGAGCGCCTTGATCTCCTCTTCCGCGAGATAGTTCTTCGCCACCCGCGCATCGTCCTTGCGTGGCAGGTTGCCCCGCGTCTCGCCCGCCCAGCTGGTGAGGCCCATATGGTCCTTCTGCGCATCGGCGCGGGCGTGGATCACCTCGGCTGCGGTGTGGCCGTGCGCCGCCCAGTGCATCTTGTTCTGCACCGTCTGGAAGAAGGTCTGGCTGGTCTCCGCCTTCGGGTCGTAGTCCACGCTGAGCGCGTAGATATCGAGCACCTTGCGGTAGAACACCTTCTCCGACGAACGGATGTCGCGGATGCGGGCGAGAAGCTCGTCGAAGTAGTCGGCCTCTGGGTCCTTCAGCCGCTCGTCATCCATGACGAAGCCCTTGACCAGATACTCCGACAGAGCATCCGCCGCCCAGCGCCGGAACTGCGCACCGCGTGGGCTGCGCACCCGGAAACCAACGCCTAGGATGATGGGGAGGCTGTAGTGCGCAATCGAGCGCTTTACCTCGCGTCCGCCCTCGGTTCGAACTTGTAAGTAATCGTTACAAGTTGCCTCCTCGTCGTATTCCTCTTCCTCGTAAATGGCCCGGATATGCTGGGTGACCGCCTGAGGCGTCACCTGGTAAAGATCCGCGATCTCGGCTTGGCTGAGCCAGACATTGCCATCTCGCGCCTGAAGCCGGATGACGGTCACACCGTCGTCGGTCTGATACTGGATCAGCTCTCCATTGGGTTTGCGGTCAGCCATCAGAGGACGCCCAGCTCCTTGAGGTAGCCGTTCATCTTCTGGCGCGTTTCGGCCAGTTCCTTCTCCAACTCCTCGATCTCTGCCTGCACCGCCGCGATGTCGATTTCCTCCTCTGGCTCGAAGGTATCGACGTAACGCGGGATGTTGAGGTTGTAGCCGTTCTCGGCGATCTGCTCGCGCGTGACGACGCTGGCGTAACGTTCGACATCCTCACGCGCGCGCCACGTGTCGACGATCTTGTTCAGGTGGTCCTTCGACAGCTCGTTCTGCTTCTTGCCCGGCACGAACTCGCGGCTGGCATCGATGAAGAAGACGTCATCGGCATCCTCGCGCGCCCCGCCCTTTTCACGCGCGCGGTCGAAGATGACCATGCAGACCGGGATGCCGGTCGAGGGGAAGAGCTGTGCGGGCAGGCCGACCACACCGTCGAGCAGGTTTTCTTCGATCAGAGCCTGCCTGATCTTGCCTTCGGCCCCACCACGGAACAGCACACCATGCGGCGCGATGACAGCGACGCGGCCTTCGCGCGGCTTGGCGCTCTCGACCATGTGGCTGATGAACGCATAGTCCCCGCGGGACTTCGGCGGCACCCCGCGATGATAGCGGTTGAAGCGATCATCACCCGCGACCTCATGCCCCCACTTTTTCAAGCGAGAAGGGCGGGTTGGCGATAACCCGGTCGAACCGCATCAGCGCATCGCCATTGACGAACTTCGGATTGGTGAGCGTATCGCCCCATTCGATCCGCGCATTGTCGAGCCCGTGGAGAAACATGTTCATCCGTGCCAGCGCCTGGGTCTGGTTGGTCGCCTCCTGTCCGAAGACCTGAGCATCGGCTTCGCTTGCGTGATCCTTACCCTCGACCCCGGCAACATACTCGGCCGCGCGAACCAGCAAAGTGGACGAGCCGCACGCTGGATCGAGGATCTTGTTGCCCGGCTGCGGATCGGCCAGCCGCACCAGCAGTTCGGAAACCTTGCGCGGCGTGAAGAACTCGCCGGCCTTCTTGCCTGCATCCGACGCGAACCGGGAAATCAGGTAGATGTAGGTTTCGCCGATCACGTCCTCGGCATTGTCCTCGCCACCGAAGCGCGATGGCGAGAAATCGAGCGCGGGTCGCGCGAAATTGTCGAACAGGTCCTTGATCCGGCGATTACGGTCCGCCGTCTCGCCAAGGTTGTTGCGGCTGTTGTAATCCGTCTCGCTCAGCACGCCTTCCAGCTTTGCGATGTTGGCCTGCTCGATGGCCTCCAGCGCGACGTTGACCTGCTCGCCGATATTGTCGGCGTTCCGGTTCGGGTACAGATCGTGAAAGCTCGCGCCTTCCGGGATCTGGAACCGGAACCGGGAAAGTCGGCGCGCCACGCGTTCGCTGTCACCGTCATACTGCTCCTCGGCAGCCTTCCGCTCATCGGCCCACAGGTCGCTCAGGAACTTCCAGAACAGGAAGACCAGGATATAGTCCTTGTATGCGGCAGGATCGATCGTCCCGCGAAACGTGTCGCAGGCATCCCACGCGGCCTTGTTGACATCCGATTGCTTGATTGCGGTCACAACTAATCCTCTCGTCCTGCGCCACCCGCGAATTGCGCGGCAGCCTGGGTCATCATTTCTTCGAATACGATCTCTCGGCGATCGGTGATTTCACGCTCAAGCTTCATTGCCTGCCGACCAGCCACGCCGGCACGGACGAACAGGTCGGAAGTATGCGGGGTGAAATGCGGAACCTGAAATTTCCGGAGCGCTGGCAATGGGAGCCTGAACGCGTGACTGCCGAACTCGATGCACAGACAGCAGGCGCTGGGTGCTTTCGAGATTGAACCAGAACGACAACGCGAGCGCGTTCATCTGATCTGGCTGGCGCAGCCTAATGACAGCGACGTCAAGCGAGGCATAAACGGGCCGGCCCTCAAACCTCGCCGCCTTAAAAACCGACGAGCCGTTCCGCTTCCCACGTAGCGAGATGAGGATATCCGAATCCTTCAGACCCGCATCATCGCCAGCAAGAGCCACCTCTCCCAGTTCCGTATCGATGAACACCTTGGCGCCAACGTCGCCCACGACCACGGCAAGAGCGTCGGCGCCTGATCGGTCGACTGCGATGCCGCTGTTGATCAGCGCAATAGAATCAAGAGAGCAATTTTTCTCCATGGATCGCCGATCTAGACAATCCAGCGCTGTTGTCAATGGATTTGCGATCCAGCAAAAAAATCAAAATGTGTAGCCGCGAATTTTTGCGCTAGAGTTCGGCGGGAGGGGCCGGCTGGCATTGAGCGATGGACGATATTTAGGTCCTGTCATGGCGAGCCGGACACGCGGCCAACACTATCGATATGGTCTGGGTAGGGGATCAATATCTCCGCCTCGCTACGGTCGTTGAGTAAGGCGAAGACTTCACCTTCATCGACCTTTGCTGATACAATCACAGGCTCTCGTGTGTCACCCCAACGTTGAGGCCACTCGTTGGCGTAGAATGACGCGACCTCAGGCATGAGAGTCCAACTGATCCCAGTCGCGACTTCCTCGACTGTGCCTGTCCCGCCACGATATACTGTGAGCGGAAAGTCCATTGCCTTCAGCTCCCGCTCCTCAGCTTCCGACATAAGGGATTCGCCCCACTCTTCGATGAACTCATCCATGCTGAACGTGTCGCCATCACGAAGTCTCGCCACTGCGCTTGTCACATAGGAGCCGATGCGGACCCCGCCGGCATAAGGCTCGCTATCCCAAGCGTGTCGCAAGGCGCCGGCCGCCATGCCTCGATTGAGATCCTCCTCATCAAGCCAAGCGTCGAGAATTTTCGCCACCAAATCTATGCGCGCGCCGTCGCCTAGGCGAAGAAAGATGGAAGCGCCTTTCTCGCGCTCTTCTGCCCACCCACTGCCACCCTTCTTGCCGACGTGAAAGAAATCGCCGGCATCATACTCAATCGTGTTGCTCAAAATTCTTCTCCCTCAGTAGAGGACAGAACTGATTGTAAAATATTGAGATTCGCTGAATTCGAGCCTGCGCACTTTACATTTCATCCGTTACCTTTCCCCACCGCGTTCGCGCAATGGAAGGTAGAGTTCGAGACCTAGCTTCTGCTGTCTGTTCGCGAACTTTCCCACCTCACGCAAAGAATGGAAGTCGTCAGGCCGCCGCTGGCTGAACGAGCGTCAGAAATTAGTCCCCACCCAGGCCGAATTGCTGACCATTGACGAGATTGAATTTCACGCGGGTCGAATGGCAATAGCCATACCAACCATGCCTAAAGTGCAGTGGAAGGCGTGTCGCAAGGCATGCATACCTTGCCTAACCATGCCGGCGCGCAGCCCAGATGCCGCGTGTCCCAAGGGTCCGACCCTTGCTATAGTGGTAGTGGATCGAGCAGACCAACCGCCTCACCTGCAGTTCGAGGGTTGGCAACGATTACAATCGTAATTCTTGTAGGCGCAATATCGCATCTCGTGGGAAATCCCACGAGATGCATGCGGTCACCGAGGGTGACGAGCATCCTTTGCACGATGCTCGGTGCGGTGCTGCGCACCTTGGAGAGAACAGTTGCAAGTTGGAAAGCGTTGAACTGAATACGATTTTTCTTGCACGCTTCGATCCGCATGCATCAAAATTCCGGAATGGCGCGAGAGCACATCAGGTTGGCAATTGAAGCCGAACGGCAGGTCGAGAAGTTCGCTTCTGCAGCTGCTGAAATGCGCTCCATTCCGATCCTCACTACGAAGGCGGTCTCACTGGCATTCGAACGCGCGGGTCAGCAATCGGCAGCGGCCCGCCGAAGCCTGAAGGGCATATACGAGAGAACGCCGCCCCACCTTCTCGGATTGCCAAGCGACGAACACATCACCGGAAAGGTAGGAGGGCACGCTCCTCTCACGCGACCGCTGACCTCTGCTGGAAGTGGGACCGCCACCAACCAGGCCCCCGGACCGACGCTTCAATTGCTCGTTCCAGTAAGCAGAGCGATCAGGCCGATGAACGCCTTGGGGCAGACCAGCTTCCATTTTTCGTTCGAGGTTATCACCAAGAACCACGTTGAATTCGGCCTCACGACCAAGAGCGGCCGACGGGCTCGACCAGACGAGCACGGCAAATACCTCGAAGACGAAGAGAAGCGCGCGGTCGAGCCCGTGATCGTGCCGATCGATCCAGATAACTTCGCGCATTACCAAGAGAGAGAGCAAGCCCTCACACTGGCCGAGCAAGAATGCGTGTTCTCGAATATCAAAGGCGACCGAGAAGATCGCATCGCACTCTTCCGGGCAGCAGGAGAAAGCGAGAAGTCCAACAGGCCGCCGACGCTGAAAGTGGATATTCGGACTCAGTCCCCCTTGGTCATCGATTTCCTCGCCCAATCCTGGAATGATGAAGCGCTTGCTGAGGCAATGACCAAGACCGGCTTCGATAAGGTCGGGAAGTGGGGCAAGAAGCGGCACGAGGCTCACGCTAGCGACAAATTCATCGAAGACTTCTGCAACCTCACCTTTTCGGGAGAAGATGCTCTTGCCGCCCACGAGCTGCTGAATAGCCTCGGATGGCGGGAAGAGTGGCAGAACCCGCTCGCATATCGGAGCCACGGTATCGAGTGGGATACAGGTAAATCGGGCCGAATACAGATGCGCTGCGTGGGTGAAATCCCGCACGAACTCGATCGCGCCGGTCGTAACCGGTTCATGAAATCTCTTGCTGACCGGTTCGATGCTCTCGACGTCCCCTATGTCCTCGTTATGCATCGGCCCACTGCCGACAATCATGAAAAGAACTGGCATTTCCACCTGATTTACTGGGACCGCCCCGCCGAAAGGTTCAATCCGGAAACCGTGAAACAAAGGCTCGATGCCGGAGAAGCTGAAGTCGCCCGCTACAGTAAGCGCAACGCCAAATACCTAGAAGCTGCACTCAACGACCCCAAGGTGCAGGCTCAGGCTGGACGCTTTGATTTCGAGGTTGAATACACCTACACCGATGCCAAAGGCCGCGACCGCACGGTCTATCCATTCAAGCAAAACAAGAATCGAGAGTGCAAGCGCACCAATTTTGTGCCTGATCTGCGCGCGTTCATCGCAGACATATCAAATCGTGAACTCGAACGAGTGAATGCCTCGCGGCGCGTCTGCGCTTCGAAATATACCGAAATGGATATTCCGAAGAAGCCGGATCAACACCTGAACGACGCGGCGAACCGTCAGGAGCTGTCCGGGCAAAGCACGCGGGAAGGAGCTTCGAACGAGGCGAAGCAATGGGACTATATTCAGCTCATGCTCGACAGGCAGCTTGAGCAGGAGAAGAATGACCTCACGCCCGCTTGGTCCAAGCTAAGAGGGGATTTCAAAGAGGCTGGTGCAAGCGACGCGATAATCTCGCGTGTCGAAGGCGAATGGCTCAGCCTGAAACTCGCCGAAGTGAAGTTGCGAGATCAGGCTCGGCGCGCAGCACAGCTTGCCGACCGGCTTCTTTCGCGCCCCAGTGCGATGGCGAATGAGTCTCTCAATCACCTCGAAGCCGTCCTCAACGGCACAGCCAGCCGCAAGGTTAAAAGCAGGCGCGACCTTCACTTGAAGCGGCTGCAAATCCTCGAAGATCACACATCAGGGCTGAAGAAGTTGTTCCAAGAGGAATTCGGCCTGCAATTGAAACTCGAAGCGCAAGCGGACGATTTGTCGAAGCAGGCAACCTCGCTGTTGGAAAGCCATGGGCTTGGCCGTGAATTGCTTTTTCCAACAGGCCTTGTCGATGAGCCATCACCCAGCCGGAACCAGGCCGCATTGGATAAAGCCAAACTTAAGCAGTCGGTTGCTGCGCGGGTTGCTGCAGCCAAGTCTAGCACGTCGCCCCATGTAAAAGGTCTCTCAGATCAGCTCAACATCATCGCTGAGAAGCCCGTGACTTACACGATCAAGGAAGAGACCTTGGCGAATGGCGAAACCGCCTTGATCGCAGTCATCCCGCCTGGGGAACAAGCGCTCCATGGTCTGCCGAAGAGAATTGTAGCCAGAACCTCGCACGCCAAGTCCCGTTTGGCCAATATCCATGCAGCACGCGTGCGGAACCGGACCGCGTCCTCGGCCGGCATTGCCGAAGTTCAGGCCACTGGCACGGTCTCCGATGGCTCTAAACCCGTCACACAGCAATCAGTTACATCTGAAGCGCCTTCGCAAGTCCCCGAGCAAACGCCAGTCGCGGGTGACGCTTCGACCGAACCTTCGCCCGCGAAAACAAAAGGACACATTCAAGGCGGAAGCGAAGCAAGCCGAGAGCAGCACGGCATTGCCGGTCCCTCCGAGGACAAGAAGCATGAAACCGTGCGTGAGGTTGAGACCGAAGCCACAACGAGCGCTGCCACGACACAAGAAGACGCGCCGGCAGACGACGCTGGTCCTAACCATGATCGGGCTGCCGCCCAAGCGCGAACCGAACTGGAAGAGGAGGCTGCTTGGAATGCGGCAAACATCAACTCTATCAATGCGAGGCGCGCAAGGGGACTGCTGCAAGAAAAGGCCGCCGGAAAAGAATTGAAAACGGCCCCTTTGAGTAGGCCGGTCGAGAAAGCCGCTGAAAAAGGATCCGCGCCCAAATCGAACCCGGTTATTGCGACCGAAACAAGAACAGTTTTCCGAACAAACGCGAACGAGGTGCACCTCTCTCAGGCTGACCGTAATCGGATGGCAGCAGCTCCGCTTTACCTGGTCAAAACGCGCGAAGGGGAAATTCGCGTGCTAGGTCGCGATGTTCCGTCGTCGTTGGCCACTGCTGCAACAAGCGGACAACATGCCCAGCAGTTCGACCGCTGGTATAAACGACAAGAGGAGGAACGGCGAGAAATCGCCCAGCTGTTTGCTCAATCGCCCTATTCAAACAGTCGGGAGCTGGAGGCTGGCGTCAACGATGGTGGCGCGGATCTGCGACTGGCCATGCTTTGGGCTCGCTGGACAGATTCACAGGTTTTGAAGCAAGCTATCGACCAAGGACTGGAAATGCGCCGCAAGGAAGAGCGCGAGGTTGCTCTCAAACGAGAGCAAGAGCGCGAACAAATCCAGCGGGCTGCAATGGCCCAACATTTCGGGCGAGGAATTTGAACCACGCTACTGCAGCGTCATGCATGTATCCGCATCAGGAAAAGCCTTCTCGCCAGCTGCGCTGACCGAGGACGGTAGGTAGAAGGGAAAAGCCCTTCGGCCGACCTCGTGAACGAGGCAATTAGATGAACAGCTCAAATCTCACGCCGACGATCGTCGGTGCAACGATGCGCCCAGCGACCGGCGACGAATTCTCCAGGCCGTGCGCGACCGCAACGACTGGCCGCGTCGCGCAGGGAAGGTGAGAAATTCCGCCGGATCTGCGTGCTTGACACGGAAACCAACGGACTGAACCTTTCCAAGCACCAGATCATCGAACTGTGCGCAGCCATCGTGGCGGTAAATGACACCGGCCGAATCGTCGCGGTGCGAAGCGTAATGACCGGGCTGGTCGATCCTGGCCACCCGCTGTCGCCTGAAATCGTCCGAATTGACCGGGCTTACAGATGCTGTCTTGGCAGGAGAGTCGATCTGTCCTCGAGCAACTCGCCGAGCTTCTCGAATACTGCGACGGGGTTATCGCGTTCAATTCCCAGTTCGACCGACCTTTCATTGAAAAGCACATCGGTCGGCACGTCCCTGTAAAATGGGGCTGCGCTATGGCCGACGTGCTGTGGCGAAAGCTCGGCTTCGAACCCGGACCGCAGGGATTCCTGCTTAATCAGGCGGGTATTTCATGCCCTCTGCGCACCGCGCGAAGGACGATGTTCTCGCACTCATCCAGTTTGCTCGATCATGTCTGCTCCGACGGCAAGAGCGTCATGGCGAAAGTGCTGGCGGCGATGGACGCACCTGCATGGCGCTTCGAAGCCAGCACTGCCGCCTATGGTTTCAAGGACGATCTCCGGGACAGGCGCTACCGTTTTGCGAAAGAGCGGACCCACAAGCTCTGGCACAAACATGTCCGGCCGATAGGAGTTCCGGGAGGAATATCGCTGGTATAAGAAGACGATCGGCAAACGGCCCGTGGTCGTTCCGCTCCCGGCTAGCGAACGATACCGAGCAAATGAAACCTGGGTGCCGAAGCCGCCCAAGGTCAAGGTTCCGGATTGGTTGAAATGAAGATGAGCTGACGCCTGAGAAGGGAAAAAGCTTCGGCCAGAAGGCCGCCATTCAACAATAAGGAAATTCATATGAACAGCTTCACCACCGGCGGGCACGACG
Organism: uncultured Alphaproteobacteria bacterium; assembly: GCA_963789155.1. Classification (GTDB taxonomy): domain Bacteria; phylum Pseudomonadota; class Alphaproteobacteria; order Sphingomonadales; family Sphingomonadaceae; genus Erythrobacter. Next base: position 6,960 of record CAWBJN010000014.1, on the reverse strand, counting down.
TCCGCCGAGCCAATGCCTATGCGCTGCGGCTTGAGCTCGGTATCCCCATAGGACGGACGGTCTTTTCGACTGTCCATTTCGCCTCTGTCAGCGGCCTCGATGCGGCCGTCCTGCAAGTCGCAGCGTGCAAGATCCTGCCGATCAAAAGGACTGCGTCATCGCCGTCTACAACGACGAGCGCGCACTTGCCCCGGACCAATATATCCTGCTGTTGCGCCGGTCAGATGGCGTGGAAGCCATCCCGGTCAAGCCCGCGGACATCGGCGATGACAAACCGCTTATCCTGATGAGCGAAGACCGAGCCCGGCAGTTCGCCGTAAGCGAGCACGGCGTCCTCGAAGAGCGCCCCATCGAACCAGCCACGCGCAGGTTCGCGGGCCCTTCGCCATGCCGCCGAGCGGATTGCGAGCGTAGCCGAATTCCTTCGCCCGCTCGTCTACACCGGGGGACCACTTCCCGGCGATGTCTTTCTGGACAGTCGAGGCACTGTAACGACGATGGGCGGCCTCGCGGCCTGACCGCGTCAAAATTATCGAACGATCCGCAGGCGGCGTCTCCATTCGGAGGCGCCGCCTGTTTCTTTTCACGAACAGGAAACCCCACATGAACTTCTCTCCCAGGCACCATCCGCGCGTGCTGACCGCACTGGAAATCGTGCGCGACCGACCGGCGAGCTACCGCTCAGTCATCCGCAGCATCGCGATGTTCACCGTCACCAAGTGCAACGAATACGGTGCTCGTTTTGCCGTCGAACATTACGCATTCGACCGCGAGACGAAGCGTTCGGATATCATCGGCGGCATCGCCAGAAGCATTCCGGATAATGCCACTTTGATTGCGAAGGCACAGCCTTCCCAGATGCGCGAATGGCGCATGGCAATGCACGCAGGGATGCCATTCTCGCCCTCGGACCTGCAGCTCATCCGGAGACAGCGAAGTGACCTCGCAATCATGCCGCTGCGGTGCCGCGAAGCAGCGCTCGACGAAACCGCAGCGTTTTACGCGATCCAGCGCGCAGGTCCGGGTTCGTCAACCTTGGCACAGGCTCGCCGCGCTGCCGACGAGGCACAGGTGCTATACGCTGACCTTTCTCTCAACCTGCTGCCGCGAGAACGATCGGACCTCGTTGGGCTCAGCCTACCAAGCCTGGCGGGCGATCGAGAACGCTCGCCCGCTTCCCTTCTGACGAAGCGTGATGGTGCCGACAGCCAAGGAAAGGAAAAGGCAATGACAAGTCAAAGCTACATCGCGCTCGACTGCGAATTTCATTGGGACGAGGACCTGCACAAAACCCACAAGGCCATGGATCGAAAATCGAATACCCGGGCAGTGGCCGTCAAGAGGGTCATGGCAGCAGCTGCTTTCCAATTTTCGATCGACGAAGAAGGCCGGGTTTCCACTGGCGAGGTAGACAGCTGGAACGAATTCGACTGGGGTGATGAGGAGGGCGTGGTCAGCCAGATGTTCGACTACTTACGCGCGCACGAGAACGAGCCGATCCTTACCTATGGAGGCCTAGCCACGGACATACCGGTGTTGCTTTTGGCGGGCATGGCGCATGGTATTCGTCTGCCGCCACAGATCGTCATTGATCAGCCAGGCAGACGTGGGCCACGACCACACCTCGATTTGGGGTTGATGTTGAAGGGTGGCGGCAGAACCTGGAGCCACCTGTCGCAGGTGCTGCTCCGGATGGGTGTGCCGTTCGACCTAGTAGCGGCAAAGCCGGGCGTGCGCGACCGGTCAGCAGCGGTGCATGGCAAGATCTACGGGACCACGTTGAGCTCGACTGTCTGCTGCTGTCCATCGCAAAGCTCGGATGGTTGGTCGCGCAAGGCAAGGACTGCCTGAGGCTTGAGCCTGCCATTGTTGGGCTAATCGAAGGGTTTCTGCGTCGGCGCCCAGACCATTCGCTAAGCAACGAACTGCGGACCTATTCTAATCGGTTGCAACAGGAGCTTGCCAGCGGGTTCGACATCGCAGCCTAAATCACGCCTCAGAATGCGCCGGACCGACGTAATTCAAGCAGTGTCGGTCCGGCACTTTAGTATCATCCTGCGTTTAAGACTCCAGCCCTTGTGCTATTCGGGCTCGGAGGTCAGATCCCACCCGCTTAAATCCCAGTAGTCTCGCGGTAGCACGAATAAGATCATCAGCTTCAGCGCCCGCATTGTCCGCCAGCGCGATTTTCAAAGCCGCACGGATTTCAAGCAGCGTGATCGACTTTGCTTCTAGAGAGTGGCGCCGGCTTCATCCGTCCGGTCTCGCACAGGCGTCTCATCACGCTGCGCCTGCGTGAAATAGAAGCCATCATCATAGAGTATCGAACCGCTGCTTTTGAGAGTCTGTAGCGCATCGAGCGCTACAGACTGGATGCGCCTGCCTGCACGTTCGCGACCGTAACAAGACGATATTCTTCGTGCTGTCTCTTCTGCAGAAATCGGCCCCTCGAGTTCCTACAACCTTCAATGCCAATTCGCGCAATTCATAAGGATGAGCCTCATGCGGTTCACAGTTCGATGCGATGGGGAAGTACGCCCGCTCATACCTAGGCATTTGTAGCTCCTCCACTTCGGGAAGTGGCGCGACAGGCTCGTCATGAGTTGGGGTCGGTGCAGCTTCGGGCTTCTCGACAGTCTTCGGAGGTGAACCGTTCTCTGGGTCTCGCGCGCTTTCCAATGCTTCGCGGAGACGCTTGATTTCACGTTCGCGATTATAAAACCAGTCGGTGCTCCATATCCTATGGAAGCGCCATCCCAGATGCTCCAGCACGCTTTGACGGAGGCGATCGCGCTCGCGTGCCCACAGGGCCGAATGGTATGTGGCTCCGTCGCACTCAACCGCCAGCAAATAACTCCCCGGCCTGTCGGGATGGCGGATGCCCAAATCAATCTTGAAGCCCGCTGATCCCACCTGGGGATCTGCAAGGAAACCGAAGGACCGTATGGTGTCCGCGACATCCTCCTCAAAGGGGGTATCGGCTTCCTCGCCAGTCGGCATATGCTCAACAAGTTGGCGGTGCTTTGCAAATTCGAGGAAACGTTTGAGAACGCGTGGCCCTTCACGTGAAGCGCGACTTACATCGAGTTCGCCCGTCGTCACGAAGGAAGCGAAGATTTCACACCTAAGCCTAGCCCGCGTGAAAAGCACATTGAGACGACGTTCGCCGCCTTCGGAGTTGACCGGCCCAAAGCTCGCGCCGATCATTCTCCCTCCAGGTTCGGTCGGACCATAACCGACGCTAATGAAAATCACGTCGCGCTCATCGCCCTGAACGTTCTCGATATTCTTAACGAAGACATCCTCAGCGCCGCCTTCGCGGAGGAAATCGTCGAGAACGGCATCCTTGCGCCGAGCAAGTTCAAGGAGTTCGGTGATCGTGTTCTTTTGCGTTGCAGAGAACGTAACTATTCCAAGTGACTGGTCTGGCATCGTCCGTGCGGTGATTTTCAACGGCTTCCACCAGGGCTTCGCCCTCCAGCCGATTGTCGCGACGACCACCCTTGTCGTATGCGCCTGGGACTTGGGTAAAAACGAGGCCGTAAGCTGGATCTCTCCAGTGGAGAAGGTGGGAGGATCAGGCGGTCCGCGTAGAATTCGCGGTTGGACACACGAATGAGCGAAGGATCCCGTGATCGATAGTGCCATTCCAGTAGGCGGGCACCGAGGCCCCGCGCCTCGCACAGGGTCAATATGCTTTCACTCTGCCAGCTGGGCGGCACCACCAAGCAGATCCTCGTCTTCGAGCTGTTCATCGTTGTCTTCATCTTGACTGGCACTGGTGAGCCGGTCGAAGAAGGATGTCGGTGGGAACTGCTTTTGGTCGCCGACGACGACGATTTGGCTAGCACGGGCGATCGCACCGAGCGCATCCTCGGGGCGCACCTGACTGGCTTCATCGATCAGCAGGAGGTCGAGAAGATCTGGGCGCCGACATCGGCGTACCGAGATAGGGCCTGACAGCACCGGTTTGGATGCTGGATGGCGATCGCGTTCCGAAGATCAAGCGCTTGACGGCCACGTTTCTTCCCCCATCTCGCCGCCCAACACCTTCATTTCCCCCAATGCACCGCGAGGGAGTCGACGAGATGGTTGGCGACAATATGCGTTACATTGTCCCGCAGATGCTGCTTCTCGAGATTGGTGAAGTCTGTGACCAGGACGTTCCGATCGACGCTGCTGAGCTCCCGCAACGCCGGTTCGGCGCCGAGTGCACGTTCCCAAATCGCTTCCGCCCTTGCAAATTTGAGTTCCACGACAGCTGCATCGGCATCGCATTCACCGGACGCCATACGATCGGCGAGAGAACCAACGCCGGCGGCGTCCGCCTTTGCACGAGCATCAACGAGGGCGGCCCACTCTGGATATCGTTCTATTGCCTCTGACATATTTGCCAGAGCGCCCACGATCTCGGCTAGTTGCGCATCGTCCCAGCCTTCGTCGAAGCGGTCATCAGCTATCCCGAGTTGATCGCGAACAAGCGCGATTGATGTCCGTGCCGGCTGTGCAGCCGTTTGATCTCATCGGTCCAGTTCTCGCGCTCCTTAGCTAGAGCAGTGGAGACAAGGAATTCGGGTTCGGCATTAAGATCGGCATTGGCGACCGACACTCGCACGGCCCATGCCAAGATAGCCTGGATGCCCTCCCATTCGGTCCGCTCGCCGCGCCAATTTTCGCCAAGCGTGGTCCGACAAAAATCCTCCTCTTGTCCCCATTCACTGCGGAGCCTGGAGACCTGCAATAGTCTGTCGACCAGCTCCACACGCTCATCGGCGGATTTCGGCAGCTGGTCGCTTAGACAATCCCGCAAGTTCGCGTGAGGCATTGCGATAAGCACTGCCCCAGCGACTGAAGAATGATGTTGTCCCTGCGATAAGCGGAGCACGAAGGTGCGCGACATCAACCGTGAAGGCGTGATCAATAAAGTAATCACTGGCCGCATCGCGTTCTTCGCGCCACCGGCGCCCAGATGCGAGCGCTTGAGAAAGGCGGTCCATGTCGCGGCATTGCAGAAGCTCTTTGGCAAGATTGCCTTCGCCCTCGTTCAAACCGGAAAGTGCAGCCAGAAGTTCTTCGACCGGCGCGACCAGGTCAAACCAGCCGCCTTCAGCCAACCCAAGGAAGTCCAAAGCGAAATTTAGGACGTTATCAAGGGCCGTTACCGCTTCCCGTGCCTCATCCAGCATCGGTCGCAATCTTGCCTGATCGACCGGCTGAAGCTGGGTCACGGTTATTGACCGGAACGGATGTTTGGCAGGATCGCCAGCCTCTTTCAATGCGGCGTCATAAAGCTTGAGTGCATCCACCGCCTTGTTTTCTGCTGCTCGATCCATTTCGGCGAGGCCATCTGCAGCGAAAGTCGGCGGAGGCGCCTTCAAGCCCATGAAGCGCGCTTGGCGGCCCAGCATCCCGAACGCCGTTTCGCCTGTATCGCCGATAGGCGAATGGAGAGCCTGGGCGATGGCGTTGAGCTTATCCCGGCTATGCTGCAGCGCTTCAGGCCCTTCTGGAATTGCAGGCACGGCGGCACCCGCGTTAAAGGGTGCGCTCCAGCTCCAGCACCTGGCGTTTGTTCGCGCTACGGGAATGCAGGCCAAGGCAGATGTCTGCCAAACCTACTTTCACCAATCGGTCGTGCACGACCTCCAGTGCGGCCATCTTTTCGGCCACGAACAAGACGGTTTTGCCCTCCTGCGCGGTAGTTGCGATGATGTTGGCGATGGTTTGACTTTTCCCCGTGCCCGGTGGCCCCTGCACTACAAGGTTGCGACCAGACCGGGCCTCTTCGATCACCCGGGCCTGGCTCGCATCGGCATCGACTACGTGGAAGATTTTTTCCGGCGGCAAAACATCGTCAAGCTTGTCTTCTTCGCCGAAAATTGCGTCATCGTCGCCCTCGAACCCTTCATAAAGGAGGCCTTTGACGAGCTGGAGTTTCCAGCGCCTATCGGGCCATACATCGATATCAAGATCGCGATACATGAGCAGTTTCGAGAACGAGAAGAAGCCCAGTTGAATGGCGTCACGGTCGATTTCCCAGCGATCGCGCTCATCGACAATTTCCTCGGCCTCGTCGAAATATTGCGACGGCTGCCAGTCCTCGCCGATTTCAAGTTCGGGAAGAACCAACCCGAAATCGTCCTGCCATCGCTGCTGGAGCGGAAGGTTCGTAATGAGATCCTCACCGCGCATACGGATGTCATATGTTGACGTGCGCTGGTTGCGGACAAGTTCCACCGGAAGCAGGACAAGGGGCGCTTCTCGTCGAACGTCGGATTTCTCGTCTTCAAACCAGGTGACGAAGCCGAGGGCCAGATAAGAGGATGTTGACCCCTTGCTCCTCCTCGGCGGTGCGCGCGTCCCGCGCAATCTTCAGGAGCTTTTTCGCAAGTGCGTCCGGCCCTAGCGGGCTTTCCAGCAAGTTGTCGGTGTAGCGGTTATCGTCGAAGGTCTCCGCGTTAGCAGTATCCTCTGCGAGCAGGATCTCTCCCTGCTCGTGCTTGTCCTTGCCAAGGGCGCGAAAGCGCATCGTTTTGCCACTCGCAAGGATGGCATAGACGTCATCTGAGCGTTCGTTGATGATGTTGACGACCGCGCCGCGGGTGTTAGCTCTGTTGACGTGCACCAGCCTGTTGCGCGTTCCAGTTTCCATGCAGGCGACGTCGCTTTTCGTCAAAAAGCTTACGCACCTGCGGACTGGCTTCGATATTCAATCTGATTTTCCCCGGCCTGTGTCGCTAAACTATTGACTTATCCCATCGTAAAGCAAGCGGGGTCACTCATCGCGATGAGCGAAATGTATTCGCCTGATGCTGGGTCGAGTATCTCGATGTCCGAGAAGCTCTCTGGCGGGACGACACCGAAATGTGTCCGTTTCCGGGTCGTTCAGGGCGATCCTCGAAGTCGGACATTGGGGTGGAAATCGGTCAATCGATGCCCGCGATTAGAACGACAGCTTCT
>CAWBJN010000013.1:0-112685 GCA_963789155.1 uncultured Alphaproteobacteria bacterium | reverse complement strand
TCGTGATGCTTCGGGCTATGTATACGCATCACAGCGAAATTCTGTTGGAATCATAATCCGCGTGTCGGGGGCAGGTCCCACTTCCGCTAAAAAATTCCCGGTCAAAATAGCGCACAAAGTCTGCTGAATAAGACTGTCGCACGCCCCAAAAGTTGGTCGGCCAAACTATCGTCTGTGATAATAGCGGCACGACAATGCGTCAGCTTCCCAAGCCGATGGCAATTCGAGATTTTCGCGGGATTTGATGTAAACCGATCTGAAATACGCCTCTTTCTTTTCAGAGAGTTATGATCTCATTGTTAACTCGATCTGCCCTGCGCCCGTGAGACATGGCTATAGCGCGGTTCACCGTATGTGGCCGCTTATCACGGCAGCTTTTGCGAATGAATTCGCGCGAGCCGAATGTCGGACTTTTGGATGGAAATCGGACATTCAGAACTCTTGATCGTACGCTTGGACGCGGGCTGACAATCGAAAGACTGGTTTCGGGTACTAGAAGTGGTTTACTGGCACTGTATGGACAAAACACAAAAATCTGACGGATCTAGAAATAATTGGAAACTGGCCGGGGTCTGGCTGTTGCGGCTGATCGCCTTAATCCTGATCGCAGGTACGCTACTCAGCACAACTGATCTCAACCAGTGGTGGGTACGGATATGGGATTTCCCACGTGTGCAAATCTTGCTGGCAATGGTGCTGGCAGGGGCGGCTTTGTGGTTTTTTGACCGCGGCTGGCGGCCTTGGCTCCCTGTCATTCTAGCGGGCCTCAGCATATGGCAGCTCTACCGCGTCTATCCCTACACTCCGATTGCGAAGACTGAAGTTGCGATGGTGGATGGCAGCGAACTGGACGATGCTTGCTTCACGCTGTTGACGTTGAATGTGCTGCAAACCAACCGCGAGTATCAGCGGACGGCCGATTTAATCCGCCGCACCGATCCCGATATACTCTTGCTGTTGGAAACCGATCAGGCGTGGGCCGATGCCATGGCTCCCATAATGCAGGGCTATTCGGGCCAGATTCATCGCCCAATTGACAATACATATGGCATCATGTTTGCCACGCGTCTGCCTATGACGGATGCAAACATCAGAGACCTTGCGCAAAAGGACACCCCATCGGTTTTCGCCACGTTAACAGCAGGTAAGCAGGCGTTCCGGATGATCGGCCTCCATCCGCGCCCTCCCACGATCAATCAGGACACTGAAGAGCGTGATGCGGAAATCATCATGGCTGCAAAACAGTCACGCGATCTTGATATGCCGGTTCTGGCGATTGGTGATTTCAATGATGTTGCATGGTCTGACACAACCAAACTGTTTAAGAGTATAGGCAGCTTCCTCGACCCGCGGATTGGTCGCGGGACATATGCGACATTCCCAGCCGATAAAACCTGGCTGGGATGGCCGCTTGACCATTTATTTGTGACAAGGGAGTTTCTGCTTCGCGGCATAAGCGTGGGTGCGCCAGTAGGATCGGACCACCTCCCGGTCCTCGCCGAATTATGCCTCGACCCGGCTGCTGCACGCCAGCGCAATGATGACATTGAGGCGCCAAGTGCCGACGATGATGAAGATGCCGCAGAAGTGATGGAAGATTTTGAGGCCGACACCGCAAAGGACCGCATTGAGGGTGAGGCAGGCTGAGCAAACAGTTCGCAGCCCGGGTGCAAAAACAACATCATTGCTAATTGCAGGCGAGGGCTAACTTTAGAATTCCGTCTTTTGCCGAATTTCGGCAACTGGGTCGGATGCGGACAGTGAGCTTTCGATCCGATGGATGCCAGAGCTGGGCGAATTATGCGGCCTATGGTCAAGTCTGGCATCGTTAATGGGGAGGGCAAATTCGCTTCTCAATGCATGCGTCGCGTCACGGTGCTGCATCACTGTTCATTGAGCAGGGATGGCCCGCTGAGAAGATTCAGGCAATGCGGGGGCATTCATCAATCACTATGACATAGGGCGTCTATGGGCACCTGTCTCATGACCCAGCGAAAGACGTGGACCTCATGGGTGAGATGGAGCGAAGGTTGTTGGCGGCTTAGACTACGAACACCTCCGAAACCGGACGGTGGGCAAACGACCCAATAGGCGCCATTCGCGACAGGTAATTCGTTTCCCAAGCCTGCCATACGTTCCAAGCAACATAAAAGCTGGCTTTGGCCCAATGGCAGCCAGGCCACTTTGATCCAAATACCTTGATATTCGGATTTAGGTTTGCCGTTTGTCTATCGCCTATGGGGACAACCACTCCTAAAAGGAAAGTTAGCGATCGCCACATTCTGGCTGTCGGTTATTATTCTACGGCGCCGGAGATAGGACTGAATATGAGGCACCCCTCTGATTCTTTTTCCAGTATCGAAACCTGCATCATTGCGGTAAAGGTGTGGGCGGCGTTTTTCCTGATGACGGCTCTGGTTCAAATTGTCTTGGCCGATCCACGGACGGAGCAGTTGCTGGTCGTGCTGGTCGGCGCCCTCGCTATTGGAACGATTGCCTACCAGTGGATTAGGCGGGTTGACGCTAGGCGGCACCTTGCCAATCTTTCGTTACTGGTGGTCGGAATGCTTATCGGTCTGGATATGGTTGTGGCGATTATCGATAGCTAGGCAATTACGCTGCGTCGTTGCCACCTCGAAACTGGGCGAGAACAAGAACGTGACGCAGATAGCCGCGGTCGGGAAGAACTCAGGACTGTTACCAGTGCCGCTGGTCTCGCGGTGCGATCAACCTTGCATCAGCAGGTTGGATGTGAAGACTGGACCCCAATCCACAATCCCGGCCGCCCGCTGCATCGAGAAATCTGCCAGCGAGGCCAAACGGGGCAACGCTGCGCGAATCCTTCAATTGCGGCGGAAAACGCCAACCGCGATAGATCAGCACGAGGTCAATTGTTGCCAGATAGGCAAAGACAAAGGTTTTGACGGTCAAAGCATCAATGTTGCCTAGCATATCAGTGCCCGGTGTGCCGCCAATCACCCCGGGAACTGCTCTTGCGTTGAGCAAGCAAGAATTTTTCTCCAGCGGCCCGATTAACCGGGCTCAAATCGTCAGATGTCCAATATATCCTGCATAAAGGACCAGAAAGACCCCGCCCTCCCATCGTTTGAGCGTCCATCCCGTCCGCAGAAACAGTCCTAGCAACGCCGCCGTGCCCAGCAGGACCCAGATGTCGAACGCCGCGATTTGCGTTGGGATCGAAATCGGATGCACAATTGCCGTTACGCCGAGTATACCAAGAACGTTATAGATGTTCGACCCGATAATATTGCCGAGCACTACATCTGGATGACGCCGCAATGCCGCAATGATACAAGCGACGAGCTCGGGCAGCGATGTACCAACCGCGACCACGGTCAGACCAATCACGGTTTTGGGCGACACCAAAATCGCGCGCAATTTCGATGGCGCCATCGACTAGCAGACGTGCGCCAATAATCGTGCCGATAATCCCGGCAACAGCCAAGCCCAGCGCGGTGATCAAGCTCATTCCGGGTGAAGTCACGTCCTCAGAAACGTGTTCGTGCATCGCCGCTTCTGCGTTAGGGCGCCTTCGTTCACTGCGATATGCCCAAACGATATATCCGACAAGCAGCGCCAGCAGCGCGAAGCCGACCGGACGGCTGAGAAAACCGAGGAGCACAGCGGCGAGGCAGGCAAGTGTCGCTGCCGCTAGCGCAAAACCGTCGCGCCGGAATGCCGCAGGATTGATCGTCAGCGGCAGGATCAATGCCGAGACGCCCAATATAAGCAGAATATTGGCAATGTTGGAGCCGACGATATTGCCCACCGCAATACCCGGTGCGCCGTCAAAAGCGGCAAACAGGCTGGTTACAAGTTCAGGTGTCGAGGTTCCAAAGCCGACAATAGTAAGACCAGCAAGCAGGGGGGATACGCCAAGCCGCGTTGAGATACCCACCGCCCCGCGCACAAGGATGTCGCCGCCAACGGCAAGTAGGATCAGACCAATAATTATAAGTAGAATGGTCATAAAAGTACCTCGGCAATCATGTTTACTGACAGGCGGATTGCGGCCAATATCCCGGCGATGGCTGTTCCGATTTCTGTTCCGATGGCTGCCCGCGCATTTTAAATCTGGGTTCGATTATAGGAGCCGACCATCCGGTTGAAATTGGCGCGGCCGAGCATCTCGTCGCGGCAGATACGGCGCAGCCGCTTCCGGCTCGCCAGCCGCCAGAACATGCCAGAGAGGAACGCCGCCGCCGCCATGCGCCTGATCTTCGATTGAAATTCAGGAATACGACGCGAATGCAGGATTTGATCGCGCACAGGATCGCGCCGATCGGTGTAAAGAAATCGAAGATAAGTAGAGGGATCATCCGGACGTGGAGCCAGCCACACTCAGCAAGTCAGGTGTCACGTGGGCAGGCAGAGCAGCGCAAAAGCTTTTAAGGCACTGCCTCTCAATTTGCGCCACCAAGTCGTCCTAAATACGCTGTATCGGGGAATAGGATGGTTGACGGATTTGAGCCATCGTAGTTGGCCTTTTGGGGATCAGCATGCAGGCTTGCTGCAAACGAGTGATCTGAGCTCATGATGAAATTAAATTGAGTGGATTGGCGCCGAATTGGACGGTCTTTCAACTACGGACGCAGGGCCAGAATGACCCCGCGTCCGCATTTTTTCAATTAGTTTGCAGGTGCTGTGTCCGCGGCGGGAGCGCTTTCGTCCATCGCCGGTGTGGTAGCATCTGTTCCAGCTGCGCCTTCTACAGGCATTTCGGTTCCGACGGGAGCTGCAGGGTCCATGGTTACTGGAGCTACCGTTTCGGGTGCTACTTCGGTTTCGACTTCAGTTGTCGCAGGCTCTGCTTCTTTGGCATCACATGCTGTCAGAGTGAGGGCCGTTAGTACGGTGGCACAAATTAGGGCTGCTTTTTTCATTACGCTTAATCCTAAAGCCGCCCCCATGATCGGTGACGGAGTTGCGCAAATACTCTTGTGTGTTGCCTTTGAATAGCCACATTCTGTCTTGCACAGCTTAAGGGCCAGAACACGAGCAGTTTGACGGAGCGAACTCAACCGTCTCATCGCGATTCTATCAAGGCACCGCTGGTACGCAGAATGCTCGGCTGAATTGTCGCTATCGCACTTTGGTGGGCAAATACGGACTGTTGCAAAACCACCCAAATTGCGGAAATTGGACCTAAGCGTGCGCAAGATCGCAGGCACACGTTGAAACGCGAGCACCTTTCTATTCCCACGCGTCTACAGCGCAATTTCTTTGGAATCATAATCCGCGTGCCGGGGGTTTAAGTCCCTCCTGCGCTATCATTTCATTACATCTGGGAATTCTGCTACCGAAGCCATCCCGGCAGCCTTCTCGATGTAAAGACCCAGCGCATGAATCTTGATCACTCTCCCGAATTGCAGCATTTCCGCGTTAGAATTCGGTCATATTTCGAGAATGAGTACCCGAAGGACATTCTCGAAAAAGTGGCTTGTGGTGCCAGTTTGACGACTGCCGAAGTTCGCAAAGCCGAAATGGCGCTTGGGGCGAAAGGTTGGCTGGCGAGCGCATGGCCAAAGGAGCATGGCGGGCCGGGCTGGTCGATCGAAGAACAATACATCTTTGACGAGGAATTGGAGCGGGCTGGGGCTCCGACGGTAACCCCCATGGGAGTCGTCTATGTAGGTCCGGTTGTTTACACGTTCGGTAATGACGAACAAAAGGCGGCTTGGCTGTCTGGAATCGCGGATGGATCTGTGGGTTGGGCACAGGGATATAGCGAGCCAGAAGCAGGCTCCGATCTGGCTTCGTTACAGTTTTCTGCGGTGCGTGACGGCGATGAATACATCCTCAACGGTACCAAAATATGGACATCTGCGGCCAACCACGCCGATTGGATATTCCTGCTTGCTCGAACGTCGAAAGAAGCGAAAAAGCAGCTCGGCATCACCTTTATTTGCGCTGAGTTGGACCAACCGGGTGTGACGGTGAAGCCGATCATCTCAATCGATGGCAAATACCACCTGAGTCAGGTCGATTTTGTCGACGTCCGTGTGCCTGTGTTTAACCGCATCGGTGAAGAGGGTAAGGGATGGACCTATTCACAATATTTGCTGGGTAACGAGCGGACTTCCTACGCGCGCATTGGTGGTAAGCGGACACAACTGGCGAATATCCGTGCCATTGCCTCACAAATTCCCGACGGCGGCAACCAACGGCTGATCGATGACAGTGCTTTTGCAGCGCGATTGAGCGCAGCGGAAATACGCGTAGACGCGTTGGAAATCACAGTCTTACGGGTGCTCTGTTCGGTTAAGGATGGTGGGGCGCCGGGAAAAGAGGCCTCGATCCTGAAGATCATGGCTACTGAAACCGCACAAGAGATCACTGGGCTATTCTGTGTGGCGGCCGCTGAGCATGGCATGCGCAAATTTCCCGACAGCGTCAGCCCTGAATGGACTGGCGCCTCTGCCTTCGCTGCGCCGGGTGTTGCCACATATTTCGGCACCAGAGCGCAGAGCATCTATGGCGGGACGAACGAAATTCAGCGAAATATCATCGCAAAACACGTCCTCGATTTGTAGGCGGCGTGCGCCAGTCCGGCGGTATCCCGTTGTCATCCTGTGCCTTCAGGCGCGCCACAATCAGAACACAACATTCCTTCTTTGACTTCGTCGCCAGGAATCTGGCTTAACGTCGACTCTACAATCAAGAGCTATAATGCAGCGAAGTAATTGCGCGCAGATGCAACACAGCCTTTGGCTAACACTTGCGACCAATGTGGCCGGTTATTGCAATTGTTAGCCCGGATTTGACGGACGCTTGGGTTTGCCGTGCTTCTTGTGAGAGCCGGGCTTGCCGCGATCCTTGGGCTTGAACTTGGTCTTGCCCGATGGCTTGCTGTCGCTTCCGCCTGCGAAGTCACCGCCGCCCTTGTTCTTGAATGGCTTGCCACCTTCTTTGCCGCCACCGCTGTTGTCGCGCTTGCCTTCGTATTTGCCGGCTGGTTTGCCGCCTTTATAGCCATTTGGACCGCGTGAAGGCTTTGGCTTGCCGCCCGGAGAGTGCGGCTTTCCGCCTGTGTGAGAGCGCCCTTTGCGATTCTCGCGCGCGACAACGCGCGGTCCATCGGCGGAGCGTTCGAAGTTGATTGTTTCCTCATCACCTTCTGTACCCGCAGTACGGGCAGCGGCATCGGCGAATTTGTCCGCGATAGGGCGGGGAATTTGAAAAAAGGTTTCATCCGGACCGATGCGAATTGCGCCGATTTCATTGCGTGTCAAATGTCCGCGGCGGCAGATTACCGGCAGGATCCAGCGCGGGTCGGCATTTTGCTTGCGACCGATATCCATGCGGAACCAGACGGTGTCTTCGAAACCCGGGCGATGTTTTTCCTGCTGTGCAGCGCGGCGCGCTTCTGGAGTGTTGGGCATCAAGTCTTCGGGCGCGGGCATTTTGGATCGGTGCGCGTGGACCAGCATCGCGGCGAGTTCGGCTGGCGTTTTCTGCGTCATCAGCTTTTCGGCCAATTCGCGATCTGCGTCTGTCACTTCGACCGGCTCCATCAGCTTTTGGAGCAAACGCTCGCGGTCCTTTGTCATGATTGCATCGCGATCAGGCGCCTCGGTCCAATCCGCTTTGATGCTTGCATGCCGCAGCATCGATTCCACGCGCTTGCGGCGCGGGAATGGAACGATCAGGATCGCGGTGCCCTTCTTACCAGCGCGACCGGTGCGGCCCGAACGGTGCTGCAGGGTTTCCGCATCGCGGGGAATTTCGACATGCACAACGAGGCTGAGGCTGGGCAAATCGATCCCGCGCGCGGCAACGTCAGTGGCAACGCAAACCCGCGCACGTTGATCGCGCAGAGCCTGCAAGGCTTGGTTGCGCTCTTGTTGAGAATGTTCGCCTGACAAGGCCACGACGCTAAAGCCGCGCTCTTGCAGGGTTGCATGCAGACGGCGGACGCTGTCGCGTGTGGCGCAGAACAGGATCGCCGTTTCTGCCTCGTGAAAACGCAGCAGGTTGACCACGGCGTTTTCAATCTCGGGCGGTGAAACGGTCACCGCCTGATAGGTGATATCTTCGTGGCTGCGGCCTTTATCGACGGTGGCGATACGCAGAGCATTCTTTTGGTAACGTTGCGCCATCGATTCAATCGCGCGGGGCATCGTGGCAGAAAACATCAGCGTGCGGCGCTGATCCGGTGATGCTTCGAGGATTGCCTCAAGCTCATCGCGAAAGCCCATGTCGAGCATTTCGTCTGCTTCATCCAGAACAACCGCCGCCAGTGCAGACAGGTCGAGCGCGCCGCGTTCCAGATGGTCACGCAGACGGCCCGGTGTACCCACAACAATAGTCGCGCCAGAGCGGAGCACCTTGCGTTCCGCCGAAGGATTCATACCGCCGACACAGGTTGCAACGCGCGCGCCAACAGCTTGGTAAAGCCACGCCAGCTCTCGGCTGACCTGCAATGCCAGTTCGCGGGTTGGTGCGATGACCAGTGCCAGCGGGCTTTCCGCGCGGCGCAATTGGCCGTTTTCATCAAGGAGTTCACCCGCCATCGCAAGGCCAAAGGCGACGGTTTTTCCTGACCCGGTTTGAGCCGACACGACAAGATCGCGGCCTAGCGCGTCTGGCTTAAGCACTGCGGCCTGAACATCGGTTGGTTCAGAATAGTCACGCTGGGCCAGCGCGTCTTTGAGCCCGGTGGGGAGGTCTTCGAATGTCATATCATGCTTTTCATTGGTTATGCGGAGACGCAGCCTCATGGTTGAGGCATCGGCGGATCAGCCGCATCTGTGAAGTTTCGGTACGATCGGTGTTGTGTTCGACGCCAGATTGACCGGGGTCGTGCGGAAGAGGCCTCGTCCAAGATCCCTTCAAAGAGCTATTGCTCCGCTTTCGCGCGCCAAGTAGCCCATCAGGGGGGCTGTGCGCAATGATAATCGGCTGCCATCCGTACCGGCACTTTTTCTGGCACTTGCTCCAATGCAGGGAGTCGGGCAGCAGTCGGGCAGCACGGCGCGCATGAAACGGGATAGGGCAGCATGAAACGACACAAGATTTTCTGGCATTTTTCTGCGTATATTGGACGAGCCTGATTGATGACTGATTGGATTGCGATTGCGCAGCAGGCCAGCAATGCTGCGTCGTTTTATCTCGATGCCGTTCGTGCGGCGACCGCGAAGGTTGTGGCGCCGGATGGTGAACCCGATGCGGCACTAATTGAGCAGCATCAGCGGCGCGTTCATGGCCTGGCATGGATCGGAACAACCGTCGCGGCTCTGGAAGCGACCGCTGATTGGGCCCTGCGGGCGCGGAAAGCTGGGCGCTTTGGCGAGACAGAAGAATTGACGCTGAGGATTGGCTTTGGCGAATATTGCCATCAGCTCGTCAGCGCAGTCGCGATGAGTTCGAGCGAGTATCTGCGGGCCTCTGAACTTGGCGTGGAAACTGCCGCCGGGGCTTTCAGGCAAGACACATCGGCCGCGCTTTTCCTGAGCGAAGGCAACACCGCTGCAAACCGAGCGCGGTTGGCGGCATTGCTGGCCGAGGGCGCCCGACCTGACGAGGCCTTTGGTGATGAAACGCTCGATATGATCCGCGAGCAATTTCGTGGCTTTACAGCCGACCGTATCACGCCGCACGCACACAAATGGCACCTTGCCGATGATTTGATCCCCATCGAAGTCGTTCAAGAAATGGCGGACCTGGGTGTTTTCGGAGTTTGCATTGACGAAGAATTTGGTGGGTTGGGTCTGGGCAAGACCGCCATGTGCCTCGTCTCAGAAGAATTATCACGAGGTTGGATTTGCGCAGGATCGCTGGGCACCCGGTCAGAAATTGCGGGCGATCTGATCGGTCAGAATGGCACGGCTGAGCAAAAAGCGCGCCTCCTGCCCAAAATCGCTGATGGCTCCATTCTACCGACCGCAGTGTTTACCGAACCCGATACCGGGTCGGACCTTGCCTCCGTACGAACACGCGGCATCAAGCAAGATGATGGCAGCTGGCACATAACCGGCGCAAAGACCTGGATCACTCACGCGGCCCGCGCCGATCTGATGACGGTGCTGTGCAGGACTGATCCAGACGCGCCCGGTTATGGCGGATTGTCGATGCTGCTGGCAGAAAAGACGCGCGGGAGCGACGCGACGCCGTTCCCTGACGCGGGCATTGATGGCAGCGAGATCGAAGTGCTCGGCTACCGCGGCATGAAGGAATATGCGCTGGGCTTTGATGGGTTTGTGGTGCCGCAAGATGGGTTGCTCGGCGCCGCGCAAGGCCAAGGGTTTAAGCAGCTTATGCGGACATTTGAAGGCGCACGTATCCAGACCGCCGCACGGGCAATCGGGGTCGCTTGGAACGCATTCGATCTTTCGATGACCTACGCGCTCGAACGCAAGCAGTTTGGCAAGAACCTGCTCTCGTTTCCGCGTGTATCGGACAAGCTTGTGATGATGGTGGCTGAAATCGTAATGGCCCGAGAGCTGACTTACTCTGCTGCACGGCACAAGGATAAGGGCGAACGATGCGACATAGAAGCGGGCATGGCTAAACTGCTTGCCGCGCGCACGGCGTGGAGCAATGCGGACAACGCGTTGCAAGTGCACGGCGGCAATGGTTATGCGCTAGAATACCCGATCAGCCGGGTGCTGTGCGACGCTCGCATCCTCAACATATTTGAAGGCGCTGGCGAAATCCAGGCACAGGTCATTGGCCGAGGCTTGCTTCATGAAGGGCAGGCCCCGGCGCGAAGAACTGGTTAGGCTTTAGCGGCCCTTGAAAACAGGCTTACGCTTTTCGAGGAAGGACTTTCCGCCTTCACGGGAATCTTCGCTGGAGCCCGCAATCCGCTGACCCTCTGCTTCCATTTGAAGGGCGGTGTTCAAGTCGCTTTGCAGACCATTGCGCAGGTTTGCCTTCATCCGCGCGAGTGCCACGGTCGGTCCCGCCGCGAGTTTCTCGGCAATGGCGTTCGCTTCTCCGGCTAATGCATCATCTTCGACACATTTGGTGATCAGACCAATACGCTCAGCTTCCTCGCCATAGATGCGTTCACCCAGCATCATCATCCGGGTCGCTTGGGCAAGACCGGCAAGCCGCGGCAGTATCCAGCTTGATCCGCCATCGGGGACCAGCCCGATGTTGACGAAGGCTTGCAGGAAATATCCGCTTTTGCCGGCAATCACGAAATCACCCGCCAGCGCAATTGAACAACCAATTCCTGCAGCGGGGCCATTCACGGCGGTCACCACGGGGATGGGCAGGTTCCAAAGTGCCGCCATCATCGGATTGTAACTCTGCTGCAGCACGGTGAATGACCGGTCGCCGCCAGAGATGGAACTGTCGCTATCGCGTCCGCCGGCGAGATCTGCGCCTGAACAAAATGCGCGCCCCTCGCCGGAGATAAGCAGCGCGCGAGCATCGCCGAGATCGCGGATGGCGTCGAATATCTCATTCGCCATCGCAGGTGGGCAGGCGTTCAGCCGGTCGGGCCGATTGAGCGTGAGCCTCGCCACGTCGCCTGTGCGCTCCATGCGGATGGTTTCGTAATCGGCCATTTCGTCTCTCTCCAAAAAATCCTGCTAATTGCAGACTGTCTCTCCCAAACTCGTTGCGGAATGCAACCTCTCAATTTGTGGGTTACATTCAGCTCCGCTCATTTGACGCAGCGTCAAGCGCTTGCGAAGAAGCTATATAAAAATGGCCACGGCCTGTCTTGGACGCGGCCCAGCAAAGGAAACCACGCAGGATGAGCGCCTGGCGCTTCGCGATTGATCGCGGGGGGACTTTTACCGATGTTGTTGCGCAGACGCCTGATGGGCGGATGGTGACGGATAAGCTGTTGTCGGAAAATCCAGGAAGCTATGCTGATGCCGCGAGCGAGGCGGTTCGGCGATTGATGGCGCAGCATGGCGAAGGTGCAATTGCCGAGCTTAGGATCGGTACGACGGTTGCCACCAACGCTTTGTTGGAGCGGAAGGGAGAGCGGCTGGCGCTGGCCATCACCGCCGGGTTTGGCGATGCTCTGCGGATCGGGACTCAGGCGCGCCCTTATATTTTTGCCCGGCATATCGTCTTGCCTGATCAGCTTCCTGCACGAGTCATTGAGATTGAAGAGCGCGTTGGCGTGGATGGCACAGTTCTAACGGCTCTGGACGAAGCGGCTGCGCGCAAGCAGTTTGAGGCGTTACGGGCAGGCGATTTTGACGCAGTCGCAATCGTACTCATGCATGGTTGGAAGTATCGCGATCATGAAGAGCGCCTTGCTGCGATCGCACGCGAGATTGGTTTCGCGCAGGTAAGCACCAGCCACGAGGTCGCGCCGCTGATCAAGCTGATCCCGCGCGGTGATACGACTGTGGTCGACGCTTACCTTTCTCCTGTATTGCGGCGCTACACTGACACTTTGCGGGCGGAATTGCCGCAAGCAGATCGGCTTCGCTTTATGCAATCGAATGGCGGGTTGGCAGAAGTCGGCTCGTTTCGCGGCAAAGACGCAATTCTTTCAGGGCCAGCGGGCGGCGTGGTGGGGATGGTCGCGGCTTGTGAACCTCTGGGGTACACCAAGCTGATCGGGTTCGACATGGGCGGGACCAGCACTGATGTCGCACATTACGCCGGAGATCTTGAACTAACCGGGGACAGCGTCGTTGCTGGCGTCCGGGTCGCAGCGCCGATGATGCAAATCCATACCGTTGCGGCAGGCGGCGGTTCGATTTGCAAGTTTGATGGTGCGCGTTTCCGGGTTGGACCGGATAGTGCGGGGGCCAATCCCGGTCCTGCTTGTTACCGGAACGGTGGGCCGTTGACGGTCACAGATTGCAACTTGTTCCTTGGCCGCGTTGATCCCGCATTTTTCCCCAGCGTCTTTGGGCCGGATGGCAACGCTCCGCTGGACCCCGCAGCCGCGCGGGCGGCGCTTGAAGAAGTGGCGGCAGGTCTGCCTGATAAAAAACCTCTCAGAAGAAATTGCGGAAGGCTTTCTTGCCATTGCCACCGACAATATGGCCAATGCGATCCGCAAGATCTCGGTTGCACGCGGGCATGACGTGACGGCCTATGCTTTGGCCTGTTTTGGCGGAGCGGGCGGTCAACACGCTTGCCGGGTCGCAGATCAGTTGGGCATGGAAACGGTGCTGGTGCACCCTCTGGCAGGAATGCTCTCTGCTTTTGGAATCGGATTGGCACCAGTGAAAGCGATCCGCGAGGTCAGTCTGGTGCGCCCGCTGGGTGATGGGTTCGCAGGCAGCATCGCAGAATTGGAAGCCGATGCGCGTAGTGCCTTGGCCGATCAGGATATACCTTCAGACGCGATCACTATCGTAGCCAGCGCCCGCCTGAGATTTGAAGGCAGCGATTCCATGCTGACCATTTCATGTGGGGATCAGGCGGAGATGGATGCGCAATTCCGCGAGTTGCACCGCCAGCGCTATGGATATTCCGATGCGACAGCCGCGATTATCGTTGAAGCGTTGAGTGTGGAGGCAGCCGGAATATCGGGCGGATTGGGCGCTGCGCATGTCGTAGACCGGCGCATTAACGGGCAAAGCGTCGGGCGATTGGCGCACACTTCAGCGCAGTGGTATGCAACCGGGCGAAACCGTCGATGGCCCCGCTTTGGTTATTGATCCCGGTTCAACAACGGTTGTTGAGGCTGGATGGTCCGCCAAATTGGCGGATGAGGGAAGCTTAATTCTCACCCGAGCTACACAGTTAAAACGCGACCGTGCGGCGGGGACCGCGGTCGATCCTGTGCGGTTGGAGATATACAACAATCTCTTCATGGCCATCGCCGAAGAAATGGGTGTGGTGCTGCAATCAACCGCCACGTCTGTGAACATCAAAGAGCGGCTCGATTTTTCTTGCGCGCTGTTCGATGCACAAGGCGCCTTGATCGCCAACGCACCGCATATCCCGGTTCACTTGGGTTCGATGGGCGATTCCATTGCGCGGGTGATTGAGGCGCGAGGCGCTGCTCGCGATGGCCGGGGGTTGAGGCGCGGGGATGCTTATGTGCTGAATGATCCCTATCGCGGCGGAACGCATCTGCCCGATATCACGGTGATCGTGCCAGTCTTCTATGATGATGCGAGTGATGCGCCACACGGCTTCGTCGCCGCGCGCGGTCATCACGCTGATATCGGCGGAATTGCGCCCGGATCTATGCCGCCAGAAAGCCATACGATCGAAGAGGAAGGGGTGTTGATCGACAATCTTCTGATGGTGGATGAGGGTGTGTTTCAAGAGCGCGCAGTCCGCGATGCCTTGACCAGCGCAACCTACCCGGCGCGCAATCCTGACCGCAACCTATCCGACCTGCGCGCACAGCTTGCCGCCTGCACTCGCGGAGCAGAACTGCTTGCCGGGGCCGCGCGCGACCAAGGTGCGGAGATTGTCGCTGCCTATATGCGCCATGTAATCGCCAATGCTGAGGAAAGCGTGCGGCGATTGCTTGGCAAGCTGCAGGATGGCGAATTTGCCTATCCGATGGACAATGGTGCGGTGGTCAAAGTCGCGATCCGCATTGACCGAGCGAACCGGTCTGCCGTTTTCGACTTTACCGGCACCAGTCCGCAGCTGCCGGACAATTTCAACGCGCCGCGATCCATCACAAGGGCCGCTGCGCTTTATGTCCTGCGCACGCTCATCGACGATGCGATTCCCATGAATGACGGGTGTTTGAACCCAGTTAAATTGATCGTGCCGGAAGGGTGCATGCTCAACCCCCGTCCCGGCGCAGCAGTGGTCGCGGGGAACGTGGAGACCAGCCAAGCGGTGACGGATGCGCTGTTCGCGGCGACCGGCCAGCTTGCGCCCAGCCAAGGGACGATGAACAATTTTACTTTCGGCAATGAGATGCACCAATATTACGAAACGATATGCGGCGGTTCGGGAGCGGGGCCGGATCATGACGGGACCAGCGCGGTGCAAACGCATATGACCAATAGCCGCCTGACCGATCCCGAAATTCTGGAAACGCGTTTTCCAGTGCGGCTGGACCGGTTCGCAATACGCAGCGGCTCTGGCGGGGAAGGGCAGCATAGCGGCGGCGACGGAGTGGAGCGGCGTGTGACCTTCCTAGAGCCGATGCGGGCGAATATGCTCGCCAATCGCCGTGCTGTCGCGCCGAGGGGGATATGCGGCGGCGGAAATGCCGCGCCGGGCCGCAACTGGGTGGAACGCGCGGATGGTTCGCGCATGGAATTGGGCGCGACGGGTTCTGCGCAGATGCAGCCGGGCGACACATTCGCAATCCTTACGCCGGGTGGCGGTGGATATGGCGCCAAAAAGCGGGGGAACGACGAATGAATTACTGGCCGCTTTTGGGCATTGCGCTGGTTGTTATTGGCTTTGCCTTGCGGTTCAACCCGCTGCTGGTGGTAGTCAGCGCGGCGCTTGCTACTGGCCTGCTTGCGGGACTGGATTTTGTGGCCGTGGTGGAGGCGCTGGGCAAGGCCTTCAACGACAATCGCTACATCTCTGTCACGTGGATTATCTTACCCGTGATCGGATTGCTTGAACGTCACGGATTGCAGCAGCGCGCGCGGGCCGTGATCGAAAGCGTGCGCGGGGCGACGATGGGAAAGCTGCTGGTGATCTATCTCTTGTTTCGCCAGATTACGGCGGCATTGGGAATGAAGGATATCGGCGGGCATCCGCAGGCGGTGCGGCCTTTGGTGGCCCCGATGGCAGAGGCGGCGGCACAGAAGTCACACGGCAAGCTGGCGGACGATGACCGTGAGAAGGTCCTGGCGATGTCGGCAGCAACGGATAATGTTGGCCTGTTCTTCGGCGAAGACATATTCTTCGCAATCGCTTCTATCCTTTTGATACAAGGTGTTTTTGAAAGCTATGGCTATCCGCTAACGCCCCTCGAACTGTCAGTTTGGGCAATCCCAACGGCAATCTGTGCTTTCATTATCCATAGCTGGCGGATCACCGCGCTCGACCGGCGATTGGCCCGCGTCCGCTTGGATGCTGCGCAGGGGGGTGCGGCATGATCACCTATGAATGGCTGTACTGGCTAGCCGGAGCATTTTTCGCGATCTGGTCGATCCTAAGCGTACGTGATCAGCGCTTTGGAAATGCTGCTTTTTGGGGAATTTTGGCGGCCAGCTTTTTCCTCGGAACTCACCTTTCCGACTTCACCAACGGAGTGCTCGTTCTCGCACTGGTTGCGATAGCTGGAGCAGGGTGGTTTAAAGCGCAGTGAGCCTGAAACAACCACTGCCGAGGAGCGAGAAAATTTCTCACAATTATTTGGCAACAAACTGTTTATCCCTGCATTAATCGTACCGCTTACCGCCGTGGCGGGAACGCTGCTCTACAATTATACGCCCCTTTCACAGACTGGCTTGTTTGAGGCCCGGAGGGAGACGTTAATCCTGTTCGGCGTAGGCGTGGTGATTGCGCTTATCGCGGCGATGGTGTGGCTTAAGCCTTCGGTCCTTGCTCCAGCGGAGGAAGGGCGGCGATTGATCGATTCCATCGGCTGGGCCGCGATCTTGCCGCAAATGCTCGCGGCGCTGGGCGCGGTGTTCGCGCTTGCTGGGGTAGGTGACATTATTGGCGGCGCTGCCGGCAGTGCGATCCCCGAAGGCAGCGTCTTCCTCACCGTTGTTGTGTTCGCGTTGGGCATGGCGCTGTTCACGATGATCATGGGCAACGCTTTTGCGGCTTTCCCGGTAATGGCGGCGGCGATTGGGATACCGCTGCTGGTGGAGACTTATGACGGCAATCCGGCGGTCATCGGCGCGGTTGGGATGCTGGCGGGTTTCTGCGGCACCTTGCTCACGCCGATGGCGGCGAATTTCAACATTGTGCCAGCGGCTCTGCTGGAACTGAAGGACCAGAACGCGGTCATACGCCAACAGATAGGGACCGCAATTCCGCTGTGGGTGTGCAATGTCATTATCATTTATGTCGCAGGGTTTCTGCTATGGAATTGACGCAGGAAGTGGCCCAGAAATTTGCGCAGATAGCATTGGGCCATGTGGCTCAGGAATATCCGAACAAGCTCGATCATGTGCTGGCGGGAGACGCGGATGCGCAAGGGCCACGCGCGTTGCATCCAGTGTTCTTTGGCAGCTTTGATTGGCATTCTTGCGTCCACAGTTGGTGGACTTTGCTAACGCTCAGGCGGCTCTATCCCGATATGCCAGAGGCTGAGGCGATTGATACGCTGGCGGAAGCAACATTTACCCAAGAGAAGCTTGCCGCAGAACTCGCCTATCTTCAGCGCCCGATATCGCGAGGGTTTGAAAGGCCTTACGGTTGGGGGTGGCTACTTTATCTTCATCATGAGGCCGCGCGGCATCAGGACCGCGAATGGGGCGCGCGGCTCGAACCATTGGCGCGCGCATTTGCGGAACGGTTTTCGAACTATCTGCCGATCCTCACATACCCGATCACCGTTGGCACTCATGGAAACACCGCCTTCGCTTTGGTGCTCGCGCATCAATGGGCAGAGCAGCGCGATCCTGCTTTGACAGCCGTGATTGAGACGTGGTCCCATGCCGCGTTTGCCAGCAAATCGAACTATGCGGGTTGGGAGCCGGGGGGTGATGAATTCCTTTCCCCGGTTCTCATCGCCGCTCTTTTGATGAGCCGTGTGATGTCGCCGTCCAAGTTTGGTGATTGGTTTGAGAGGCTTGTGGTCGCCAATGGATGGATTGAACGGGAATGCCATCCTGTCACAGTCTCCGACAGAAGCGATGGAAAGATCGCGCATCTTGATGGACTTAACCTCAGCCGCGCCTGGTGCCTGCGCGCGGCCGGGCGCCTGCTTGGTGCCGAGCGTGACGAAGTCAGCAATTTGGTCAAAGATCGCGCACAGGCTCATTTAGACGCTGCGATGCCCCATATCGCAGATGACTATATGGGTGAACATTGGTTGGCGAGCTTTGCCCTGTTGGCGCTGCTGCCGGACTAAAAGCCGCCATGCTTCGATTGCTTGATGTCTGCATGAGCGCGAAAACACTGTGATCGTCCAAACTGCTTCTAAACATCTCAATTTGACGATATTGAGGTCTTCATAATGAAGCGAGGCCACCATATTCAATGAGCCTCTTCACAGTGCTCAAGGAACGGCCTCCGCCCATTCTGTTGCAGTGCAGCAAGATTGTTGACCGCAGACCGTGAAGCTTTATGCAAGACTAATGCAATCCGGCCTTGTTCTGGGCGCTCCGCCGCCGCTCGCTTCGCTTTTGGAGAAGTCGGATGCGGCGTTGTTTCTTGATTTTGATGGGACATTGGTGGAGCTGGCCGGAGGTCCGGATTTGATCGAGCCTCGATCCGATCTGGCACAGCGGCTGCGGGATCTTTCGCTGCGTCTGGATGGCCGGCTCGCCATCGTCAGCGGGCGGGCTATCGATGATATTGAACGCCATATTGGTTCGCTTTCAATCGCAGCGGCAGGATCGCACGGTTCCGATATTCGAGGGGCCGACGGTCAGGCGCTAGGCACAGGTCCAATAGGCTTGCCGCCAGCGATCGAGGACCAACTGCGAGATTTTGCGGCGCAGGAAAGGCTCGATTACGAGCATAAGCCGCATGGCGGCGCGCTTCATTACCGCAGCAACCCCGACCATGGTCCAAAAGCGCTCGCCTTTGCACAGCAGCTCGCAGCAGCGCATGACTGGGCGGTGCAAAGCGGAAAATGTGTCGTCGAACTGGTTGCGAAAGGCGCGAACAAAGGCGGCGCGGTAATTGCTCTGATGAACACGGCGCCCTTCGCTGCATCGCGACCCTTTTTTCTAGGTGATGATCTTACCGATGAGGCAGGCTTTCGTGCGTGTCAGAGCATGGGCGGCGCAGGCGTCCTTATCGGCGATCGCCTGGATACCTGCGCTCAGTATCGACTTCCCAATGTATCCGCAGTCCACTCATGGTTGGAGCTATAAGACTTGTCGCACACACCGAACCTAGAATTATGGCCCATCGGCAATTGTCAGGTCTCCGGCTTAATAGATCAGACCGGCGCGCTGGTATGGGGATGCGTTCCGCGGGTGGACGGCGATCCTGTATTCTCAGCATTGCTCAATGGTGATCAGCGAGATGCGGGAATTTGGCGTTTCGAGCTGGAAGGGCAAACTAGCGCCCGCCAAGAATACATCCGCAACACACCCAATTTGGTCACAACCTTAGAAGCTAGCGATGGCAGCGCGGTTGAAATTCTCGATTTCTGCCCAAGATTTGAACGATCAGGGCGGATGTATCGCCCCGTCGCCTACACCCGAATAGTCCGCCCGATCAGCGGCAATCCGCGCGTCCGCGTGGTGCTGAAACCGACCAAGAATTACGGCGCCGGGTTGGCAGATACGACCAATGGCACCAACCACATCCGCTACCTGCTGGGCGGGCAGGCTCTGCGCCTGTCGACCGATGCGCCGATCGGATACATTGTCGAAGGGCGCACGTTCCGTGTTGAAGCGGACACGCATTTCTTCCTTGGCCCAGATGAGCCGTTTGTCGGCAATTTGCGCGAACAGGTTCGTTCAATGGAGCAATCCACGCGCAAATATTGGCAGAATTGGGTGCGGATGCTGGCGATCCCGCTTGAGTGGCAGGAAGAGGTGATCCGCTGCGCCATCACTCTGAAACTTTGCCAGCATGAAGAAACCGGCGCGATTGTTGCTGCGCTCACCACATCCATCCCAGAAGCCGCGTTTTCCGAGCGGAATTGGGACTACCGTTACTGTTGGATCCGCGATTCTTACTACACGATACAGGCGCTGAACCGGCTTGGTGCGCTGGATGTGATGGAGAAGTATCTTGGGTATCTGCGCAATATCGTCGATGGTGCGCGCGGGGGTCAGATACAGCCGCTTTATTCCGTGATGGGCGAAAGCGAGCTGGATGAGACCACTGCCAGCTATCTCGCAGGCTATCGCGGGATGGGGCCAGTGCGGCGCGGCAATGCGGCGTACAAGCAAATTCAGCATGATGCTTACGGGCAGATCGTCCTGCCAAGTGCGCAGGGTTTTTTCGATAAACGTTTGCTGCGCCCGGCTGATGAGCGTGATTTTGAGAACCTTGAACAAGTCGGCAAAATGGCGTGGGCGATGCATGATCAGCCCGATGCTGGCCTTTGGGAATTCCGAACTCGGCAGGAGGTCCATACCTATTCAGCCGTCATGAGCTGGGCTGCCTGTGATCGCCTCGCCAATGTCGCGGAGCATATTGGGAAATTGGACCGGGCCAAGGTCTGGCGTGAACGCGCGCAAGCGATTGCGGCGACGATTGAAGAGAAAGCGTGGAAAGAGACGCCAGATGGCGGCCATTATGGTGCCAGTTTCGAAAGTGACTATCTCGACGCCAGTTTGTTGCAAATGGTTGAGCTGCGGTTTTTATCGCCTGACAATGAACGTTTCCAGCGGACCTTCGCCGCTGTCGAAGAACATTTGAGGCGCGGGGATCATATGCTCCGCTACGCGGCCGAAGACGATTTTGGCGCGCCGGAAACCGCTTTCAACGTATGCACATTCTGGCTGATTGAGGCCTTGCACCTCGCCGGACGCAGCGACGAAGCGCGCACTTTGTTCTGCACAATGCTTAGCCATACGACCAAATCAGGACTACTCAGCGAGGACCTGGATTACAAAACAGACGAGCTGTGGGGGAACTTCCCGCAAACCTACTCGCTAGTAGGTGTAATCAATTGCGCCGGACTGTTGTCCAAACCGTGGAGTGAAGTCCGATAAGTCGTCTTGTTGTTATCTCGAACAGAGTGGCCGTGCCCAAAGCCCGCGGGGTTGCCGGCGCGCAAGGCGGGCTGGCAGGGGCTTTGAATGCGGCGCTGAAAGATCGCGGCGGATTGTGGTTCGGTTGGTCTGGTCAGGAAAGCGAAGACCGCACCGGCAATATGGATATTCAGCGTACCGACGGCGTCACGACTGCCACAATTGATCTCAGCAGCCGTGACATAGGCGAATATTACAATGGATATGCCAATTCGACCCTTTGGCCTCTCTTCCATTACAGGATCGATCTGGCCCGCTTCGAACAGAAGACTGGCGAGGGGTATGAACGGGTCAACGATCGCTTTGCAGAAAGCGTTTTGCCCCTGGTGGAAGAGGACGATCTCGTCTGGGTCCACGATTATCACCTGATCCCGTTAGGGGAGCGGTTGCGTTCGCGCGGCGTTAAGAACCGCATCGGATTTTTCTTGCATACGCCTTGGCCGCCGACGCGTCTGCTGACCTCATTACCTTATCACGAGCGTTTGGTGCGCACATTGCTCTCTTATGATCTGGTGGGTTTCCAGACCGAAGAATGGCTTTCGAGCTTCGTCCATTATTGCGAAACAGAGCTGGGCGCGGACGTGGACGCCGACACTGGCAAGATCACTTTTGAAGGGAGCACCGTGATCGCGCGGGCGTATCCCATCGGCATTGATTGGGATCATTTTCAAGAGCAAGGCGACACTGACGAAGCGCGCGCTGCGGAGGAGCTGTTTCTATCTTCTACCCGCGACCGTTCTGGCATGATCGGTGTCGACCGGCTTGATTATTCCAAAGGCCTGCCAGAGCGGATCGACGGCATTGGACGTTTTTTCGACCAGCACCCGGATCGAACCCGTGATCTCATTTTCGTCCAGATCGCACCGCCCAGCCGTGAAGATGTCGAAAGTTATCAGCAAATCCGAGAGCTGCTCGAACAGAAAACTGGGCAGATCAATGGCGCGCGAAGCGAGGTCGATATTGTTCCGATCCGCTACGTGAACCGCGGATACAGCCACGCCGAATTGTTCGGTTTCTTCCGCGCAGCAAAGATCGGCGTGGTTACCCCATTGCGTGATGGAATGAATTTGGTCGCGAAGGAGTATGTTGCCGCGCAGGACCCCGAAGACCCTGGCGTGCTGATCCTTTCGGACTTTGCTGGGGCAGCGCGGCAATTGGATTGTGATGGTAAGGGCGCTGTCTTGGTAAACCCGCACAGTCCGGACGGAATGGCCAGCGCGATTGCCAAGGCGCTCGACATGCCATTGGCGGAGCGAAAAAGCCGCTATCAGGCTATGATAGGCACTGTGCGCGATGATGATGTGCGCAATTGGACGACAAACTTTTGCAGCGATCTGTCAGCTGATTGATCTGGCAAAAGTTTAGATGAACCGCCGCCGAGCTGGCTCCGGCTCTCGGATCATGCCCGAATTCTTCGCAAGATAAGTCTGCAAATCAGTGTGGCGCGGCGCGTCTTTGCGTTTCGACAGAAGCCTTTGAACACGGCTTGTCAGCCCGCTTGGATCGAAAGGTTTGCGGACAAAATCCTGCGCACCGGCATAGATCGCCTGTGTCTCATCTTCGGCGCCGCTCATCGCGGTGAACATGATCACCGGCAGATCATAAAGGTCCGGCGATCCGCGCAGTTTGCGCAGCAAAGTCACGCCAGTCATCCCCGGCATATCCTGATCTAGCAACATGACATCGGGACGGCGACGCTGCAGCAGGTCCCACGCATCCTCTCCGCTGGTGACCCAGCCACACGCGTGCCCAGCGTCGATCAGGACTTGCGAAGCAAGTTCTGCGACCAGTTCGTCGTCATCAGCGATGAGAATATAGGCCATTGGTAATGCTGCCCCTTTTAACTTTTCGGCGGATATTCGGCACAAATTTGCGCTCAAGACACAGTTACCACCGATTTTACCAAATCTGCCTTTGGCGCTCCCCTCGCACTAATACCTATGCATATATCATTGTCCTGCGCGCTTGGGCGGTTGCCGGGGCCGGGCGGCGCTGGCACTGATAGGCGCGATGATTCGAACCCCAGACAAACAACCGTTTCTGCCCACCGATGGCATCCACAATCTGCGCGATTATGGTGGCTATGCAGCTGCGGATGGCGCGTTGGTAAAAACTGGGCTGTTGTTCCGCTCGGGCCAGCATATGGAGGCGAGCGAAGCGGATCTGGAGCTTATCCATAGCCTGGATATACGCACCATTATCGATTTGCGCGGTACGAGCGAGCGAACTGGATTTCCGTGCCGTCGCCACAGTGATTTCGGTGCACAAGTGATCGCATTTGACGGCGAAACCAGCAATTCACCCCCGCATGAAGGCGGCGGAGGTGCGGTCGAAATGACAGCTGAGAAAGCGCGAGATCGGATGCTGGCGGTTTACACGCGCATGCCGGTGAACCCTGCGATGATTGATATGTTCACGCGCTATTTCAACGCGTTGGATGCTAACGATGGCGGCAGCTTGGTGCATTGTTTTGCAGGTAAGGATCGCACGGGTGTCGCGGCCAGCTTGCTGTTGCATGTGCTGGGTGTGCATAGAGATGATTACATCGCCGAGTTTCTGCGCACCAACGACGCACCAACGACGCATATTCTAGAACGGCAATCGCTGCCCCGGATGGAAGCGCATTACGGCACGATTGCGCCAGAGGCGTTGCGCAACCTGATGGGCGTGCTGCCCGAATATATCGAAACCTATTGGAGCGAGCTGGAGCGTGACCACGGATCAGTTGACGCCTATCTCGCACAAACCTTAGGTGTGGATGAGACAAGGAAAGCTCGCCTGCGCGAACGCTTCCTGACGTGACAAGCGCGTCCGGCGCTCCCATATCTGCACCAACAAATGACGTAAATTGAAGAGACTTTTATGGCTACTCATCACACGAAAATGCTCATCATTGGTTCCGGTCCGGCTGGATATAGCGCCGCGATTTACGCCGCGCGGGCAATGCTTGAACCGATTGTGGTGCAGGGGCTTCAGCCCGGTGGTCAGCTCACAATCACCACCGATGTCGAGAATTATCCCGGCTACCGCGATGTGGTGCAGGGCCCGTGGCTGATGGAAGAAATGCAGGCGCAGGCAGAACATGTCGGCACGCGCATGATGTGGGATACGATTGTTTCTGTCGATCTGGAAAACGGCGCCCCGTTTAAAGCGATCGGTGACAGCGGCGATGAGTATATCGGTGAAACATTGGTGATCTGTACCGGTGCACAGGCCAAATGGCTGGGCGCTCCGGGTGAGATGGAATTGGGCGGGAAGGGAGTTTCTGCTTGCGCGACCTGCGACGGATTCTTCTATCGTGGCAAAAAGGTTGCGGTGATCGGCGGGGGCAACACCGCCGTGGAAGAGGCACTGTATCTGACCAATCACTCCGATGATGTGACCTTGATCCACCGCCGCGACGAACTGCGCTCGGAAAAAATCTTGGAAGAGCGATTGCTGAAGAATCCCAAGATTTCGGTCTTGTGGAACACGACAGTCGAGAGTTTTGAGGCCGGTGAAAACGGCGCGCTGCATCATCTTGCGCTCAAGGACACGAAAACAGGTGAGACATCGACGCTAGAGGTGGATGGCGCATTTGTCGCCATCGGTCACGCACCAGCGACAGAGCTGTTCAAAGGCAAGCTGCCGATGGATGATGCCGGTTATCTCGATACAGAGCCAGGCACACCGAAGACGATCATCCCCGGTGTTTTTGCAGCAGGCGACGTAACCGACCACACCTATCGTCAAGCCGTGACCGCTGCGGGCATGGGCTGCATGGCTGCGCTGGATGGCGAACGGTATTTGGCCGCGGTAAAGGATGCAGCAATACCAGCTGTCGAAGCGGCGGAAGCGGCAGAATAACTGCCGCTCCCCCAAACTGACCTCACTGAACTGATTACCCGAAGACTATCAACGCTGCTTTCACGATTAGCGCGATCAGAACCACGCTCGACAAAGCGAACAGGATAAAACGCACCATCACTTTATTCGCGGTGACCTGAACCAGCGAATGCACGATGCGAAGGCCGGTGTATATCCACGCCAGAAACGCGTTCATCCCGTCGCCTTGACCGATGATTGCCAACACGATTGCCACTGCATAAAACAGCGTAGGAGCCTCATGCAAGTGATTGTAGTTATGCGCTTTCCATTGAACTTTTGCAGGTAGGCTGCGGTCCAAAGAGGCGTCGGGATCGTTCACTAGGCGGTTCACGTCGACTTGTGCCTGTTGCATGGCGGGGATACGCGTCGCGTACATCCACGCCCAGATAATCATCGTCCAAATCATCAGCGCAACTGCGGGTTGCAGGATGTCCATTCCGATCATGTCAGTCAGTGTCCTTTTTGGATAATTCAGTTTAGGTGGCGATGCTCGGGTCAGCCAAGACCGTCATCATAATTGCCCGAATTGCGAGCGCGATAAGCACAAAAGTGCTGAGCAGGAATAGCGCAAACCGTACCGGGAGTTGATTGATCAGAATTTGCCACAGTGAGTGGATAATCCGCAGGCCAACATAAACCCAAGCCAGCAGAATGTCCGTCGCGCCTGCGCCTGTAATCGCAAGGATCACAGCGACTGCGTAAAACAGCGTTGGCTGTTCATGCAGATGGGTGTGGTTGTGTGAGGGCCAATTGGCCTTGTCGGGGATCAGGCCTTCAAGGTCTTGGCCTCTCGCGCCCTTTTTGCCGCTGAATTTAGACCTGTCGATCTTGGTAATAGCGCCAAACCGTGCAGGTATGATCCAGAACATGATGATGAGTGTCCAGACCACCAAAACGGCGGCGGGCGCGAGCATTTGCGCTTGCATTGCGTCATTCCCTCTTTTTTGAGGCATTCCTGTGAGAGCGGGGGTCGATTGTCAAATGCAACCTATGCAGGCGCGACCATGCTGTTCAGCTGGCCGCCTGCAACACGTGCAGTTGATAGTACCCAAGCTTGCCGCGCTTAGATGTCAGCGTCATCCCGCCAGCGTCCGCGATCTTAGCCGCAACCGCAGGCATAGTGCTGCGTGTCTGGACATGGAACCTTGCCAGCCATCCGTGAAGCAATGTCTGTAGCGGCCCCGGCAAGCCGGTGAGGTCGCCAAAGTCGACGACATGCAGTTCGCCCTGCGGCGCCAATTGACCAGCTGCATGTGTAAGAGCACCCTCCCAATCGGGTATCATGGATAGAGCATAAGACAGCACAACCCGGTCGAAACCCGCTTCGGGTGCGCTTTTCCCAAAAACCGCGCTTGCGTCGAATGCGCAAGCATCGCCTTGGCCCAGCTGTGCGGTGTCGCCGAGCGCCTTGTCCGCATTCTTGAGCATTTCAGCCGAGATATCGAGCCCGTAAAGCTGCACCCCCGGCCAGGTTTTGCCAATTTTTGCAAGATTGCGTCCGGTGCCGCACGCAACCTCTAACACTCGCATTTCAGGCCGCGCTTCCAGCCCTTCGATCAATGTATCGCGCCCAAACAGGTAGTACTTTCGCGTCAGATCATAGATGTGTCGCTGGCCTCTATAGACGCTGTCCATAAGCGCCCCGTGGTCCGTGCCGCGCGCAGCGCCTTCGGTCATCATGCCAACTCGTACAGATGCACACCGCCATAGATCGAAGAGCGATCCCGCGCGGTCAAGTCGGCAGACACCTCTTCGCGATACCGCCACTTTGACAGGATCGCATCATTCAGCCGGCCGGGTAGCAAGCTTGGTTCAGCAGCGGTGCGGAACAGCACACGCGCGCCGGGACGGGCGGCCTTGGTAATCCGGCTCCATAGCTCATCGAGCTGCGTGTTGTTCATCCAGTCCTGCGCATCGAGCAGCACGAACCGATCCATCGAAGCCTCCTCGCGGTCGCCGATCCATTCCACCATATTGGCGCGCACAACGCTCAGCCGGTCGATCCGCTCGCGCATCAATTCCCAATTGGCGCGTTGAAGATATGGCGGCAGCGGCGCATCCGCTTTGCGGTCATATCCGCGGCCAAATGCCTGCCATGCAAAGTAGTTATCCTTGATCTCAAAATCACACGCCAGTTTTTCCAGCCTGCGCCGCAGCACTTCGGCCATCCGTTCATCACCTGCCAGTTCATCAAACTGCGCAGGCGGAATACCCAGGCCGAACAGGGAAGCGGGCTGATCGGTCAGCCAACGCACGAACTTTTTGTCGAAAACCGGGGCAAGCTCCGCCTCAAACACTGCGCGCTGTTCTTCCAGTGTTTGCGCTTTGAGAAGCTTGGAAAGATCGATTTTGTAAAGCTTCGCAAACAAATGCGCCACGCCAATGAAATCACCAAGCAGCCCGCGCCGGTAAAGCCCTTTTGTAAAATACGAGATGCGGCGCTTACCTTTAAGCGTGCGCTTCTCCCAATATTTGCGGCTCACCTCGTCCAGATGCGGGGCGATCATTTGCTTATAGACCGCCTTGTTCTCTTTGTGGTCAGCATGTCCGAAGAAGCGGTGGAACCGTTCGTAATTTGGCAGATGCTTGATCGCGGTGATCTTGAGCTGGCCCAGCGCCACATGCGCTTTGTTTAGGTCGACTGCCGTTATTTGCGCGGGGTTTGCTGTGAGGTAGCTGAGCGCATTGCAGCTTCCGCTTGCGATGCACATAACGCGGCTGTCAGGCTGGATTTCCAGACCTTCCATATCCACCACCGGGTCTTCCCAGATTTGCGCATAGACCAATCCGCCAAACGCCAGCGCAAAGGCTTTGTCGAGCAGTTTATCCGCAGCCTTCGCATCTTTTCGAACGACCGCGTCTTCGATGATCCGCTTGGACTGAACTGTCATTGTGAGTCGTGCCTTATCGAGGGGAGGTGATGCGCTATATGCTACGCCGGGAGCGTGTCGGCAATGTTGCCGACACGGCTACCGCACATTTGCATTCAGGCATCACCAGCGAGCGTCTTTGCATATTGAGCGGGATCGGCATTGCCACCGGTCAGCATGATGACGGTGCCTTCGTCGATTGGCACTTTGCCCGCCAACACTGCTGCCAGAGCCGCTGCGCCGCCCGGTTCAATCACA
Organism: uncultured Alphaproteobacteria bacterium; assembly: GCA_963789155.1. Taxonomy (GTDB): domain Bacteria; phylum Pseudomonadota; class Alphaproteobacteria; order Sphingomonadales; family Sphingomonadaceae; genus Erythrobacter. The sequence goes on along the minus strand of CAWBJN010000013.1, from coordinate 84,970 downwards.
AGGCGCAAGTTTGCAAATGCCCAGCGTTGAGCGGTGCGCACTTCCTCATCGCTCACCACCACGCCCGGCTCTGCGCGGCCAGCCAGAATTTCAAGGTTCAATGTCTTGGTCGCGGTCGGCTGCAACGCATCGCAAATCGTGGCGGGCGCATCATCTGCTGCTTGCACGATTTCGCCTGCTGCCAACGCTTGTCCCACCATATCCCAGCCGACCGGTTCGACCACACTGATCGCCGCATCAGGGCACGCGAGTGAAAGGCCAGCGGCGAGGCCGCCGCCGCCGCAGCACACGACAAAGCGCGAAGGTTCCCGACCAAGCTGCTTTGCCGCCTCTATCCCGGCGCTGCCTTGCCCTTCGATCACCCATGCATCGCCAAAGGCATGAACAAGCACTGCGCCGCTCTGCTCAATTAATCCTGCAGCGACCGCATCGCGGTCCTCTCCAGGACGGTCATACAGCACAACGCCTGCGCCCAGCGCTTTGGTGTTCGCCAGCTTCACCTCGGGCGCATCGCGGGGCATCACAATGTCCGCTTTAATTCCCAGTTTGCGCGCGGCCCATGCGACGCCTTGTGCGTGATTGCCCGATGATACCGCGACCACACCAGCGGCGCGCTCTTCATCGTTGAGGTTGGACAGCCGCCACCAGCCCCCTCTGATCTTGAATGCACCGACCGGTTGCAGGGTCTCCGCCTTTACATGGCATCTGACGCCGTCAATTTCGACTGGCAGCAACGGAGTAGGGGGCAAGATCGCAGCGATGCTGTCTGCTGCGGCGATTACGCCGGCGCGAGTTGGAATTCGTTGCTCAGTCACTTGCGCTTATCTCCGGGCCTTCGGGTTGGTTGGAACATCTGCCACGCGGTCTAAGGGAAAATTTTTGCCTCACCAATTAAGCGCGTTTTCAAAGTTGCGGTATGGTAGAGGTGATCGCATGGATTTTGCCATAGTTTGTCTCAACAAATCGGGAAACACTGGATCGATTGAGCGTGGCCGCGCATTGCACTAATGACGCGCGCAAGAATTGAATTTGCACAAGTTAAGGTAAGGGTGAAGTCAATGTCGAAAGTACTCGTGATCGGGGCAGGGGGCGTCAGCTCTGTCTGTGTCCATAAAATGTGCATGAACGCGGATATTTTTCCTGAGGTTCATCTGGCCAGCCGCACGAAATCCAAATGCGATGCGATTGCCGCCAGCGTGAAACAGCGCACGGGCCAGACGGTTGAGACTTACGAAATCGACGCCGAAGAAGTGCCCGCGATGGTCAACCTGATCCGCAAAGTGGGCGCTACGCTCGTCGTGAACCTTGCGCTGCCTTATCAAGATTTGCCGATCATGGATGCCTGTCTGGAGGCCGGCGTGCATTATCTCGACACCGCCAATTACGAACCCAAAGACGAGGCGAAGTTCGAATATCACTGGCAATGGGCCTATCACGACCGCTTCAAAGAAGCCGGTTTGATGGCTCTGTTGGGAAGCGGTTTTGATCCTGGCGTGACCAGCGTGTTCACGATGTGGCTGAAAAAGCATAAGCTCAAGACCATCCGCCATCTCGACATTCTTGATTGCAATGGCGGCGATCATGGTCAGGCGTTTGCGACCAATTTCAATCCTGAAATCAACATCCGCGAAGTCACCGCTCCGGCGCGGCATTGGGAAAATGGTGAGTGGATCGAGACCCCGGCAATGCAGGTTTCAACGCCGTTCGATTTCGAAGCGGTCGGAACGCGCCAAGCCTATCTGATGTACCACGAAGAGCTGGAAAGCCTCTCCAAGTTTAACCCTGAAATCGAACGCGCGCGGTTCTGGATGACCTTTGGCGATGAATACATCAAGCACCTCACTGTGCTGAAGAATGTCGGCATGACCAGCATCGAACCTGTTCGGTATCAAGGCAAAGATATCATTCCGCTGCAATTCCTCGCGGCCGTCTTGCCAAAGCCAGAAAGCCTCGGCGAAACCACCAAGGGCAATACCAATATCGGCGTCATCGCCACGGGTGAGGCGCTGGATGGGTCGGGCGAAAAGACGTTCTACATCAACAATATCTGCAGCCACGAGGCCGCTTACGAAGAAACCGGCAACCAAGCGGTCAGCTACACCACCGGTGTTCCCGCGATGATTGGAACCGCGATGATGGTAACCGGCAAATGGAGCGGCGAGGGCGTCTTCAACATAGAAGAGATGGATCCCGATCCGTTTATGGACATGCTTAACGCGCACGGTCTGGCATGGCAGGTGAAGGAGCTGGACGGGCCGGTGGAGTTTTGATGGTCACCCAAACTGACGAGCCAACACTTGAGGTTGCTCTGGGTAATATCGTTCAGATGGAATTTGATGCCATCGTCAATGCGGCCAATTCATCGCTGCTTGGCGGGGGCGGTGTGGATGGCGCTATTCACAAAGCTGCTGGGCCAGAATTGGTTCATGAGTGCCGATTGCTAGGTGGCTGCAAGACTGGCGAGGTCAAAGTCACCAAGGGCTATAATCTCAACGCAAAGTATATCATCCACACCGTAGGGCCCGTTTGGCAAGACGGTAACAGAGAGGAACAGATGCTTCTAGCGCAGTGCTATGCAAAATCGATTAAGGCGGCGAGTAAGCTTGGGGCGCGCAGCATCGGATTTCCCGCAATCTCGACGGGACGCTATCGTTTCCCGTTGGACAAAGCGGCACAGACTGCTGTGCAAACAGTCAGAGCGGAGCTTTCCAATGGATCGAGCTCGCTAAACCGCGTCGTATTTGTGTGCTTTGATCAAGCTGCGAATGACGCTTTTGAGAGAGCGGTGGAGAGCTACTAATGGAAACCAAAGCCGGCGATCCGGGCGCATTTGCCCATTTCGATCTGTCCCGCGTCGACAGTCCCGCTTTCGTGGTGGACACCGCAAAAATCCGCGCGAATTGTCAGATACTTGCCGCGATCCGCGATGAGGCCGCCAGTGATGGAGCGAGCATCAAGGTGTTTGCCGCGCTCAAAGCGTTCTCCATGTGGTCCACCGCGCATATTATCGGCGAATATCTCGATGGGACCTCCACCAGCGGCCTGTGGGAAGCGCGGCTGGCTTCGGAATTTTATGATGGCGAAATCGCGACCTATTCTGCGGCGTTTAAACCGGAGGAGCTGGAAGAAATCTGCCGCCTTTCTGAACATGTCATCTTTAATTCGCCCGACCAGATGAAGCGCGCCGCATTGATCCTTGATCATGCGGCGACCACCGGCGGGGACGTGTCGCCGGGCCTGCGGCTCAACCCGATGATTGCCACGGGCGAAGTGCCCAAATACGATCCCAGCGCGCCGGGTTCGCGGCTGGGCTTTCCCATCGACCAGCTCTCTGATGAGGCGATGGAAGGCGTCGAAGGCATCCATTTCCACAATCTGTGCGAGCAGACCTTCGAGCCGCTTAAGCAGACCTGGGACCGGGTTTTCGATGCGATTGAGCCGTGGTTTGGCCAGATCAAATGGATCAATATGGGCGGCGGGCATCACATCACCCGTGACGATTATGAGCGCGATGAACTGACCGAGTTTTTGCGCGATGCCGCCGCTGACACAGGCGCAGAAATCATCATCGAACCGGGCGAGGCGATTGCGCTGGATGCGGGCATTCTGGTCGGCACGCTGCTGGACACAGGCTTTAACGAAGTGCCCTTCGGTATCACTGATATCTCTGCCACATGCCATATGCCGGATGTGCTGGAGGCGCCGTATCGCCCTGCAATGCTTGGTGAATTGGCGGATGAGGATGCGATCCCCATCCGGCTTGGCGGGCCGTCATGCCTCGCGGGCGATGTCATTGGCGATTACCGCCTGCCGGTAAAAGCCGATCCGGGTGCGCGGTTCGCGTTTCTGGATCAGGCGCATTATTCGATGGTCAAAACCAACACATTCAACGGTGTTCAATTGCCCAGCCTTTGGTTGTGGGACAGCGAAACAGATGCGCTCGATTGCGTAAAACGTTTCGAATATGAAGATTTCAAAGGGCGGCTGAGCTAAGTCTTGCCAATAGCGCGCCCGCGATCGTTTTGATTGATCGCGAGCGCCAATCGCGCCATCGCTCCGAATTGCTCAGCAGCCTCGGCAACGCGGGTCTCATCTTCGCTGGCAGACATCGAACCGCTTTCAAACAAGTTGCCGCTTTCTACCGCGAGCAGCACTTGGCCGCCCTTGAACAATGCCCGCACTGCATCGCCATGGAAGGCGCGCTCTAACGCCAGCAGATGCTCGACATAGGAAGGGTGGATAAGAACACGGGCCTCGACCTGATCGTCGCTCCATACCTCGAACACGTCCTCAAAGTCGGGATGCACCTGATCGACGTAATCAAGCCTGTGTCCGTGTAGGGTCACGTGATCCTTTCGCCCGCCAAATCCGAGCCATTTTTTATGCTTGCCTTTGCGCTGGAGCAGAGTGGTGGAATGAAACTTGCGACCAAACTCCAACTGGATGATGGCCCCGCGAAACACGGTAACCCAGCGGCGGTTCTTGCCTGACCCTCGGCGCTCTTCCAGATGCGCTTCGTATAAATCAAAGCCGTGCCCTTCGAGTGATCCGAACCAGCGATCTTCGAAATTCTTGCGGTCGGATGATGGGACGAGGCCATAGTTTTGGGCCGCCGTATATTCCTCGCCAGGCGTCACCTCGCAATCATAGGAAATCCCAAATTCGCGCGCGATGGCGGAGTTAATACCGACCTTTATCGCCTTCTTCGCATCATTGATCGGGACATACCCCCATGCCCCAAGGCCGCCGACAGCAAAGATTGAAATGAAGAATTTGAAATCGCCCAGCCCAATTGGCGCAAACCAAAGGAAGGCCAGCACTGGCAGCAGCGCAATCCCGCCGTAGAACCAGCGGTTGAACGCTTTTGACTTGGCACGATCGCGCATAGACTGTTGGTCAGTCAGCCAACTGCCCAGCTCTCCATCCATCAATCCTTGAATATTTGCGTGCACAAGCCCCCTCCCATTCGGGGTAGCCAACCCCCTTTCCCTTAACCTGTAAGTGCTACTATACCTGCGGTCCGGTAAAGGAGGGGCAAAGAAATGGGAATGTGGGGATTTATTGCGATCGGTTTGGTGGTCGTCGCGGCATTTGTGATTATTGGCATTTACAACCGGTTGGTTGGGCTGCGGCAGAATGTGCGGCAGGGTAAAGCTGATATCGATGCACAATTGCGCCAGCGCCATGACCTGATTCCCAATCTTGTTGAAACGGTGAAGGGCTATGCCGGGCACGAGGCTTCCACATTAGAGGCCGTTATCCAAGCGCGTAACACCGCGCAGAAAGGCGAACCTGACAGCGGTAGCGAGAAGAGTCTTAGGATCGCGCTCGACAATCTGCTTGCTCTTGGTGAAGCCTATCCTGATCTTAAAGCATCGACCAATTTTCAGGAACTGCAGCGCGAATTGGCGGACATCGAAGATAAGCTGGCCGCTGCTCGCCGTGCATTGAACGCGGCGGTTGCGCGGTTCAACACTGCGCGGGAGGCTTTCCCAGCTGTGATGTTTGCAGGTGCGCTTGGCTTTCAGGAGGCCGATTTCAACACGCTGGATGACAGCGAGCGTGGCACAGTCGATCAGGTTCCAACGATCGGGTTTTGATAGCCTCCAGTTTTTGCGCTGGAACCAATCGGTTTCGAGCGAATTAGATTGCGGAAGCGTGCATAATATATATATGCGCTCTTCCGCTGCCCCAAGGGACTAAACCGCAAGGCAGACCATAACCGTTTGGTTGAACACTGAACCTTTAGGGGGTCCCTTGAATTGCACACCTTTCCTGACGCAAAGACTGTAGCCCGGGCGTTAACTCCTGATGAGCCGGTAATTCTAAACCGCCCGCATGCTGCGCGGCGGGCTGCGCAATTCTTTATCGACAAATTTCCGGGCAAAGTGCTCTATGCAGTGAAGGCCAATCCAGCGCCCGATCTGATCGAAGTTCTGTGGGATGCGGGCATCACGCATTACGACGTCGCCTCCATCGCAGAAGTTCGGCTGGTACGCAAAGCTCTGCCTGATGCAGTTTTGTGTTTCATGCATCCGATCAAAACGCGCGGTGCAATCGCAGAGGCGTATTTCAAACACGGTGTAAAAACCTTCAGCCTCGACACTATCGAAGAGCTTGAGAAGATCGTCGATGCCTGCCGCGACCCCGAAACGGGTGAGCCAGCGAGCGATTTGCGCCTGTGTGTGCGCATACGCGTATCCTCCGAATATTCCGAACTCAGCCTTGCATCGAAATTCGGCTGCGATCTGCTGGAAGCACCGGGACTGCTCCAGACGGCTCGCCAGCATTGTGATTGGCTGGGCGTGTGTTTCCATGTTGGCAGTCAGGCGATGACACCGTTTGCATTCGTCCAAGCGCTCGACCGCACTCGCGCCGCGATTGCAGAGGCGAGCGTGGTGATCGACATGATTGATGTGGGCGGGGGTTTCCCCAGCGTCTATCCCGGAATGGAACCGCCTCCGCTGGAGGATTACTTCAGCCTCATCCATCAACATTTCTACGCGCTGCCGATCGCTTACAACGCAGAGTTATGGTGCGAGCCGGGCAGGGCGCTTTCGGCAGAATATTCGTCGATGATCGTGAAGGTAGAGCGCCGCCGGGGCTTGGAACTTTACATCAATGATGGGGCCTACGGCGCGCTGTATGATGCGGCGCATGTGGCATGGCGTTTCCCGGTAAGGGCGCTGGAAGACGACCTGCGCGATGCGGATGAAGACTTCGCCTTTTACGGCCCCACCTGCGACGATGCCGATTACATGGCGGGTCCGTTCGCGCTGCCCGGCGATATCCAGGCGGGCGACTACATCGAAGTCGGGATGCTCGGCGCATATGGCGCAGCGATGAAGACGGGCTTTAACGGCTTTGGCGATGCAGAATGCGTTGTTGTGACGGACGAGCCGATGATGAGCCTGTTTGATGGGTCACGGCGGCGTGATGATAGCGATAACGTGGTGTCGTTGCGTTAATTCGAATTGTCGACCCTGTGCACATCCTGCGCCGGGCCGATTTCGATGAGGTCGTCGAGGAACAGGCTCGCAAGGGCGTGGCGCGATGAAACGCCCGCTTTGGAATAAATCGCGGTCAACTGCGCGCGCACGGTCCCTTCAGCAACGCTGCGTAATGCCGCGATTTCGGCTGTATCGCACCCTTTAAGTGTGAACAGCGCCACCTCGCTTTCTGCACCGGTCAGGCCCCATTGCCCAAACCGCAGGGCCATGACCTCGGCAATCGCCCCGCGTGCTATGGTAAGCGCTTCCTGGTCGCGGCGCGCCTGTTCGATCATTCGCCGCGTTTGCCATGCACCAAGCCCCACACCGGCGAACAGGGCGAGGGCAATCATCACTTCGGCGATGATGTGCAGGCCCCAGTCCCCTTCAGCGAGATCCACGGCTGCGTCTGCCATGAAGAATACCGCAGCCACGGCCTGAACCGCAACAATCGCGGCGACCAGCGAGATCGGCGGGCCGCCGCGAACCGGGTGCGAGGTCGGGTTTTTCGTCATCTGGCTCCTGGAAGCATGGCCGTCAGCGTGCGCTTGCCGCTTCGGGCGGTTTCAAAGGCGACGCCGCCAATATGCATCAGGATCAGGAAATAGAGAAGCTTGACCGCAATCTCGTGCACTTCTTCGAACACTTGCTCGCCTTGCTCGCCTTGCTCGCCTGCTCGCCTTCTCGCCGTATTCGCCATATTCTTCCTCATGCTCCTCGCCCGATATGATCTGGTTGGCGGTCATGGTCGATTCTATCGCCGGGGGCGCACCTGCCATCGCGATGCCGCTGGCGATGATCACCGCGAGGACCGCCCATAGAGCATAGGCCATCAGCGCGCCCAGCGGGTTGTGCGAGACATGGTGTTCGCGCTGGCCGGTGCGGATCGCGCGCAGGTGGGCCAAAGCGCGCGAGGCGCTGGGAAGGAACGCGGAAAAGCGCGCTGGCCGGGTGCCTATCATGCCCCATAGCACCCGCAGCGCAAGCAGCCCTGCGAGCGTGTATCCGGCATAGATATGCGCAATCGAGCCCTCTCCCACGACCAGCGCATTGCACACCACCACGGCGGCAACGCCCCAGTGCGTGATCTTGACAATCGGGTCCCAGCGTCGGGTTGAAATCTGTTCGGCAGTCATGGATATCCTCCGCGTTGAAGTGCGAAGGTAAATGTGTGACTAGGCGCGCGCAGATCGATTGGAGCGGCGCTTATGTGCGGGAAATAAGCGTGTGCTTATGCGGTCTGGCACTCAATCAAACCCAACGAACCGCGCCGCTTCTTCAACACGTCTTCCGCTCGCTCACCACAGCGTTCGCCGGGAAGTCCGGATCAGGCCAGCCCAGCGCTACGGCTTTCATAATCACCTGATCGTCTGGAATACCGGCATGTTCGCGGACCACGGGGCTTTGCATGATCCCTTGGGAATTGATAACGCATCCCAAGCCGCGCGACCATGCCGCATTGACCAGCGCCGTGGTGGCGGCTCCGCAATCGAAGGCGGTGTCGTCGCTGGTGCCCAGTTCGCGGTCATAGGTCACGATCACGCAGACCGGTGCGTCGAATTGGCGAAAACCGCGCAGCACCCAATCTTGGCGCGCGTCTTTGTCGTCACGTTCGATGCCCATCGCACCGAAAAGCTGTTTTGCCACGCCGATCTGGCGGTCGCGGTGCACGCCTGCGAACGGCTCGCCCCGGCGAAATTCGCGGCTGTCGGGTTTGCCCGCAAGAATATTCTCGGTGTTGCCTTTGCGGATGCGGTCGAGCGGCTCGCCCGTGATGACGTGAAAATGCCAAGGCTGCGTGTTCATCGAAGTGGGGGAGCGGATCGCAAGGCTCAACACATCTTCAATTACATCGCGCGGAACCGGCTTGTCGAGATAGCCCCGGATGGAGCGGCGTCCCAAGACGACTTCATCAAAAGGCTGCTTAGGGTTCCCGCTCACATCATTCTCCTGATTCTATTTTCAGGCGAGTTAGCGCAAGCGAGCGCGGCGTCAAAGGTTGCTAGGCTGCTTCTGCCAAAGACATGCCCAGACGGTCCCAAATCTCCACCAGCGCCTCTGTCAGCTCGTCCATCAGTTCTTCGGTATGGTGAGGGCCGGGGGTGAAGCGCAGGCGCTCCGTCCCGCGCGGCACGGTTGGAAAATTGATAGGTTGAACATAGACGCCGTATTCCGCGAGCAGAATGTCGCTGATTTTCTTTGCGCGTACCGGATCGCCGACCATCAGCGGGACGATGTGCGTGGTCGAATCCATCACAGGCAAACCGGCTTCTGCGAGTTTCAGTTTCAGCGTCGCGGCGGATTGTTGATGTGCGTTACGTTCGACATTGCTGTTTTTGAGGTGTTTCACCGATGCCAGAACACCTGCGGCCAGCACCGGCGATAGCGAGGTGGTGAAGATAAAGCCCGGCGCATAGCTGCGGACACAGTCAATCACGCGGGTATCGGCCGCGATATAGCCGCCCATGACGCCAAAAGCTTTGCCCAATGTGCCTTCTATAATGTCGATCCGGTCCGCCGCGCTATCGCGTTCTGAAATCCCGCCGCCATGTTCGCCATACATACCGACCGCGTGGACTTCGTCGATAAAGGTCAGCGCGTTATATTTCTCCGCAAGGTCGCAGATCGCGTGGATCGGCGCGACATCGCCTTCCATTGAATATACGCTTTCGAACGCGATCAATTTGGGTGCTGCTGGGTCCGTCGCGGCGAGCAGTTCTTCGAGGTGCTTTACGTCATTGTGGCGGAAGACTTTTTTCTCGCAGCCCGAATTGCGGATCCCTGCGATCATGCTGGCGTGGTTCAGTGCATCGGAAAAAATGACGCAACCGGGTAGCAGTTTGGCTATGGTGGAAAGCGTTGCATCGTTGGAGACATATCCGCTGGTGAACAGCAGCGCGCCTTCTTTGCCGTGCAATTGTGCCAGCTCATTCTCAAGCTCTACGTGGAAATGCGTGTTGCCGCCGATATTGCGCGTGCCGCCGGACCCCGCGCCCACATCATGCAGCGCGTCTTCCATCGCGGTGATCACTTTTTCATGCTGACCCATCGCGAGATAATCGTTGGAGCACCAAACCGTGATCGGTTTTGGGCCATTGTGTCCGTGAAAGCACCGCGCATTGGGATAGGATCCCTTGTTGCGCATAATATCGATGAAAACGCGATAGCGCCCCTCTTCGTGCAGACGGTCAATCGCTGAATCAAAAATCTGATCGTAGTTCAATTGTTTAGTGCTCTAGTCTATAGGGACGCCCCGCTTTTGCGAGTTTGAACGTCCAAATTTCACGTGGCTTAGGCCATACAACCCCTTGATGGCCTCTTGGTTTCTAGTGGCGGGTTTTAGCAACCAATCCGCATTTGGAAACCGCGATCTTTGCGAGCGACTTGCAGCTTAGAACGGTTCCGCAGCGCCAAATCCGCGCGCGCTAAGCGCGGGCTCAAGGCCCAGTGCCGCATTTGCTGGCCCCGTGAAGACAAATCGCGCAGGCGCCGCCGCAAAGCTTTGGCCATCCAAGCGGTCCGCAATTCGCCGTGCAATCCCACGTGCGCCGTCAACAAAACGGATTTCAGGAGACAGCCCCATGTCGACCACGGCGACATCCATCAATTCGTCGCGCAGCAAAGGGAAATGGGTGCAGCCCAAAACGATGCGATCAACCAATGGGCCATCTTTGGCGGTGCCAAGCCCTTCCAAAGCAGACCGTAACACGGCGCGGTTAACCGGCTGTCCGCGCAGCTTATTCTCCGCCTCATCAACAAGGGCAGGCGCAGCGTGCCGCAGCAAAGTTTTGCCCGCAGCAAAGTCCCGTTCAAGGTCATCGACGTAACGCTGTCGGATTGTCGCTTGCGTGCCGAGCAAGCCGATTACGCCGGTCTGGCTGTCCAGCGCTGCGGGTTTGATCGCAGGGACAGTGCCGACAATTGGTATCTCGAGCACTTCGCGCACCATGCCCAAGGCTATCGTGCTGGCAGTGTTGCAGGCGATGCAGGCGAGGCGCGGCTGATACCGCTCACTCATCCGCCCCAGCAGCCCGGCAACCCGCGCGGCGATTTCTGGTTCGGACTTTGTGCCGTAAGGCATCCCGGCGAAATCAGCGGCGTAGATGATCGGAGCGTTAGGCAGAGCCTCACGCAAAGCATCGTAGACGCTCAGCCCGCCCACACCGGAATCGAATAGAAGGATCGGATCATGAGGCTCGGCCATCGTTGCTAGCCGATGGCCGAGCGCGCGACTGGGGTCAACTCTCTGGCGCTGGAACCACACGCAGAACACTGGAAATCTCTATGCCGAGCTCTGCGAGATGAGCTTCGCTCCAGACGTAATATTCGCGAAACGACACTCGTCCATCATCGTCCGTATCGGCGGTTGCGTAAAATTCGGCAATCTGGTCAGCATCGTCGGGATCGCCCAGAATTGCCTCGCCGGTCATTTCTTCTTCGTTTTTAAAAGAGGCTTCAGGATCGAGGAAAGCGAGCGTCACGAAAGGCGATTCGGGCTCTTCGAGAAAGCCACTCTCGTTCTCGTCAAGCCGATCGAAAATACGTTGCGAATTGTGGTCTAGCTCAATCAAATTGGTTTCGGCGGGGGTTACCGCGTTGATCGGGGGATGTTGGGCCGGGGCAAGAGCAAAGACGAAAACGGTCAACAAAAGCATGGCTATAACTCCAAAAGCAAAGGGACGAGGCGGCCATGCTTTGCGTGGTTCTGTTCCTGTTTGTAGGTCCGCCGGTTGGGGTACTGTCTGCCCGGACCGTTCTTCATCAGCCAGCAGCCGCGCTGCCTCAAGCGAGGAGCCGACCCCCAGCTTCGTGCGGGCCATCTTGAGTCGCTTTTCCACCGCATGATGCGAGATACCCAGATCTATGGCAATTTCCTTGGCCGTCTTGTGTTCAAGCCATCGGCGCAGCGAATCTTTCTCGCGCTCAGTCAATTTTGCGGTTCGGTTTGGGTCTTCCATCGCCGCGACCTTAGCTGCCCGTAGCCCGTCATCAAAGTACGGTCGGGCCGTAAATCGAACAGGTGATGGCAGTGTTATCGCAAAGATTTAGACAAATCGAACCGGACAGGTAATAGATCGCCAATGGAACCAATTTTCGCTGCGATACTGGGTTATTTATCGGGGTCGATCCCATTCGGACTGCTGCTGACCAAAGCGGCGGGCATGGGCGATGTGCGCGATATTGGCAGCGGCAATATCGGCGCGACCAATGTTTTGCGAACGGGCAATAAAGGGCTGGCGGCTGGGACATTGCTGCTCGATTTATTAAAAGGTCTCGCGCCAGTTTTGGCCGCCGGAATGATCTGGGCCGGTGAAATGAGCGATGTCGCCAAAGCCTTTGCGGCAGGCGGCGCGGTAATCGGGCATTGTTATCCGGTTTGGTTGGGTTTCAAGGGCGGGAAAGGTGTTGCCACCAATGCGGGTGTGGCGTTCGGGCTCGCTTGGCCGATTGGGTTGGCATATGCCGCGATCTGGCTGAGCATGCTGGGTATTTTTCGCATTTCCAGCCTTGCTGGAATGGCTGCAGTTGTCGCCGCCGCCGCTGCTGCGCCGATGTTTGGTTATCCGCAATTCTTCCCCGTTTTGGCAGCGATCGCTGCGCTGATTATCTACCTGCACCGCGCCAATATTGGCAGGCTGATGAAGGGCGAAGAACCCAAGATTGGCGGTAAGAAATGATGGGCTGCGCGCCATAATGGAAGAGCCGGGATCGCAGCCTGACCTTCCGCAAAAAACGCTCTCTCAGTCGGAGGCCTTTGCGCGCATCCATTTGCTGCGATCTCCCAAGATCGGGCCGGTCACTTATCGCCAGTTGATCGCGCGTTTTGGCAGCGCAGTGGCTGCGATGGAGGCTTTGCCTGACATCGGAAGCCGGGGGAAATTCCGTTATCGTCCGGCGCCGCGTGACATCATTGAACGAGAGATTGCGGGTGTTATCGCGGCCGGTGCGCGATATCTCTTCCATGATCAGTCTGATTATCCAGAACTGCTCAGCCAGCTTGGCAGCGCGCCGCCGATAATCACATGCAGAGGACAGCTTGCGCTCGCCTCTCGCCCTTGTGTTGCCATCGTCGGCGCGCGCAACGCGTCTGCCGCTTCGACAAAGCTGGCCGGCATGTTCGCCGCCGGATTGTCGCAGGCGGGCTTTACTGTGGTCAGCGGCCTCGCACGAGGGATCGACGGGGCAGCGCATGAGGGGGCGTTTCCGCAAACCATCGGCGTAATCGCCAGCGGAATCGACGTCGCCTATCCGCCGCAGCATGCCGACCTGCAAGAACGCATCGCCAGTGAAGGCCTGCTGATCGCTGAACAACCGCCAGGGACAGAGCCGCGCGGGCAACATTTTCCCAGCCGCAACCGCATCATTGCCGGGCTGGCGAGTGGCACTTTGGTGGTTGAGGCCGCACCGCGATCAGGTTCGCTCATCACCGCGCGTTTGGCGGCGGAGGCCGGGCGAGAAGTGATGGCAATTCCCGGTTCCCCGCTCGATACGCGTTCTCAAGGATGCAACCAGATTATCCGCGATGGTGCTTTATTGGTCAGCACTCCGGCTGATGTGATTGAAGTGCTGGAAGGCTTCACCGGCGCGCCCCGGTCTACGTACTGCGTGGCAGAGGACAACGAAGAGTTCGACTATAGCGGCATGGGCGAGGATGACGCGCAGATCGCCGCTGAGACCATTGCTGAGCTTTTGTCCACCGTGCCTGTTGCTGTTGATGAACTGATCCGGCAGTCTGGCGCAAGCGGCGCAGCGGTGAATATGGCGCTGATCGAGCTGGAACTGTCTGGCGAGTTAGAGCGTCATTCCGGCGGTCAGGTCAGTCTTTCTGGCTAAGTTTTTTGGGGGCAAATGAACGATCAGGTCAATCTTTCCAGCCTGTTATCGGGCACAGTTGAACAATTGCAGGCGCAGGGGCGGCTGGTTCTAATTTACCTCGCTTTGATGATTCCGCTGGTCACAGCGTCGACTTATTTCGAAGGGCAGGGCGGTGGGAGCGGCTCCGCGTTCGATTTCGGTTTTAGTATTGATGAGGCGCTCATTTCCCAAGGCGCGGTGGCGGTCACCGTGGTCATCTCGGTGTTTATCATCGGAATGCTGGCGCATTATTGGCTTTTTGCAGGCATGACACGGAGGACAGAGGCACCTTCGTTTAACCGGTTTTTCCCGTATTTAGGGATGTATATCCTTTCTAGCATCGCGATCGTCTTCGGATTTGTGCTGTTCATCGTTCCGGGCTTCATTCTTAGCGTGCGTTGGATCGCATTACTGCCGATTGTGATTGATCGCGGTGATCGCGCAATGGATGCATTTGGCGATAGCTGGAAGATGACCCAAGGGTACGGCTGGTCGATATTTGGTGCAGGGCTGATCATTGGCATCGCTTTGCTCGGTGTCGCAATTGTCTTTGGGCTGGCAACGGCTTTTTCCGGACCCGCCTCTCTCTTCGGCAGTTTCCTGAGCGCGAGTTTAGAAACCGTCTTTACTGCGGTGTTCGCGGCGTTGTCCGTCACGGTTTACAATCAGTTGCGTGATGACAACGACGCATTGACTAACGTGTTCGAATAGCCGCGGTTTCATCCCAGACTGAACAACACTCTGAACAAAACGGTGCGTCGATGCTCACACACGGTTCATCGCGTCGTCGATAATCCCCTGTCCCATAAGAATTCACTGGGAGGGATTTCGATATGAAACGGGTATTGGCCTTTGCATGCTGCGCGACCTTAGCTGTCGGCGGTGTCGCGATCCCCAGTTTTGCCAGTCCGAACGCCAATCAGAATGCCGACAGAATGACATCTGTGCCGCGCCCAACAGGCCCGGATCGCGGGTTCTGTCGGGGGCCGAGCGCGCTTCCCGATTTGGGTGATGAGGCGGAGGTAAATCAGCAGCCAGGACCATCGCCGACCACGCGACGGGATGGAGCGTATTCTTCTGCTCCGCCGCCGCCGCCGCCGCCAGCCATAGCCATGGCACCGACTGCCGATGGCGGCGGAGACGCGGTTGTGGTTTCAGGCAGCCGGATTGAATCTGGAATTGCGGGATCCGCTTCGTCATCGTCCAGCGATAGAGTCCGCACTATGCCCGGACCCATCCCTCCGCGCCCTCCTGAACCGCGTCCGCAAGCCGGTCTGCTGACTGCCGGCGAGCACGATGATTTGCTCAATCCCGAACTTTATGAAGAATACCGGCGCAATTCGAACCTCGGCCAATCGGTCCAAAGCCTACCGGTTGTGGACACCGGCAGATTGCTCACGGTTGAACTGCGCGACAACAGAGGGCGCGCTGTGCCTTTCGGCGAGGTCGAAGTTCGCTGCTCCGATGGCAATTCGATCAAGCTGAAAACCGTCGCCGATGGGCGCGCGGTGTTTTTCCCCGGCCATGACAGGTTGAGTGATGATGTTTGGGTGCGCGCAGGCGGCAGCGATTGGCGCAGCGTTCGCTTGTCCAACGATGCCGGCGGACAAACTGTGCAGATCATACAGCGCCGCGCCGCAGCACAGGTCCAAAAACTCGACCTTGCATTGGTTGTTGATGTCACCGGATCGATGACGGATGAATTGACCTATCTGCAAACCGAACTCACCGCGATCATCGGCGAACTTGAAACGCGCCATTCAGACCTCGACGTGCGGGTCGCGTTCACATTCTACCGCGACAAGGGCGATGAATTTGTCACGCGCACATACGGCTTTGATGGCAATCTGGAACGCGCCCAAGGGCGCCTCGGCCAGCAAAGGGCCGCTGGGGGTGGTGATTATCCAGAGGCGATGCAGGACGCGATGATCCGCGCAGCGCAAATGGAATGGCGCGATGATGCGGTAAAAACACTGCTGCTGGTCGCCGATGCACCTCCGCATAACCAAGATGTGGCGAACACCTGGCTGGCGGCGGAGCATCTTCGAGCAGAGCGAGTTCATATCGTGCCGGTTGGCGCATCAGGTGTTGCTGACACCGCCGAATATGTGATGCGCGCGATGGCTGCAGTCACGCAGTCGCGTTACACTTTTCTCACTGACGATAGCGGTATTGGTAATCCGCACGCGCCGCCTGCGATTGATTGCTACCTTGTCACACGGCTCGACCACCTGCTCCGCCGCGTGATTGACAGCCAGATTTCGGGCCGCCGGGTGGAGCCTGCGCGCGCAGAGATTGTCCGCAGTGTTGGCGAATATGATGCGGGCCGATGCGTGCTGCCGGCCAATTTTCAGGCGGGCAGAGCAAACGCAGGGGAAGACAACGGGAGGCAAGCGGGCTAGAGGCTGCTGAAATTTTGCGAGGTGGGTTGACGCACGTTCCAAACCTGACCCACCCTCGCGTGTACGTACACGTGTAAGGATTTCAAACCTCTACCATGCAGCTTGTCATTGTTGAATTGCCCGCCAAGGCGAAGACTATCGAAAAATATCTGGGCGCGGACTTTAAAGTCCTCGCGTCATACGGTCACGTCCGCGATCTGCCGCCAAAGGATGGCAGCGTGCGGCCGGATGAAGATTTCGCGATGGATTGGGAATTGTATCGGGACAAGCAGAGCCGGTTCAAAGAAATCGCCGATGCAGCCAAGGACGCAACGCGCCTCGTTCTCGCGACCGACCCTGACCGCGAAGGGGAGGCGATCAGCTGGCATGTTCTGGAACTGCTGAAGAAGCGTAAGCGCCTGCCTGCGAAGGTGGACCGGGTAACTTTCAACTCGATCACAAAAGCAGCTGTGACCGATGCGATGAAGGCCCCGCGCGAACTCGATCAACCGCTAATCGATGCCTATCTGGGCCGCCGAGCGTTG
This sequence comes from uncultured Alphaproteobacteria bacterium, assembly GCA_963789155.1. Lineage (GTDB taxonomy): Bacteria > Pseudomonadota > Alphaproteobacteria > Sphingomonadales > Sphingomonadaceae > Erythrobacter. The sequence continues at coordinate 68,200 of CAWBJN010000013.1, read as the reverse complement.
GATTACCTGTTCGGATTTACGCTGTCGCCAGTGCTGTGGCGCAAGTTGCCCGGCGCCAAATCGGCGGGCCGGGTGCAATCGGTTGCCCTGCGTCTGATCGTTGACCGCGAACGCGAGATTGAAGCGTTCAAGGCCGACGAATACTGGTCTGTGCTCGCTAAGATGGAGCATGATGGCACGCCGTTTGATGCGCGTCTGGTTCGGTTCAAGGGCGAGAAGCTGGAGAAGCTCTCGCTCGGTAAAGAAGGCGCCGCGATGGAGGCTAAGGCCGCTGTCGAGGCTGGGCGGTTTTCCGTTGAGGGCGTCGAGACAAAGCCGCTGAAACGCAATCCTTCCCCGCCATTCACGACATCGACCATGCAACAGGAAGCTGCGCGCAAGCTTGGTTTTTCCGCCAGCCATACGATGCGGTGCGCGCAATCGCTCTATGAAGCGGGCGCGATTACCTACATGCGTACCGACGGTGTGCAGATGGACATGAGCGCGATTATGGCCGCGCGTGACGCGATTGAAGAGCGTTTTGCCGCAGAATACCGCCCGGAAAAGCCGCGTTTCTATAGCACGAAAGCCAAGAACGCTCAGGAAGCGCATGAAGCAATTCGCCCGACCAACTTCAGCCGCGACAAAGCGGGCTCTGGCGATGAGGCGAAGCTCTATTCGCTGATTTTCAAACGCGCGATGGCCAGCCAAATGTCCGCTGCTCAGTTGGAGCGCACCACTGTCACTCTGCGCGATGCAACCGGGCAGCATGAATTGCGCGCAACCGGTCAGGTGATTAAATTCCCTGGCTTCTTCGCTGTCTATCAAGAAGGCTTTGACGACCAAGAAGACGATGATGAGGGCTTGCTGCCCGCGATCAAAGACGGCGATATGCCGGCGAAGAAGCAAGTGGAGGCAACCCAGCACTTTACTCAGCCACCGCCGCGTTTCTCCGAAGCGTCGCTGGTCAAACGGCTTGAAGAGCTCGGCATTGGCCGCCCGTCGACCTATGCCTCCACGATCCAGACTGTGCGTGACCGCGATTATGTTCGCATGGAGAAAAACCGATTCTTCGCGGAGGAATCGGGACGTCTGCTGACCGCTTTCCTCGAACGCTTCTTCCCGACCTATGTCGCTTATGATTTCACGGCGAGTATGGAAGACGAGCTCGATACTGTTTCCGACGGGCGCGAAGACTACAAAACGGTGCTGTCGAAATTCTGGAAGGATTTCAAACCAAAGACCGAAGAGGTCATGGAAAAACTTCCTTCCGAAGTTACCGAAGTGCTCGACGAATATCTGTCCGATTACCTCTTCCCACCGCGCGAAGATGGCAAAGACCCGCGCCATTGCCCGCTATGCGAAACCGAAGGACGCGAAGGCGGCCGGATTTCACTGCGCGGCGGCCGCTTCGGCGCATTTGTCGCGTGTCAAAACTATCCTGAGTGCAAATTCACCCGGCGCTTTGCCCAACCGGGCGGCGACGGTGATGATGGCAGCAATGACGGCGTCATGGGCCAGCACCCCGAAACAGGCGAAGACATTCACCGCAAAACGGGCCGTTTTGGTCCCTATGTGGAAATGGAGCACGAGGACAAAAAACAACGCGCGAGCATTCCCAAAGACCTCGACGAATTCGACCTTGAATGGGCGGTCAAATTGCTGGCCTTGCCGCGTATTGTCGGTGACCATCCCGAAACGGGCAAAGAGATTGAGGCCGCCATTGGGCGCTACGGTCCTTATCTGCGCCACGATGGCAAATATGCAAAGCTGACCAGCACCCGCGACGTGTTCGACACTGGTATGAACGCGGCTGTGTCTCTGCTTGCCGAAGCAGCGAACCGCAAAGGTGGATCACGCGGCAAAGCAGAACCGATCAAGGTGCTGGGCGAACACCCAACCAGTGGCGGCGAGATGAAGGTCATGCCAGGCCGCTATGGTCCCTATGTCACCGATGGCACGACCAATGCGACACTGCCCAAAGAAGTAAAGCCAGAGGATGTGGAAGCCGCGCAGGCCATCGAACTGATCGATGCCCGCGCCGCCAAAGGCCCACCGAAAAAGAAGGCCCGCAAAAAAGCCGCACCTAAGAAGAAGGCACCGGCGAAAAAAGCGGCAGCGAAGAAACCAGCAACTAAGAAAAAAGCTCCGGCGAAGAAGAAGGCTTCAGCCAAGGAAGCGCCTGCTGAATAGCGATAAAATCGGAGCCTGCAGCACTTCGCGGCAGGCTCCGTGCACTATCTGCGCCGTTGCTCATATTTCCTTTAGTATTGTCCCGTAGGTCTGTTGTCAGATCAGGGAACATGCTGTGATTGAAGTAGAAATCCAAAACGAGACCCACCAAACGCAGGAGCGGATTCGCTTTGCTGCTGTCCCGCGCATTGGAGAAGGCATCCGCCTTCGCGAACCAGACGGTGTCTGGGCAAGCTATGACGTCCTCGACGTTTGGTATCAAAAGGCCGAATTTGGCGATGTCTGGATGCCATATCTGCATATTTGCATGACACCGGGCGAAGTTGCGGGCGAACCTGAGCCTGCTCCACAGAATTACGCATACGCCGCCGACGACGAAGAAGACTCCGCGCATGAATTGTACGGGGAGGGCGCTTTTGCCTCGCTCGCTGGGGAGGCTGAGCCATTCAAAATCTAATCAAACGCACCACTGGCGCGGGAAAACGCGAACAGGAGCTTGAGGGCAAGACGCTCGCTGAAAAGCTGGCGAACGCACAAGCGCGCAATCGCAGCGAGGCCGATCTGCCGGAAGGAACTCCGGTGGCGGCACCGCAAGATGTGCAGGACGCTCTTGACGCCGGTGCCGCGCCGCAGGACGTTGACGCGATCGTGCGCGCCGCCAAGGCGATGCGTGACGGGAATTCCTCGGACGCGGCGCAGCAGGCTGCTGCAAAAATCTGTCTGATAGTTGATGACAGCCGGGTGATCCGCAAAGTGTCGTCGAAGATCGCGCGCAGCCTGGGCTATGTGCCGCTGGAGGCGCAGGATGGCCAAGAGGCGCTGGCGCGGTGCAAACGCTCGATGCCGACGCTGATCCTCACTGACTGGAATATGCCGGAGATGGATGGGCTGGAATTCGTAGCCAAGCTGCGCGCCATCCCCACGCCCAAGGCACCCACGGTGGTGTTTTGCACATCCAAGGGCGAGGCGGCGGATATCCATCAGGGTATCGAAGCGGGCGCGGATGATTACATCGTGAAGCCATTTAACGAGGCTGAACTGCGAGCGAAGCTGGAGCGGCTCTCCGCTGCCTGACGGGCGTTAGCCCTCTCGCCAAAGCGCGGCGGAGCAGTTAAGGGCGCATGGTATGGGCAAAGAAAATTTCGAACGTCATAAACAACCGTGGAATGCCGAAGAAGCGGGCCGCCTGCGCTTGCTCGCTTCCAAAGGGCAGGGATTGAAGCAGATCGCCAAGGCGCTGGGCCGGAGCGAGGATTCGACCAAGACCTTTGCCAAGCAACAGAAGATTAAGGTTGCTAAGAAGCGTTAGGGCCCCTCGAGCAACCGCCGAAAAATGCTCGCCACAGCGCAATCGCCATCAACCCTGATCGCGTAACTGAAAGTCGGGGCCTTGGCATAGAAGAATACATAAGTTTGCGCAGTATCGCAGAGGTCTGGACGCTGTGGATAGTCCTTTGGACGGATCATGAGATAGCCCGCATCCGTCAGGGTCGTATACGACGCCGGCATGGCATCACCGGGCGACACATCGTTTATCGTCCAAACCTGGCGATCAGTGAGGAAAAAACCAATAGCCGAGCGCAGCAAGTGCAATGATCACTCCAGCAATGCCAATGACAGGTCGCCTCACTTAACCCAATCCAGCCCCATTTCTTCAAACACTTCCTTATCCTCGGACCACCCTTCGCTGACTTTCACGTGCAGGAACAAATGCACCTTCACGCCCAGAATTTCGGATAATTCCGCACGCGCTGCCTCGCCAATCGCTTTGATCCGCGATCCGCCTTTGCCCAAAACGATGGGTTTCTGGCTGTCGCGGGAGATGACGATTTGCTGGCGGACTTCGACGCTGCCGTCGGGTTTTACGGTGTAGCTTTCCGGGCGAACGGCGGCGTCATAGGGTAGTTCGTCGTGGAGCTGTTGATACAGCTGTTCGCGGGTGATCTCGGTTGCCATCAGGCGCTCTGACACGTTGGAAACCTGATCGTCGGGATACATCCACGGGCCAGCGGGCATCATTTCTGCCAGCGCCAATTTCATTTCCTCAACCCCGTCGCCGGTTAGCGCGGAGATGAAGTAAATCTCCTCAAACTTTATGCGATCACCGATGCTCTGCGCCAGCGCGAGCAGCGGCTCTTTTTTGGCGCGGTCGACTTTGTTGAGGACGAGAATCTTCTTCTCAGGGCGTTTCTCCAGCGCTTCCAGCAATGGTTCAAGCTCATGCCGCCGCTGTTTGATCGGGTCGACGATTAGTAGCACTGCGTCGGCGCTTTGCGCACCTTCCCATGCCGCGCTGACCATCGCGCGGTCCAGCCGCCGTTTGGGCGCAAAGATACCGGGCGTGTCGACGAGGATCATCTGAACGTGCGAAAACAGCGCAATTCCCATCATGCGTGCACGGGTGGTTTGCGCTTTCGCACTGGTGATGGCGACCTTTTGGCCGACAAGCTGGTTCACCAAAGTCGATTTGCCCGCGTTCGGCGCACCAATAATGGCAACAATGCCGCACCGAGTACCATCCGACGTAGGGGCCTGATCTAAGTTCAACCGAATTCCTCCAAAAATGCTTGTGCGGCGAGCTTTTCAGCTGCGCCCTTGCTGTTTGCCGTGGCTTGTGCGCCGCCGACATTTTTAATGCTAACTTCGACAGTGAAACGCATGGCGTGGTCTGGTCCGCTGCGTTCTACGATTTCATAATGGGGCATAGCGCGTTTGTTGCCCGCGGCCCATTCTTGCAGCGCGCTTTTGGGGTGTTTGGACTTTCCCGCATCGCCGCCAAGTTCGCTGTCCCACAATTGATAGATCACTTCGCGTGTCGCGTCATAACCATTTTCGACAAAGCTCGCGCCCAGCAACGATTCCATGACATCGCCGAGGATATTGTCGCTATCCGCACCGCCGTCTTCGCGGGCTTGTTTGCCCAGCCGGATATGTTCCGCCAAGCCTATTGATCGGGCGATGCGGGCGCAGGTGATACCGCTGACCAATGCGTTAAGCCGCTGTGACAGCTTCCCTTCTCGGTTGCCGCTGGCGCGGTACAGCCAGCTTGCCACGGACAGGCCCAGCACCCGGTCGCCAAGAAATTCGAGGCGCTGATAATCAATCGTATCGGTCGCATCACTGCCGCGTCCGCTTGAATTGCCCGCGTTAAAGCTGCCGTGGGTCAAGGCCTCCAGCCACACGCCTTGATCGCGCACAGTGAAGCCGGTTGCGACAAGCCAATCGCGTGCGGCTGCGGAAAGTTGAGGTGCGGAATCGCTCATATTGAGACACCCATCCGGCCCCAGCGCGCGGCGGTGAACCATGTCCATGGCTTAATCCATTCGGCGCTGCCATCGGTGGACCACACGATAATGCTCGCCTGACCGACTAGGTTTTCTTGGGAGACAATTCCGACCGCGTCTCCGCTGCGCGCTTCAAACCGGCTGTCGCGTGAATTGTCGCGATTGTCGCCCATCACAAACATGTGCCCCTCTGGTATAATTTTGGCGGCCATCGTGTCGCCGGGGACAGTGCCAAAATCGAGGACGTCATACTGCCGTCCGCCCGGCAGTGTTTCGCGAAAACGGGTATAGCTGCACACGGCCTCGCCCGCCGCATTTGCTTCTTCCACGCCGCCCCATGCGCACGAAGTGTTGATCGATAAGGGTATCTGAAAATCGGGCAATACTTCGCGTGCGACTGGCTCCCCATTGAGGATGACTTGACCGTCCACCAACGCAACGCTGTCGCCCGGCAATCCAATCACGCGTTTGATATAATCGGTTTTGTCGATCGGATGTTTGAAAATCACGACATCGCCGCGCTCAGGCTGACTGCCCAAAACCCGGCCGGGGATCAGCGGCGCGCTGTAAGGGAGAGAATAGCTGGAATAGCCATAGGGCCATTTCGCAGCGAGCAGGTAATCCCCATTCCACAATCGCGGCAGCATGCTTTCCGATGGAATGGAAAAAGGCGAGAATACAAAGCTGCGGAAAATCAGCACCGCGAGCAGCAATTTGAACAGGAACCAAAGAAAGCTCAAAAAGCTTTCCTTCTCCTCGCGTTCTTGCGCGGGGAGGTGGCCTCCAGATGGAGAATCCGGGGACGCGGCGGCTCTGCCGGGAGATTGGGTCTTAACATTCATGACGGCTCCCCTTACTCGCGCTCCCACGCCACGCAAAGGGGTTTGCCCAATGACCGATCATGCAAAGACTAATGCCGCCTGGGAACGCTTGAACAAATTGCCGCAGCGGACCTTGTCACAGCTGTTTGACGCCGACGAGGGACGCGTTGCCGCAATGAGCCAGCGGATTGAGGCGGACTTTGGTGAGCTTGGCAATCTGGGGATGCTGCTCGATTGGTCAAAGACGCATCTGGATGGCGCAGCTTTGGACGCGTTCGAGGATTTGGCAGACGCTGCTGGTTTTGCCGAAGCGCGCGAGGCGCTGTTCAGCGGCGGGATCGTCAATCCCACCGAAGGGCGCGCGGCAACGCACGGTGCGATGCGTGGCAGTGGGACCGATGCGGATGTCGAAGAGGCGGAGGCTTTGCTCGCGCGGATGGGGATGCTTGTCACCGCGATCCACGATGGCGCTTTGGGAGACGTCAAACATCTCATCCATATCGGCATAGGCGGATCGGCGCTGGGCCCGAAATTGGCGATTGATGCGCTGACACGGGACCTCAAACTGGTCGATGTCCATGTCGTTTCAAATATTGACGGGCTCGCGTTGGAGCAAGCCTTCGCCGCCTGCGACCCGGCCACGACTCTGATTGCAGTCGCGTCAAAGACTTTTACAACCACCGAGACAATGACCAACGCGGCGAGCGCGCTCAAATGGCTTGGCGATAACAAGGTATTGGACCCGACCGGGAGGGTAATTGCGCTTACCGCTAATCCCGAAGGCGCGGTCGAATGGGGCGTTGATGAAACGCGCATTCTTCCCTTCCCCGAAAGCGTAGGTGGGCGGTACTCGCTATGGTCGAGCATTGGATTTCCGGTCGCACTGGCTGTGGGTATGGAAGATTTTCAGGCGATGCTTGCGGGGGCACGGGCCATCGATACGCATTTCCGTGAAGCAGAAGGACGTGCCAATGCACCGCTGCTCGCGGCATTCGTCGACCTGTATTATTCGCGCATCCGTGGGTGCCAAACCCGCGCAGTGTTCGCTTATGATGAGCGGCTCGCTCTGTTGCCGGATTATCTGCAGCAGCTTGAGATGGAGTCGAACGGCAAAAGCGCGACCAAGGACGGAAAGCCTGTCGATGGGCCGACTGCCCCTGTCACGTGGGGCGGGGTGGGGACCGATGCTCAGCATGCGGTTTTCCAGTTGCTGCATCAGGGCACGCATCTGATTCCTGTTGATTTTATCGCGACGATTGCACCGGGCGATGACCTGGATCCCGCGCATCATCGCAGCTTGTTGCTGAATTGCCTGGCTCAGGGTGCTGCTTTGATGTCAGGCAAGTCATCGGACGATCTGGCGCGTCATTATCCCGGCGACCGGCCATCGGCGATGTTTCTGCTCGACGACTGCGACGCGGCGGCATTCGGCGCGCTGATCGCGTTCCATGAACACCGCACCTTTGCCAACGCAGTGTTGATGGGAATTAACCCGTTCGACCAATTCGGCGTGGAGCTGGGCAAGGCGATGGCCAAATCCATTGATAGCGGTGAGGGTGAGCTTGATCCGAGTACGCAGGCGTTGATGGCGGCGGCTGGGCTGCGGTAACGCGCGCTCCTTCGCAGCCAAATGCTTGGCATGAATAGCTAAAGGTTAAAGACCGCGATTGACTTTGTGCGCTGCACAAACCATATGCCAGTAATCGAGACGCCCGCCAGCGTGAAGTGGCAGTAGCGCAAAAGCTATGATGCCCCGGCAGCCTCTCGGTTCTTTTTCCCAGACTTCCCTTTTCACGCGGGTGGTTATTACCCCCGCGCCGCGCCCGGAATCCGTTTTGGATGATCCGGTGCCGCGCCGCATTTACTGCGAGTTCAATACACACACATGACCACTACTTTCGACCAACTCGGGCTGTCGCAGCCCGTACTGCAAGCGCTTGACCTCAAGGGCTACACCACTCCCACCCCGATTCAGGAACAGGCGATCCCGGCGGTTCTTGAAGGGCGTGACCTTCTGGGCATTGCGCAAACCGGCACCGGCAAGACGGCGGCATTCATGCTGCCATCCATCGACCGTTTGCGCGCATCCGATAACAATATTCCATTCAAATCCTGCCGTATGCTGGTGCTTGCCCCAACACGCGAACTTGCGATGCAAATCGCTGAGAGTGCCAAAGAATACGGCGCATTGGCTGGCCTCAAGGTTCAGTCCATCGTCGGCGGCACATCGGTCAATAAAGACCGTAACAAGCTGCACCGTGGTACTGATATCCTGATCGCAACACCGGGTCGTTTGCTCGATCTTATTGATCAGAAAGCATTCAATCTCGGTTCTGTCGAAGTGCTGATTTTGGACGAGGCCGACCAAATGCTCGACCTCGGCTTTATTCATGCACTGCGCACGATCAACAAGCTGGTTCCAGAGGGCCGTCAGACGCTGTTCTTTAGCGCGACGATGCCAAAGGCAATCAAGGAACTGGTCTCTGGCTATTGCAAAAACCCTGTACAGGTTTCCGTGACGCCCGAAAGCACGACGGCTGAGCGAGTTGATCAATATCTCTATATGGTTCAACAAGATGAGAAGCAGTCTCTGCTCGAAATGATCCTGTCCGGGCGCCATAACACACCCGGCGAGCTGGAACGTGTGCTGATCTTTATGCGCACCAAGCACGGCTCTGACCGGGTTGTGAAGAAGCTGAGCCAGTGCGGTATTCAGGCCAACGCGATCCACGGCAATAAATCACAGCCTCAGCGTCAGCGCGCTCTTGATGAATTCCGTAAGGGCAAGACCAAGATTCTGATTGCAACTGACGTCGCCGCGCGCGGGATCGACATTCCGGGTGTGAGCCACGTGATCAATTACGAGCTTCCCAATGTGCCAGAACAATATGTTCACCGCATCGGGCGCACCGCTCGCGCTGGTAAAGACGGCATCGCGATCGCATTCTGTGCCGAGGACGAGCGCGCATATCTGAAAGACATTCACAAGGTGACCGGTTCCGGGATGGAGCGTTTGCAATTGCCGGAGAATTTCCGCGCTGTAGTGGAAGGAGTTGGCCCGACCAAACCTGAGCCTCGCGGTCAGAACCGGCAAAAGCGCGTTCAGCCGCGGCCGACTGGCGGCAGCAAGAATCGCAATTCCGGCGGCGCAGATGGCGCTGCTCGGCCCAAGAACACCGGTGCAAAGCACCCATCACGTAAAGGCCGGCCTGGCGGTGGTCGGCCCGGTGGTCGCCCAGGCGGCGGTGGCGGCGGTGGACGGCGCGGCGGTCAAGGTGGCGGCGGTTCTCGCTCAGCCAACGGCTAATCCGCACGGCTAGTGAGACGCTTTTTTACAAAATTCCCTAGTTCCGCCTAAGCGAAAATTAAGTACACGGCCCCTAACTGGCGATCCACGCTAGATAGGGGCCGTTTTTTCATGATCAGAACCGATACCACTCTGATTATCGGAGCGGGCGCCAATCGCGAGGTTGAGATGCCAGATGGCGCGGAGTTGCTTGCAAAAATTGCGGGTGGATTTGAATTTGAGCGGCTCGATTCCGAAGTAAAATCGCGCGATCTCATCAACTTTGCTGCGCTGTTTGAACGTGCCGCTGAGCCGATGGGGCTAACTTATGATGAGCTGGTTGCGGGCGCGATGGCGATCCGCGACGCGACCTTGGTCAGCACGTCGATTGACGCGATTCTAGAGCAATACGGCCATGATCCTGCGGTGCTTGCTGCGGGCAAGCTGGCGATTGTTTACTACACATTACAGGCGGAATCGAAATCCACCATGGCGCCTGAACCGCGCGGTCCGGGCGAATTGCCTTTGCGCGGCAGCGACAATTGGCTGTTCCAACTGGGCCAGCTGATTGTGAAAGGCGTGCCGCGCGCAAAAGCGGAGGAATGCTTCGAAAAGCTGTCCATCGTGTGTTTCAATTACGACCGCGCGATCGAACATTATCTGCCGTGGGTGGTGATGCGCGCCTTTGGCATGACTTATGAAGAAGCCTGCGAATTGGTCGCGAACCGCCTGCGTATTGTCCATCCCTATGGTGTTGCTGGACGTTTGCCGTGGCAGGGGGATGATGAATATGGCGCGACTTGGGGGGAAACCGATCCTGAAAATATCGTCGCTTTATCCAAACGAATCTACACTGCCAGCCAGCGCGCCGGGTCGCGGCAGTTCCGGTCTTATCTCCGGTCTGAAATGTCACGAGGGAAACGTCTGGGCTTTCTGGGCTTTGGATTTGATCCAATGAATGTCGCGATGCTGTTTGATGAGTTGGAGCATGACAATCCCGATATGCTGATCACTCTGGTCGACATCAGCGAAACTCAACAAAAGGCAATTTTGCGGCTGATTTACCGATTGACCGGGATCGAGGACGAGGGCCGTATCACGCTGGAAAATATGAAAGCGTTTGAAATGCTGCGCGATTATGGGCGCTTCTTCGAGAGCTAAGGTTGTAACTGAGTGCTGGCTATTCCCGTATTGCTTGTTGGCAATTCAGGGGGCGCGCGCCATATGCGGCTCCCAACCAATAGGGAGTGCGCGCCGTGGCCGACACACAATATGATTTTGACCTCTTCACCATTGGGATAGGGTCCGGCGGAACCCGCGCCAGCCGGGTCGCCGCCGCGCATGGTGCGCGCGTTGCCGCAGCAGAGGAATACCGTGTCGGTGGCACCTGCGTGATCCGCGGCTGCGTGCCCAAAAAGATGCTGGTCTACGGTGCTCACTTTGCCGAGGATCTGGAGGATGCGCAGCAATTTGGTTGGACGATCACCGGTAAGAGCTTTGACTGGGTAAAGCTGCGCGACCACATACAGAATGACATCACGCGGCTCGAAGGACTCTACAGTGAAACGCTAGACAATCACGGCGTTACCATCTTCCGTGAGCGCGCCGAAATTACGGGAGACCACGAAATCACGCTGGCTAGTGGCAAGGTTGTTACCGCGAAACACATCCTGATCGCGACCGGTGCGCGTCCCCATATGCCAAATTTTGACGGCAATGAGCACGCCATCACATCCAACGAAGCCTTCCACCTTGATGAAGTGCCAAAGCGCATTTTGATCGCAGGCGGTGGTTATATCGCGAATGAGTTTGCGGGCATCTTCAACGAATTCGGCAGCAAGGTTACAATCGTCAACCGATCCGATGTGATCCTGCGCAGCTATGATGCGGCCTTGCGCGACAGGCTGCTGCAAATCTCGCTGTCCAAGGGTATCGAGTTTTGCTTCAACGCTGAATTTGAATGGGTGCGCAAGCAGGAAGACGGCACGCTTCTGGTCAAGATGACCGGCCTTGAAGAACGCGTGTTCGACCAAGTGATGATCGCCACCGGGCGCAATCCCAATATCGAAGGGCTGGGCTTGGACAAAGTCGGCGTCGATCTGGGCGACCGAGGCGAGATCAAGGTCGACAAATTCTCCAAAACCAATGTCGATTATATCTATGCGGTCGGTGATGTGACTGATCGCGTGCAGTTAACCCCCGTAGCAATCCGGGAAGGTCAAGCCTTTGCTGACAGCGTGTTCGGCGGCGTGGAGCCTTACGCGGTTGACCATTCCTGCATCCCCAGCGCGGTGTTCAGTCACCCGCCAATCGCCTCTGTCGGCCTGACCGAAGGCGAAGCGCGCAACACTTTGGGTAGCATCAAGGTTTTCCAATCCGATTTCCGCCCGATGAAAAATGTGGTCGCCGGACGCAACGAACGCGGGCTATACAAGATGATTGTCGACGCTGCGAATGACCGGATCGTGGGCATCCATATGATCGCGCCAGAAGCGCCAGAAATCATGCAAGCAGCGGCTATTGCGGTTAAGGCTCGCCTGACCAAGGCGGATTTTGACGCGACTGTGGCGATCCACCCCACGATGGCCGAAGAGCTGGTCTTGATGAAATAGGAAACTGCAATGGACCTGACCGGAAAAGCGATCCTCCTTACTGGAGGCACAAACGGCATTGGGCGAGAAATGGCGCTTCAATTGAAATTGAAGGGCGCGGCGGTCACGGTAACTGGTCGCAACCCAGAACGCGTCTCCGCGATGCAGGCGCTAGGATTTGAGGTGATATCCGCCGATCTGTCCAACGCCGCCGGAGTTGATGCTTTGATCGCGGCATGGGGAGGGCGGGCGCTTGACGTGCTCATCAACAATGCCGGGCAATTGGTGGACCACGACTTTCGCAAGGCCAGCGCCGATCCCGATGCTGCCGACAGCGCGATTTACGCCAATTTGAACGCGCCGATCCGCTTGATCACTGGCCTGATGGATCTGCTAAAGGCCCGTCCCAAAGCCGCGATTATCAATGTCACCAGCGGCCTCGCCATTGCGCCCGCCGCGCGTCAGCCGGTCTATTGCGCGACTAAATCGGGGTTGCGATTTTACACACTTGCTTTGCGTGAACAGCTCAAAGACACAGGGATCGCCGTGATCGAAGCGCTGCCGCCGGTGGTCGATACACAGATGAATGACGGCAATCCGATGAAGAAGATGCCAGCCGAAGAATGCGCGCGGCAAATTGTCGAGGCACTCGAAAAAGAGCGCGATGAGGCGAATATCGGCATGACCAAGGCTCTGCGCGTGGTGGATTCGATTTCACCTGCGTTGGCGCGCGCTGTTACGCTTAAGTTCTGAACACACCCGCGATTTTGATACGTTGACGCTGCGGCGGGCCTGCGGCAACGACCCTGACACGAATTAACGCAAGTCAGGGGCACAAGCATGTCTGCCAATATCGCCGAAATGGAACGCCGCCGTGAAGCCGCCGAGATGGGCGGCGGGCAAAAACGCATTGATGCCCAGCATGCCAAGGGGAAACTGACCGCGCGCGAACGGCTCGATGTGTTGCTTGATGAAGGCAGTTTTGAAGAGCTGGACACTTACGTTGAGCACGATTGTGTCGATTTCGGAATGGAAACGCAGAAGATCACCGGCGATGGCGTGGTCACCGGTTCGGGCACCATAAATGGCCGCTTGGTCTATGTGTTCAGCCAAGATTTCACCGTGTTCGGCGGTTCGCTTTCAAAACGCCATGCGGAGAAAATCTGCAAGGTGATGGACACCGCGATGAAGGTCGGGGCGCCGGTCATCGGCCTCAATGACAGCGGCGGCGCGCGCATTCAGGAAGGCGTAGCGTCGCTGGGCGGATATGCCGAAGTGTTTCAGCGCAACGCGCTCGCCAGCGGTGTTATCCCTCAGATCAGCCTCATCATGGGGCCATGCGCGGGCGGGGCGGTGTACTCCCCCGCGATGACTGACTTCATCTTCATGGTGAAAGATTCGTCTTACATGTTCGTCACCGGGCCAGAGGTGGTGAAGACAGTCACCAACGAAGAGGTCACACAGGAAGAGCTGGGCGGTGCGATCACGCACACGACCAAGACCAGCGTGGCTGATATTGCATTTGAAAACGACATCGAGACGCTGCTTGCCACCCGCCGATTCTTTGATTTCCTGCCGCTGTCGAACCGCGAGGAAGTGCCCACGGTGCCCACAAATGATCCGTGGGACCGGATTGAGCCATCGCTCGACACGCTCATCCCCGATAACGCGAACCAGCCTTATGACATGCATGAGGTCATTTCGAAGATGGTCGATGATGGCGATTTCTTCGAAATCCAGCCCGCGCATGCGCCGAACATCATCTGCGGATTTGGCCGGGTTGAAGGGCGCACGGTGGGTGTGGTCGCGAACCAGCCGATGGTGCTGGCAGGCGTGCTCGACATCAATTCATCCAAGAAAGCGGCGCGCTTTGTGCGGTTCTGCGATGCGTTTGAGATACCGATTGTGACCTTGGTCGATGTCCCTGGCTTCCTGCCCGGCACCTCCCAAGAACTGGGCGGCATCATCAAACACGGCGCGAAATTGCTGTTCGCCTATGCTGAGGCAACCGTGCCCAAAATCACCATCATCACCCGCAAGGCCTACGGCGGAGCCTATGACGTCATGGCGTCCAAGCATCTGCGCGGAGACCTCAACTACGCATGGCCAACAGCTGAAATCGCGGTGATGGGCGCGAAAGGCGCGGTGGAGATCATCTTCCGCCAGGATCGCGGCGATGCGGAGAAGATCGCCGAGAAGACCAAGGAATATGAAGACCGCTTTGCAAATCCGTTTGTGGCGGCATCGCGCGGCTATATTGACGAAGTGATCTACCCGCGTTCGACCCGCCGCCGGATCGCGCTGGGGCTACGCAAGCTGCGGACGAAGCAGTTGGAGAACCCGTGGAAGAAGCATGACAATATTCCGCTCTAGCGCCGTCCTGCTGGCATTTGCGCTGCAATCCGCCGCACAAGCACAGGACCCCGATCTGACCCCACGCAATCCGCTCGAGGCTGTCGTTCTCGGCGAGCAGGGAGCGGCCATGACCCACCTGAAGGCTCTGGCCGAACGCGGCATCGCTTCGCGCGACATGGTCGTGGCCGAACTTCTTGCGGCCGGGTTCGAACCGGACCGCGGGTATCCCGGCTGTGCATTCTACGGCTATCATCGCCGCACCACGCAGGCCGGGGCGGCACGAAGCGCGCAGGTGGCGCTGTGCGACAACGGCAAGACGATGGTGCAGGTGTTCGACATGCTGCCGCCGGGTAGGCGCGGCGGAGGAATGGGCTCCGTGCGAGGGAGTGAAGGACAATGAAACTCGGCCGCTTGAACCACATCGGGGTCGCCACGCCCTCCATCGCGGACAGCATCGCGTTCTACCGCGACGTCATGGGCGCGACCAAGATCCACACGCCCTTCGATCTTGAGGAACAGGGCGTAAAGGTCTGCTTCGTCGACACTCCCGGTGCCGATGGCGCGATGAACGGCACGCAGATTGAACTGATCGAGCCGCTGGGAGAGAACTCCACGCTCGCGGGCTTCCTCGCCAAGAACCCGCTAGGCGGGCAGCATCACCTGTGCTTCGAAGTGCCTGATATCGAAGTGGCGCGTTCTGAGTTCGAAGCCATGGGCAAACGTATCCTCGGACCCACCCGTATCGGGGCGCATGGCACGCCAATATTCTTCCTCCATCCCAAAGACATGCAGGGCATGCTGACCGAGATTATGGAAACGCCAAAAGACGGCGCTCACTGGTCGAATTGATTGTATCGTCTGGCAAAGCAGAAACCTTAGCCACACCCTGACTACGCACTGCCACAGTTGGCAGCTTTCGCTGTCATGGTGATTATGCTTAGAGAGCCGGTATGACTCAGAAAAACACCCCCTCCGACTGGAAAGCTCTTGCCGATAAAGAGAGCAAGGGCCGCGATTTGACTTGGGAAACTCCCGAAGGATTTGCGATTAAGCCGCTTTACACGGCGGAAGATCACGAGGGTTTTGACCCCGGACTGCCCGGATTTGGCCCGTTCACACGCGGCGTAAAGGCGAGCATGTATGCGGGGCGGCCATGGACGATCCGGCAATATGCGGGCTTTTCCACCGCTGAGGAATCGAACGCGTTCTATCGCCGCAATCTGGCTGCTGGGCAAAAGGGGCTGAGCGTCGCTTTCGACCTCGCCACGCACCGCGGTTATGACAGCGATCATCCGCGTGTAACCGGCGATGTTGGCAAGGCAGGCGTCGCTATCGACACAGTTGCCGATATGGAGATTCTGTTCGATCAGATCCCGCTCGATACAATGTCAGTCTCCATGACGATGAATGGTGCGGTGATCCCGATTTTGGCGTTCTACATCGTTGCAGGCGAACGGCAGGGTGTGGCTGCGGAAAAGCTGTCTGGAACGATCCAGAACGACATTCTCAAAGAGTTCATGGTCCGCAACACTTACATCTATCCGCCCGAACCCAGTATGCGGATTGTGTCAGACATCATCGCCTATACGTCCGCCAACATGCCGAAATTCAACAGTATTTCGATCAGCGGCTATCACATGCATGAGGCAGGCGCGACGGCGGTGCAGGAGCTTGCCTTCACCATCGCCGATGGCAAGGAATATGTGGAACGCGCGATGGCCACCGGCCTTGATATCGACGCGTTTGCAGGGCGGCTTTCATTCTTCTTCGGCATCGGCATGAATTTCTTCATGGAAATCGCCAAACTGCGCGCGGCGCGCACGCTTTGGTACCGCGTGATGGATGGGCTGGGCGCAGGCGACGAGCGGTCGAAAATGCTGCGCACACATTGCCAAACGTCAGGTGTGAGCTTGCAAGAACAAGACCCTTACAACAATGTCATGCGCACCACGATTGAGGCGCTGGCGGCAACATTGGGCGGCACGCAATCGCTGCACACCAATGCGCTGGATGAAGCCATCGCGCTGCCCACCGATTTTTCTGCACGCATCGCGCGCAACACGCAGCTGGTTCTGCAAGAAGAAAGCGGCATCACCAATGTCGTCGATCCGCTGGGCGGCTCGCATTACATTGAGGCGCTGACGTCTATGTTGGTGGAAGAAGCCGAGAAGCTGATTGCCGAGGTTGATGAGGCAGGCGGGATGACTGCCTATGTTGCAACCGGAGCTCCGAAGGCCGCGATTGAGCGCGCGGCGGCAGAAAAGCAAACCGGCATCGACAAGGGCGAAACAGTGATCGTCGGCGTCAACAAATACCGCAAAGACAAAGAAGATCCGATTGAAACGCTCGACATCGACAACGCCAAGGTGCGCGCCGGGCAGATCGAACGGCTCGCCAAGGTTCGCGCTGGCCGCGATGAAGCTGCGTGTCAGGCGGCGCTGAAGGCGCTTACCGAAGCGGCGGCAGCGAACCCCGCTACGCATCGCGAAGCCATGGCAAGTGGCCGCGACGAAAATGGCATCCCGCTTCCTCCATCAAAGATCGCTGAGCTGGAGAAACAGGCGGACGTGAATCTGCTCGCCCGCGCGGTGGATGCGGCGCGTCACGATGCGACCTTGGGAGAGATTTCGTCAGCAATGGGCGATGTTTTCGGAAGGCATGACGCGACGCCTCAGCCGGTCAGCGGTGTTTACAAGACCGCCTATGAGTTCGACCAACGCTGGGCGCAGGTCACAGGAGGCGTTGACGCGGTGGAGCGGCGATTGGGCCGCAAACCGCGCATCATGGTCGCGAAAATGGGCCAGGACGGCCACGATCGCGGCGCGAATGTAATCGCCAGCGCGTTTTCGGATATGGGTTTTGAAGTCGTCTCCGGCCCGCTGTTCCAAACGCCCGAAGAAACACGCGACATGGCTTTGCGCAAAGATGTAGATGTGATCGGTGCATCGTCGCTCGCCGCTGGGCACAAGACGCTGATCCCCGAATTGATCCGCTTGCTCAAAGAAGCCGGACGCGGCGATATTAAAGTCACCGCAGGCGGCGTTATCCCTGCGTCGGATTACGACTTTCTGCGCGAAGCTGGTGTGCAAGGGATTTATGGGCCGGGTTCAAATGTCATCGAATGCGCTGCGGATATCCTGACGCTGCTGGGGCATAATATGCCGCCTTTGGGTGAAGGGTTGGAATCGGAATTATGAGCGAAGAATTGATCGAAAAGCCTTCCGACGTCCCTGCCGAAGCCGTCCGCAACACGGTGTTTGAACAGTCAGCGGATGACAATCTTTATGACTTGTTCAAACATATGACCACGCTCAGTCTGGTTAGCCTTGGCGGGATCATGACAATTGTCTCTGAAGAGATTGTTGTCATGAAACCGCTCGCTCTGGCCATCGTCGTGGGCCTGATCGCCATCGGCGGGATAGGGGCGTTTTCTGGGATGATGGAATTGAGCGAGGCAAAAAGTAAAGGTGAAGATCGGTCGAAGCGAATAGCTTTGTATCGCAGCACAACCTCGCTCGGCTTTGGCATGGGGATGGGCGCATTTTTGTCTAATTTTTTGCTCGAGGTTTTGATATGACCCACCCCCGCACCGATTGGACCCGCGAAGAGATCGCGGCCCTCTTCGACCTTCCCTTCACAGAACTGCTGTTTCAAGCGGCCAGCGTTCACCGCGAAAACCACCCGCCTGAGCAAATCCAGCTGTGCACTTTGCTGTCGATCAAGACCGGCGGGTGTCCGGAGGATTGCGGTTATTGCTCGCAGTCAGTGAAGGCTGACAGCGGGGTCGAGGCGACCAAGCTGATGGATGTGCAAGCTGTGCTGCAACGTGCGGCTCAGGCAAAGGATGCGGGTTCCCAGCGTTTCTGCATGGGCGCAGCATGGCGCAATCCCAAAGACCGCGATATGCCCGCGATTGTCGAAATCGTTAAAGGCGTGCGCGATATGGGGCTGGAAACCTGCATGACATTGGGCATGCTGGAGCCGCATCAGGCCGATATGCTCGCCGAAGCGGGCCTCGATTATTACAACCACAATATCGACAGCAGCCCGGAATATTACGAGCGCGTAATCTCCACACGCGATTTTCAATGCCGCCTCGATACGTTGGATCACGTGCGCAAATCGGGCATCAATGTGTGCAGCGGAGGGATCGTCGGCATGGGCGAAACGCGAGAGGACCGGGTGGGCTTCATCCACACGCTCGCCACGCTGGAGGCGCATCCTGAAAGCGTGCCGGTTAACGCCCTAGTTCCGGTGAAGGGTACGGTGCTGGGCGATATGCTCGCCGATACCCCGATGGCGAAGATCGACGATATCGAATTTGTGCGCACGGTCGCAGTGGCGCGGATCACAATGCCGATGAGCATGGTGCGCCTGTCCGCAGGCCGCGAAAGCATGAGCGAAGCAACGCAGGCCTTGTGCTTCCTCGCGGGTGCGAACTCGATCTTCACAGGCGATAAATTGCTGACCGCGCCCAATGCGGGTGACGACAGCGATGGGGCTTTGTTTGCGAAGCTAGGGCTGACAGCGCTTCAAGGCCAAGAGCCGCTCAAGGCGGCCAAAGTTCGCGAGCCAGCGGAGTGATTGCAGCCATCGCCGCAGGTTTTTTGGCAGTTCTGGCCCCTCTGCCAGAATTCACACCGCTCACCATCGGAGAGACGGTCACGTTGAATGCGCTGGACCAAGACCGGCAGATTAATGTTATCCTCCCGCCAGAATATTATTCGGAGCCAGATCGGACTTGGCCTGTCGTCTATATGCTGGATGGGGCCAGATCGCAGGATTTGCTGCTGGGTGCAGGCATCTCCAGTTGGAACAGCCTGTGGGGCCGCAGCCAGCCTGTCATTTGGGTTGGGATCGAAACGAAGGATCGCCAGCGCGAATTGCTCCCGCCGACCCGTGATGCAGAAGAGAAAGCGCGCTACCCTTCGGCCGGGCAAGGCGCGGTTTTTCGCGCTTGGGTTGTGGATGAGGTCACTGCAATGATCGCATCGCGTTATCGCACCAATGGTGAAGCCTATCTGGTCGGAGAGAGCGCCGCAGGGCACTTTGTTCTTGAAACGTGGCTGGAAAACCCGTCTGCCTTCAGCGGCTATGCGGCCATTTCGCCCAGCCTCCAATGGGATTTTGAGGCGCTCTCTTTACGCGTTGAGGCTGCGCCAGCACAGCGCCCACCGCTGTATCTGTCTTTCGCGGACGAGGGAGGCGCGCTTGAGACTGGCGTTTTGCGGGTTGTGGATGCGTTGGATGCCTCGCAGCCTTGGTGCTTTTCGGACCGGCGAGCAGATTTAAAGCATGCCAACAGCCTGCATGGATTGCTGCCAGAAGCATTGCAATTCCTCCTTCCCACCGATGCAGATTGGCTGGATGAGTTTGGCCTTACGCTAAGGTGCGACAAGCAGGGCGGTCTTGCACAGTAAACCGACCCTCGGCTTCTGCGTCGATGCTCTCTTACCAAAAGCGCGAGGGGGCGGGCAGCTGCGAATGGGACTGGTGCGGCTCAGCGAGGCGGAATGGCTTGAACCTGATCCTGACTTGGCATCGCGAGCATCGGGCTTCGCTGATTGGCCGCAGGGCGTGCAATTGACGCAAGAGGCTGAGGCACCTGGACGGGAACTGGCCGCGATGATCGGCGCTCACGGCGCTCTGCCCGAAGCTGCACTCGCTGCGCATGAAGACATGTGCCTCCTTACACAGGACAAATTTGGCGATCCCTATCACCTGATCGGTGCGGCGGTTGCTTGGCCCTCCGATTGGCAACCCGAGGATAAGATCGGCCTGCCACTGCGCGCACTCCATGCGCCAATCGCGGGATATGAACAGCAGCTCGCGACCGGAGTGGACCGGTTTATGGAAACGCTCAAGCCGGGGGCAATCTTTGGGCGATGCAATTGGTTTATTGCCGCAACGGGAAAGCGCCGATGGCTGGAAAATCGTCCTTCGCAACAAGCATTCGCTCACGTCACCGCCGATAATGCGGGGGAGACGCTGTTCGTCCGTTCCGAACGACAGACGCTGCGCCGATTGCCAGACACCGGCGCGATCGTATTCACAATCGGTATCTATGTCGAACCGCTTGGCTTGCTGGAAACGGCCAATATCGCAATGCTTGCCAATGCCGCCCAAAACCTTGTCACTGGGGAGAGTGACCGGCGCGGCTCGCCTGCCTATGCTGATGCTCTGATCCGATATGCCGCGAAAAGGAGCGCCTGATGCTTGCTACCCTGACTTCGTACTTGCTCATTTTGCATCCCCTGCCGTACGCGGAACCGCCCAATCCCGACTGGAATTGCGATAGCCCGGTTCAGCAGCAGGAGATGAACTGGTGCGCGCACCGCGAATTTCTCGCGATTGACGATGAGCTCAATCATCAATGGGCGGAAACGTCTGCGTTGATGAAGGCACGCGATGAGGCTTGGGATGTAGGAAATCGGCCTGATTGGGACGAGCGGCAGGGCTATTTTGACACGCTGCTCGCCGCACAGCGCGCTTGGCTGGCCTTTCGCGATGCACATTGTAGGCTTGATGGCTATGCGGCGCGCGGAGGCAGTTTGGAGCCCTTGCTAATTTCAACCTGCAAAACTGAGCTGACCGAAACGCGGACACAGGAGCTTCGGGTTTTAACCTTACCATGAGGCAGCACCAAATCAGCTAGGTTGCGCACCGTCATAGTGCGCGGCATAGGCGTGTGATAATTTATTGCCTTCGGAGGCCCATTTGTTTTCCAAGATCCTGATTGCCAATCGCGGCGAGATTGCCTGCCGTGTCATCCAGACGGCTCAGAAAATGGGGATCGCCACCGTGGCGGTCTATTCCGATGCTGATCGCAACGCGCCGTTTGTGCGCATGGCGGATGAGGCGGTGCATATCGGCGCGTCTCCTGCTGCGGAAAGCTATCTGATCCCAGAAAAGATCATCGCAGCATGCAAAGAAACCGGCGCAGAGGCAGTTCATCCCGGTTACGGGTTTCTATCCGAACGCGCGAGCTTTGTGGAGGCTTTGGAGGCGGAGAACATCGCCTTTATCGGGCCGCCTGTGGGCGCAATCGCCGCTATGGGCGACAAGATTGAATCGAAGCGGCTGGCGATGGATGCGGGCGTCAACACGGTCCCCGGTTCTGACGGCGAGGTTGAAACCACAGCCGATGCGCTGATGTGGGCCAACAAGATCGGCTATCCGGTCATGATGAAAGCCAGCGCTGGCGGCGGCGGCAAGGGCATGCGGCTCGCTTACAACGACAAAGACGTCGAAGAAGGTTTTGAAGCGACGCAGCGCGAGGGGCTTAATTCCTTTGGCGACAAGCGGGTCTTCTTGGAGAAATTCATCCTCAATCCGCGCCATATCGAAATCCAGATCCTCGGCGATAAACACGGCAATATCCTCTATTTGAATGAGCGCGAATGCAGCATCCAGCGCCGCCATCAAAAGGTCGTGGAAGAGGCTCCATCACCCTTTCGTTACGCCAAAAATGCGCAAGGCGATGGGAGAGCAATCGGTCGCGCTGTCACGCGCAGTGGGATACCATTCTGCGGGTACGGTTGAACTGATCGTCAGCGGCGCTGATCCGACTGGCGAAAGTTTCTACTTTCTTGAGATGAATACCCGTTTGCAGGTTGAGCATCCTGTAACCGAAGCGATCACTGGAATTGATCTGGTCGAACAGATGATCCGCGTTGCTGCGGGTGAGGAATTGTCTTTTGGCCAAGACGATATCGGGATTGATGGCTGGTCGATTGAGAACCGCGTTTATGCCGAAGACCCTTATCGCGGCTTCCTGCCGTCCACTGGGCGCTTGGTTGAATATTCGCCTTCGGTACCCGGCTGGACCGATGATGGCGAGGTTCAGGGCAAGCCCCGGCGGGGCGTCGCGCATGGCGCTGGCGGTGTCCGCGTCGATGATGGAGTGTTCGAAGGCGGTGAAGTGTCGATGTTCTACGACCCGATGATCGCCAAGCTGATCACGTGGGCGCCAACCCGCGAAGAAGCCGCTGACCTTCAGATCGAAGCGCTTGATCGTTTTCGCATCAAAGGGTTGGGGCACAATGTCGATTTCCTCAGCGCGATCATGCAGCATGAGCGGTTCCGTTCAGGTGAACTCACGACCGGCTTTATCGCCGAAGAATATCCCGACGGCTTTTTAGGTGCGCCCGCAAGCGAAGCGATGATGCGGCAATTGGCGGCTTTGTTCGCCGGCGCAGAATTCACTCAGCAGGTCCGCTCGCGTCAGATATCCGGCCAGCTCAACGGGGCGGAAAATCCGCCTTCATCTTGGGTGGTGAAGATTGACGCTCAATCTTTTGACGTGATGCTTGAGGTTGGCGGCGCGACTGTCGATGGCGAGCGGATCAACGGAACATGGGATTGGGAAGTTGGCGATACGTTCGCAAAGGTCACCGGTGACAACGAAATGACCGTGCAGATCGACCGCATCGGTGTCCGCTGGCGGATGACCACGCGCGGCGCATCGCATGAAGCGCTGGTCCTGCCCGCAAAACTAGCACCGCTCACCAAGCATATGATCGAGAAAGAGCCGCCTGATTTGTCGCGCTTGCTGATCTGTCCGATGCCCGGAATGCTCATGAAATTGCACGTGGCAGAAGGGGACAAGGTGCAACCGGGGCAACCACTCGCGACCGTCGAAGCGATGAAAATGGAGAACATCTTGCGCGCGGAGAAAGAGGCGACAATCGCCAAAATCAACGCGGCGGAAGGTGAAAGTCTGGCCGTGGATGCGGTAATCCTGGAACTGGAATAATCGCGCGCGACGTGTTCGGACAAACATAATCTAAGTTAAACTTGAAAGCTTGTTTGCCGACCGCAAAAGATTCAGTCCAGCCGATTGTATTGATGCGACAATGTAGCACCCCAAGGACGCATTTCGCGCGGTTTCACTGGAATATTCACGCGTTTTGAATGACCATGGCCACTTCGACTCGGTATGGATTTGCAAGTCTTATGCGAAAACATGCCAATGGGGGATTTATGTCATGGCGAAAAAAGGCACAGGGTATTTCGACCGCAAAGGTCATTTTTTTAAAACCGCCAGAGAAGCGACAGAAAGCGATCTGGCGGCGCTGTTGGGACAAATCGGCGACGGTGAAAGTCTAGCGCCGGGCATCTCGCATATGCTGCTTGCCCGGCGACAGGATATTGAAAACCTGTTCGCTGAACATGACGAAATGTTGGCTGACGAGGAAGCATCTAAAGGCGCGAAGCTGACCGATATATCGGACAAGATCACCAAAATCACGCGCCCGGCCGGTTAGCTTATTGGTTTAGATCGGCCATAATCTGCGCCGCAAGCTCACGCGGGGCTGCGATGCTCGTATCGATTTCTGCATCGTAATCGATACCTTCGTGAAGGTGTGTGGATTGCTCACGAGCAAGCCCGATCAACCTGTCACCTCTCGTTTTCTCGCGCTGTTCAACCGTCTCGATCGGTGCGAACACTTTTACGACGTATAATTCGCATGCGATCAGACCGGATCGATATTCCGCAATCTCTTTTGCGTGACACACCTCGTCCACGACGAGATCTAAGCCTTTGCTGGCAGCGTCGACAACGAATTTGCGCATCGTGCTGAGAAGGACCTCACCGCGAGGTCCGTTGGAGATCCGAGGTAGTTTGCCGAATTCAGTCGAAACCGTCGTGACTTTGAACCAGTCGGGTTTGAGTTCATGCCCATTGCGGTAAGAACGAAATAAACGCATCCATCTCAATATGCAGGAATGTGGTGTCTGCTTCTTCCTGAATGGCGCGTGCGAGTGACGATTTTCCTGCGCTGCTGACGCCATTAAGGATGATGACACGAGTCATCAATCTCTCCACCATCGCGACTGCACGTATCCAACCTGCGCTGGCGCGTTCGATTTTTACGGGGAAGCAGCTGAAAGTGAAGCCATGCGCGGGCAGGGCCTCCAGATTGGTGAGTTTTTCGATCTGATAATAGGGGCGTATGCGGCCGGCCTTGTGCCCCTCCCATATGATCGACGGATCGCGGGTTTTGGCCCAGCGCCGCGCTGTGTGGCTGAACGGCGCGTCCCAGCTCCACGCATCGGTGCCAACGACTTCGACCCCGCGCTGCGTCAGCCACAGCGTTGCCTCTGCGCCCAGACCCACGCCTTGATCTGTGAAGTTGTCAGATCCGTAAACCGCGCCCGATTGAATCAATACGATGTCGAGCGGTTGGAGGTCATAGTCTACCGCAGCAAAGGCTTCCTCCAATTCCGCCGCGCTGACCACATGGCCGTTGGGGAGGTGCGAGAAATCAAGCTTTACGCCGGGACGAAAGAAGCGATCAAGCGGAGCTTCATCGATGCTGGGAGCAGGCGCCGCGCCTGAATCGGTGGTCGAGTGATAATGCCACGGCGCGTCCATATGCGTTCCGTTATGCGTGGAAAGTTCGAGCACTTCGACCGCCCAGCCTTCGCCGTCAGGAAGATCGGTTTTTTCAAGACCGGGGAAGAACATCGCGATTTGCGCCCACGTGTCCTCATGCGTCATGTAAGTAATTTTGGGCCGCATGACTTCGGGATCAGAAATCACTTCATTGGTGATTGGGATCGAGAGGTCGATAAAGCGGGTCATGTGCGGGAAAGCTCCAAGTCCAAAAACGCGGCAATATCGGTCAGGTCCACATCGCGCGCCATATAAGCCGCGCCGATGCCTTTCAGCAGGAGGAACGGCAGCGTATCCGCCTCCTTCTTCTTATCGTGCCGCATGTGATCGACCAATTTTGCGCCGTCGCATTGCATGCCCAATGCCGCAATTTCTGACGGCAGGCCGGACGCTGCAATTGCCAGCGCGCTTCGGTCTGCCTCCTCTGCCGCCATTTCGCCTCGCCGCGCCGAATATCGCGCGGCCAGAACCATGCCGAGCGCAACGGCTTCACCGTGAAGCAGACGATCGGAAAAGCCGGTTTCTGCCTCCAAAGCATGCCCGAATGTGTGGCCGAGATTGAGCAGCGCGCGCACGCCCGTGGTTTCGCGCTCATCCTCCGCAACAATGCGGGCCTTGGCGGCAATGCTGGTGGCGATCGCGTGTGACAGGGCGGCGGGTTCGCGTGCCAGCACATCTGCGCCATTCGCCTCTAACCAAGCGAAGAATTCCGCATCACCCAGCAGGCCGTATTTGAGCACCTCGGCATAGCCAGCGCGCATTTCACGGTCCGGCAGGGTATCAAGCACCAGCGGGTCGATCAGCACTGCGGAAGGCTGATGGAATGCGCCGATGAGGTTTTTGCCCGCTCCTGTGTTGATCGCTGTCTTCCCCCCGACCGAGCTATCGACCTGCGCGAGCAATGTGGTGGGAATTTGGACAAAGCCGCAGCCGCGTTTCATCACCGCGCAGGCAAACCCGGTGAGATCACCGACGACACCTCCGCCAAGCGAAAGACATGGTCAGAACGGGTCATGCCAAGAGCCAGCAACCAGTCGGTCAGCCGTTCCAGCACCGTCCAGCTTTTCGCAGCCTCCCCCGGTTCGACCACAAACCAATCAGCAGTGTGGCCAGCTGCGTCCAGCGCTGCTTCGATCCGTTCGTCATAGAGCCGGTGTGTGTTGGTATCCGCGACAAATGGCACCGCGCGACTGGAAAAGCTCGCCAGATAGGGCGCAGCGTGGCTTGCCAGATCACCAAGAAAACCCGCTTCTATCGTCACGTCATAACTACGCCCAGCCAGCGAAACGGGAATTACAGCCATTGGTCTATCGCCTCTATTATCATGCGCGCTGTGTCAGCGTGTGGGATCCGTCTTCGCTCTTCACGCGAATTTGTGACTGTGCGTAAAACTGCTCACGCTTGGCGAACAAATCCGTGAGAATTTGCTTGGGATCACCGTTTCTGAGCAATGGCCGTGTGTTGCGCCGCGATGTGCGCTCTACCAAGGTGTCGATATCGCAATCGATCCAAACTGAAACGGTGCGCTCGAGGATCAGCGCGCGGGTTTGATCATCAACGAATGCCCCGCCACCGGTCGCGATGACGCCTGCCTCTTCCTCAATCAAACGCGCGATCACGCGGCGTTCTCCATCACGGAAATAGGCTTCGCCAAATTCGTCAAAGATTTCAGGGATGGACCGCTGTGCTGCTTCCTCAATCGCATCATCCGCATCGACAAAGTCGCGCCCCAACATGCGTGCGAGCCTGCGGCCAACGGTGGATTTGCCCACGCCCATCAATCCCACCAGCACGACAGGGCGATCCAGACGCTTGGCGATGTCTGCAAATTCAGTTTGTTTCAAAGGCGTGTTCGCAGTCATTGCCCCACCGCCTATAGATGGGGTAGAGCGCGCGCAATATGTCTGAACATTATGTCTAAACCGCGCATCATTCCTCTTGACGTGAGGCCGTCATCGAATGGACAAGCGGCAGGGCGCCGTTGGCCGCTGTTTGTCGCGGTTGCGGTGGTTGGCGTATTGGCGCTCGCGTATTTTGATGGCGGAGAAGAAGCTATCCATCCGATTTCTCAACAGATCACGGTTCCTTCTGGTTCGGGGCAAAGCGAATGAAGCGCGCGTCTCTCTTCGCAGGAGCAGCCGCTATCGCGGTTGCCGTTGCGGGCGGCGGAACGCTGAGCACGCTGGCCACCGCGCAGGATGCACCTGCATCGCTGCTGCCGCCGGGCTTTGATGATCCTGCGCCCGCGCCGACCCCGGCTCCGCAGCCAACAGCCGCGCCCTCCAATGCACCGGTGGCTGCTCCGGGTGAACCTGCGGGCCCGTCAGTCGCGCCACCAGCGCCCGCCGCTGTGCCGCCTGTGCCAGGAGTTTCAAGGGAAGAGCTGTCCAGGCTTCCAACGCTTGAGCAATTGGAAAACCTATCCACCGATCAACTAGACGATTTGCTTGGGCTAAAGCCAGATTATGACATTCCGCCTGCCGCGCGGCGTTCGCTGGTGCAGGTCGGTCTTTTGTCACCTGAAGAGGGCGGGTTGCCCACTGCCGCTCTGGCAAAACAACCGCAAAGCCTTGTGCGTGCCGTGCTTACAGGGACGAAAGGTCCGCTTGTCTCACGCTGGGGCCATATCTTGCTGCGCCGCGCGATGGCCAGCCGCCTTGCTGCGCCAGAGGGCATGAACCCGGTTGAATTTGCCGCATTGCGTGCAGGCGTGCTGAACGCCTTGGGCGAATATTCTGCAACGCGCGCTTTGGTGCAAGATGTCGATACCAGCAACTGGGACACCGCGATGACCAGCCAAGCGCTCACCGCCTATATCGCATCTGCCGATTTGGTTGGCGTGTGTCCCGCGGTGCGATTGCAAGGCGGCGCTCGTGAGAATCCGCAATGGGTGATGATGCAGGCGATTTGCAATGCTTATGCGGGTGAAGGCGCGCTGGCTGGATCGCAGCTTAACGGTGCGCAAAGCCGCGAAATTGCGCCGGAAATCGATATTCTTCTGGCGCAGCGTTACGCGGGCGCTGCTGGGCGCGGTAGCGGCGGAACCACAGTTTCTTGGGACGGGGTCGAAGAATTGACCCCTTGGCGCTTCGCGATAGCCAATGCGGTCGGCAATGACATTCCCGAACCGCTTTTGACCGCGGCGCTGGATAGCCAAGACGGTGACTATTACTCGCTATCTGCTGCAACCACGCCGATGTTGCCTCTCGCCATGCGCGCGCAACATGCCGAAGTCGCGGCAAGCCGGGGCGTGCTTTCAGCTGCGGCGATGGTGGACATTTATAGCCAGGTGTATTCTGACGACGGGATAGACGGAGAAGCTTCTGACCGTGCGGCGCGTCTTCGTGAAGCGTATGTTGGGTCTGACGATGCAACGCGTTTGACCGCGATGCGCGGATTGTGGGGCGATGACGAAGCTGGTTTTTCCGGCCAAATACTGACCGCTTATGCTGCTGCTCGTATTAAGCCGTCTGCTGACAAGGCTGATGCAGCGGGTGAGTTGATCGCATCTATGCTGACCGCCGGGTTGGACCGCGACGCGGCGGCTTGGGCATCATTTGTCGAACGGGGGTCTTTGGGGTGGGCGCTCATAGCGGTCGCCGATCCAGACGGCGGGGACGTGAGTACTGGCGCGCTGGACGATTTTTACGGCGATGATGTCAGCGAAGGATCGCGCAAATCGGCATTTTTGGCGGCCGGTCTCGCTGGGCTTGGCCGATTGTCGGTTGGTGACGCGAGTGATTACGGCGCAGACCTGTCGCGTCAAACGCGCTGGACCAAGACCATTAATCGCGCTGCCGAAGTGGAAAACCCCGCGATGGTGGCGCTGCTGGTTGGGCTGGGGATGCAAGGGCAGCAGTGGTCGCAAATGACGCCGCTGCACCTCTATCACATCACATCCGCCTTGCGCCGCGTGGGCTTGGACGCAGAAGCTCGGATGATCGCCGCAGAGGCGGTTGCCCGGGGCTAGCCAAAGGGGCAAGTCCGCCGATGTCAGCATCCACAAAAGCGTTTCTCGATATGCTGGCCGCTGAACGCGGAGCGGCGGCGAACACTTTATCCGCTTACCAGCGCGATTTGGACGGCGCAGAGGATGCCTTGGGCGATCTGGCGCAGATTTCGCGTGCAGCGGTCGCCAAATTGTCCGGCGAATGGGCCGCGCTTGCGCCCTCTACAGTGGCGCGTAAGGCGTCGGCATTGCGCCAATATTTCGGATTCGCGGTTGATGAAGGGTGGCGTGAGGATGATCCCTCCGGCGCTTTACCTCAGCCGCGCACACGGCGCCCTCTGCCCAAGATTTTGGGTCATGAGGCGGTGGAGGCATTGCTCGAACGCGCGGAATTGGAGGCGTCCACTGGCAAGCCTGCTTCGGTGCGTCTGCTGGTGCTGCTCGAATTGCTCTATGGGTCAGGTCTGCGCGCGACGGAACTGGTTGGCCTGCCGCTTTCTGCGGTTCCGCGCGATGCGCCGCTGATTACAGTGATGGGCAAGGGCGGTCAGGCGCGCTTGGTGCCAGTGAGCGACCGGGCCAAAAGCGCGATCACAGAATGGATCAAATTGCGACCGGGCGAGCCTGATTCGAAATTTCTTTTTCCCTCTCGCGGGGGCAAACATCTTTCGCGTGTGCGTCTGTTTCAGATGTTGAAAGAACTGGCGGCACGCGCTGGGCTCGACCCGGCGGGGGTTAGCCCACATGTGCTGCGGCATGCATTTGCCACGCATCTTCTGGAGGGCGGGGCAGATCTGCGCGTGTTGCAAACACTGCTGGGCCACGCGGATATCGCGACCACGCAGATTTACACCCATGTTGATGCCGCGCGTCTGGTGGAGCTTGTCAATTCACGGCACCCATTGGCAACCCGCAATCGCTGAACACTTGCATTGAACTCGCTCTGCTTGCGTATCACCGAAAGCCGCTAGGCTCTTGCCCACCGCTTCGGGAGAGACTAGCGCCATTGCATGATTTCTTACCTCGAATTTGAGAAACCCGTTAGCAACCTTAACGACCGCATCAGCGAATTGCGGGGGGTGGATGCGAACCATGAGGTCGACGTTGCGGCTGAGATTACGCGGCTAGAGGCGAAAAGCACCGAACTGCTCGCCAGCACGTATGCCTCGCTCACGCCGTGGCAAAAAACGCAGGTCGCTCGCCACCCTCAGCGGCCGCATTTCCGTGACTATGTCAAACACGCTTTCACCGATTTTATGCCGCTGGGCGGAGACCGGCTTTATGGCGAAGACGAAGCGATTATGGGCGGCTTTGCCAAATTGGAAGGGCCCGATGGAATTAAGCGCCGGGTGATGTTGATTGGTCACGAAAAAGGCCACAACACAAAAACGCGGATCAAACACAATTTTGGAATGGGCAAACCAGAGGGGTATCGTAAAGCGATCCGCCTGATGGAACTGGCCGGACGCTTTGGCCTCCCGGTGGTGACATTGGTTGATACATCAGGCGCATTTCCGGGAATCGAAGCCGAAGAACGCGGGCAGGCAGAGGCAATCGCCCGCTCTACCGAAGCGTGTCTTTCATTGCCTGTTCCGATGGTCGCGGTGATTGTGGGCGAAGGCGGGTCAGGCGGCGCGGTTGCGTTGGCGAGTGCAGAACGTGTCTTGATGCTCGAACATGCGGTCTATTCGGTGATCTCACCAGAAGGCTGCGCATCGATTTTGTGGCGCACCGCAGATAAGGCTTCTGACGCCGCACAGGCAATGCGCATCACCGCGCAGCATCTTAAGCGCCTGAACGTCATCGACAGAATTGTAAAAGAACCTGTCGGCGGCGCACACCGGGATGGCCCCACGATGGCTCGAAATCTTGGTAACGTACTCGCTGAAGAAATTGATAAATTGAGCGAAATGGATAGCGAAACCTTGCTGCGATTGCGCGAGGAACGTTTCCTTCAGCTTAAAGGATAAAGAGCGAGCGCTGGCGGAACCTCTCCCCGCTCAGCGGATTGTATTGATAATAATCGGTTGCAGGGCCTAACGCCCAACAGGAGAGACCCCCATGAAATTGAAAAAAATGTTTGCTCAGACCACGGCGGTATCTGCGCTTGCATTCGCGCTGAGCGGCTGCATGGCAGGCGGCGCAATTCCATCGGCCTCCGCCCCAATCACCGCCACAGAGGCCCAGCAAGGCGCTGAATTCCACCCGCAATTGCTTCAGCAATTTGGCGGCGCGATGACCGGGTCTCAGGCGCAATATGTAGAACAAGTTGGTTCGAACATCGCGGTGCAATCTGGCCTCGGCAATGCGCGCGATAGCTTCACTGTCAGCCTGCTCAACTCTCCGGTGAACAACGCCTTTGCAGTGCCAGGCGGCTATATTTACACGACGCGCCAGCTGGTTACGCTGATGAATAACGAAGCTGAACTTGCCGGAGTATTGGGTCATGAAGTCGGGCACGTCGCCGCTCGCCATTCGCAGCGCCGCCAGCAGAACGCTCAACGAAATTCGATTCTCGGGGTTCTCGGTGCGATCGGTAGCTCAGTCTTATTGGGCGATACCGGCATAGCGGACACGGTATCGCGTGGTTTTCTGCAAGGCTCGCAATTGCTGACACTCAGTTTTTCGCGCAGCCAAGAGATTGAAGCCGATGATCTTGGTATCCAATATCTTACCCGCGCAGGTTATGATGCGCGGGCAATGGGTACGGTGCTTGCCAGCCTCGCGGCGCAAACCAATTTGGATTCGCAGTTGCAGGGACGCGGAAATGCGTCGGTTCCAGAATGGGCCTCTACGCACCCAGATCCGGCCAGCCGGGTACAGCGTGCATTGAACGCGGCACAAGGGTTGCCGGGCACTGTAACCAATCGCGACACATTCCTCACTCGAATCGACGGATTGCTTTACGGCGATGACCCGCAGCAGGGCGTGATCGAAGGCAGCAACTTTATTCATCCGGATTTGCGGCTGACTTTTGCCGCGCCGCAAGGTTTTTACATGGTGAACTCCACCAGCGCGGTAAGCATTAACGGGCAAGCGGGCCAGGCGCAGCTTACCCTCGCACCGTATAGCGGTGATCTCGAAAGCTATATTCGCCAGCAATTCAACACATTGGCCGGGAATGGAAACACTCTCGCGCCGCAGACGATGGAGCGGACGACCGTAAACGGTATTCCCGCCGCTTTCGGGCAAGCTCGGGTGAATAATGGCAACACTCAAGTGGATGTGACGATCTTCGCCTATGAATTTGCGAACGATCGCGCGTATCACTTCGCTGCGATTACCCCTGCTGGGCAGAGCGGAGTGTTTAATTCGATGTTCCGTTCAATGCGGCGGATCAGTGCAAACGAAGCGGCGCAAGTTGTGCCGCGTGTACTTGATGTGGTGACGGTGCAGCGCGGCGACACGGTCGCGGGATTGGCGCGGCGCATGGCCTATGATGATGGTCAGGTTGCGCGGTTCCGTGTGCTCAATGGTTTGGGCGCCAATGACAGTCTGACCGCAGGGCAGAAAGTCAAAATCGTGGTGCGCGGTAGATAATCGCCCAAGGCTGGCGCGTTAAATAGTGCCGCCGAGCACTGCAGACATAAAAAAAGCGGCGGGGAAATTCCCCGCCGCTCTCTTTTTGTCGTTTAAGTCGGTTAGACTTATTATTCTTCGATCGTCATGTCCGAATCGATTGTCGAGAAGGTGTCGGAGAGCGTGTTACCCAGCGAACCCATCGCGGTGATTGCAGCAACAGCGATCAGAGCAGCGATAAGGCCATACTCAATTGCAGTCGCGCCTTGCTCGTCACGAGCCAGTGTTTTGAAAAATGTCATTAGTAGTCTCCTGGTTTGGTCTTCGGTACCCATGCCCATCCAAGATGATGAACAGACAAATATGTGTTTAGTGCGAAGCTCTTGAGAAATTCCTAACTCGGAACCTTTCCAAATTATGAACCGTTCATCGCATCCACAGATGTGGTCTCAACGCGGCTCCAAGTATCAGTGTTCGCCTCGGCTACGCCTTGGAGAGCACCGATCATTGCAATAACGATCAGAGCAGCGATCAGTCCGTATTCAACAGCAGTGGCGCCTGAATTGTCGTTTCCAATGTGCTTAAGGAATTTCGTCAATTTCATGCGGACCCCCGTCGGTTACGTTCCTGATGAGCTACAAATCGTCGCAGCAAGTTAAGAAAAGGTTGAGAGCGCGCATAAAGATGGAAAGAATTCCGACATGATAGGAGGCATAAGCAGGAAACCAATCTGGGTAGTAGCAGGGGCGTTGCGGGTTGAAAGGCAGGGTACCGAGGGTGTTTCAGAAGACACTTGGCTTATGCAGCGCAGACCTTTTGAAAAACATCACGGCGGCCTATGGGAATTCCCTGGTGGCAAGATCGAAGATACTGAAATTCCTGTAAAAGCCTTGGTAAGGGAACTGCGGGAGGAGATTGGTATCACCGTCCGCGTAGACGATTGTATTCCCGCCGGTTTTGCGGAGGAACGCCGGCCGCGAAGCGGCGCCGACAGCGCGCAGGTAGCCAACAAAAATTCGCGGCCACTCATTGTCATCCTCCTTTACACAATTGATGTTTGGGCTGGCGAACCGGTTTCATTGGAAGGCGGGCGACTCGGCTGGTTCACTCCAAAACAGATCATGGAGCTCGACAAACCGCCGCTGGATCGGGAACTGGCGCTGCGTCTTTTTGAAAAAGGGTAAATTAGCATTGCCAAGCGGGCGGTGCCCGCTTATGTGCCCCCTTCCAATGCGCGCCAGTAGCTCAGCTGGATAGAGTACCTGACTACGAATCAGGCGGCCGGAGGTTCGAATCCTTCCTGGCGCACCAAGAAAGCCCATCCCTTGCGGGGTGGGCTTTTTTGGTTCTGGCTCGCATTTTTTCAAAACCTAATGGGAGGCCGCATCTTCGAGCGCGTGCATATCTTCGTCTGACAAGCCAAAATGGTGACCGGCCTCATGCACCACCACATGGCGCACCAGATCTTCGAAGCTTACGCCTGTCTCGCGCATCTCTTTAAGCAGCGGCTGCCTGAAGAGGCTGATTTTCGGGGGAAACGGCGCGTGATCCCAAATGGACTGTTCGGTGAGCGGTGTGCCTTCATATAAGCCGGTCAGGTCCCAACGGTTTTGCAGATCGACCGACGCGAGCTGCTCTGGGGTCGCAAATTCCTCCACTGTCAGCACCACACCGGCCAGCTTGTCCGCAAAGTCATTCGGTATGAGAGCGAGCGCGGCTCTGGCGCTGATCTCGAATTGCTCGCTGCTGGGCTGATTGTCAGGATTGGACATATTTTGGATATGGGGCGGCGCGGGTGGATCGACAAGAATCCGGAACAAACTGGCCTCTCGCCGTTTGTTTTAACCAACAAGCATTCAACCAGAGGTTTTACCATGAACACCCAGACGAAAGTACTCAAACGCCTTGAAACCGATCACAACAAGCAGCGCGATCTGCTCGACCGGATTGCCAAGACAGAGGGTGATAGCAGCGAACGCCGCGAGCTATTCACTGAGTTGACCAAAGAGCTGAAATCCCACGCGGCAGCAGAAGAGCAGGCCGTCTATTCCGAAATGCTCGCCGATCCAGAAGTAAGCGACGAAACCCGCCACTCAGTTGCCGAGCACCATGAAATTGACGAAATGCTCAACGATCTGGCTGCAACAGATATGAGTTCATCGGCATGGCTTCAAAAATTCAAGAAGCTTGATGATCGCTATCGTCACCACATTGAAGAGGAAGAAGACGATCACTTCCCCGATTTCGCCAAGCAGATTGACAGCGAAATGGATGACAAAATGACAGCCGTTTTCGACGAGCGGAAAGTTGCCGAGAAAAAGGCCGCCGAGGTCACTCCAGAAGCAGCGGATGACGCCAAAGAGTAAGAACCGACATTCCCCTTCAGTAAGCTTAATGCGCCCTCCATTCCACCCGAATGGGGGGCATTTTCGTGCTTCTGCCCTGACATAGCACGGTTTCGCGCGCATCCACCGCGGTCGCAGTTTGCGTAGTTGAATGTGAAAGCTTGCAGCATCAGACGTTTGTTAAAGAGAAGGTGGTCAGCTATGAACTACGAAGTCAGCCAGACCAAAGGCACATTCGATCCGGAGAATCCCTTGAACAAGCCTGATGTTCCCGAAAACGTACAAGATGCCGTCCGCACATTGATAGAATGGGCGGGCGATGATCCGACCCGTGAAGGTTTGATCGATACGCCCAAGCGTGTCGGCCGCGCTTGGCTTGAATATTGCCAAGGCAATCAAAGCGATCCTGCGATCCATCTCAGCCGGATCTTTGAAGAGGTGGGCGGCTATGATGAAATTGTGCTGTTGAAAGGCATTCCTTTCCATTCACATTGTGAGCACCACATGGCTCCGATCACGGGCAAGGCGCACATCGCCTATCTGCCCAACCAAAAAGTCGTGGGCATTTCGAAATTGGCGCGCGTGCTGCACGGTTTTGCCAACCGGCTTCAGGTTCAAGAGCGCCTGACCGCAGAGGTGGCTGAATGTATTTGGGACAATCTTGAACCGCGCGGTGTCGCTGTCGTGATCGAGGCTGAACATGGTTGCATGACCGGGCGCGGCGTTAAGGTGCATGAGGTGGAAATGCTCACCAGCCGGATGATGGGGTGTTTTCTAGAAGACCACCGCAGCCGCAAAGAGGTGATGAGTTTGATGGGGTATTAAGGGTTATTTGGGGCGTTGATGCTCGATCAACTCTCTCATCCACGTAAGCCGGGCTTCAAGCTGAAGCTCGGTACCCCGGGTCGCCATCGCGGCAGTTGCGTCACCTTCCGCCTCAAAGCGTGCGATTTGCGCTTTCGCTAGATTAATGGCCTTCTGGTTGAGCTTCATCCAGTTGTGGAGCACCGTTTGCCGTTCCACTTGTCCAAGCTGAGAAAAAGCAAAGCTTCGTGTGCGCATAGGGTCCGCGACCGGACCTAGCACCTTTAGATCGCTGATCTGCAGCCAAGCGATGAGTTTTTTCTGTCCGTTTGCTGTCAAACGCAAAACTGTCGTGCCTCGGCCATCGTTGGGCTTTGCTGCTTCTTTGAGCGCTCCCTCTCTCACCAACCTGCGGACGAGCGGATAAATTGCTCCAGCGCTCGCGCTCCAGCTTTGCGTCACGGCGCTCTCGAATTCCTTGCGGATCGCATAGGCGGTCAGCGGCTGCTTGCGTGCAACGATCCCCAGCACGGCACCTTCTAGCTCAGTCAACATCACGACCTCTCAAGCAAATACTTTACAGCGAGATCGACGACGGTCAAAAGAATTTAGTACGATTCGTATTAAATTGATTGGCAGAGGTTATCTCAATGCGGCGTTTGTTTCAGACACAGCGGGGGATGGTTGCGCTTTGGCTAACAGCATTCATTCCGCTCTTATTCGTGAGCGATGCTGCTGATGCCATTTGGATCGGAGTCACATTCATCGCACTTTTGCTTGTTCCCGACGCTAGGAAAGCGACATTTCCGATGGTCTATCGAAGTGTGCCCTTTTCGCTTCTCATCGGTGCTGCGGTGGGCATTATCGTCTTTGCGTCGGACTTCATTCTGGTGCCTCCGCTCGAACTTCTGACCAATTCGCGGCTTGATTCCTCGTTGCTAGATGGACTTCATGGGAACCCGGGTTTGTATGCCGAATGGATGCTGAAAGGCATGCTCATAGGGGGGGTGTTTGAAGAGGTGTTCTTTAGGGGATTTTTCATCGGTTGGGGAGTTTGTTTATTCGGCAGGCGCTCGGCTGTTCCGCTAGCGGTGCTTGTCGCGATTGTGTTCGGTATGGGACACTCCGATCAGGCACTGGTTGGAATGATTATGACTGGTTTGGCGGGCTTGCTTTTCGGATTGACCTACGTTGCTTGCGGACGGAAGCTGTTACCCGCGATAACCGCGCATGCTTTGTCAAATGCGCTGACGGTCACCCATGTCTATTTCTATGGCCTAACTTAGTGATCGGCCAACCATCACACTGACATCGCATCATAAAAAAGGGCGCCAATGTGGCGCCCCTTCTCATTTTGCCTGATGCCGGAATTACATCTGGCCGAGCATATGTTCCGCGCTGGAAACCTTGAAATCGCCCGGCGCTTCAACGTTGAGCTGTTCGACCACACCGTCATTCACCACCATCGAGAAACGCTGACCGCGCTTGCCCATGCCATAGGCTGAGCCATCCATCGTCAGGCCAATCGCTTCGGCGAACTCTGCATTGCCGTCTGCCAGCATCGTAATGTCGCTGGAGCCCGACGCAGAATTCCATGCGCCCAACACGAATGCGTCATTGACCGCAGTGCCGACGATTTCGTCGACGCCCTTGGCTTTCAGATCGGCGGCTTTTTCCACGAAGCCGGGCAGGTGTTTTGCTGAACAGGTCGGGGTGAAGGCACCGGGTACGGAAAACAGAGCGACCTTCTTGCCCGCAAAATATTCGCTGGCTTTAACTTGCTGCGGCCCTTCTGCGGTGGCCTTTGCCAATGTCACGTCGGGAATTTTGTCGCCTACTGAGATTGTCATCGCATGCTCCATTTGTGTTTGCTTGCGCGAGGCGGGAATTGGAAAGAAAGGAGCCCGGCGCTTCATGCATCAATATAGGAGCCTAAGCCCAAGCGGCAACGGTAAAGGCTACGCAAAGACGCGCATTTTTGCAGCGGCAGACGCACTTTATTGGTCGACCTGAGGCTTCATCCAAAAGGCGGACATAGAGATATAAAGAAAAGTTTATATTTGCTTGTGAGCGGCTAGGTCGCTAGGGGGCACGTAATATTATTTCCCCAAATGGAGTCACTTATGGTGAAGCAAGCTTCGGGCAAAACGCCCACCCAAGAACACATCATCAAAGATATTTCTCTGGCGCAATATGGCCATGACGAAATCCACATCGCAGAAACTGAAATGCCGGGCCTGATGGCTCTGCGCGAAGAATACGGCGCAGCGCAGCCGCTTAAAGGCGCGCGCATCACCGGTTCGTTGCACATGACCATTCAAACAGCCGTCCTGATCGAGACACTCGTTGCTTTGGGCGCTGAAGTTCGCTGGGCAACTTGCAACATTTTCTCAACGCAAGATCACGCCGCTGCTGCGATTGCGGATCAGGGTATTCCCGTGTTCGCCATCAAGGGCGAAACGCTCAGCGATTACTGGGATTACGTTGGCCGCATTTTTGACTGGTCGACTGAAGACAACCCTGACCTCACCACCAACATCATTCTGGATGATGGCGGCGATGCGACGATGTTTGCTCTTTGGGGCGCTCGTTTGGAAGCGGGCGAAGAAATGCCTGATCCGGCCAATGCCGAAGAAATTGAATTCCAACGCGCGCTCAAAGCCTATGTCGCGGCGAAGCCCGGCTACCTCACCAAGACCGTGAAGAATATCAAGGGTGTGTCCGAAGAGACCACAACTGGCGTGATGCGTCTTTATCAGATCGCGAAACAGGGCAAACTGCCGTTCCCAGCGATCAACGTGAATGACAGCGTGACCAAATCGAAGTTCGATAACCTTTATGGTTGTAAGGAATCGCTGGTCGACGCTATCCGCCGCGCCACGGACGTTATGCTGGCGGGTAAGGTCGCTTGTGTCGCGGGTTACGGCGATGTCGGCAAAGGCTCCGCAGCGTCGCTGCGTGATGGCGGCGCCCGCGTCATGGTGACCGAAATCGATCCGATCTGCGCTTTGCAGGCGGCGATGGATGGCTTTGAAGTTGTGTC
The DNA here is from genome assembly GCA_963789155.1 of uncultured Alphaproteobacteria bacterium. GTDB lineage: Bacteria > Pseudomonadota > Alphaproteobacteria > Sphingomonadales > Sphingomonadaceae > Erythrobacter. Next base: position 29,632 of record CAWBJN010000013.1, on the reverse strand, counting down.
GATGGAAGAAGGCGCAAAGCGCGCCGATATCTTTGTGACCGCAACCGGCAATGAAGACGTCATCACCGGCGATCACATGATGGCGATGAAGAACATGGCCATCGTGTGCAACATCGGCCACTTCGATAGCGAGATCCAGATTTCCTCACTCGACAATTACGAGTGGAAGGAAATCAAAGAAGGCACCGATATGGTGACCAAACCCGATGGCAGCTCGCTGTTGGTCCTTGCAAAGGGTCGTCTGGTAAACCTAGGCTGCGGCACCGGTCACCCAAGCTTCGTGATGAGCGCAAGCTTCACGAACCAGACGCTGGCTCAGATCGAACTGTTCACGAAGGCGGATGAGTACAAGAACGAAGTTTACGTCCTTCCCAAGCATCTCGACGAGAAGGTCGCAGCTTTGCACCTTGAAAAACTGGGCGTGGAACTGAGCAAACTCAGCCAAAAGCAGGCCGATTATATCGGTGTGCCGGCAGAAGGCCCATTCAAGCCTGACCACTACCGCTACTAAACCGAATATCCCCCGCAATCAGCACGTGCGATCATTGGTCGTATTTTGAACAGATTGCGGGGGCTTTCGCCGCCAAAGGCGGTTGCAAGCGGCGCTGCTCCGGCATAGCTGCAAGTGCATGGAATTCTCACCCTTAGCTTTGATCGGAATCGCGCTGCTTTTAGCAGGCTGGACGATTGCGGCCGCGGTCGCCATTCTAAAAGCGAATGCGAAGACACGGCGAACCAAAGCGTTCCAAACATCTCTCAAACGCATGCAGCACATGCTCGACGCCGCGCCAGCGATACCGCTGCTGGTCCGTGTCGATGGCCGCATTGAAGCGCCCGAGCGTTTGGCGCGGTGGCTTGGGCTAGAACAAATACCTGCTTACCTAAGTGAATTGGAAGGCCCCGATGGAGAGGCGCTGTCTAAAGCTCAGGTTGAGGAATTGACTGAGAAAGTTCGCGTCACTCAAAAAAGCGCAAGCCCGTTCCAAATGGTCCTTACTCCGCCGGGATCGAAGCGCAGCCTCGCGTTGCAAGGTACGCTGGCCGATCCGCAAGTGTCACCGGGCGGCGCGGCAATTGTGTGGGTTTTCGATTTCACCGCCAGCGAAGAAGAATTGAAGGAGCTGCGCGGTACAGCGGGGCGTGCAGAGGCAGACTTCTCTGCGTTGATCGGGCTGATTGAGGCTGCACCCATGCCGATGTGGTTCCGCGATGCCGATATGCGACTGCGTCTCGTCAATCAGGCTTATGTTGAGGCAGTCGGGGCGGAAAGCCTACCCAAAGTGATCGAGGGGCAGATCGAACTGCTAGAAGCAGACGGCGGCAAAACGCCTGCTGAGATCGCCCGCGAGGCTTTGGACAAACAGACCGAAATTCAGCGGATCGACGCGGTTACGATTGACGGTGAACGCCGGTCCTTGCGCGTGACCGACTTGCCGCTGGGCGGGGACGGGGTGGCGGGATACGCCATCGATATCGAAGAACAGCAGCAACTGATGCGCGAATTCAGAGCGTTCCGCGATGCTCAACGCGCGATGCTCGACCAGCTTTCTATTGGAGTTGCGCAGTTCAGTTCGAAAGAAGAGCTGACCTTTGCAAACCGGCCATTTCGCAGGCAGTTCGGCCTGAGCAATGCGGCGGTCGAAAGTGGCATCGCGTTCGACCGTTTCCTCGCCGACGCCCGCGAACACGGCAGCACGCCGGAAGTTCGCGATTTCCCCGAATGGCGGCACGAACACCGCGCTTGGTTTGATAGCGCGGAAACGCAGGAGGAGAACTGGCCGCTGTCCGGCGGGACGCATCTGCGGATCGTGGCTCAGCCGATGCCCGATGGCGGATTGGTGATGTTCGCAGAGGACCGGACCGAGCAGCTTGCCCTGTCGGCAACGCGCGACACTCTGCTGCGCACCCGGACAGCTACGCTCGATAGTCTGTTCGAAGCTCTCGCCATTTTTGCACCCGATGGTTCGGTGCAATTGTGGAACCGCAGTTTTGCCGGGACGTGGGGGCTTAGCGGTGAGTTCCTCGACACACATCCCAGCGCAGAGGCGTGGCTGGAGGGGATCGCTCAAAACCTTGCTGAACCTGCCGATGCAGAGAAAATCGGTGCGGTGGTGCGTGCCGCGACGCTTGACCGGAAAGAGAAAGAGGGCAGGGCGCTGCTTGCCGATGGCCGCACTCTGCGCTTTGCCGGAGTGCCGCTGCCCGATGGCAACGGTCTGCTGACTGTGCTCGATATCACCGATTCGCAAAAAGCAGAGCGCGCTTTGCGTGAGCGCGCCGTGGCGCTGGAAGAGGCAGACGCGGTCAAGGCGAGCTTCCTCGCCAATATGTCCTATGAATTCCGCACACCGCTGACGTCTATTGGAGGTTTTGCCGAATTGCTGAAAAGCGGTGCCGCGGGCGAGATGAACGAGCAGGCGGGCGAATATGTCGATGCGATACTAACCTCTGTTGCGCGGTTGACCGATCAGGTCGAAAATGTGCTCGACCTGTCGCAAAGCGAAGCGGGCCTGTTGCCGATTGATAAGGAGGAGATCGATCTCTTGCCTTTCATGACGACTTTGGTGCGTGACCGGGAGCAAGCAATTATTGGCGCTGGGCTTGGTCTTGACCTCAAAGGCAAGCGCGGCCGCACAGTTGACGCCGACCCGCGCCAGTTAGGCCGCGCGGTTGGCAATCTGCTCGACAATGCGATTGCGGGGACGGCGGAAAACGGCAAGATCGTGATTGAGATACCCAGACCGGGCGAGGGCGATGACTGGCGCGCGATGATCATCGTCACCGACAATGGCGCGGGGATGACTGCCGACGAATTGGCGCGTGCAGAGGGCGCTTTACGCAGCGGCGAGGCGGGTGAAAGCTCAGGCCTTGGCATCCGCTTGGCGCGGCAATTGATCGAAGCGCATGGCGGCACTCTTGAAATTGCGAGCGAAAAGGGCGTTGGCACCGTTGCGGCGATTACGTTGCCATGACCAAGGATACTCATGTTGAACTGCCGAACCTTGCGGCGATGGCGGAATTTGGCGCGCGCATCGCGGCTTTGCTGCGCGCTGATGATGTGGTTGCGCTTGAGGGCGGTCTTGGCGCGGGCAAGACCACTCTTGCACGCGGGATAATTGCCGCGCTGGGATATAAAGGCGAAGTGCCATCGCCGACCTTTACGATCATCGAAACATACGATGCGCCGCCGCTCACATTGCCGGTGGTCCATGCTGACTTCTATCGGCTCAAAACCCCGCGTGAGGCTGAGGAAATAGGTCTGGACGAATATCGCGAGGGCGCAGCGTTGATCGCGGAATGGCCCGATCACGCCGGGGGCTTTGCGCATGAGGCGGCTTGCCTCGCCATTCGGCTTGAAAGCGCGGGAAAAGGTGAGGATGCAGGCCGGATTGCGATTGTGAAACCGGGTGCAGATTGGCTAGAGCGGATGCCATGAGCGAACTGCCTGAGGGTCTCCACCAATTTGTCGCCAACGCTGGCTGGGCTGCGGCTGCGATTGAGCCGATTCCGGGCGATGCGTCGTTCCGCCGGTACTTCCGTCTGCGCCATGCAGGAAACAGTCCTGAGACCGCGATGCTGATGTATGCCCCGCCGCCAGAGGAAGACCCGCTGCCGTTCCTGAAGGTAGCTGGTTGGCTGAGCGAACACGGTATGAGAGCGCCTGCGATCTATGCTGAAGATGCGGCGTCAGGCTGGGTGCTTACCGAAGATTTCGGTGATGACCGGATGCGCGATTGGCTTGATGTGCATCCCGATGGCGAACACGCCGCCTATGCAGCAGCGATTGATGCGCTCGCCGAATTGCATACGCGCCCGGCGGGACCGTTTCCGGCATATGATATGGACGTTTACCAGAGAGAGGCCGCGCTGCTGACACAATGGTATACTCCGGCGCAGGGCCTGTCTGTGGATGCGGCAGGGTATTTGCGGGCATGGGATACCGCGCTTGCCCCGATGATTGCTCGGCTTACCAATCCGGTTACGGTCTTGCGCGATTATCATGCGGAAAACATCATGATGCTGGGTGATCCGTATACAAACTCTCCCCAGGGTCTGATTGACTTCCAAGATGCATTGGTAGGCCATCCTGCCTATGACCTCGTATCGTTGTTGCAAGATGCGCGGCGCGATGTTTCACTTGATTTGGAAACGGCTATGCTGGCGCGATATGCTGAACGTGCCGGAACCGGTGACGATTTTCTAGGCGATTACGCGCTGTTGGGTGCGCAGCGGAATGCAAAGATTGTTGGCATATTTACGCGGCTCTACAAACGCGACGGCAAGCCTCGCTATCTCGATATGATTCCGCGGGTTTGGGCGGCGATGGAGCGTGATCTGGCGCATCCGGCATTGGAACCCATAGCCCGGTGGTTTGATTCGAATATTCCCACCGACCTGCGTCAGAGCGGCGGGGGAACCATTACGTGAGCGATGCACCGAAGCTCGCCAGCGATACTGCGATGGTCATGGCCGCCGGCATGGGCAAACGGATGCGCCCGCTGACCGCTTCCACGCCAAAACCGTTGGTACGCGTCGCCGGGAAACCTTTGATCGACCACGCGCTTGATCGGTTAGCGGATGCTGGTGTCGCACGCGCGCTGGTCAATGTGCATTACCTTGCTGACCAGCTGGAGGCGCATGTGATTGATCGCGCCGCTCCCAAAGTTGTGATTTCGGATGAGCGCGGCGAATTGCTGGAAACGGGTGGAGGCATGGTTAAGGCGCAGAATGATCTGCCCGATCCGTTCTTTTGCTTGAATGCGGACAACATATGGCTCGACGGCCCGCGCGACGCGTTTCACGATCTGTCGGCACGCTGGGACCCGGATAAGATGGACGCTCTGCTGCTGCTGGTCAGTCACACGCGCGCGGAGAATTTCGATGGGCTTGGCGATTTCTATATGGACCCCGTTGGCAAGCTGCTGCGCCGCCGTCCAGGCCGGGTTGCGCCGTTTATCTATACGGGCATTCAACTTGTTTCCAAACGGCTCCTGCGCGATGCCCCCGATGGCAAATTCTCCACCAACGTGCTGTGGAACCGCGCGATTGAGGAGGAGCGCCTTTACGGTGTTTCTTTCACCGGGCAGTGGTTCGAAGTGGGCACTCCGCAAGCCATCGCGCCAACCGAAGACGCGCTGAAACGTGGGTAAAGAGCAAAACCCCACCAGTACGAAATCCAGTACGACACCGGAAATTTACTCCATCGCCGCGCATCGCGGTTTTGCTGATGCATTGGTGGCCGGCATTGTGCCGCGCTATTCCGACCCAGATGTGGGGCTCGCGCGGCTGACATTGCTGGTCCCCAGTTCCCGCGCGGCGCGCACAATTTCAGAAGCGTTCATTCGCCATCTCGGAACGAGCGATCTGGCGGGCATGTTGATGCCCCGCATGGTGGCGGTCGGTGATCTAGATCTGGACGAGGCTCTGGGCGCGCTGCTCGATCCGCTGGGCGCGAGCGATATTCCCCCAGCTGTGGAGCCGACACGGCGCTGGCTGGAAATCGCTGAATTGATTGATCTGGAACGCGCTGAGCAAGGCGATAGCCCGCTTCCCGGTGCGGCGCGATTGCGCCTAGCGAGAGATATTGCGCGCACTATGGACCGGTTGCTGGTCGAGGAAAAAGCGCCCGAAGATCTGACCAGTGATGCTGTGCTCGATATGCTGGGGGACTTGTCGCGTCACTGGCAGAAGTCTTTGCGGCTATTTGCGCGAGTGCAGGCGCGCTGGCGGATACGTTTGGACGAACACCGCGAGGTTGACGCCGCTACCCGGCGCAATCTTCTGTTCGAACGGGCCACGCTGAAATGGCGCGCTAACCCGCCGTCCACACCGATTGTTGCCGCTGGTGTCACCAGTGCCTCGCCCGCTCTGGCACGAATGCTGCGCGTGATTGCTGACCTGCCGAATGGCGCTGTGGTGCTGCCTGATCTTGATCTGTCACTGTCGCAAGAGGCGTGGGATGAATTGGGCCGCGCGGGCGCTTCGCCGGAGCCGGGCGGCGAGGTGTTTGGCGCGCGCGATGCGCTGACGCATCCGCAATATCACCTCAAATTGCTGCTACAGCGCATGGGCATCGCGCGTGAGGAAGTGCGCCCGTGGCATCGCAAAGGCGCATCCGCCGCGCCGCCAGTTCGCAGTCACGCGATCAGTTCGCTGTTTCTGCCCCCACAGGCGAGCAAATCGTGGATTACACTTGAACCCAGCAAGCGCCGCCTGTCCGGCGTGCGCCTCTTAACCAGCGCGACCAGCGAAGAAGAAGCGCAAGCCATCGCGCTACTGGTGCGAGAGGCTTTGGAAGAGCCTGAAAAACGCATCGCTGTCATCACCGCCGACCGGTCGCTGGCGCGGCGGGTGGCGCAACATTTGGCGCGGTGGAATATCGATGCAGACGATTCTGCTGGCAGGCCGCTTTCGCTGACGCCAACGGGGCGCTTGCTTGGATTGATCGCGGAATTGGTGTCGCATGGTACGGCTCCTGCGGGATTGGTCGGAACCTTGGCGCATCCGCTGGTAAAGTCTGACAAAGACGCTCGGGGAATTTGGCTGCGGGCGTTGCGTGCGTTTGATCGCGAATTGCGCGGGCCGACGCCTGCACCGGGACTGGAACCGCTGCGCGAAATCGCTCGCAAAGCTGGCGTGGCAGAATGGTGGGATGAGGCGGAGATGGTGCTTGCGCCGCTGTTTGGTCTCGCTGACGAGATGCCGCTTGCTGATATGCTTGATCTGGTTGCGAGCACGGCTGAAGCGCTTGCGGGAGAGACCGTGTGGGCACGCGAGGATGGCCGCGCGCTGGCCGCTATGGTTGAGGATTTGCGCTTGCATGCGCGCGCGCTGGGCACGCGTATCGCGCCGTCTGATCTGGCGGGGATATTGCGCGATGCGATGGACGAAATTGCGGTTCGCCCCCCTTATGGTGGGCATCCGCGCGTTGCGATTTACGGCCTGTTGGAATCGCGCATGGCGCGCGCTGATCTGGTGATTTGCGGCGGGCTGAATGAAGGCACTTGGCCGCAGCCGCCGGGCGCAGATGCGTTGCTGGCACCGGGCGTTCTGCGTGTCTTAGGCGTGCCGGGGGCAGAGTTCCGTATCGGTCTGTCTGCGCATGATTTGGCAGGCGCAATGGGCGCGCCCGAAGTCGTGCTTAGCCGCGCTCAGCGTGATGCAGAGGGGCCGACCCTGCCATCGCGCTTTTTGCTGCGAGTAGAGGCTCTGCTCGGTGAATTGGCGGACGACCATCAAGAGCGGCGCATTCCTGAAATCCTGCCCGCATTGGACCGTGCGCCGCCGCCTGCACCCGATTACCCGCGCCCCATGCCGCGACCGACCGCTAAGCAGCGAAAAGTTGACATAAAAGTTACTGCACTCGACCGGTTGCTGGGCGATCCGTATCAGTTTTATGCCGCAGAGATACTCGGCCTGCGCAAGCTCGATCCGCTGGCTGCCGATCCATTTGGCGATCCAGCTTTACGCGGAACTTTGGTGCACGACATTTTGGACGCTTGGCACAAAGCGCGAGTTGCGGAGCCAGATCTTGCGCTGATCCCATTTGCAACGCGTGAATTTGAAAAGGCGCGGGTCCATCCGCTGTTTAAAGGTCTGTGGCAACCGCGCATTCTGGCTGCGATGGAGCGGTTTGAGGCATGGATCGACGAGGCGGCGAGCGATGGCCGCGAAGTTATTGCCACCGAAGCCGATGGTTCGATGATGGTCAACGGCGTCAAAGTGCGCGGACGAGCCGACCGAATTGATCGCATGGATGATGGCACGCTTGCTGTCGTTGATTACAAAACGGGTGGTTCGCCAAGTGCCGCTCAAGTGGAGGCCGGCTATGCGCTGCAAATGGGATTGCTTGGCCTGATCGCGCGCGATGGAGGTTTCTCGGCGGATGATCGGATCATTACTGGCGACACTAGCGCCTATGAATATTGGTCGCTTGCCAAGAAAAAAGGTGAATTTGCCTACCGTGATGAGCCCACCAAGACAGGTCGCAAACGCAGCGGGTTGACGCCGGAAGAATTTCTGCCCCGCCACGAACAATTCTTGAACGAAGCGATCAGCAAATATCTGCTGGGTGATGCTCCGTTTACCGCAAAAGAGAACCCCGATTACCCCGGCTATTTCGATTTCGATCAGCTGATGCGGCTAGAAGAATGGAAAATCCGCCTCAGCGAGCGGCCAGAGGAGGAATGGCCATGAGCGGCGCGGTCTTTAAGCTTCAGGACAATCAGCTGGGTGCGGCCAATCCGCGCGATAATGTCTGGCTGTCGGCATCTGCGGGGACCGGCAAGACGCAGGTGTTATCGGCGCGGGTGCTGCGATTGCTGCTGACTCCGGGTGTCGATCCGTCACAGATTTTGTGCCTGACTTTCACCAAAGCGGGCGCGGCGGAAATGGCGAACCGCATCAATGCGGTGCTGGCGCGTTGGGTGCGGCTTGAGCCGGGCCGGTTGGGCCAAGAATTGTCGCATCTGGGCGCGGACATTGATCCGGCGACCCAGGAGCGCGCTCGTACCTTGTTTGCCAGCGTGATTGATTGTCCCGGCGGCGGCCTGCGGATTGATACGATCCACGCTTTTGCGCAGTGGTTGCTCGCCAATTTTCCTGAGGAAGCTGATCTGGCACCGGGCGCGCGCCCTATGGAAGACCGCGAGCGGGACTTGCTGGCGCGCGAAGTCTTAGCAGACATGCTGACTGAGGCTGAGGCGAGCGGCGATACTGCTTTGGTTGCAGCGGTAGAAAACTTCGCCTGCGTCAAAGACCCCGATGCGCTGCGGCAATGGATGATGCGCTGCGCCGGTGCGACGGAATTGTGGGAAGGGCCGAGAGCTTGGAAAGCACCCATGCGCGCTCGAGTGTTGCGGCTGCTCGATATGCCCGCGGATGCGGATGAGGATTGGGCGACAGAGGGGCTGGGGCCTGATCTGTTTCCTGATGATTATGTGCTTTCGATGATCCCGCCGTTAGAAGAATGGGGCACCAAAACGGCGGATAAATGCCTGGTATTCATGCGCGAATGGCTGACGCTGGATCACACGGCGCGGATCGACGCGGCACAAGGTTTTCAAGGGACGTTGCTGAAAGCCGACGGCACGCCAGCGCTTAACCTGAAAAAGCCGCGTGAAACCGATCCTGCTTTTGCCGAGGGGCAAGATATGATCGCAGAGGCGCTGGCGATGGTTACTGAACGCCGCGCGCTGCTCGCGCTGGCGAATTTCCTCACGCCTGCGCTCGAAATGGGTCGAACCTTCGCTGAGCTTTGGGAGAAGGCCAAAGCGCGCGAAGGGCTGCTCGATTTTGACGACCTTATTCGCAAGGCTGCGCATCTGCTGAGCAAGAACGGTGCGGCGGATTGGATACGCTACAAACTTGATCGTAGTTTTGACCACATCCTGATCGACGAAGCGCAAGACACCAACCAATCGCAATGGGACATCGTCTTTGCGCTGATCGATGATTTCTTCAGCGGAGAAGGCGCGCGCGGGGATGCGGTGCGCACGATCTTCACCGTGGGGGACTACAAACAGGCGATCTTTGGCTTTCAGGGCACCAGTCCCGAAAACTTCGCCCGCGCCAAAGATAAAGTTCACGCGCGCATCGAAGCCGCGCAGCAGCACGCGCATGAAATGCGTGACAACCGCCGGCTGCCCACTTGGAATGATCTCGATCTGGGTCGTTCGTTCCGTACATCGCTGCCCGTGCTGGACTTCGTCAATCAGGCGATGAAGGCGATTGGGCATAGCGCATTCGGCCTTACCAAACCGGCAGAGGATCATGTCGGCGCGGACCGAGCGGGGCTCGTTGCATTGTGGGATCCGGTCACCGGGTTGTCCGATAGTGAGGAGGAGAGCGACGAGCGCGACTGGTTGCCCGCACACGACACTTTGCTGGCGGACAAGATCGCCGATCAGGTGCATCGCTGGGTGAGCGAGACAGGCCCGGATTACGAACCTTTCGTGCTTGAAAAGGACCCGAACAACCGCCGTCATGCGCGCGCGGGCGACATTATGGTGCTGGTGCAAAAGCGTAAGCAACTCGCAGCGCAGATCGTTGCAAAGCTGCATGCAAAAGGCGTCGCGGTGGCCGGGGTCGATAGATTGCGGCTTGGTGCGCCCTTGGCGGTGAAGGATCTGATGGCGGCTCTGCGCTTTGCTGCGCAGCCGCTTGATGATTTGAGCCTTGCGAACCTGCTGGCATCACCGCTGATCGGATGGACGCAGGACGATCTGCTGGACCATGTACCTCGGGCGCCAAAGATGCGGTTGTGGGAACATATTCGAGAAAGTGATCACCCTTTCATCGCGCAAACCACCACCAAGCTGCGCGACCTGCTTGCGCGCGCGGATTTTGAAACGCCGCAGGATTTGCTGGCTTGGCTGCTCACCGGGCCGTGGAATGGGCGGCGTGAATTGGTGGCGCGATTGGGGCGCGAGGCAAATGACCCGATTGACGAACTGGTCAACGCCGCTTTTGCCTATCAAAGCGCGCATACGCCCAGCCTCGCGGGCTTCATCGAATGGTTCGAAGCGGGCGAGGGCGAGTTGAAGCGCGACGCTGACGGGGCAACGGGTCAAGTGCGCGTTATGACCGTGCACGGGTCGAAAGGCTTGCAAGCGCCCATTGTGATTCTTGCTGATGCTACGGGCGAACCGGGGCAGGGCAGCTCACTGGAATTGCGCGATGATCCGGTTGGGGCAGAGGGTGATAATGCGGCCCGGGTTCCGTTGCCGGGTCTATCCAAAGACGAACGCGTCGGACCTGTGCAAGCCGCTGACGAAAAGGCCGGGATCGCCGATATGCAAGAGCATTGGCGGCTGCTCTATGTGGCGATGACACGGGCGGAAGAGGCGCTGTTTATCGGCGGATCACTTGGTCCCTCGCGTTCCAAGAAAGGCCCGCCGGAAGACAGCTGGTACGCGCATTTGGAGCCTGTATTTGACAGCCCTGCGCAGGAAGACCCGATCTGGGGCGCACGGCGTGAATGGGGTATTCGCGCCGATCCTTTGATTAGTGCTGATGGCGAGCGGGACGCGCCAGTTATGGCGGTCCTACCGACATGGGCCGCGACGCCAATCGGTCCAGAACCGCGCCCACCCAAACCGCTGGCGCCCAGCAGTGCTGGCGAAGAGAAAGGCTCGGACCCGCCGCTTGCGCCCGGCGCAGCGGAAATTGCTGCGCGCCGGGGAACGTTGATCCACCGCATGCTCGAACGCCTTCCGGATTTGGCGGCGGAGGACCGCGAGGCGGCGGCGCTTGCTTGGCTGCAACGGCAAGCGGGCGATCTGCCGTCAGACGTTCGCGCAGAGATGATCAGCAGCGCCCTGGCGGTGCTGGCTAAGGCGGAATTTGCAGACATATTCTCAGATAAAGCGCTTGCCGAAATCCCGCTCGCCGCGACCATTGGCGGTATTGTGGTTGCGGGCACCGCTGACCGGCTGCTTGTCAGGGATGACACCGTAACGGTGGTCGATTTCAAAACGACTCGCCGACCACCCACACGCGCCGAAGACATTCCAACCGCGACCATTCGTCAGATGGCCGCCTATGCCGCCGCGCTGGCGGCAATCTATCCCGGACGAACCATTCGCGCGGCAGTGCTCTACACGCACACGCCGCAGCTTATCGAAATCGCTGGCTGATGCGCTGGGCATTCAAAAGGATCGTTTGGGCGAGGCGCAGGATTCCTATACGCCCCAGCATATTGAGTGAAGCGACCTCCGCACCTAGATAGACCCCAACCGAACTCTCGAACCAAATTTTAGGAGAAGCCGATATGGCCACCATCAACGTCACCGATGAAAGTTTTCAAGCCGACGTGCTGAGCAGCGATAAGCCTGTTCTGGTCGATTTCTGGGCCGAATGGTGCGGGCCATGCAAAATGATCGCACCGTCGCTTGAAGAAATCAGTGAAGAGCTGGGTGAATCTGTGACTATCGCCAAGATGGACATCATGGAAAACACCGGCATTCCTGCCGAAATGGGTGTGCAGTCGATCCCGCTGATGGTGCTGTTTAAGAACGGTGAAGCTGTCGCACGCAAAGTGGGCGCGGCACCAAAGAGCCAGCTTAAACAATGGATCGAAAGCGAAATTTAATCGCCTGATTTTGGTCGCGCGGATGCTAGCTTAGCACCCGCGCGACAAATTCGTCCCAAATCGCTGGCGATGAAGCGCCCACCAAACCGGGCATACCATGCTGATCCACGCGGTATTCGCTACCGTCGAGCCGAGCGGCTTTTCCGCCAGCTTCGTTCAGCCAAAGTACCCCCGCCGCATGATCCCATGCCAGCGTCCGTTTAAAACTCGACACATCATTTTGCCCCAGCGCGAGGCGAGGATATTGCTCTGCCGCGCAGCGCGGAATGTCGACAAGCGTGTAATGCGGCGCGAGTTTTGCATCGACTTGCGCGCGTTGTTCTTCGGTCAGGAAAATGCGGCTAATCGCGGCGACGGGCGGTTTTTGTCCGGTGGTGCGTGCCGTTATCCGGTCTCCATCCACAAATGCGCCTTCACCCAATTTCGTGTGGCAGAACCGGTCGGAGTTGGGATCATATATCCACCCTGCGACCGCCTTGCCCGCATCGGCGAGCGCGATGATCATCCCGAACGGTTCTTTGCCTTCGGTGAAGTTCGCGGTGCCATCCAGCGGGTCGATGATCCAGCATTGGTCTGAGAGTTTCTCAAGCACGCTTTCATCTTCGGCAACCGCTTCCTCTCCCACCACGGCGACGCCCGGCGCCAGCTTGGTCAGCGCTTCGGTCAGGAACGTTTCGACTTCGCGGTCGACGATGGTGACGGGATCGTCCTCGCCCTTCATCTCGATCTCGCTGTCCGCCAGCGCGCGGTATCGCGGCATCATTGAACGTTCCGCCGCAAAGCGCATCAGGTCGCGTATTTCGGCGTCGAGTGGTCCCAGTTCGCTCATGATCGCCCCCTCACGAACGGTAATCCGCATTGATAGAGATATAGCCGTGGGTGAGGTCGCAAGTCCAAACGGTGGCGCGGCCTTCGCCAACTCCCATCTCAACCGCCAGGTCGATGTTCTGGCCCTTGAGGTGTTCAGCAACAGGTGCTTCATCATAGTCATCCACCGGCAACCCATCGCGCGCGGCCCATACTCCGCCAAACGCAATGGAGAGCTTGTCGCGGTCCGCGGGTTCGCCCGCTTTGCCGATAGCCATCACAACACGGCCCCAATTGGCGTCCTCGCCTGCGATCGCGGTTTTCACCAGCGGCGAATTGGCGATCGACAGCCCCACGCGGCGGGCGCTTTCGTCGCTGGCCGCGCCAGATACGCGGATCGTGATGAACTTGCTCGCCCCTTCGCCGTCACGGACGACCAGCTGAGCCAGCTGGCGCGTAATATCGGTGAGGGCGGCAGCGAAAGCATCCGCTCCGGCACTTTCCCACCCCTCGATCCGCTCGGAGCTGGTCTGGCCGGTCGCAAAGGCCAGCACGGTGTCGCTGGTAGAGGTGTCACCATCCACGGTGATACAGCTGAATGTTTGATCGTTCGCCTGCTTGAGCAATTCCTGCAGGAAGGCAGGCGCAACATTTGCGTCGGTGAACACATATCCCAGCATGGTAGCCATGTCGGGCGCGATCATGCCGGAACCTTTGATGATCCCGCACAGCTCCACGCGCGTGTCGCCGATCATCGCAGAGGTGTGCGCGCCTTTTGCAAATGTATCGGTGGTGGCGATGGCGTTTGCGGCATCTTCCCACCCGCAAGGCTCCGCTTCCACGGCGGCGGCAATGCCTGCGCGCGCCTTGTCCATGGGCAAGGGCACACCGATTACACCGGTCGAAGATACGAGCACTCTGTCGGGCGAGCAGCCCAGCGCTTCGCTGACCTGCTCCATGATAGCCTCCACCGCTTCGCGTCCGCGATATCCGGTGAAGGCGTTGGAATTGCCCGCATTCACGATCAAGGCGCGCGCCGTGCCGTTCTTCACCTGTGCGCGGCCCATCTCGACCTCGGTGGAGGCGCAGGCGCTCTGCGTGAACACGCCTGCAAGAACGGTTCCTTCATCGACTTCGACAAAGGTCAGGTCTGCGCGGTCCCAATCTTTGTACCGTGCGCGTGCGACGCGTAAAGTGACGCCGGGAATGGCAGGCATGCTGGGAAAGGGCAGTGCGAGTGGTGAAGTCTTTAAATCCATGAAACGCGCCGTAATGCGGTTGAGCGCGCGCTGCAATTCAGGTCTTTGGTGGTTTTCTAAATAGCGACATTTGGATATAGACCGATTGTTCGCTCAACCTGCCGATTATCGAACCTGCTCTTGGCGCTCTGGCGAGCAGCGGGCCGCCTTTAATTGACTTGCTGTCGATGCTCATGGCGACGTGACCGTGCTGGCTAGGGCCAGTGCAAAAGCCAGTGCGAAAGCCAGCGCCAAAGCCGGTGGACGGATAGCTTTAAATACACTATCTAGCGCGCCGTAATGCGTCGTCATCTGATCACTCTGTTTGCGCTTTTCACCGGGCTTGCCGCGCTTACCGCGCCGGCGCATGCGTCCGCGTTGGAAACGCTGGTGGCCGATGCAAGCGCATTTGCAGGAGCCGTTGAAGCATCGGGCAGCGAATGTTGCCAATGCGCAGAACAGGCCCGCCAAAGCATAGCAAAATACCCGGTGAGAGAGCGCAGCCAAAAGCCCGCTCTTATCCTTTCGGCTTTGCGTCCTCCGATCATCTTTGGAAGTGAACGCGCGCTAGAGTAGCCACGCGCAAAGCATTTCTATCGTAACGCGCGGATGTTTCTGCGCGAAATCCATACATCATCGTAAATTTCGCACCTCCCCGCATCCGCGTGAGCCGTGCGTGAATTAGACACCACCCGAAGGCATCTCTTCCATGTTCAATAAAATCGTCAAATCGGTATTCGGCTCTTCAAACGACCGCTACGTCAAATCGCTCGGCAAAACCGTTGATAGTATCAATGCATTAGAGCCGATGATTCAGAAATTGTCTGACGATGCGCTTAAGGCACAGACGGACAAATTTCGCGAACAGCTGGACGCTGGCAGTACGCTGGATGATATCCTTCCTGAAGCGTTTGCAACGGTGCGAGAAGCGTCGTTGCGGGTGCTGGGGATGCGGCATTTTGATACGCAGATGATCGGCGGCATCGTGCTGCACCGGGGCGAAATCTCCGAAATGCGCACGGGTGAAGGAAAAACGCTGGTTGCGACGCTTGCGACCTATCTCAACGCTATTGAGGGCAAGGGCGTCCACGTCGTCACAGTCAACGACTACCTCGCCCGCCGCGACGCGGAATGGATGGGCCAACTGTATACTTGGCTGGGTCTGACAGTTGGCGTGATTGTGCCCAATATGGACGAGCGGACAAAACGCGACGCCTACAACGCTGACATCACATACGGCACGAATAACGAATTTGGTTTCGATTATCTGCGCGACAATATGAAGCATAATCGCAAGGAAATGGCGCAGCGTCCGTTTAACTATGCAATCGTCGATGAGGTCGATTCGATCCTGATCGATGAAGCGCGTACGCCGCTGATCATCTCTGGACCGACAGAGGACAAGTCAGACCTTTATGTAAAGCTGGATGAGGTCGCCAAGGAGATCCCGGAAGAGTGGTACGAAAAGGATGAGAAGACCAAGAACATCCAGCTAACCGAAGACGGGCTGGAAGCGGTTGAAAA
This sequence comes from uncultured Alphaproteobacteria bacterium, assembly GCA_963789155.1. GTDB lineage: Bacteria > Pseudomonadota > Alphaproteobacteria > Sphingomonadales > Sphingomonadaceae > Erythrobacter. The sequence continues at coordinate 13,972 of CAWBJN010000013.1, read as the reverse complement.
AATGCTGCTCGACAAGGGGCTGCTGGAGACAGACAACCTTTACGACGTCGAAAACACGCAGGTCGTTCACCACCTCGATCAGGCGCTCAAAGCGGTTCATATGTTCAAGCGCGATGACCATTACATCGTGAAAGACGGCAAGGTCGTCATCATTGACGAGTTCACCGGACGCATGATGGATGGCCGCCGCTGGTCAAACGGTCTGCATCAGGCGGCTGAGGCCAAGGAAGGCGTCAAGATCGAGCCTGAGAACCAGACGATGGCATCAATCACGTTCCAGAACTATTTCCGCATGTATCCAAAACTCGCCGGGATGACCGGTACGGCTGCCACCGAAGCGGCGGAATTCTGGGACATTTACAAAGTGGGCGTCGTCGAAATTCCGACCAACCTGCCTGTCCAGCGCATTGATGAAGAAGACGAGTTTTACAAAAACACCGTCGATAAATTCCAGGCCATTGCAAAGGCCATCGCGGAAAAGTCACGCATTGGTCAGCCGATCCTCGTCGGCACCGTGTCGATTGAGAAGTCGGAATTGCTCAGCAAATTCCTCGATGATGAAGGTGTGAAGCATGAGGTATTGAATGCGCGTCAGCATGAGCGTGAAGCGCCCATCGTTGCGCAGGCGGGCCGATTGGGCGCGGTGACCATTGCCACCAACATGGCAGGCCGCGGCACCGACATTCAGTTGGGCGGAAACCTCGAATTCCGGATTGAAGCTGAATGCGGCCACTTGGAAGATGGCCCGGCGAAAGACGCGGCGATTGCCAAATTGAAACAAGAGGTTGCGGAAGAAAAGCAGAAAGTGCTCGAAGCGGGCGGTCTGTTTGTTCTTGGCACCGAAAGGCACGAATCGCGCCGGATCGACAATCAGCTGCGAGGCCGTTCGGGTCGTCAGGGTGATCCGGGTCTTTCGCGGTTTTATCTGTGTCTCGAAGACGATCTGCTGCGCATCTTTGGGCCTGACACACTGTTCTCCAAGATGATGAATTCAAATCTTGAAGATGGCGAAGCGATTGGTTCCAAATGGCTTTCGAAAGCCATCGAAACTGCGCAGAAAAAGGTTGAATCGCGCAATTACGACACGCGCAAACAGGTTGTTCAATACGATGACGTGATGAACGATCAGCGCAAGGTTATCTATGAGCAGCGCTCCGAGATTATGGACAGTGAAACGGTTGATGATGTGGTCGTTGATATGCGCCACGATACGATCAATTCGATCATCGCGACCCATTGCCCTCCCGGTTCCTATCCCGAGCAATGGGATGTCGCCGGACTGAAAGAGAAACTCCAAGAGGTGTTTGCCCTGACCCCGCCGATCGACGATTGGTTGGAAGAAGATCAGGTTGAACAAGAAATCGTCGAAGAGCGCATCCGCACGCAGACCGATGAGATGATGGAAGCCAAGATGGCCAAGAACGACACTGGCATCTGGCGCCTTGTCGAAAAAGACATTCTGCTGCGCCAGCTCGATTACCATTGGAAAGAACACCTCGCGACGCTGGATGCTTTGCGTCAGGTGATTTGGATGCGCGGGATTGCCCAAAAACAGCCGATCAACGAATATAAGCAAGAAGCTTTCGGCCTGTTCGAAGGGATGCTCGACACGCTTCGTGAGGAAGTGACCAAATTGCTGTTCAAATCCGAATTGCGGATCGCTCAACCTGAACCTGCAGCTTTGCCCGATTTGCCTGATTTCCTCACCGGACATATCGACCCGCTGACCGGGCTCGAAAATTCCAATGATGGTGATGGTTCAGAAAACCGGCCGGAACTGTTTGGCTCGCTTGCCGGCAGCCCGCGCGCTGCATCGGGGCCGGGCGGGGCGAACGCTGACAATCCCTATGCTAACCTCGCCGTGAGCCGCAATGCGCCTTGCCCATGCGGTTCTGGCAACAAATACAAACATTGCCACGGGGCAGCAGGCGCGACTCAAACGGTCTGATGAATTTGCGGGTGGGAGCACGCTGAGTGCCACTGATCGTGCTCCTCGCCGCGGGATTTTTCATCACCGCGCTGCTTTATGCCAGCGTGGGTTTTGGCGGCGGCTCGACCTATGCCGCGCTGCTGGTTTTGTCAGGTTTGGATTACCGGGTGCTGCCGCTTGTGGCTCTGGCTTGCAACATCATCGTGGTGGCGGGGGCAACCGTGCGCTTTGCCCGTGCAGGTGTAACGCCGTGGCGCGGCGCGCTGATTATGACGGCACTTGCAGCTCCGGCGGCGTTTCTGGGTGGTTTAGTACCGATCGAGCGGGAGGCATTCCTGCTGATGCTCGGCGGCAGTCTTGTACTGACAGGTCTGACAATGCTCATTCCGCTGCGAGAGACGGCGAGCGGCATTCCATCGCCCTATGCCAAGGCGATACCGTTTGTCGCCGCTCCAATCGGTTTCCTCGCTGGCCTCGTTGGTATCGGCGGAGGGATATTCCTCGCGCCGCTGCTGCACCTGACCCGGTGGCGGGACGCGCGCGCAATCGCAGCAACCGCGAGTTTCTTCATCCTCGTCAATTCGCTGTTCGGCCTCGCAGGGCAATTGTTCAAACACGGCACCTCAATGTTCGGCGGCGCGATGGTCGATGCGCTGCCGCTTTTGATTGCGGTTGCGGTGGGCGGCCAGATCGGCAGCCTGATGGCGCTCAAAGTCCTACCGCTGAAATGGATCAGATGGCTGACAGCAGCGCTGGTGATGGTGGTCGGCGTGCGTTTGCTGGCAGGCTTATAACCCCGGTGTCGATGGTTTAGCTCGCCTGCAAAATTCTCGTGTTGTTTAGCCCAGAAACGATCGGGGGCAACCGTGCCAACATCCAATAGTAGACAGGTGACAGCAGTGCCCGATTTTTTGGATGTTGGGCAAAACCGCAAACGCGGTCATCAGGTGATTGGCTAGCTTAAGCAACCATCTCGGCTGCGCGCAAATTGGCGAGCCAAATCCTGATCCGTTCGCGGACATCTACAGCGTCGCCGCTCCTGAGATCGTGTTCAAGCGTCCGGGCCAGTTCGCCCAACTGTTCCTCGCCAAACATACCGGCTGTACCGGCCAGATTATGCAATTTCTTGGCAACGCTATTCAGGTCATCTGCGCAGAGCTCCGTTTGCTGCAGCAGCGCTTCGAGGCACTCGATCGTTTTCTGTTTTTCGTTCCGGTAGCGCTCTTCGAGCGGGATATCGGAACGCGCTTGGTTGGAAGCAGTTGGGATTGGTGCAGCGTGATCGTTTGATCGTTTGGCCCATCTGGTGACCGCTTCTTCCAGTTTCTGCGAATTAATGGGTTTGGTTAAATGGGCCTGCATACCCGCCGCCAGACAGTTGCCCACATCTTCTGCGAATGCATTGGCTGTCAGCGCAACTATTGGCAGGTCGCAGGCCTCGATGCCTTGGCTGCGAATGGCGCAGGTTGCCTCGATACCGTTCATTACAGGCATATTCATATCCATCAGGACCAGATCGAATGGATGATTTGCCTGGATAGATGCGGTCACTTGATCGACCGCGATGGCCCCATTTTCAGCGATTTCGACATCCATTCCCAAACGGTGGAGCATATCTTTCATCAGGATTTGATTGATGTCATGATCTTCCACCAACAATATCCTGCAGCATCGCGGAATGCGAGGCGCGCGCCGTTGTTCGCGTGCGGGATGAAATCGTCTCTCGCCCTGCGGTTGATCGTCCTGGAATGCGACAATGGGCAGGTGGATGCGGAAGACGCTGCCGATACCAAGGACGCTTTCGACCTGCATCTCACCGCCCATCAATTGCGTGAGTTTTCTGCTGATCGCCAGCCCCAAACCGGTTCCGCCATGATCGCGCGCTATCGTTAAATCGGCTTGTTCAAATTCGTCAAATATCGCGCGTTGTCGCTCCTTTGCGATCCCGATCCCGGTATCCTCGATTTCCAGAACCATGCGATCTGATTTTCCGGGCTCAAGACGCGCGCGCAGTGTTACCCGGCCCACACTGGTGAATTTGAGCGCGTTACCGAGTAAATTCATCAGGATTTGACGAATCCGCAGTTCATCACCGCGGATCATCATAGGCACTTCGTCGTCAATTTCCCCCTGTAGCGCGACGCCTTTGCTGTCAGCCAATGCGGCCATCAATGTGATTGTCCCTGTAATCACATCACGGATATTGATCGGTTCGCAGGCCATTATCATCTGTCCAGCATCCGCCTTGGACAGGTCAAGAATGTCATTTAGCAATCGCATCATAGTGCGCCCGCTATCCGCAATCAGCTGCGTTTGTCGCTGCTGTTCCTCGCTAAGCTCGCTGTCGAGAAGCAGATTGGTGAAGCCAAGAACGCCGTTCATTGGCGTGCGAATTTCATGGCTCATGTTCGCCAGAAAACTGGACTTTGCCTCCACTGCGGCTTCGGCCTGTCTGCGGGCAGCCTGAAGGTTGCTTTGCAGTTCCATGCTCTCTGTCACATCCAGCGCAACAGCGATGAAACCGCGCGCCTGCCCCGTTTCGGTCATCTCTGGGCGTGTCATCATGTCTGCCCAGCGCGATGTGCCGTCTTGATGGACAAAGCGGAAAGTGGCGCGATGTTCGCTTTGCCGATCAATTGCATCGAGCCATTCGCAATGGAACTGGGCACGGTCTTCTGCATGTATGGCCGAAATCCAGCCGGAGCCCATTGCATTTGCCGGGTCAAGGCCTGCAATAGTCAGCCAGCTATCGTTGGCATAGATACAGAAACCGAATTCATCGGTGCGAATGATCCCGGCAGGCGAAAGGCGCGCCAGATCACTGAACCGGTGTTCGCTTTCGCTAAGCGCCGCCAGAGCCTCTTCCTGCGCGAGAGTTTTTTGTTTCACTTCTGCGGAAATAACAGCTTCGCGCCGCGCGTAGGATCGCAGCAGACCGCCAAAGCACAGGATCAGGGCAATTCCCCCGCCAAGCACAATGGCAGGCTCATTGGTTTTGACATTGGTTTCGAACGTCGGGGTGCTTTCCCACACCAGCGTCCAGTTTTGACCCTCCACCGGGATGGTCCGGCTGATAGTAAAAGAGGCGTCCTGGCGCCTCTCACCGCCAAAAATCTGTTCTTCGGGGTCTATTATTGATCCGTCATAGATTTTGACAGTGAACAATTCGTCTTGGCTGGATGTCAGACCCTCGATGAAGCGTGAGGCAATGAAAGGCGCGAAAACCCAGCCCCTGAACGCTTCGCGTCTGGCGTCTACCGAACTAAGCGGAACACCTCTTAGATAGACCGGCTGCAAAAGTAAAAAGCCGGGAGTTTGAGCCTCATCCTGAACCAGCGTAATCCGTTTGGTGATGCGGGCTTCGCCCGTATCACGAGAGATTTCTGCAGCTTCACGGCGATTTTCTTCAAAGCTGATGTCCAGTCCTAACGCCTTCGCATTGACTGCGATGGGTTCGAGATATTTAATCACGAACAGGTCATCATTGGTGCCCACCGGATGAACCGCGAAAGGCGGCGCGCCATCTGCCGAGCTCTCCTCCAAAAAGGCAGCTTCTTCGTTCCGATCAACTGGTTTTATGAAGCCGATGCCGTTGATACCCGGCAGCGTTTCGACATTGATCATATCGATAAAGTTCAGCCAGTCTTCGCGTGTCACATGATCTGTCGCATCAACCACGGCAGCGCCGCCATCCAGGCTGCGCCGATAAATTTCGATCCGGTGCCTGAGTGCGACTTCACTGTCGTCCGTCATGGCGCTGAAAGCCGTCAAATTGCGATCGTAAATGATCTGCTTGGTCACCGCCCACGCGGTCAGAGTAACGGCCACCAAGGCAAATAATCCAAGCACCATCGACAGGGTCAAAGGGGTAATCGGTGCGCCTTTCCAGAACACCTTGGGCGTATGCCATGGGGCGATCAGCGCAATTGGAAGGACAATCAGGATGCCAAGCAGATCGCCGCCCCACCACATCATCCAGCCTTGCAGCAATGCAGGACCCGGCATTGATCCCCAGTACCACAGCAAGCCAATACCGACCGGCGCACTGGCGATGCATGCGACCGGCCCGGCCAATACAATAAGCTTTGCGACGTCCGCAAAATTTTTCAGCGCGATCGGGGTGCCAAGCAGCCGATCAATTAGCCACGCGGCCATAATTGCCTGAACCGCAGCCGCTGTTGCAAGAACCAACGCGGCCACCATTTGTGTGACCATCGTCGCCGGGACAGGCACGGTCGTACCCGGCATAAATGCGGCTTCGTTGCCGACCAGGTTCACGGCAAAGGCGCCGATCCAAATGCCGGGCCATAGATTGCGTCCCAACAACATAAGCCCTGCAATCGCTATGCCTGCTGCTGGCCAGATTGGCAGCCCATGTCCTTCATGCGGAACAAGAAGCAATCCTGCCCAGCCTGCCGCCAAATAGGCGGCGGCCAAACCGGCAATACCAAGCGCAGTTTGCTGCTTTGAGAGCAATTTTTGGGACCACGTGGCGTTCTGCAGCATTGTCAGGGGCCATCCACCCATTGAGGTTTGCGATCATCCCCGAAAAGCAGGCTTGCCTCTGAGCTTTGCGGTTCCATAATTTCGCGCCTTACACTTTTAAACGATCAGTGTTGGCTAGCAAACGCTTGTAGAATTCTGGTCAACGCCCGTTAGGTAAAAGCACTTCCAATGGGGTCAGTCGCTGGACGGTTTATCTGTCGCGATCGACCCGATCTGGCTGACATACTCAGCAGTGCGCGTGAGTGTCAGCTTCCGCCAATTTGCATTCGATAAGTGCACGGACGGCAAGCCACTACAACTGCGGACATTGTGCGAAATCGATCCTCGCGCTAACTGCAGTCGCCTAAAATTGTGGGGAAATGCATTATGGCGGCCGCGTATTCTGCCTATGCATCAGTGCAACAGCAAACCGGCTCGTCGCTATATTTGATTTCATGATTGTTGGTGGTGCTTCTACATGAGCATCATTTTTTGGAAGGCTCAGTGAATACCTCCCAGAAGGTCGCGCCACGTGAAGCCGGTGGGACCAGATTTTTGGCCAAACGGATGGAACCGCCCGCCCGGGCCATAAGCACCGCATATACAAGGCAAACTAAACTATGTCCGACGAATTCAGTTTTTCAGACGACCCCGACTTGGAATACGAAGAACTTACGCTTGAAACTTTTGTGTATTGCAGTCGTGCCGCCGAAGGCGTTGATGACATCGAAGTAGGTCGCATCATCGAGTTTTCGCAACGGCGCAACGCCGACCGAGGGCATCACCGGGGTGCTTGTCTTCGGCAACGGAGTCTTCTTCCAATGGGTCGAAGGGCCTCCCATAGCGGTAAAGAACCTGATCTCCAGCCTCCACAGCGACCCGCGCCATTATGATGTTGTCTCGCTGGACCAGAGCGTTGAGACGCGCGAGCGCCTTTACGAGGGCTGGGACATGGAGCGGGTCGAAGCCGACGGCATCCGCGTGGTGCTGAAGGACGCGCTTGCGAGCGCCAAGGACGAAAACAACATCGCAGCACTGAAACGTATTTTGGAGCGCCTCAATTCGGCTCCGCTGGCATCGCTTGGGCGAACTTGAGTAAGCTGACAGGCCCGCAGCGTCGATCCGGCTCTGTAATGGGATTGGTGTGACAGAAGCGTGAGCACGGTGGGTCATCTCTGCTAGTCCAGCCCCGCGCCATCCCTTCGCTGACGAGCGGATCGGGGTTAAGCGACCTGGAACTTATCTGGCCAGCCGCTCCAGTTCGCGCCTTGTTCTGGCGATACGTTCGGAAAGACCGGCGGGTGAACCATTGGCGTACGCTTTTTCAAATTGGTCTTCCGAATAGTCGAGGGCCCTCAACAAATCCTGTGCGGCTGCCCGCGCAGCAGAGGGTTCAACACTGCCGATTGAGTCAATCCAGATTGGCGATGAATGCGCAAAGGGAAAGACCGTCATGCTCGGCCCGTCCGTGCCACCGCCAACCGATCTCGCGGCGACCCAGCCACCTTGCGGCAAGACTACCGTTCCTGAATAGGTCTTGCTTCCTCCGCCGGCAAAACCATCCAGCGTCTCAACCACCTCACCGTTCACAACGATTTCGACGGTCTCAACCGGTTGCACGCTGGTCAGATCGATCTTCCAATTCTGCGAACCTGCGGCAACGGTTTCGCCGGGCGTGCTGCCATCGACCGAGAAAAGCAGGGCTGGTCCTGTGGTAACAAAGCCAGTTCCCTGACGCACCTGTTCGACCGCACCATCGAATCCGAGTTCGGCTGATGCACCCGGCACATAGGACCGTGCAGTCCCGATCGCGGGCGCCCGGTAGAAATTGGCCATCATGTCGGTGCCAGCAGTGGCCGGCATGGCGCGGCCTATATTGAGGAACCTGTACCACACCTGCGATGTGCCCAGCGAGCTGGTCCATTGGCAAACAATTTCCAAACCAACACCGGGCGTTAGCACGCCATCAAGGACCAATTCGTAGGGAAGGGGATTGGCCGACAAGTCATCAAACGGATCGGCCGGTCCTGACACCGGGTGAACATAGGTCGGCAACGCACCGCGCCCGCTGGCAAATGCGATCGCATCCCCATTGTTGTGATCCTGATCATCATAGACCGGATTTCTCGGGCCGAAAAACCATGGGTTGAACGGCTCTTGCAAGCCGATCATCCCCACATGGCCATGGAAATCGGAACGCACCTCTTGTGAAACCATCGCGCTCGTCCCGTCTGTCGCGATTGCGCGCTGACCGATCCGGTCGGCATCGATGAAGCGATTGTGCTGGTTCCAAGCCATCGGGGCGGCGAAATCCAGCGCTTCGCCCGCCATCGGCAAGAGCAGATCGTTAAGTTCAAGATCGTGAACGCCGCTGGCGTTCAAATGCACGTGATGGTCGGCAGAGGCATAGCCAGCCTCGGCTGGGTTCCATATCTGGCGGACTGTCACGGAGTGGGCAACCGACGCGCCCGCAGTAAGGTTGAAAACCAGTTCTTCCGGGATCGAGAACGGACCGCGCGTCAGCACTGCCCGATATTCCCCTTCAGGAAGGCGCAGGCTCAAATTGCCCGCAAAATAGAAGTAGGGCGCGCCGTTCTGGTTGTTGATGAAGCTTGAGCCTGCCGGATTGACGACAGGATGCCCGTCAGCGCGCGTGATCGAAATGCGCGCAGGAATAGCGATTCCATCCTCCGAAACGGCCGAGATCACGACATCGCCCAGCGCGCTGCCGTAATCCCACTGGCTAATAGGCACCTCCTGCGTCGCTCCGCCTGCGGTATTCACTTTGTGTAGCGAGAATTGCTGTCTGGCATCTGGCTGGACATAATAGATCGTTCGCCCATCGGACGAGAATGCCGGGTGCAAGACCCGCCCTGTCGATGCTGTCAACCAACGCGGTGCCGCCGGTTGGCCGACATCTATGACGGCAAGCCGGTGGTTGTTGCCGTCTGCAACGGTGTAGACCATCGACGATCCGGAAGGATGAACGTCGGGATCAAGATGAGCCATCCAGCCCTGCTCAACCAGCAGCTGCTCTTCTTCACCGTCTGCATTCACGATGCGAACAGAGTTGATCGAACTTTCCAGTGCCTGAAAAACCAGCTTTCCGTCCGCCAAAGATCGGGCGCTGCGGCGCGCGCGTGAGCCTTCTGAAACCTTCGCGTCGCTTCCATTGGCCAGTGATCGGCGCCAGATGGCCAGCCGCCCGTCTCTCGCTGAAGAATAGAAGAGCGATTGCCCATCGCGGGAGAATTCCGGGTCCAGTTCAATGGCTGGCGTGTTGATGACGCTTTGCGTCCCATCGGCCATTTGCATAATTACGATGGCAGTATCATTGCCAGCATCGCGCACGAAGGCGAGTTGCTGGCCATCAGGCGACCAGCGCGGCCGCCCGTCGATCGCCGCACCGTTGGTGATCCGGCGGGCGATCCCGGTTTCCAGATCGAGCAGCCAGATCCAGCCTTGATGCGCAAAGGCTATGTTTTTCCCATCCGGAGATGGAGCCGGATTTATCGGCCCGGAGGAAAGGATGGGAAGGGCCTCTTGCTCAAGATACAACTGGTGCGAGTAACCTTGCACCAGCGGATATTGATTGGTCCATTGGGCGGAGGCGGGCGCTGCCACCGTCGCCAGCGCAATCACCAAGAAAGAGGCACCAAGACGTTTCTTCATTATTCCCCCCAACACTCAATTTGATTAGGCAGAACGCTACTTGATGTGATGAGGATTGGCGAGGGCAGTTTCGGGACGCTGGTCTGGGCGCTGTCACTTGAAGCCAGATTGATGAACGCCGCGGCCACGATATGGTTTTATGTCACAAGTTTCTGCAAGTCAGCAAACGGCTCAATTTCAGTCGCCGCGCGTCCATCTTACTGCGAACCGAGATGCGGTCCCCAGCGCGAATGAAACTAGACCAATCGCCATTGAGGCGTGTGTCATAATTGGCCAGTTGTGTGCAGTCTGGATCACGGGCGACGCGGCCGGTGACGAGTAGGCGAACTTCTGCGTCCGCGAATATCTGGTCATGTGCTTCGTCTATGCTTACGCCTAGCTTCTCTCGCGTCAGCTTCCCACCCCAAATCCGGATTTTGGGTTGTTCACTGCCAACGATTTAAGCCGCACGGCTGAATACCTGTATCAGCTAACAATCAAAGCCAATTGGACCCGTCCGGTGCCTGAGCGGATCAGGCCGATCTCTCGAGCTGCTGCGACAGACAAGTCGATCACGCGATTGCCATGAAAGGGCCCTCGATCGTTGATCCGCACAATAACGCTTTCGCCGTTCTTCGGATTTGTCACACGCACGCGGCTTCCCATCGCCAACGTACGATGCGCCGCGGTAAGCTGCGACGGGTCAAAGACTTCGCCATTGGCGGTGAGGTTACCCTCAAAGCCGGTGCCATAGTAGCTGGCCTCTCCCAATCCCATACCGCTTTCAGAAGGGGAAGGGGTGGGTGCCGGGCGTGGATTGGACGCAGTATCTTGGCTCTGAGAAGAAAGATGGTGCAGGTTGCTGACCGGCTGTGCCTCGACACTTGCGATCCCCTTGCCGAGCCGAACAAGCTCAGGCGAGACACTCTCGCGCCACAGCCCGCCGCCAAGCGCGATGGCTAAAATAGTAAGCAGCGCCACCCCCGTAACAAGCATTTGGCGCTGTGATTTGAGCCGCATGAAGGCGCGCAAACGCTCTTTACGACTAGGCATTGATGTGGTGGTGGAGGAAATAGTTTTGATCGTGTTGCGTGAGTTATCCATACCTAATCAAAGGGGCAAAACGCGTCACGTTCCGAAAAAGTTGCTGATTAAAAGAAACATGCGGCATCTGCCAGATGGCGTAAGAAAGTTACGCAACGCAGCAATTGTCTATGCTGTATTTGAGAGAATTTGGGCAAAGAGAGTGGCGACCATTAGGCCGGATAATTCAAGATCGCCCGCACAGATCGCTCCGCTGGGCAAACTCAGGTTTGCCAATCCTGTCATCTGAATGGCGGTGATGAAAATGGCCGTCTGCCACCCCAATTTCAGACATGCGAAGGGGCGGATGTTGAACGGCACAGTTTAAAACCTTGCTATGGCATCAAGGCGTCACGCGCTGTGGGGTTTAAAGCCATTTGAGCTTGCGGAAGACGTAAATCTGGATTGATGTCAGCACGACTAAGATCACCACGAAGCTCCAGAACGCAGCGTCAGAATCGACTCCGGGCATCCCGCCGATATTGATCCCTAGCAGGCCCGTCAGAAACCCTAGCGGCAAGAAGACAGCAGCGACGATTGAAAGCGAGTACATAGTGCGGTTCATGCTCTCAGCCATCTTGTTCGACAGCTCATCAAGCACCACCAAAGCGCGATCGCGGGCAGCATCAAGGTCTTCTAGGTACCTCATTGTCTGATCTGCCATACCGCGAATGCGAACGAGTTTGCTCTTATCGAGCCAGGTTGGCGCTTCGAACTGCAAACTGTTCAGCGCTTCCCGCTGCGGAGACAAATAGACCCCACTGTGCGAGCGGACCTTGATATACTGCTTTCCTACCCACCGGATACAGCCGGTCGCATCATGAATACCGATGTCTCCACCTACCGCCAATCAGCCAAGGCAGGGGAAACTCTGGCGAAACTGCGTGAAGGCGGGATGAAAACAGCGCGTAGCCTTTTCCTTGTCGACGATGAGCAGCGCCTTACCGGCAAGGTACAGCTTGAAGATCTCGCTCTCGCGTCAGCAGAGCGCACTTTGGGCGATCTCTCACAACCAATTGGGTCAGCTGTCCGGCCGATCGATTCAATTGGCGAAGTAAGCCGCGTTTTCGAAGAAGACGATGTGCTGGATTTGCCAGTTCTCGATCTGGACGGCGTTCTGCTGGGCGCGGTCATGCATGACTCGCTTGCAAGGACGGTTCAGAAGGACGCGACCGCAAATCTGCAGACCATGGTTGGCGCGAGCAAAGAGGAAAGAGCGCTTTCCAGCCCATTCTTCACTGTCCGCAAACGCATGCCTTGGCTCCAGGTGAATTTGGTGACGGCGTTTATGGCTGCCGCTGTTGTTGGGATATTCGAAAATACCATTGCCCAAGTTACGGCTTTGGCTGTGCTGTTGCCTGTAGTCGCTGGTCAATCTGGCAATACCGGCGCGCAAGCTCTGGCGGTCACGATGCGCGGTCTGGCGCTCCGTGAAATAACCATCCGACAATGGGCGAAAGTGCTGCGCAAAGAGGTGACGGCAGGCTTTCTCAATGGCGTAGGCATCGCAGTCACTTGTGGGATCGGTGTGTACATTTGGAGCCAATCAATTGGTCTCGTTGCCGTAATCATGTCATCGATGGTGTTGGCCATGGTGGCTGCGGGGTTTGCAGGTGCGCTAATACCTGTGATCCTTACACGGCTGGGGCAAGACCCGGCTACGTCTTCATCGATCATCCTGACGACTGTCACTGACATCGCTGGGTTTTTCGCTTTTCTAGGTATCGCGACACTAATGATGCAATTTTTATGAGCGACTCACTTGTCGCAGTCCTGACATGGGTCGGGATCATTTTCTGTCTTACCCAATCAGCAATGTTCTCTGGGCTCAATCTCGCTTACTTCAGTGTAAGCCGCCTTAAGCTTGAGGTTGAAGCTGGGACGGGCAACAAATCGGCCGAGCGCATTCTTAAAATGCGCGAAGATTCCAATTTCCTTCTCACGACAATCCTGTGGGGCAATGTTGGAATAAACGTTCTTCTGACGCTGCTATCAAACTCTGTGATGACCGGCATCACAGCGTTTATGTTCTCAACGTTTGCCATCACCATTTTCGGTGAAATCATGCCTCAGGCCTATTTCTCACGCAATGCCCTGAGAATAGGGGCACGATTGGCACCGATTTTGTCTGTTTATCAGGTGATTTTGTATCCGGTTGCAAAGCCTGTTGCTCTTGGTTTGGACGGATGGCTGGGGAAGGAGGGTATCGAGTATTTCCGGGAGCGTGGTATTCGTGAAATCATTCGCAAGCACATGGACGCGGACGAAGCTGATCTTGGCTTTATCGAGGGCCTCGGGGCGCTCAATTTCTTTTCGGTAAGCGATGTTATGGCCTCGCATGAGGGAGAGCCAATCAACCCGGCGAGTATTGTGCAGCTCGATTTCAAAGGCGGGCGACCGGTCTTCCCTTCAGATGCAGTGAAGAGGGAAAGTAAAGTCTTCAAAGATGTTCAGCGTTCGGGGAAAAAATGGGCTATCATCACCGACAAATCGGGTGAGCCAAAGCTAGCAATCGATACGGATGGATATTTGCGCGCCGCGCTGCTCCAGCCAGAAACTTTTGTCCCACAAGAATATTGCCACCGCCCAATCATAATACGCGATGCAAACGTCAAACTCGCTGACGTGCTTCAGAAATTTGAAGTCCTGCCTGAATACACGGGCGATAACGTCATCGACAGGGACGTAGTGCTGCTGTGGACGGATCAAAAACGCGTAATAACGGGTGCCGATATCCTAGGCCGGTTGTTGGAAGGCATATCGCGGATAGATAAGCGAGATGGCACCTGACAATGAAACTGTTAATCGACCACATTTCATAAA
>CAWBJN010000012.1:0-49927 GCA_963789155.1 uncultured Alphaproteobacteria bacterium | reverse complement strand
TCTTCGCCGTAATGCCTGCGATAGACAGATTTTTGAAACGATGGATCGCAGCGGTACCAGGAACTCGCTCGCCGATTTCCCATCGCAAGGCAGCTGAGGCGAATGCAGTGCTCTCAGCTATTCTGCCCCGGCTTTCTTTACGCCTGCTATGGCCGCCGAGCATGACCCGCGCAAAACCATGCTTTCCAGAGGCGAAATTTCTTATGTGGAAGCAGGATCGGGCACGCAAGTCCGGCTCATCCATGGCCTCGGTGCGGACCTTTCGGTTTGGCGTTATAATTTCGAAGGCTTGTCTTCCGATCACCACCTCGTGGCGCTAAATTTCTACGGCGTTGGCCAATCAATCCGTCTTGCTGGCGAGTATCGCGCGCAAGTCTTTGTCGATCACATCGAGGACTTGCCGCAGACTCCGAGTGCCGCTTTCTGTTGTCTCTCGGCAAGCCTGCCTGCGGCAGAAAATGGATTTCTAGCGGAACGTTCGCTGCGCTGCGTTTGGGCGCTGAAAATATGACAGTCCGCATCCGGCCCAACTTGGGACTGTTTGGAAGATCTTGAAGACCGCGACGCGCCCTTAATTGACTGAAATCTGCAAGTTCGAGCCATCTGTCCCGTGAAGGGGGTGCACTACGTCTGGCCACCCATATTTCTGCCATGCGCGAACCAGACCGATCCGTTGGGCGAATTCCGCAAAGTCTGGGTGTGCTCGCAGGTTCTTGCCACGGCTGGTCTTCTCGAAGCATCGACCGATGACATATCCGGGCAGCGTATTGGGCTTTCTCAAGAGCGCGTCTAGAAGGTTGCCCGGCTGGTCCATGAAGTAGAACCCCATGATCGAGGAAATAGTCGGCTGGCTTTCGCTGTCGGCGTAGCGGCGTTTCAGTTTCGAACTCACAAGCCACGTCGCGAGCCAACCGCGACGGTAAAATGCGTTAAAGGCCATTTTCCGGGCAAGCGGGGAACTAAGCTCGACCTTATCGCTCCAATTTAGTCCGTCATAGCATCGCTGGGCGAATTCGATCGCGGCATCTGGCCCCTGGCGCTCGCCAAGCAACATCGCGGCGGTAAAGGCAGCCGGTCCGAAGCCGAGATTATAGGCTTGGTTCATGCATCTCTCGGCACTTTCCATATCGCCGCGCTGCAGTTCAATACCACCAAGCTGCCCATATCACAGGCCGTTGAGCGGATCGGTCACGATCGCCTTTTTCATTAGCTCAGACGCTTTGTCGTAGTGGCCGATCGCGGAATTGGCATAGCCAAAGCCAATGAGAGGCTTTTGCCCATTGGGGTCCAGTTCGTAGGCTCTCTGGAACGCTGCATAAGCTTTGTCCAATTTTAGCTCGCGGGAGAGAATTGTGCCCTTGGTGTGCCAAGCCTCAGGTATGTTCGGGGCGATGGCAAGGCACCGCTCGAGTACCTGAGCCCCATGATGATAATGCCGCTTCCAGCCGGTAGTAAGCGAATGTTCGCCCAGCACTGTATGGGCCAATGCAAGCCAGCTCATGGCCTCGGCGAAATTCGGATCCAGCTCTATTGCCTTTTCCAACAATCCAATCGCAGTTGGGATGGTCGTCTGACCCTTGGCAAGGTAGGTTAGCTGCCGACCCTGAAGGAAAAGGGAATAGGCCTCGTCATTGGTTGATGACCGCTTGGCGATCCGTTCCGGCCGTGAGAAATTCATGACCAAAGAGAGGGCTTTGAGGATGTCGGTAGCGACGCGGTCGTGCAGCTCGAACGCGTTTGTAGATGCCTCTTCGAATGTCTCCGACCACAGGTGATACCCGTTATCAGACTTAATCAGCTGGGCAGTTATCCGAACCTTCTCTCCTTCCCGGCGCAGTGAGCCTTCCAGCACATGTCCGACATTCAGCGCCCCCCCGATCTCGCGAATGTCTTTCGAATGACCCTTGAACGCGAAAGAGGACGTTCTGCCTGTCACCAGCAATTCCGGAACGTGCGATAGTGCGTTGATTAATTCCTCGGCCATCCCATCTGCGCAGGTCTCGTCAGCCGGATCGACGCTCATATTCACGAAGGGCAAGACCGCAATCGAATGTTCAGGCGGATCGAACGCGGCAACGGCACCATGCGTCGAACCCTTAACCGGTGCGATCAGACGATACCCGCGCTTTGCGATCGTCTCGATGTGGTCGTGATGCCCTCGCGTGTCGCCTAATGCTTTTCGAAGCAGCGATATTGCACGTGAAAGCCTTTCATCGCCGCCAAAGCCAACCCCCCATACCTGATCAATCAGGGCTTCACGGCTTACGACTTCACCCTGGTTGCGAACCAGCATTTGGAGCACATCCAGGACTTTGGGCTCCATGGAGTATCGACCCGCATCGCCTTCAACAATGAGGCTGCTGAAATCGACCGTAGCCCTGCCTATCCGCACCTGGTCCACAATGACCCCCCTGTTCGCTTTGTGGCAAGGCCATGTCCTGCTGTCAAACATGGCAAAATCCATCAATTTTTCGGGGCCTAAGAAAGACCTAAGACAGACCTTGGATTCGCCTCAGGACAACTTGCGTTGCGCCGATCATCTCTAATGGCGTCATTTGATCGACAGAGAGAAGAGAGCAGAGGGGAGACGTTCGATGGTTTACGCAAAAGAGTCCGGCGACATCTACAGCGAAGAGCAGCACCAGTTTGGCAATCACGCAATCGAGGATGCGGATTTGGCCCAGCCCAAAGAGTGGGTGGCCAAGCGCGGGCCAGCGATTCCGACACGAGAAAATGACATTTCGACGGCGTGGCTCAATGAAGTCCTTCGGCCCCATTTGAACGGCCACACCGTGCTTGGTAGCCAGACGAAGCACTTCAGCGAGCCGGGCCAGACCGCCGATATCGTCGACATATCGCTCGTCTATGACAGCGCCCGCTGCACGCTGCCAACGCGGATGATCGCAAAGCTGGCTGCGCTCGATCCCGATACCCGCGAGATGTGCCGGACCTTTCGCCACTACGAACGCGAGACCGCGTTCTACAAAGGATTTCGCGGAGAAGACCTGCCTTTCGCGTGGTGCTTCCACAGCCAGTTCGATCCGGACAGCCTTGATGCGGTGATCCTGATGGAGCACCTGCAGCCGTCCAATTCCCCGTCCTACTCGATCTCGCCCGATCAAGTTCGGCTGGCGGTTCAAGAAGTCGCCAAGCTGCACGCACGATGGTGGAATGATGAGTTCGTCAAGCAGCAGAGTGCGCTGGTGCAGCTCGATGACCCGGATCACTGGTGTAACGCCGCGCACGGGGCAGAGGCCGCGATCGCGCGCGTTGAGCAACTGGTGGGGGACGCTTGCCCGGCGAGCGTCGAGGCGATGCGGATCTTCGCAGAACGCTGCGAAGATGTAATGGCCTTTATCGCGGCGAGGCCGTTCACGCTGATGCACAGCGACTATCACGCCAAGCAAATGTTCTTTCCCAATGACGATGGCGAGGGGAAATTTGCGATCATCGACTTTCAGTTCTCGGTTGCCGGGCCCGGAGCATTCGATGTCTCCCGCCTGATCAATCTTGGCATGGCAACCGGCGTCCGGCGCAAGATCGAGGCGCAGATATTCAGCGATTACCTCTCACAGCTCGAACGCCTCGGTGTGACGGATTATGATCTGGACGCCTTCCTGATCGATCACAAATTGGGCATTTTGTTCACGCAGTTGATCAACTTCATCGCCATTGCGCAGACTGACGAAACGCTGCTCGACCAGGAGTGCCGCGAACACGGGCTCGACTGGAAGGAAGTCTGGCTGATGCGCGGCGAAGCCATGATGCAGGAACAGGGTGTACCTGACTTTCTAAAGGGCATTGAGCCAGCATAGCCTCGGCTTGGCCGGGTGAAGGTCTCGTCCGCCTTCTACCCATCGGGCGATGCATGACGCCTTGATATGTGGGTCCACTCGCGAGCAGCGTTCTTGGTAAAGGACCCAAGTTTGGATCAGCCATTTAGTCAGTGCCAATCATGATAATTGGCTTTGTGAGGTAAACGAAGTGAAGCACCAAACCACTGTCCGCATCATCAAGGAATTGATGGATCAACTGGACGAGAACCGCAATGTCGATGCGGGCGTTCAATATCGCTTGCCGACTTCGGATTACATTTGTCCCGATCTCGCTGCGCGAGAATGGGCCGCATTGTTTCAGCAGCATCCGCAAGTCATCGGGCTTAGCGGGGACCTCCCGGAGAATGGCAGCTATTTCACAATCGATGACTTCGGCATTCCCGTGCTTGCGACGCGGTCCAGGGATGGAAAGTTCCGCGCCTTTCTAAACGCCTGCCGACACCGAGGCGCGCGCGTCGCTCAAAAGCGTAAGGGTAAAGCCGGTCGTTTCACCTGCCCGTTTCACAGCTGGACCTTCGCCAATGATGGCAAGCTGCTCGCAGTTCCGGACGCTGACCACTTCGGTCCCGTAGACAAGGCATGCATGGGGTTGGTGGAGTTGCCAGCAGCCGAAAAAGCAGGGATTCTGTTCGTGCATCCCAAACCCGATGCCGAACTTGATGTCGAAACACTGCTGGGGCCGGAACTGCTGGAAGAACTCGAGGATTGGAACTTTGCGGACTACGTCCATGTCGCCGACCTTGAGGTCGATATGAATCTCAACTGGAAGCTTGCGAATGATACGTTTGGCGAGACCTACCACTTTCCCAAGTTGCACAAGGATACCCTTGGGCAACTCTACTTCGGCAACAATCTCGCTTACGAGGAATTCGGGCGCAATCACCGGTTCGTGACGGCAAGTAAGCTTATCGATGATTTGCGTGAATTGCCTGAAGAGGAATGGACAATAACCCCTGCCACGTTTGTGCTCTATTACTTATTCCCGAACATCCAGGCAGTGCGTAATTCCAACGGGCTGAACATGGCCAGGATCTATCCCGACCCCAAGAATCCGGGACGTTCGATCACAAAGGTAGCCGGCTATTTTACGCCGCAAGCCATGGCGGCCTATGAGGCTGAAAAGGCGGCAAACCCAGACGGCAGCAGTCTGCTGAAAGCGGAAGACCTATATTCCAGGAGCATCGACTCAAGCATGATACGCACACCCGAATCACAGGTGGAGGCTTTCTCGAGCACTGTTTCCGCAGAGGATTATGTCATGGGTGAGCACCAGCAAATTGCCGCGACATCCGGTCTATTGAAGCACTCGATATTTGGCCGCAATGAAGCACCTCTCCACCACTTCCACTCGAATTTCCGTGAAGCCCTAGGGCGTCCGCCTCTTGAAAAAGTTGAATAGATCAAACTAGGCCAGAAAAATTACCTCCATTAATGCCTGTTCCCGCCCCCAAGTGGACGCAAGCCCGCTGTTGGCTGGCGTCAAGCAGCAGTCAGATCTCGGTCTTCTCGGCCAGGGTGAGCGCGTCTTCAATGTCAACGCCATGGTAACGAACGGTGTTCTCGATCTTGGAATGACCGAGCAGAATTTGGATCGCTCTTATGTTACTTGTGGCCTTGTAAATGATAGGGACCTTCGTGCGGCGAAGCGAACGGGTTCCATACTCCTCAATTCGAAGGTCAATCGCTTCCATCCACTCATCGACCAGTTGAGCATACTGGCGAGCGCTGAGATTCCGGTAGTCATCGACGCGGCTTTGTGAGCGCCTGATCACCATTATTGATTGTTCGCGGTGACATCCCCCCTACATAGCGGCAGGGCTTCACACTCACCAAAAGACCCCTACCATGCATCAGCGCGAGATCGAAATGTCGCCTCAGAAAATCACTAATGGAGCAAGTCTACAGCCTCGCTCTGGCAATCCGCCCAAACAGATCGTGCTGCTGTTGCATGGCTTTGGTTCCAGCGGCACAGACATGATCTCTTTGGCTCCCCATTGGCAAGACGCCCTGCCGGATGCGCTGTTTCTTGCGCCGCATGCGCCGCAAAGGTGTTCTATGATGGCGTCTGGATATCAGTGGTGGGGATTATCAGGATTTGCACCATCGGCGCTGGCCGCAGGGGCAGCGTCAGCGACCCCGGCGATCAATGCATTTGTCGACCGTAAACTGAAACAGTACGGATTGAGCGAGGCAGAATTGGCGCTGGTTGGCTTTAGCCAAGGGACCATGATGGCACTGCATATCGGATTACGCCGCCCGCGCGCCGTGGCGGCGGTGGTCGGCTATTCTGGGATGCTAACCGCGACAGCTGATATTGCTGACAGCGACTTTGCCAAGCCCCCGGTATTGTTGGTGCACGGCACCGCCGATCCCGTCGTGCCGATCGCCGCGTTGCACATGGCCGAAACCGATCTTAAACGTCTTGGCGTATCAGTGACCACTCATATGGCTCATGGAATAGCTCACAGCGTTGATCCTGCTGGCTTACAATTGGGCCGCGATTTCGCAGCCAACGCTTTGGGAGCTTCTCGTTAGGGGTGAGGGATGGGCAGCTATGCGATGAAACAAAGCAATTTGGAACGAAACGGTTCTTGATCTTGTTGAGACGGGAGTACCCCATCCGCAATCCACTGGCGCGCTATTCATGACTAATCGTTTCTTTTGCCGGCGCAGATTGGCCACGATACTGATCGTTTCCCTTTTCGGCCTTACGGCTTGCTCGCCGCTTGGTACGTTCAATGCACTCGTCCCCAAGGATGGAGGAGGGCAGCAGGCAGCCAAAGATTTATCCTTTGGGCCACTGCCGCGGCAAAAGCTGAACCTATACCAGCCAGCAGAAGACAGCACCGATGTGCCAGAGACTGGCCTCCCGATTATCGTCTTTATACACGGTGGTTCTTGGCAAGACGGCGACAAAGACGGTTATGCCTTCGTCGGCCGCGCGCTTGCCTCTCGCGGATTCTTGGTAGCGGTCCCCAATTACAGGTTGGTCCCTGAGGTGCGCTATCCGTCCTTTCTTGAGGACAATGCCGCCGCGGTGCGATGGGTGATCGACAACGCTGCTGCGTACGGGGGCAACCCCTCGCGGATCGTGCTCGTCGGTCACTCAGCCGGTGCCTACAACGCAGCCATGCTCGCGCTTGATGATCGTTGGTTGGGAAGCAACCGAGGAAATGTAAGAGGGTTTGTTGGGCTGGCGGGCCCTTACGACTTCCTGCCACTAGAAGGGCCAGTCACGCAGGCAGCCTTCGGACAGGAGCAGGACCCGGAGACTACGCAGCCGATAGCCTTTGCAACGGCCGACGACCCGCCGGTTCTTCTCTTGCACGGCGCGGAGGACACGACGGTCGGACTTCAAAACAGCGAGACCTTGCGCGATCGGCTAGCACAATCGGGTGCTGATGTGCGCCTGCAGATCTATCCCGGGATCGGACACGTCGAAATCCTCACCGCTCTTTCCCGTCCATTTCGCGGTAAGGCGCCGGTGCTAGACGACACTGCTGCATTTGCGAGCGAGGTGTCCAAGTGAAGCTGAGACATTTTCAGCCTGTGTTTATCGAATGGCACAACTTGGGCCGATAGTGGATCGTCTGGAATCGGCAGCGCATCCCAGAAACCGGAAAGTCGTTTAACGACCCCATTGCGGCCCTTGGCCCTTCGGGTATCGTCCACGACTTTCTTTGGTGTAGAGGGGTTGTCGATTGTTAAGAGTGAAACTTATGAGCCGTTGGTCGGCCGGGCTTTCCTGCGGTGCATTAGTATTGGTCATTGCGAGTGTTTTCAGTTTCCTAGGCGGCCATCCTTCGATGGGGTTGGCCTTCATTTTCCTGGCGCCTATCGTTATATTTTCGGCAATGGCCCTAACGCTTTTCTCGCTACTGACGGCCAGATGTCCTGACTGCGGTGGTCCGTTTTTCTCTGTCGTCTTTCCAGTCTGGCCGTTCGAGAACACCTGCAACAGGTGCGGTGCGACACCCAACCAGACCTAACGTCCGCCTCCCACCCAAAAACGGACAGTGTTCTCAATCTTTGAATGCCCGAACAAAATTTGGGCTGCCGAATGTTGTTCGTCGCCCTATAGATGATAGAGGCGCTGGTTCATCGAAGCGAGTGGGTATCCTACTGCTCGGGCCAAAGGGCGATTGCTTCGACCAATCCATCGATTAACCGCGCATATTGGCGCGTGCTCAAATGCCGCGAATGATCGGTTCGACTAAGAAACGCAAAATCTTCAACATCACCTTCTCGAAGTTCTAACCATGCGAACAAGCTTTCACGGCGTCCTTAGCTATCTCAAATTGGACTGGCCGCCCTGTCTTTTGTTGAATGATGGTTGCGCGCGTTCTGTCATCTGGTCCGCTAACGACATCGCCGATCTTGATCTCAGCGAGATCACAGCCTCCAAGCTTGCTGTCATTGCCAGGGCAATCATTGCTATTTTCTTTGGCCGGAATGGCCGCAGAAAATGCCCGCTATTGGGATCTAAAAATTTGGATCGCAACGCTTGAAACTGGTCCGAAAACGGAACGTCCGATTGGCCCGTAAGTGGCAAAATAGCTGACCTTGAAACGCGTTCTCGTTAAGCTGATGCATAAGCGCGGCAGAAGACCTCGACCGCGCCTTCGATACGCTCGCGGTCGCGCTTTGGGTCATCCGGCGCGCCGAAACGCCGGTCAACATCGCCCATCCCCTTGCACATGCTGGCGAATTGTTCGGCCGCGAGCAGAGGGTCGGCGATGTCGACCTCGCCTGCATCGTGCATCGCTGCGAGCAGCTTTGCGAAAGCCTGTTTCATGCGGTGCGGACCCGCCGCGAGAAAGGCTTGTCCAATGGCCGGCTCACGTTCCGTTTCGGCAGCGATCCGCCGTTCGAACTGGACCATTTCGGGCCGCGACAGGAACGCCATCATGGCCTCGCCAATCGCTGTCAGGCAGGCGCGCAAGTCACCTGACGGGAGCGCGGGCACCTCGAACTGGCCGCGGATTTTTTCGCATTCGCGTTCTACGGCAGCGGTGAATAGCGCATGCTTCCCGCCGAACTGATTGTAGATCGTTACCTTCGAAACACCGGCCTCCGCGGCAATATGCTCGATCGACGTCGCTGCATAGCCGACGTCGAAGAACGCATGCGAAGCAGCGGCCACGATCGCTCCGCGCTTGGCTTCGTCCACGGGCCGCCCCGATCTGTTTTTTGTTTCACTTGACAAACTGAACGCTCCCGTTCATTTGAACGTCATCGTTCACTAATGCCCGGTTCGGGTATTTAAAGCAAGGTGAGGCCTGAAAACGGCATGATCTGGATCGCTATCCGCATGCTCACGGGAGACGCACAGAAGTTCTACGGGCTTCTGTTCGGCATCGCCTTTTCCACTCTGCTGATTACCCAGCAGCTGACCATCTTCGTCAATCTGATCGAGCGCGGCGCCAGCGGCGTATATAATGTCCCGACCGCCGATGTCTGGGTGATGGACGGGGTCAGCCGCACGACCGATGTGAATTTCCCCATGCCTTCCACTGCGCTCGACAAGGTGCGCGGTGTGCCCGGCGTCGAATGGGCAGTGCCGCATTTGCGCGCCAATGCCTCTGTCCGCAACCGCGATGGCGATCTGGAAGGTGTCACCGTGATTGGTGTCGACGATGCGACGCTGATCGGCCTGCCCGAACGATTGATCGAAGGCAGCGCCGACGTCCTTTCGCGGCCCGACACGGTTCTCATCGACGATGTCGGGGTGACCAATATGTTCGAAGACGGTCGCACGCCCATTGGGGAGCGACTGGAGCTCAACGATCAGCGCGCCGTCATACGCGGAGTGGCTGATGCCATTCCCAGCTTCACCAGCCAAGTAACGCTCTATACCAAATACAGCCAAGCGTTGAACTACGTGCCGGGAACGCGCAACCGGCTGTCCTTTGTGCTGGTCGGCAAGGCGGATGGCGTAAGCGCGCAGGAATTGGTCGACCGCATCGAGGATCAGACCGGACTAAGGGCGCGCACGCGCGACCAGTTCGCCCGTGACGGTGTCGATTTCATCATTCAGAATACAGGCATCCCGCTCAATTTCGGGATTACCGTTGCGCTTGGCTTCATTGTCGGTGTGGCCATCGTCGGGCTGACGTTCAGCCTGTTCATCCGCGACAACATCAAGCAATTCGGGGCGCTCAAGGCGATAGGCGTGACCAATGGTAAAATCGGGCGCATGGTCGCAGCGCAGGCCGGGATGGTCGGCATGATAGGCTACGGCCTGGGCGTGCTCGGCACGGTCGGATTTATCTGGGCGAATTCCGGCGTGCCGACATTCAAGGGATTTTACATCCCCTGGCAGGTCCCATTGATCAGTTTCATCGCGATCTTCGTCATTATCGCGCTGACCGGCTGGCTGGCGCTGCGCAATGTCATGAAGACAGAACCTGCGGCAGTGTTCCGGTGAGCGAGGTGGAAACCGTCGACAAGGCCCGAACGGGTAATGCTGCCATTTCGGTGCGAGACATTGTGCGCGATTTCGAAGCCGGTCAGCAAACCATACGCGTCCTGCACGGGATCGATATCGATGTGTTTCCTGGCGAGCTGACCTATATCGTCGGTGAGAGCGGATCGGGGAAGACGACGCTCATCTCGATCATGTGCGGGATTCTGTGGCCGACCAAAGGCAGCGTGGAGGTCTTCGGAACCGACATCTATTCGCTGTCGGATAACGCGCTGGTCAATTTCCGCCTGCAGAATATCGGCTTCATCTTCCAGCAGTATAACCTGATCCCTGCAATCGATGCGGCCAGCAATGCTGCCGTTCCACTGATCGCTCAGGGCATGAACCGCCTAGAGGCGCGCGATAAAGCCATCGAGATGTTCGAGAAGCTCAACATCGCCGATCAGGCCGATAAATTGCCCAATCAATTGTCCGGCGGCCAGCAGCAACGCGTCGCCATCGCTCGCGCGCTAGTGCACGAACCGCGGCTGGTGGTCTGCGACGAGCCGACCGCTGCGCTGGATGCGAAGTCTGGACGCCGCGTGATGGACCTGTTGCGAGATGTCGCGCTGGCAGAGGATCGCAGCGTGATGATTGTCACCCACGACAACCGCATCTTCGATCTCGCCGACCGTATTCTCGTGCTCGAGGACGGCCGGGTCACCCATGACGGCACCGACATGCCGGAAGACCACTAGAATGGACCGCTGATGGCCAATCCTCTCAAGAATCTCTCATTCTCCCGGCAGATCATGCCCGCGTTTGCTCTGCTCGGCCTGATCCTGGCGATCTATTTTAT
Organism: uncultured Alphaproteobacteria bacterium; assembly: GCA_963789155.1. Lineage (GTDB taxonomy): Bacteria > Pseudomonadota > Alphaproteobacteria > Sphingomonadales > Sphingomonadaceae > Erythrobacter. The sequence goes on along the minus strand of CAWBJN010000012.1, from coordinate 38,829 downwards.
CGTGACCGGACTGCCCGACCGCGAGCTGACCGAACCGGAACGCGAGCCACCGCGCGCCACCGGCGAGCTGGCCAATTCCGCCCGCGTGGCGGGCTCCGGCGTGGTCGAACCATCGAGCGAGATCGTGACCATTGGCACAGCGCTCTCCGGCCTCGTAACCAGCCTAAACGTCCAGCCTGGCGACTTCGTCGATCAGGGCCAGCCGCTGTTCACCGTCGACACGCGGGCGATCCGCGCGCAGCTAGCCGAAGCCAATGCCGCGATTACCGAAGCGCGGGCCTCCATTGCCGAGGCGCAAAGCACCCGCGCCACTGCCGGGCGCCAGCTCGAGCTGTACCGCAATGTTTCCGACGCCGCCGCCATCAGCCAGGCCGAGGTCATCCGGGCAGAGGGTGATGTGGCCACAGCCCAAGAACGGCTCTCGCTTGCCCGTGCACGGCTGAATGCAGCGCAGGCGCGTGCTGCCTCTGCCCGCACCGAATTGGACCGGGCGACCGTGCGCGCGCCGATGGCTGGACAAATCCTGAGCGTCGATATCCGCCCCGGCGAATTTCTCTCGACGATGGGCGGCGGCTCGCAAAGCTTCATCGAGATGGGCGAGACGCGGCCGCTGCACGTCCGCATCGATATTGACGAAGAGCAGGCCCCGCGCGTTGCCATGGGCGAAGCTGCCAATGTCTCGCCGCGGGGTGCCGCTGACCGGCAGGTCAAAGCCAGCTTCGTGCGCGCCGAGCCGCGCGTCGTGCCCAAACGTCAGCTCACCAATTCGGCTGCCGAGCGTGTCGATGTGCGGGTGTTGCAGATCATCTATGCCCTGCCCGAAAACGCGCGCGACGATTTCCGCGTAGGCCAGCAGGTGGACGCCTTCATTCCGGCCAAGGATGGTGAGTGACCATGAAGCCGCTCCGAACCCTTGCGATTCTGCCTGCGCTGGCTCTGGGTGCCTGCGTCGCCGGACCCGCACCGCAAATCGCCACGCCGCCGCCAGCGCTGCCGGACGAATTTCTGTTCGCCGCTGACGCCGAGGACAATGCCAGTATCGCGGCTCTAATGCCGAGCGATGATCCAGCTTACCGGGCGCTCTCGGCGCGGGCACTTGCAGCCTCTCCAACTCTGGTAGAGGCGCTGGCCCGTATCGAACAAGCGCGCGCAAGTGCTGCCCGCGCTGGAGCAGAACGGCTCCCCAATATTGGCGCTGATGCTTCGGTTGCCGCCAGCCGTACCAATATCGGCAATTTCCCCAACGACGCGCCATTCGAAATTGATGTCGAGCAGACCACCTATGCCGCCAATCTGACCGCACGCTGGGACCCGGATATTTTTGGCGCGCTTCGAGCGCAGGAGCGCGCCGCCATCGCGCGGATCGACGCCGCCGAAGCGGGTGCGGCCGCTGTTCGGCTGGCGCTTCTGGCCGAAATCGCCGGCACGGTGATCGACTGGCGCACGCTTGATGCGCGCATGACACAGCTAAATAGCGATTTAGACGCGGCGACCGAACTGGCGCGACTGTCGGCAGTTCGCGAAGAAGCAGGGATCGCTCCCGGTTTTGACCGCGTCCGCGCGGAGAGCGCCGCGGCTTCGTCGCGTAGCCGGATCGCGGCGCTTGCAAGCGAGCGCAACCGCCTTGCCGGACGTATGGTCACGCTGACCGCGCAGCCCATGCGCGATGTGCTGGAAACGCTGGCGACGCCGCTACCCGCACGCGCGCTTCCCGCGGCGCCCGTTACATTACCATCGCTATTGCTGGCCAATCGTCCGGACATCCTCCGCGCAGCATCGAACCTAGCCGCCGAAGATGCCGAGTTGGCAGCCGCAGCGCGTGGCCGCTTCCCTCGCTTTACTCTCAGCTCCGCAATCGGCCTGCTTGCATTCGGGCTCGACGATCTGTTCGATGAGGAAAGCATTGTTGGCTCGTTAGCCGCCTCAGTCGCCGCACCCCTGCTCGATTTCGGCCGAATTCAGGCAGAGATCGACGGCGCGGCCGCAGGAAAGCAAGCCGCCTTCCAGGCGTACCGCGGCGCAGTCTATACCGCGCTTGGCGATGCAGAAGCGGCCTATGGCGTGATCGCCGCCGCCGACCGCGAACTGGAGCTGGCGGAGCGCGAGCTGGCTAGCGCAAGGCGCGCGGCGGAGATCGCCGATACGCGGTACCGCGCGGGCCTGTCCGATTTCCTGGAGGTGCTCGAAGCGCGGCAGCTGGCCGAAGCGAGTGCGGAGCGGGCGGTTGCCGCACGCGGCCGGTCTGAACGTGCGCGGGTCTTGTTGTGGCTGGCGCTGGGCGGCAATTCCTTCAACTGAATTTAGCCCGTAAGCAGCCGGTCCGCTTTTGGTACCATCAGCCCATAAAACGGACGTCAACGGGTCGCATGCCTCGACAGGAAGCGATCTAGGCTATCTTCGTGTCAGGTCATTAGAAACAAATTCGTGGATTGTCGTGAGAATATTCCGAGGGCGCGGACATGACCTGGGCCCTCAGCCGTTCATTCAATTTTGGCTCGCTCTGGCGCGGGAGAAAGCGAACCGCCTTTGCAACCCTTTTCTCAGGGGCGGGGACCCGGTTGCTAATCGCAAATCGGGAGACAGACAGAAACCGCAGCTGACCTTCGAGCATTTTTCTCGCCCGCTGATGGTGCGGACCGTGGAAGGCGACAAAATGAAAAACACACACACCAGCGGATCAGCACGACCAGAACGCGATCATACCTTGGCACAGCTGGCCTTCACCTATCAGGAGTGCCGAAAGTGGCGTGACCTGCCAACAGCTTTTGGTTTCTAGCCCGATATATTGGGACACTGGTCACGAGCGCTATCACTCAGGCTCGCGGCAGCTGTTTCATCCTGGCGACCGATTGCTTCGACCGCTCGCGATAGGACGGCGCAATCGTATATGGCCCCATTAGCAATGCTACCCGATACGATTTCGCTGAAGGCGTCAGGCGGCATGACCCTAACCCCTCGTCCCAAAAAGAGGTTGTGCCAGCGATCACCGCCCGCGACAATTTCGATCAGTGTTTTGCGACCCTCGCCGCCCGGATCATTTAAGACAGGCTGGCCCAGTTCCTGAAGCAACGCATCTTCGGTTTCCCGCCGCAGGAACAACGCAGCATAACGGCGGGCTGCTTCGGGGGCGTTGCCAGCCGCCAATGCGAGCCTCAGCATGGATTCCTGTGCCAGAGGGTCGCGCCAGCCGCGCTGCGCAGCATATTGGATTGAAAGAGTGCTCTCATCGATCTGGCCAGCCGCAAACTGGGCCTGCGCAAGCACCCGCAAATGTTCGGCAGGAAGCGGGCGGCGCAACACGAGCCGTTCTGCTTCAGCCAGAGCACCAGCGGGATCATCGCCAGATAAGGCATAGGCTGCTGCCGGCAATTGTGCCGCAGATCGAAAGAGCTGCGGGACGCTCGCGGCCAAGGCTGGCGTTCGCCGTGTTTGACGATCGAACTGCACGCCAATGGTGACCAAAGCGATTAAGACGAGCGCCGCGCGCCAAAGCGTTCCTGCGATCACGGGAGCACCTCCTGCGCTGGCTTCTCGCTTGGAGGAGCGCCAAATCGTGCCAATATCAGCAATGCGTAGCTGCCAAAGGTGAGCATCGTTAAATTGCGCAGCGGGTAGTCGGTTATCGATTGAAGCGCGATGGCGAGCAGAATGATCGCGCCGCTCCACGCAATCCAGCGTTCATGTGAGTTCCGCGCACGCCAGCTAAACCAAGCAAGCAATATCAACCACCCAGCGATTAGAACAAGACCCGGCAGTCCCGCTTCTATAGCCACTTCGAGATAGTCATTATGCGCGCGGCCAGCGCGGCGCAGCGTCATGTTCTCCAGCAATTCATCGATCTGGAAGACATCTTCAAACGTGCCTGTGCCCGAACCTATCGGCCAATAACGATCAGCCGAATAGACCGCATCATCCCAGATATACGCGCGCGCATCGTCGCGATCGTCGAAGCGTTCGACCACGTCATTCAAGCGGCCGGGCGCGGCAACAACCAACATGGCGAATGCTCCGCCGATGAGAGCGATCGAGATCAGAGCCAGCCATCGCTTGCGACTTGAATTGGGAACGCCAGCATCACCGTGCCTGCCGCGTGAAAACAAAATTTGAAATGTCACAAGGGCAATTGGAAGACATGCCAAGACCAAAGCGGTGCGTGACCGAGTTAGAATGATCGCCACCAGCAAAATCAGGCAAATGGCAATGCGGGCGCCAAGAGCGGCTCTGGATGGTTGAACAGGTGAAGGGAGCACGGCAGCCAGAGCGAGCGCACCAGCTAGAAACAACCCGGTAGAATTGCGATTTGCGAAACTACCAAAAAGCACCCCCGGCATTGGGTTCTCTGGATAGATCAACCCTGCCTCACCGTTGGTGAGGACTTGCGGAATACCGATAAGAAAATTCACCAGACCCAGACCAACCGCGATCCAGCCGATAAGGACAAGATTTTGGCGCGGCGCGGCCCAGCCAATCGTGAGAATCGCAATAGGTACAATAAGGGCAGATAGCGCGAGCAGCGTTCTTATGGGGTCGACACTTGCCGTGGCCCAAGGATTTGCGCCGATCAGTTCAAACGATTGAACCATCAGCTCGCGACCAGGCAGGCCGCCCCATATGTTTGCAGGAAGAGGGATCAGAAACGCAATCGGAAGCAAGACAGAAAGACCGATCAGTGCGACCATCGCGCGGGGTGCTGATTTGAAGAAATCGAAGAATGCGCGGCGATGGAAAGATAATGCGATCAATGCGGCAAGCTGAACGATCAGATTTGCAAAGCCGTATTTCGATCCTCCACCGCCGAAAGCCACCGCAAAGATCAATATCGCGGCAATTGACCAGAACACTCCGCCACCATTTGCAAGAGTTCCGCCCACGCTGACGCTGCTGTTATTGGAACCTTGCCGGGAATGCTGGGTGCGGAGATAAGAAGGGGCGGGTTTAGCCAAGAACACTTTCCGATCAATTAGCTTTATTGCGGACAAAGAAAAAGCGCCCGGCAGAACCGCGCGCTTATTCTTTGCAAGCCAACGTAGTGTTGGTCTAGCTCAATCAGGCTTAGGTGCCTGGTGACTGGCCATCATCATCGCCATTCGTCACGGCAAGGATCCCACCAACCGCAGCGGCTGCTGCAAGAAGTGCGAGAAGGATGCTGGAAGCGCCTCGGACTTCTTCGCCCTCAGCTGAACGTTGCAGACCCGGTTGTGAAGCCGTTTCGGTATAAACTGGAGTGTTGTCGCTAGCGCGAGTGTTAGCCTGAGCAGCAATCGGCGCGAAGGCCATGCTGGCCGCAGCAGCAGTCACCATCAAGCGAGACATCGTTTTGATCATCGAGTTAACCTTTTCATTGCACCGTATTACGCATCAACCCCTAGTGCAGTGCAACACGCTTGACAACAGGTCGTGATCAAAAAAGGTTAAATAGTGGCGTAATTGCGGGCAAATTCACCATTTTCGGGTCAGCTAACTCGGTTAGTTGCCCTTGCTGCCTCCATGCTGATTGCCAGAATCGCGATCAAGGCGCGAATCAGAAAGAATCAGGTGATAGCGATCAATGTCGCCTCCGGTGACAACTTGCTCTTTGCATAACAACCAAGCATGCGCGCCAAAGTCGCCATCTGCGGGATGCTCAACGCCGATCTGGATTTCGCTCGCCTCACCAATCGCGGATAACCAGTTTTGCGCAGCGATCGCCTGCACCAGGCAATCGCTACGCCAAGGGAGGCGGTCCGAAATTCGCGGCAACACATAAGCGATCCGGGCAAGCTGAGCAGGAGCAATCACCGTATCAGCATTGGCGCTTTCTTGGGATGCGCGATTGCGTGCAGGGATCGCCTTTGCCTTAAGGTTGGCAAATATGAGGCGCGCACGGATCAATTCGAACAGCCCGCGACACGAAAACCCAACCAGCCAAGGCAAGTCCTTCAATCTGGGCCTTCGCCCTACTGAAGGAATGTGAGGAGATTGCGCCAAAGTCATGATGTGCCTATTGCCAGCCCGTTCATTGGCACAGTCGCGGCGCTCCTGCCAAGCGCTGCTTGTAAATGGGCGATCAGCAATCAACACAGCTGATGCCGCGAGCTATCAAGGATTAGGACCGATTTAAATGTCTGCAATCGGAGCCATTTTTTCGGTAGACGGCGTACACACTGATGAAATCGGTGTGATGGAAACGACGCTGGGGCAGGTGCCTCATGACCAATCCGCGACTTGGCTGTCTGGCAGGATCGGCCTTGCGGCATGCACGCTTCACACTAATGCAGAATCGCGCCAGCGGCCTCAGCCAGATGTCAGCGAAGATGGCAAGTTGGCTGCGGTCTTCGATGGTCATTTGCTGAACCCCGATGAGATCGCGGGAGACCTGGAGGCCAAGGGCGTTCGGTTGCGCAGCCGATCAGACGTGGAGATCGCTCGGCGCGCTTATGAAACGTGGGGTGAGGATTGCGCTGATAAGCTGCACGGCGAATTTGCTTTGATCATAGCGGATTGTCGCAAAGGCCAGCTGTTCGCGACTCGTGATCACATGGGATTTTTGCCGCTCTATTATACGCAAGAGCATGGGCGTCTTATAGTGGCTTCCGACTTCCGCACGATCGCGGCGCTCAGTAAAACCCCGCTTGAGCCTGACCACCGCTATCTGGCGCAGTTAATCACTAATCGCTGGTATCTGCGCGACGCCACACCGTGGAAAGGCGTGAAGCTTTTGACTCGCGCACACTGTATGGCCTTCGACGGGCAATCTCTAGTCACGCGGAAATATTGGATGCCGCCTACCGACATCACCATCCGCTACAAAACCGACGAAGAATATGCCGAACATTACCGCGAAGTGCTATTCGACTGCATGCGTCGCTCGTCGCGCAGCGATAAAAATGTCGGGATTGCGGTAAGCGGCGGTCTCGATTCCTCAGCGCTTTATTGCGTGGCAGCTAGGCTCGAAAAATCCGGTGCGCTATTGGCGCCCGGCTTTACGGGATATTCGCTCGCAGCCGAAGAAGGCGGAAATGCGTATGAGCTGCCCTATGCGCGGGCGGTCGCGGCCCATATCGGGCGAGAACTGATCGAAGTGCCATTATTCGACCCCGACATTGATTGGTATACCAAAGACGCAAAGTGGCATCGCGGTATTCCAACTCCGTCGAACGGAGCGATGATGCTGGGTATGGAACAGCCGGGTGGTGGCGGATGGATCTCGGGTGATGATCAGCGGCACCGGCGGCGATGAATGGCTTCAGGGCAGCAATCAATACTATCGTGAATTTACCGCAGAACGTGATTGGAGTGGTTACTGGCGCGCTTTGCGCCGTGATGGTCGAGGCATTCGGTTGGGTGGAGACGCTGAGCAAGTCTTTGCGCCTTACCGGCGCTGAACTGATGCCTGAAGTGATCCGGCGCGTTATCCGAAAACATTTACGCAAAAATGCGCAGGCGCCTTGATCCGCCCTTGAATTGGCTTTCCCCAGAATTGCGCTTGGCAATGGCTGAAGCTGAGGAGGCATATGACGCCGAGCTTCCTGAAAACGCGGTGCATTGGTCGAAGCACAACATCGCGACATCACCGTTTACCGACCTCTCTCATTCATTGATGCGCAGGCAACGCGCGGCGATTGGTATTGAGGTTCGCCATCCGATGTTGAGCCGGTCTTTTATGGAATTTTCGCTTCGCACCCCGGCAGAGGTTAAGCGCAAGGGCGCGGTTTCAAAGGCGCTTCACCGCCATGCGATGGCTGACATATTGCCACAGGTCATACTTGAGCGCAAAAGTAAGGCTAACTTCACTAACACAAAGATCGACAGCCAATTTGCGGATTACGTGCGTGCGAATGCTGACGAGCAGCTTGCAGAAATTTGCGATTTGAAGGCGCTGAAATCCATTCAACAGATCGATTTTGGAGCGCCGGAGGGCGATTATTGGGCTTGGGAAATTTGGGGCCTTTACGCAAGCGCAGCATTTTTGTATCAGGATAACCGCGTAACTTAATTTTACTCTGCCACTGGGGTGCAACAGGACAGGATCCAATAATGACAAAGACTATTGAAAAAGCGAAATACGAAGCTCCGAAGTTGACTGTTTTTGGTTCTGTTCGCAATTTGACTGGCGGTAGCGGAACACGTTTTCGTGATGGCGCGGTCCAGAACTCACGCTTCTAATTTGTGATGCGCCGCGCCTTAAGATTGAGGCGCACTGGCACGCAAAATATAAGGCACCCTGATCGGGGTGCCTTTTTTTTGGCCCATAAAATCATGAATATACGGCATTTTTTAGTAAACAAACTGATATAATTGTCTCGCAGAATGACGAACCGCAGCATTGTGAGAATGCCGCCGCGTTGCAGACCGAGCCGACCCAATTGTGATAATTTTTTGTGCTTTAGTTAACCGTGGTGGCGCCGCTGCACAGCTTTGATCGCTCATGCGACAAACGCGATCTATTCTGCGATCCCTATCGCACTCGCTAATCATTGATACTGACCGAATCGCTCCGAATTGCGGCAAGCGCAATTCTCTCAGAATCATGTCCAGATATGATTAATGATTGATATTCTGAGATATGCGCGCTTGATGATCTGTGTTTCTTTGCGATTTTTCAGGCACCTTGTGGCGGAAACATCTTTCGTGGCGCGAAAATGCCTGCGACCACACCGCAGAGGCCAAACTGCCTGTTGGCGACATGGCACCGATGGCGCTAGGGAACTTGCGCAATGGAACTGAAACTCGAAACACCTCGGTCACAAGAACGCTTATCGACACAGCCCTATGATCGTTGGATCTCTCCTGAGGGATATTGCCAAGCGGAGTTTCACCGGTCAGGCGCAGGTTTCTTGATCCGTTTCCCCGGACAGGCCGATTTCTCGCTTACGCAGGCTGACGGTGCAGCCCAATTCGGTGTGACAGGTTGGCCCGCGCCGACATGCGATCAAAAGGCCGTCATCAACCTATTTCATAACGCGATTCAGCCGATTCTCGGCAATCACTCTGGTGGATTGTTCCTTCATGGGAGTGCGGTGATCGCCGGAAGCGGAGGTGCTGAGGCACAAGCGGGAGCGATCGCATTTCTCGGCCTATCACGCGGGGGCAAGACAACTCTCGCTGGTTCTTTTGCGAGGGCAGGGCATCCATTTCTGACCGAAGATGTCATCGATCTGCAGCCCAAAGGTGGGCAGTATTATCTCCAGCCGAAGAGGTCAAAGCTACGGTTGTTTGCTGATAGCGCGCGGCATCTGCTGGGCGATGGCATTCAGATTGCCGATGACGATATGAAACAAGATGTCGAAGCCGGCACCGCATTACCGTTTGCCGACGATGCGGCCGCGCTGCGCCAGATTTATGTGCTGGGAACAGATCACCGCGCGCCTTTGTCAATTCGCCGATTGTCGATGCAAGAGACGCTGACCGCTTTGATGCCGCATTCCTTTATCCTCGACGTGGAGGACAAACCCCGGCTCAGGGCGCATTTTGCGCGGATGGCTGACCTGTCTCAGGACATTGCTTGCTATGCGCTTGACTTTACACGTGACTACGCGGAATTGCCTCGTGTCCGGGCTGCAATCTTGGACACTTGTCAGAGCGAGTGATGCTTTGATTTTTTGGGGGAGGCCGGATCTGCTCATGCAATTAAGCGATCGTTTCACAGTATCTGATGATGTCGTAGCTCGCGAAGTGGGCGGCGAGACGGTGCTGCTCGATTTGTCGAGCGGCCAGTATTTTGGGCTCGACACGATCGGGGGCCGTATCTGGGAATTGCTGTCAGAGCGACCGCATGATCTAAAAGAGCTCTGCGACCATATCGAAGCCGAATTTGACGCCCCGCGCGAGCGGATTGAGGCTGATTTGATCGCTTTGGCGAAACAATTGCACGACCAGGAATTGATCGCCGCCAACGCTGACTAAACGCGGGTTTCGGGTTCTCTTTCTACGAAAACACCGTTCGGGCCTAGCTTTAGCACTCTATCCGCCAGCGCCAGGCTGGCTGGGCGGTGCGTGATGATGATGACGGTGCGGCCCTTTAGCGAATCGACGCATCCTTCTACAAACGCGGCTTCGCTTTCAAGGTCGTACATGCTTGTCGCTTCGTCGAGGATATAGATAGGCGGGTCTCGGAACAGGGCTCTTGCCAGCGCAATCCGCTGCCGCTGACCGCCTGAAAGCCGGACGCCATTGTCGCCGATTTCGGTTGCAAAGCCATCGGGCAGAGCGGCAATAAAGCCTTCTGCCTGCGCCAATCGCGCGGCTTTGGCGATTGCGTGATCGCGATTGCCGGCGGGCTGTCCGAAGGCAATGTTGTCCGCGATGGTTCCGTTGAATAACAACGCACGCTGCGGGACATAGCCAAATTGCCTACGCAAATCCTGAATCTGAAAGTCACCAATGTCTGTTTGATCGAGCGTGATGGTCCCGGCGCTCGGCTGATAGAAGCGCAGAAGCAAGCGAACGAGAGTCGATTTACCAACGCCATTCTCACCCGTCAGCGCGACAATCTCGCCCGGCGCAATTTGGAGATTTAGGTTGGCAAAAACGGCGGGGCGCTGTGGGTACCCGAAATGCACTTGCTCAAAACCGATTGCGCCTTTCGCGCGCTCCAATCGAATGCCGTCATAGTGTCCCGGCTCGGGCTCAAGTTCTAGCACGTCCTCCAATCGCGCGAGAGTGCCCCGCGCCATCTGATAGGCGCCGTACATATTGGCGAGCGACCCCGCGGGCCGAGTTAGCAGCGCGGCGTAGAGCAGAAATGCGAACAAATCGCTTGGCGAATTCTGTCCCCGCGCCAGCTGTTCACTGCCCACGATCAAAACTGCAATCGCCGCAATTGCCGCAAGCAGTGCTATGACCGGCCCAATAGCTGCGCTAAGCTGAGATTGTCGCACTGCCAGCCGCCGCGAATTCTCGGCTGCCTCCGCAAATTGTGCCCGGTGGTGCGCTTCTGTCGCGTAAGCTTTGATCGCAGGAAGCATCTCAAGGTCTCGCTCGGCAAGGGCGATCAATTCGACATCTGCGGCGCGGACCTCACCGGAAACCGTCCGCAGACGGCGCCCGGCTAGTTTCGTCATCAGAATGAAAACGGGAATGAGCAGCGGAATGATCACCGCCATTGTGGGGTCGATCCAAAACAGAACTAAGGTCGCCCCTACGGCGGTCAAAACCATCGCCGGCGCATTGGCAATCGTGTTGGCCAGAAAGTCGCTGAGGTTACCCACTTCGTAAGAGGTGAGGGCAAGCACATCGCCGCGCCGCGCGGTATCATGAAACCCCAACGGCATCATCTGAACGTGGTCGTATATCTGCTTGCGCAATTCAGTGAGTATTCGGACCGAGGCTTGCGCAGAAAGGATTGCAGCCAAAATGTTGAGCGCCGTAAGCGCGACCAATGCAATTACTAGCAAGGTAAGGGTTTGCGAGAAATCAATCGATGTTCCCTGTGGCGTATCAGGGGAGACGACCCCGCCAAGTATCTGCCCGGCAAGCCAGGGGACCACCAGGGTTGCAGCCGAACTCAATATCGTAAGCCCGCTGATCACAGCCAATTGCCAGCGGAAACGCCGCGCCCATTCCAACCAAAATTTGATACTCAATTTGACACCATCCGCCGAACCACTCGTCCCGCGGTTTCGACCAGCATTCGGGCCTGAAGCAAAAATGTTGGCCAGCTGCGCGAAGCAGGGTACTTTTTCACCAGATGATCACGAGGAGCAAACCCGCGCGTCGTCAGCAGCCGGGCTTTCTTTGCGAAACCCTTGGTGCGACGCAAATTGAGCCAGAACTGGGTCAAACTGTCGGTGCTGCTGAAATAGGTTTGTAAGTCGGGATTTAACGCACCTTGCTCCAACTTAGCGAGCGCATCTACCGGTAGCACTGTGCCAAGATCCAATTGTGCCCCGCGCATTGCCTCCGCCACCAGCGGACCAGCCTGTTCAATGGCGCAATGCGTCGTAAGCTTGTCCCAGTCAGCATCGTCCATACTGGTCACAAGCAAATCAAAATCGATCGACCAAATCAATCGCTTGGGGCTGCTTAAGCGACCACCTTCGGCTTGATAACCATGCTGTGCGTGCCATTTCTGGTTAGTTACCGCGTGCATAATCATGGTCGCCGTGTCTGGCCGATACACCCCTTCACCAAAACGCGGCATAGGTTGTTTCCGCGCAAAAAAATTGTCGATTGGCAAGACGCTATGCAGCACGGCACGATCTGATGGTTCCCAATGCAAATCAACCGAATGTACGAAGAATCCAGCGGCATCGTGCAGCCAGCTTTCTTGGTAATAAAGGCCGTGCGGACTTTCATCGCGGTACCACCCGAGCGCCTCAAAAATTGCTCTAGTGCGCCTCGCATTTTCAGGACGCACCAAAAGGTCGGTGTCTCCGCGCCTGCGGGCCGCTGGTTCGTCGTGGAACGAGTAAGCGAGCGCAGTGCCTTTCATGATGACGGTTTCAATTCCCTCCGCTCTCAACGCATTTAACAACTCCAAAACGGCGGTGTGATGGGTAGTTTCCCAAAGGACGATCAACCGCGCCTCTTCTGTGATCCGTTCAAGCAGCGGGTCTGGCCAATCATTCAACTGAGATGCATGCCGGTGAAGCGCTAGCGGCAGTCCGTGAAATTCGATCCGTGACCAGACCACTTGCCAGCCAATATCGGCATCCAGCGGCCACGCGGATACCTTTCCCGCGCGCAGATCGCGCAAGGCTCCAGCCAGAAATTCATCAACCGACGACGTGTCCATCATATGTTTTGCAGTGGCTGATCCGGACCTTTAGGGCGACGAAAAATCGCGCAGATGCGCGGCTTTGTACCATAATGGGGCAATTGCACCGCTTTGGCCAGAGCCCTCCAAATTGGAGGGCCAAATGAGCCAGTATTACCGTCGGAGCAGCGCGAGATTAGGTGTTGACCGCTATCGGGCATGCTGCAAAGCAAAATGGAACATCAATAGGCACATATTTTTAAGGGCAGGACCAGTGGCAAAACCACGCAAAGGCATCATTCTTGCGGGGGGATCGGGCACCCGGTTATATCCATTGACCAAGGGTGTTTCGAAGCAGCTTATGCCAATCTTCGACAAACCGATGATTTACTATCCGCTCAGCACTTTGATGCTCGCGGGTATTCAGGATATTCTGATCATCACTACACCCGAAGACGCGGCTCAGTTTCAGCGCGTTTTGGGTGATGGGTCGGACTTTGGGGTTAATCTCAGCTATGCGCAGCAGCCCAAGCCTGAGGGGCTAGCGCAGGCGTTTCATATTGGCGCTGACTACGTCGCAGGTGGGCCGAGCGCCCTGATCCTTGGCGACAATATCTTCTACGGCCACGGCCTGCCAAACCTGCTCAAGAGCGCCGATCAGCGTGAGACAGGATCGACCGTCTTTGCTTACCGCGTGACTGATCCGCAGGCGTTTGGCGTGGTCGAGTTTGCTGCTGATGGAAAGGCGGTTTCTATCGAGGAAAAGCCGCAGGTTCCCAAGTCAAACTATGCGGTGACCGGCCTGTATTTCTACGATGAGACCGTTGTTGATCGCGCGCGTGATCTTGCGCCATCGCCGCGCGGGGAATTGGAGATTACCGACCTCAATCGGCTGTATCTCGATGAGGGTGCGATGTCGGTTGAGATTATGGGGCGCGGGTTCGCTTGGCTTGATACAGGCACACATTCCTCGCTGCTTGATGCGGCGACTTACGTGCGGATCACAGAGGAACGTCAGGGGCTCAAAATCGCTTGCCCGGAAGAGATCGCATGGCGTCAGGGTTTCATTACAGATGACCAGCTGACTGCGATCGCTGAACCCCTGCGCAAGTCAGGTTATGGCGAGTATTTGCTAAACCTGCTTGAGCGGCCAGTGTTTTCGTGAACATCGTCGAAACTGATATACCGGGTCCAAAGATCATAGAGCCGCGCGTGTTTGGCGATGAGCGCGGGTTCTTTATGGAGACGTGGAATGCGGTTGGTTTTGCCGAGGCAGGGCTTGACCTCAACTGGGTGCAAGACAATCACAGCCATTCGCAAAAGGGCGTCTTGCGTGGGCTGCATTTCCAAAACCCCGGTCCTCAGGGCAAACTGGTCCGCGTAACGCGCGGCGCTGTGTTCGATGTGGCGGTGGATTTGCGCAAATCATCGGCGCATTTTGGCAAGTGGACCGGTGTTGAACTTTCGGCTGAGAACAGACGTATGTTCTGGGTTCCGGAAGGTTTCGCGCATGGTTTTTTGACGCTAAGTGACGACACCGATTTCCTTTACAAATGCACCGCGCCTTATGCTCCCGCATCGGAATATACTCTAGCGTGGGATGATCCTACGGTGGGCATCGAATGGCCTGCGACGGACCTTGAACCGATCATCTCTGAGAAAGACGCAGTTGGCCTTGCGCTTGCTGATGTTCCGGTGTTCTCATGAAAGTTCTGATCACCGGCGCTGGCGGACAGCTTGGCGGCGCGCTGCAACGCCATGCCCCTGCGCATGCAGATATCAACGCCATTGATGTTGATGATGTCGATTTGACGGAAGTCGGGATGCTGCGAGCGCGGCTGGTGGTGGAATCGCCGGATGTTATCATCAATGCCGCCGCTTACACTGCGGTTGATAAAGCTGAGAGTGACGAAGAGCTTGCAAGAGAGATCAACGCCGATGCGGTTGCGATCATGGTGGAGGCGATGGAAGAGCAAGGCGGCAGGCTTGTCCATGTTTCGACCGACTTTGTGTTCGATGGCAAGTCTTCGCGTCCTTATCGACCGGAAGATGTCCGTGCGCCGATCTCCGTCTATGGCCGGACTAAGGCAGAGGGCGAAGATCATCTGCGCGACTGCGATTTGCTGCGTTCGCACGGCATGGGTGTACGAGGCGGGCGGAGCGAATTTCGTGCGGACGATGATCAGGCTGATGAACGAACGCGACGAGCTTGGCGTGGTTTCTGATCAGATCGGTTCGCCAACATGGGCAAGCGGACTTGCACGGACAATTTGGGCGCTGCTCGAAAAGGGCGCGTCGGGCACTTTCCACCACAGCGATGCGGGTGAAATCAGCTGGTATGACTTTGCAGTCGCGATCTCCGAAGATGCGCATGCAGCGGGGCTGATCGCTGAAATTCCCACGATTAATCCCATCACAACCGCTGACTATCCCACACCGGCAGCACGCCCAGCATTCTCGCTCCTTGATTGCAGCAAGACGCGGGAATTTCTTGGCGATACGGCGGTCCCTTGGCGCGATAACCTGCGCGAAATGCTCAAAGAGGAAGCTGCACTTGGCTAACCTACTCGTTACCGGAGGCGCCGGCTTCATTGGCGGCAATTTCGTTCACTACTGGAACGAGCATCATCCCGGCGATCATCTGATCGTTCTGGATGCGCTGACCTATGCTGGCAACCGCTCGACAATCGCCGGGGCCGAACGCACTGAGTTAGTTGAAGGTGACATTCGCGATCAGGATTTGGTCGAGAAGTTGCTGCGTGAGCGCGACATCGCAACCATCGTGCACTTTGCCGCTGAGAGCCATGTCGACCGGTCAATCACTGGCCCTGACGCGTTCATCGACACCAATATACTTGGCACCAATAGCTTGCTCAAGGCGGCGCGCGCAGTGTGGCTGGATGGGGAGGGCACCGACCACCGGTTCCATCATATCTCCACCGATGAGGTTTACGGATCGCTCGGCGATGATGATCCGGCCTTCAGCGAGACGACCGCCTACGCGCCAAACTCGCCCTATTCTGCTTCCAAAGCGGCGTCGGACCATTTGGTTCGGGCCTATCACCATACTTACGGATTGAACGTTACGACCAGCAATTGTTCGAACAATTACGGCCCGTACCAATATCCCGAAAAGCTGATCCCGCTTTTCCTGCTCAACGCCTTGTCGGGCCGCGCCTTGCCTATCTATGGCGACGGGATGAACGTACGCGACTGGTTGCATGTTGAGGACCATTGCCGCGGGATTGAGGCTTGCTTGGAAAAGGGCCAGCCGGGCGAAACCTACAATATCGGCGGCGGTGCAGAGCTTCCAAATATGGAGGTGATCGACGCGATTTGCCGCGAGGCTGATCTGGCTTTTGAAGAGGTCGATGGCTTGGCCGATCGCTATCCCGATGCGCCAGCTGCAAAGGGTAAGAAGAGCGATACGCTCAAGACTTTCGTCACTGACCGCGCAGGACATGATCGCCGCTATGCGATTGATGAGACTAAAGCGCGCAGCGAACTAGGCTATGCGGCGCAGCGAACCTTTGATGAAGGTTTGCGGCAGACCCTTCGCTGGTATCTTAGCAATGAAAACTGGTGGAAGGCCTTGCTGCCTTGACCCTCGCTGTTTCCGATTTGTGCGTGATCGCCGCTGTAAACGACGACGATATTCTAGAAAACTGTCTTGCTCTATCGCCGGATGTGGCTGACGGGACGCTTCCGCTTACCGTCATTCGCGGTGCGAATTCGATGTCGGAAGCTTACAATCAGGGGCTCGCTCAAACCGATGCGCGCATCTGCCTTCTTGCGCATCAAGATGTTTACCTGGCTTCAGGCTGGGCGAAACAAGCGGTAGAGGCGCTAAATCGCCTGGAGAAATCTCATCCTGACTGGATGGTCGCCGGGCCATATGGGGTGACGAAAAGCGGAACGCACGTTGGGCGCGTCTGGGACGTTAACATGGGACGCGAATTGGGACAGAGCGGCTTCGAGCCGACACCCATTGAGTCGCTCGATGAACTCCTTCTTATCGTGAAGCGTGATCCGCAATTTCGCTTCGATCGGGACCTGCCCCATTTTCATTTATATGGCACAGACCTCGTCCAAACAGCTTGGGCTAATGGCCGGGATGCTGTCGCTATAGAGTTGCCTGTGGTTCACAACAACCGGCCCTATGCTTCGCTGGGTAAGGGTTATGTCGCAGGTTACAATTACGTCCGGCGCAAATGGCGGCATCGTTTGCCGATCTTCACCACAATATGTCAGATTAGCTACAATCCTCTACCGTTGTGGAGGGTGGAATGGCGCCGACGTAAGGTGACTGAGCGCCCGCAAAAACTGCTGGCTCACGCCCCTGATGTGGCAAGACAGGCCGGTTATGATCGGTAAGCTGCCAGCTCGTCTGCACAGCCGGCTTAAACGCTTAGTTCGACGCCCTGCAAACGGACGTCCCATTCCCGCTGAGGCAGATTTTGCACTGGCGGTGCCATTTGGGGAGCAGGCGATCACGGCCGATCAGTTTAAGATCGCAGTCATGATCCATCTCTTCCACCCAGAAATGGCGGGCGAGTTTCGTACGCTCTGCAACGCTTTGCCTGCGCCGTGTGATCTGCTCATCACCACTGACACGGAAGAAAAGGCAGGTCTGATTGCCGGGGCTTTTCAGGGCTGGGATGCGGGAAACGTAACAATCCTGACTGTGCCCAACAAAGGACGCGACATCGCGCCCAAACTCACTGCTTACTCTGACCGGTACAACGATTTCGACCTCGTGCTTTTCCTGCACTCCAAGAAATCAGGCACTGTGGATTGGGGGGACGATTGGCGGCAACAAATATTGTCTTCCCTTTGCGGCAATGAACAAATCGTTCGTTCGATCACCAGCCTTTTTGCACGCGATGAGAAGCTTGGAATGGTCGCCCCGAAGTCGTTTGCGCGTGTGCATGAAATGATGCGCTGGGGCGATACGGCAGACGCGATCAAGCTGGCCGAACGCCTTGGGTTCACGCTGAATTTCAATGGCCAGATGGATTTCCCAGCCGGGTCGATGTTCTGGGCAAGGCCAAGCGCGCTAAAGCCGCTGCTGGACCTACAACTGAGCGCCGCTGATTTTCCCGAAGAAGCGGGGCAAACCGATGCAACTTTGGCTCATGCTGTGGAGCGGCTGTTCTATCTTGTGTGTGAGCAAGCGGGATATACGTGGTTGAAAGTCGCTGAACCAACGTTCTTCCATGACACTTCGTCCGTCTTGCCGGTTGAGGACAAGGGCGAACTCAGCCGCGCCACTACTCAAGCAACTCGGAGCATATCGGCAACGATGCTGAAATAGCGTCGAACACAATTGTGTCAGACATTTTTAGTCAAAATCAAAGTGATAAATTCAGCGTTCTCGTTGGTGAGCGGATCAGCGGCGGCCATCCGCTGTAAACATAACTGTTGGTCGCTTTCAGGAACTACTGTCAGACATTCTTGCCAGAGATGGGTTCGAAGCGATTGGCTGACAACTTGTCGCTGAAGCGCCAGCCCCGCCGCCTCTGCCGCCTCGATTATTCCACTCAAGCTTGGTAATGAAAGGTGCCTTGGTGCCTCCAGCCCTCGCCAGTATTTTCCGAAAACCTCCAATCCGAACGCATCCGCATTTGGCGTTTCCAGAAAAAATGTACCACCTGGCTTGAGCCAAGCAGTCAATTTGGAAAGCAAGGTTGCCGGATCGGGAACGTGTTCAACGACGTGAGCGAGTGAGACAAAGTCGAACTGTTCGATCCAATCTTCAGCCGGCACTTCAGACGGCGTGCAAACGCTAATCCCTTTTTCTGCGCCACTTCGAACGCATACTGGATCAAAGTCCACTCCGGTCACTGAATGGCCAAAGTCGCGCATCTGGACAAGAAACTCGCCATCGCCGCATCCATAATCGAGTATCAAAGCAGGCGCGCTCGGCGCATATCGCCCAATTCGATCAATGGTATCAAAGTCGGTGGCAAGGCCTTGATAGACACTAGAGAAAGCTTGTGAAATCAACCCACTATTTTGGCCGAAGCGTCGCTGCAGATAGTGCTTTTTAAGAAAGCCTTTCAAGCCATCGCTGGAAGAAGAAGTAGGCGTGCCATGTGTATAATATTCGGAGTATGCCTCATGTAAGACTTCGGATCCTAGCGGGTTGGTTAGCACAAGGCTCCCGCACTGGTCGCACCTTCTGTAATTAAATTGCCCGCCAACGTTTCTGAAGAAGAAGTCCTCTACCTCGTCGAAACCCTCAGTCAGTTCGGCTTCATGGCAGTAGAGGCAGCATTCGATTGTCGAACGTGCTAATTCTGATTTGGCGTCAGCCATATCGCTGTGATTCCTCAAAGCCTTGGGATGGATCAAGCACAGGCCGGTTGCAGTCTTGAGTAAAGCCTGATTAGAACACGGCTCGGCGGTGATGCAAGGCGCACACAGTACATACCTGGGACAAAATGCGTAGCTTAAGGAACATCTCCTTCACCGCGTTAACTATGATCGTCCCGCTTGTCGTGAGCGTGGTCAGCGTGCCGTTCTATTTAGAGAAGATCGGTGCAGAGCGTTACGGCGCTCTCGCAATAGCATGGCTCCTGCTTGGCTACGTCGCGCAGGCCGATTTTGGTATCGGCCGGGCCGTCACTCAACGAATTGCTGCAATGCCCCAAGATGAGCGGAATGGCAGTGGGGCCGCACGAATTATCTGGTCCGCACTTTTTTTGGCTTCGGCGGTTGGTGCTGTCGGAGCTATCGTGATCTATTTCGCTGCTGGGTACTTTTTCTCGAACCTATTTCAGATCGATGCCAAACTGGGCGCTGAACTTCAATCTGCGCTGGTCTTGCTCGCCTTCAGCGGGCCGATTGTGAACATATACAGCGTCGCAGTTGGGGCCTTGCTTGGAGCAGAGCGGGTGCGCAGCGTTGCATTGCTGAATATGGGCAATGGATTGATGCTGCAGTTATCGCCGCTGCTTGCCGCCTATCTGATCGGTATCGATCTGCAGACTCTGATCGCTGCGGCGCTGGGTGCGCGCATTTTGATGACCTTGCCTGCATGTGCGCTGGTTTGGCGAACATTCCTGACAGGTTATGCAGCCAAGGCTGACCGATCGGATCTGAGACGTTTGGCCAGTTTTGGCGCATGGATTATGGTTTCATCCCTCGTCGGCCCATTCATGGTGATTTCTGATCGGTTCGTGATAGGTGCCGTGGCCGGGGCGGCAGCCGTTGCCGCCTACACAATCCCGTTCCAGATCGCGAACAGGACAATGGTCATACCCGCAGCAATCATGCAGGTTTTGTTCCCGCAGCTTGCAGGGCTAGGGCCAGAGGAGGCACGCAAGCGAGCCGAACAAGCTCTTATCGCGATGGGGACCGTATTTGCTCCCATAGTCATTGGATTGATCTGTCTCGCCCAACCTTTGCTTGTGCTTTGGCTCGGGGACAAACTGGACCCACGCTCGGCTTTGATTGGGCAGATTGTGCTGATGGGTTGGTGGGCAAATTCGCTCGCTCAAGTTCCCTTCGGATTCATCCAGGCGCGCGGCAATGCGCGTTTCACCGCGCTCCTCCATCTAATGGAATTGCCAGCCTACATTATCCTCCTCTGGGTCCTGGGAACAGGTTTTGGCCTTGCCGGAATGGCGGCGGCATTCTCGATCAGGTGTTTGGTCGATTTCATCTTTCTCGCAGGAAAGGCGCGCGTTTCCCCGCTTTCAGTTCTCTTGAAACTGGCACCTTCCGCGGCGCTTATAGGGGGCGCGTTTATCGGCGGGCAAAATGTGGCGAGTTTCTGGTCGAGCTTCCTCCTTGCTGCAGTGCTCGGCGCGAGCGCATTCTTGTGGTCATGGTGGGTGCTTCCAATGGAGGTAAAGGCGAAGTTTCTTCACGCAATACCCAACCCGCGCCGAGCCTGATGGCCAATCGCATAAAGCGATTCAAACGCTGCAGTTCATCTAACGCCCTTGCTCAATCTTGCGCGACCCATTGCTCTGCTAGCGTAATGGCTGCACCCAAATCAGTTCCGAGCGTAGCTTGATCCAAGACAACTATGCGCCTGACAATCGCGCCCACGGGATTTCCTGAACCGCGACCAATGCGCAGCTGTGTGCGTGCTGTCAGGTTTAGACCCTCCATCGACACCACGCATTCTCCCGAATTTTGCAATGCTTCGTATAGCGCGTCCCGACTACTGGTGATGTTCCCGTTCACCCGGACCTGTGTCGCGGCGTGGGGTGAGGCTGTAGCCCCATCGGCATATTGCACGACAACGGATCCGCCGCTGTCACTGATTATAACCCCTGACGAACTGGCATCGGCCTTAGTGAAAGACATGATGACAGCCAGCGTGTTTCCAGGAATCTCCTGAACGATAATGTCATTCGCATCGAATGTCGCCCCGGCGGCACTGATCGCTGGGTGGTTGGCCAAAGACCCAATGTAATGATCATTGCCAAGGCTCGACAAATCCTGATTGGACCACAAGTTCCCATTGACGGTTGCTTGAGTGTAATCATGCACAGCCGATTCCCCGCCAGCAGGCTGGATCAGTGTGAGCAGTTCTGAGAAGGGATCGGCGCTCGGTGGCGGTGGGACATACAGATCAATTCCAGACCCTAGGCTTGTTCTGATGGCTCCTGCTGCATCGCCTTTTTCGTTTCCATTGATGAAGGCATTTTGGTTCATGTCGAACGGAATCGCTGGAGGTAATCCGATTTCCGCATTGGGCCCGGAAGGAGTATAATCTCCGGCTTCCTCATCGGTGAATAGAGTGGCGCCTGTCCCGGTGATGATTGTGTTGATCGAACCAGGAGGAGGAGAGGCTCCGTCATAGAAGCGGTTGTTTCGAACATCCATTTCGGTCGCCAGTCTACCGTTCGTGTAAGTGAAGCTCGGCGCGATGTTGTTGGCGAACAGCGAATAACTGTCGATGTGGAAGCCGGGATTGTCGGTCCGAACGAGCCACCGCTGATTGACGAAGCTGTTTTGCGCAAAGCAGACATGGGACAGCAGCACATCAGGCCGCCCCAACTGCGATGCAGCGGTAGAATGCCCGTAATTCGGAACCGCCCCTTCGACTTCTTCCGTGTTGCAGATGTTACCAAAGAACAGCATATCTTTGATCTGGCCGCCATTGATCGGAGACAGCAGAACATTTTGCGTTTGCGCATTGGTGTGACGGTTGAAGCCTACAATCACATTTTCCAAACTGCCGACTTCTGTTTGATACCAGTCGCCGTGCACATCGGTGTATGACTGGATAGTCAGCGTGGTGGCTTTAATGTCGGTCGCGCCGAATCCCTGTCCACGTGCTGTTGTCAGTGATCCAGTATTGGCGCGGCGGTCAGGGGCGATCAGCAGTGTTGCCGTAATTCCGGGTAGAGTGTTGAGCCAGTCCACAACATCGCCAAAGAACCATCCGTCGATAGTGCGCCCGTCCACCTCTACGCCAACAAGGTCAGAACGGTGTTTCAAACTGCCTACGTCGAAGGTGTAGCTGGTCGCCCCGATGGTGCAGGTGTATATCCCTCCAGCAGTTCCGGTACCTTCTGCTCCGCCGCTGCGTGCGAGATTAGCCACGGTCTCGTTACCGGCGTACTGAACGCTGAATGCTGGGATTTCTGTGTTCCATGCTTCGTCACTGTGGTCATCGAAAGTCGACTGCACCACGCAAACCGCGCCGGTGATGATATCAGCTCCGTGCCGAGTGACTTTACAGCCGCGTAACAATCGTGCGCCAATTGGCACTGAATACACTTCGCTCATACTGCATTCTGTAAACCACGCTCCTCCTGGGAACATGATACGTGGGTTGCGTACGCCGCCATCCCAAAGTTCATCACGACCACCAGGTGAGGTGTCTGTGATGGTAATGCCGTCCAGCCAGTGAGTGCGAGTTTCCGAGTTGCCATACAAAAGCGCGCCAACGAACTTGCGGTCAAGCGTCAGGTTGCGGCCGAAAAGATGAAGTTTTGTACGGTTAGGCGCAATATTGGCGTCGGCTAGATTCAGTGTCTCCTTACCGATGAACACATTTGGGACGCTTGCGGTTATGTTGGAATAGCCGGCATTGTCCCAATGGTTCAGACCGCCATCATCGCCAATATCATAGCGGCCCGCTTCTTTGATTGTGATGAGTGGATTACGCGCGCCCTGACCCTTGGCATAGCTAATTGCCGACTTCAGTGTTTTGTAACGCTGTCCGGTGATCTCGGTTGGAGAGGCTGCTACCTCAATCTCCAAATCATATTGCGTTGAGCTTGGCGAGAACACGTAGGGACCGATCACCCGCTTCTGCATGGTGGCGTCTGCTGGGATAGCCTCGACATAGAGATGGGCGGTGCCGCCAATCTGAGCCGGCTTCTTAAGCCTCACCCAGTAACCCCAATAGGAGACAATGCTCCCGTTGACATCTTCGAACGAATGCCAGCGCGTCTGCACAACATCTTGTGTCTGACCCTCAAATTTGAAGCGCACCCGATCAATTCCGCCAATCAGGCCGCCTCGATCGTTTGCTACGCTAACCACACCGACATCGATCGAGTCGGTGAAATGCTGAAACGGAGGAACTAGCAGGCGCATTGCGGGCTTCGCCGTCGTCCGCTCCGGATCAACCGGGAGCACGCTGAAACCCGATCCCGCGGCACCGGTCCATTCTGAACTTGGGCTAACTAAAGGCAGATCATCGCCTGCAAAGGGGATGTTCTGCGTGCGATTGGGCGGTGCCAATAAACCAATGCCAAGCCAGTTCATCAAGCAAGACCCAAGATTTGGGCGGCGGTCGTACCATTCGCCCGCACAGCTTTGATTCGCAGTGGCAAAAGGGTGCCAGAGCTTACATTCCGAAAGATTGAGTCGCTATCGTTCCCGACCATCCTGACTGTAATATCTCCACCTTCACCTACGAAGATCGCACGGGTAGCTTCCGGCAGGTCGTTCGTATCGTTTGGTGAGATGGGAAAAGCGCTCCGTGCAGGTGCGATAAGGCTATTGGCAGAATTCTGAAAAGGATCAAGCGTCATTATTAACCTCATAAATCACTAACTGGAAAATAAATGTGCCAGATAGGTTAAATGTAGGAAAATGGTTTTTGGCAGTTTGCGGTCACGGCGATTTGAATAACGTGAAACACGCGCGCCATCAGTTTGCTGGCTTGCGCTGTTGCTTTTCAGACGGCGTCTGGTCTGTTGGACCGCAGAGACGCTGTGCGAGCCAAGTTCCGAGGCAAGCGTGACCTGCCGAATTCAAATGCAGCGCGTCCATGGTCAGAAGTGGTTCTTGATCCCTGCAAGCAGCGAATGCTTCGGCTGGATCTAAAACTGAAATTCCTTCCTCATGCCCCGTAAGCTCCACAGCGCGCCGATAGGGCTGTAAACGATCAGCCATCGCAGGGGATCCGACTGGTGGGGGCGCGAGCAATGCCACGACCGCACCGCGAATTTGAGCATCCCGAATATGCTCTGACAAGCTTTCCCGAAAGCTTGTCAGCTGAACGGAATCCTTGTCACTCAACCATCCTCGGACGGCCGCATCATTCGTTCCATAAGCCAGTAGGACAATTTGCCCCTCAGCTTTTGATCCCATCCAAGAAGCTGCGCCTGATGCGGCTGTCGCGCCGCCTTTCCCGTTAAGCACCATTCGAATGCCGCGGCCAAGTTCGCGTTCTGCTATTTTGCCATAGGGCGAGCCCGCCTTTTCTGGTCGCCCCATTCTCATGCCGAGCACAAGGCTGTCACCGCGCAACTCCACGGTTTGCGAGTCTTCTGGGCATAATGACGAGCCTGAATCGAAACCTACGAATGGCGGAGTTACACTCGTCGTGCCTCCCGCACGCCAACCTGGTACCTCGCGATGGAAGACTAAGATTGCAAAAGCGATGAGCACCACAGCACCGGCAAGAATGAGTATTAGCGTTCGTGCCTGGCGATATCTTTGCACCGTTTGCTCCCATTGATGGAAATCCGGGACATCCCTTGTGCAAATGACGGGGTGTGTTCAAAAGCACAACCATTCAGTGTGCCACGCAGGATACCATTTGAATGAGTTTCAGCCTCGCCCGACTCGCTTTTTTGCGCAAAATCCTCACCGGGCTGCGTCGCAGGTTTCATGTATCAATCATGGGCATGGATATCCATCCCACAGTAGAAATGTCGCTGAGCGCCAAGCCCGATCTTACTTTTCCGAAGGGCGTGCATATTGGCGAATATAGCTATGTCGCTTTTAACGCACGAATTCTAACTCATGATCGGACACGAGGATTATATTTGCATACTTACATTGGTGACAACTGCTTCGTTGGAGGAGAAAGTCTCATCCTGCCGGGCGTGCGAATTGGCGACAACTGCGTGATTGGGGCTGGTAGCGTTGTGACGAGGGACTTGCCCGCCCGATCTATCGCTGCCGGCAATCCCGCTAAGATCATTAGAAGCGAGATTGAAGTAGGCCACTATGGCCGCTTTTTAACGGCTGATGATAATGAGCGCGAATTGCGTGCGAAAGATCCTGCTGCGGCGGCTCTTCCCAACCGTCAGCAGCGCAAAGAGCCCTAAGGTCGCGCCATCTTACACGTTTCCAAAACTGGGAAGGACTTTCGTTCTGTAATGAATGTAGGGTCATCGCATCTTTGGGCGCTACACCAAGCCGATCTGAGCAGTGTAGAGGCCAGCAGTCAGAGTCGGTGAACTGTCGCAACGGCCGATCCAAGCGCAAGCTTAATTCGGGGTTTGTTAGCCTGTGAAACTTAGCTAAGCAGCGATATGGCTTCGATCCAACCATCACTTCAAGTTGCCTCCCCGTTCTGGCATGGCACACGGGTTCAGCGCCAAGCGCAGGGAGTGAAGGTACACCTGTATTTGGCAGCCGTATTGTTTTATCTCTTGCTCATTCCTGAGCAGGCAAATTTTCGGCTCGGTGGGCTATTGCTTTCGCCTTACCGATTGTTCTTGATCGTAGGTTTTCTGTATCTTCTTGGAAATTCGATAAAGTCAAAATTCCGGTTCGCTTGGCCTGATTTGGCGATCTTTGGAAGTTGTTTTTGGATCGCGTTAGCGTCCTACTTTACCACGCAATCGGTGGAGGCAGCCGTCACACAGGGCGGCGCCCATTTTATCGACATCGGCATGGCATATTTCTTCATGCGGTTCACGATCCGGAACCCGCACGATCTTCGTCTTTTCTTGATCATGATCGCACCAGGTGTGGCGTTCATGGGGGCGATTGTGTTCCTAGAGTCCGTAAGCGGGCGGCATATCATTCAACCCATTTTCTCTATGATAACTGGCAACCCGGTCAGAGGCGGGCTTGAGGTGCGACTTGGTCTTACGCGTGGAGTTGGTTCGTTTCCACATGCCATTCTTGCGGGGATTTGCCTCGCCAGTTTTCTGACATTGTATTGGATGTCTGGCATTCGCGGTTGGCCTAAACTAGTCGGCACGATTGGCGCGATTTGCGGTTTCTTTACAATGAGTTCCGCAGCGTTGCTTGGGCTGTTGGTGGGAGCCGCGCTGATAGTTTACGATTGGGCCACTTTGCGGATACAAAACCTGACTTGGCGATTGCTAATGCTTCTTTACCTCAATCACTTATGTGATTGTTGAGCTGACGACCAGTTCCGGCTTCTTTAACCTCCTTGTCAGGTTCGCTTCGCTTAATACTGTGAGCGCTTACAATCGCGTATTGATTTGGAAGTACGGTAGCGAAAGCGTCATGAGGAATCCGTTCTTCGGCATCGGTTATAACGATTGGATTCGACCGTCGTGGATGAACTGGAGCACCTCATCCTCCGTTGATCACTTCTGGCTCATTATAGCGATGCGTTTCGGTCTTCCCGCATCGCTCTTACTGATCTTGGCGGTAGTTGCTGCGGTGATTCTCGTTGCACTCCGCTCCGCCCGGATGGGCACAGTGGACGCTCGGCTCATGCGTGGGGTGGCAATATCTCTTGCGGTATTTGCTCTTGGTGCGGTTTCAGTTTCACTCTGGCTCAATGCGCTGGTCTGGTTCTTTATGTTTGTTGGTATTGCAGTGAGCCTTGGGGTGATGCCTATCCAGCAACGGGTTATGACGCGGCCAATCGTTGGCAGACAACAACGCGGAGTACCTCCAGGCCAGAACCCGCGTCCCTCACGGCATAATCTCGGACAAGTCCGTAAAATCTAACTCTGAGAGTGGGGTAAAGTTTTACCCACGCAACTTGCATAGAAGTCCACGTTTTGAATCGTAACCGTGGCGCCAGTAATGTGGACGCAGCGCTATGTCTCGGTGGCTCTCGCCAACAGTTCTAAGCCGCGGCACCCATCGCCCAATCAACCGTCCGACAATGAAACGTTGCCAGGCTCCTACCCACGTGAGGAAGAATGCAAGGTTCTGGTTGATTGACGGCCAGTGAAGACGCGCGAATTGCATCATTCCAGCGGCGCGATAAAGCATCCTCGTTGCAGACAGCGCTTCCCCATGCCCGATATCGTGGTAGGCGCGCGCCGATCCGATCCTCCAAAAATGATGTCCTCGCTTTGCTAAACGATAAAACAGATCAACCTCCTCGCAATAGAGGAAGTACCGCTCGTCGAGCCCCCCGACCTCGTCCCAAGCAATTCGAGAAAACATCACGAAACTACCACTAAGCACTTCAAGTCGCGCGTCGCTGCGCTTGCTGTCGTCGGGGCTGCTGGCCGCGACTGAGCGACCAAGTGTCCTGCTGGCCATTTCGCGCAGCGATGGGACATGAACCGTGTTGCCTAGATCAGGTCGGCCATCACGGCCAAGCGTCACGCCGCCCCATGCAGACGCACTAGGGTGGTCAACAGTGCCCTGCATCAAGTTGCACAGCGCCTCCGGCTCCAGCATGACGTCGGGATTGAGCAGCAGAAAATACCTGCCCCGAGCTTCCGCAGCGAGCAAATTGTTACCCGCTGCAAACCCGACGTTTCCTTGGCTTGGAACGATTTGGACGTGAGGAAATTTGGCGGCCACAAGGTCAGCCGTGGACCCGTCTCCATTATCAATCAGCAACACCTCATGAGTGTAACCCGGGCAGTTGTCCGGGATCGATTCGAGACAGGCCGATATGATGTCCTGTGAATTGTATGCGACGACTAGAATACTCACGTCAGTCGTGGCGGCTGCCGAGTTTGAGGATGCAGACATTCGATTTAGGATACTTGTCTTGTGGACGCGTCCCGGCTCCAGGCTTTGCCCAGTCCGCGCATGCGGTTCCACCGCGCTAGAATGCGCGCGGATAATTTGACTGTGAAGAAGATTGCCAAGTCTGCCGGGTTGGTGCCGCTTCTGATGGCAGCCGCAAGCCCGCCGGTATGATTTGCCTGTTTTAAATAGGGGCTCGGGTGCAGGCGGCGCGCTTCGGCGTTGCCATTCTGGCGGCGCGCTTCGACTTTGATTTGCTCTCGTGCAGTGCGGGGCGGATAGACGATCGATGTGACCGGCCGGCCTTCGCCATCATTGGTAACATAGCGTTTCTGTTCATCTGGGAAGCGGGTATGTATCCAGAAATCGTCGGCTATGATGTCTGGAAACTTTCCAACTTTGTGCAAAGCCTCTTTTGAAAGCCCATAGCAACCTGCTCCGCCGTTGCCCGCTTTAGCATATGGCTGAAGCGACCATGCACGGTAGTAAGCTTTCATGATCCAATTGCACTGGGTCAAATCGAGTTGGATCGTTGGAGCTGCCGTCATGGCATTCGGTTCTTTCAACGCAAGAGCAAGGGCTACGAGCGAGGGGTAATCGCACTCGACATCTGCATCGAGGAATATCCGCGGAAAGTGCGAAGCCTCACCATTTGCAGCATTAATTGCCGCAGTTTTTGAGCCAATTGCGAGATCAATGATTTTTGCCTGAGGAGCTGCGTCTCGAGCGCGTTCAACTGTTTGATCAGTGCACCCATTGGCTGCGACGATAATCTCAAAAGGGACGGCGCTAGACGCACCACAGCGCGCTGTATTGAGGCAACGGCTTATGACCGCTGCTTCATTATGAGCTGGGATAATCAGCGTAAAAGGCACCGGGTCGGTCACTTGACTAAGATCCAATTGATATCACGGCTCAGGCTCAGCTTTGTGAATTTACGCACCGCTAGGTTTGTTCTTTCGATCCGCTAGATTTCTAACGGCGGATAAAAGCTTGGTTTCTACCGTTCGGAACTGGATCCGCCATATTCGTAGTAGCTGTACTGATAGCCATAGCTCTGACCCGCTTCTTGCGCCCTATATTTGGTCAGGATTAGGCCAAGAACATTGCCACCTGAGCTGCGGAGACGTTTCACGGCATTGCGGGCCTGTGCGAACGGGACCTTGTTTGCTTCAAGAACAAAAATCGTCCCATCAACCAAACGAGCGAGCAGTGGAGCATCAGCCAAGCCCAGAACTGGGCAAGAGTTGAAGATTATCAGCGAATATTCATCGCGATATTTCGCGATAAATTCTGCCAACTCATCCCCAGCAAGAACCTCTGTCGGATTTGGAGGAATTCCGCCGATTGGCAGGACATCCAAATTCTCATGAACACCTTTGACGAGCGCATCTTCAAGTTTGGCGTGACCCAACAAGACCTCGATGAGACCAATTTTTGGTCGTTCCAGTTCAAGCAAACGTGCAACCGATGGACGGCGCAAATCGGCGTCGATCAAAAGTGTTTTACGTCCTGATCGCGCAAAAAGTTCTGCCAGAACAACGGCTGTCGTCGATTTACCTTCAGATTCGTGTGTACTGGTAAGCTGCAACACATTCCGATTGCGCGGCAGTGAGAACTCAATCGCTGCTTTGATCGAGGCATAGGCTTCCATCAGTGCGGTAAAGTTGTTGGAGCTTTCGGTATCGATGTCTTTTTCATTGACATGCGGGGTGTGTCCGATGAGCGGCAGATCAATTTTCTGCTCAATCTCATCCAATGAGCGGACACGGTCGTCGAACATCTCACGCAACACCGCGAGACCAGCAGCAAGGCCGATGCCTAGCACCAGAGATATACCCAAGTTTTGCAGTAAGCTCGGCGCATAGGGTGAGTTAGGCACCAAGGCGGATTCAATGACTGTCATCGTCCCGCTGTTCACATTTGCGGCACTGCTGATCTGGTTGAAACGTTCAAGCAGCGAGCGTAGCTGCTGACGCAGTGCTTCTGCTTCACGTTCAAGCACCGTCAACTGCACCATCTCGTCTTGTTCGGCCAGTGAGTCGTTAGAGAGCGAGCCAAGTTCACGTTGAAGAGCCTGCTCTTGATTGCGAGCCACGACAAACTCGTTTCGCACAGTCGACTTGATATCGGCACTGCTGCGCTCGATCTGAGCGTCAAGGATTTCAATTTGTGCGCGGATATTGGCGATTTGCGGAAATTGGTCGCTATAACGTTGCCGTAATTCGGCCAGTTCAGCTAATTTTCCAGTGCGCTCCGTAACCAGGCCTTGTAGAACAGAATTGTTCTGCACCTCAGGCAGTTGCGAAGCAGGCAGATTTTGAATTGAAAGCCATTTTTGCTCTGCGGCGATCCGTCCTGCGCGAGCTTCGGCATAACGTTGATTGATGCCTGTGAGATTAGAGCTCGTCAGCGTTGCGCCGGTGCCACCGTCTTCACCATCAGTTGGTTGAACAATTATGCCAGCGTTGCGAGCATAGTTGTTGGTATCGCGTTCGGCTTCTTCAAGTCGGCCGCGCACCAATTCGATCTGATCTCGCAGATATTCGACGGCATATTCATTGCCTTCGAGCGAATCGCGGGTATCCGATGATATAAAAGCTTCGGCGTAAGCGTTTGCCATTTCAGCGGCCAACGTTGGATCATCAGACCGAAATTCAATCGGGATCACCCAGCTAATGTCAGGCACTTGCGCGGTGACGCCTGCTACAAGTATTGATGCCGCCATAGAATTTTTGGTTTGGAGCCATTGTTCGTCGGAGACGTTGGGCGGACGGCTCTCATCGACATCTTGTCCTAACAGAGCGGTTCGTTCGCCCAACTGACTTTCCGCGACTACAACTTCCGCCAGGCTGCGACTCTTAATCAGCTCAACCTGCGTCGCAAGGTAATCGCTCACTTGGTTGCTGGCGATCCCTTGCTCAACATCCTGACCCTCAAGAATGAATGCTCCGTATGGTTCAACGCTGACTTTCGCTGTGGCCGCATACATCGGCGTCGAAAGCAGCGTGATGACCAATCCAATTGTCAGAGCGGCCAAGACCACTCCGGCAAACAGCCAGCGTTGGCGGAAAAGAATACCGCGAATGGTTGCTAGGCTTATAAGCTGCTGTGCTGGAGGCGCTGGGTAAGCGAGCTGATTGTCCGGTAGATACGATTCAATCCAAGTGCCACGGCCGTCCGGTTCGGACGGATCAATAAGAGGTCGTTCGTTCATTGGATATGCCGATACCGTTTCTTATCGTACCACGATGCCGCCGAACACGCCAAACGCAGGCAGCGCTTGGAGCAAGTTCTGGTAGAAAACCGATAGGCCATTGGTGCCCACCACAATACGATCACCGGGTTGAAGAATTGGATCGAGCATGGTGCCCTGACTAACTTGTTCGTAGTCAAACTTGGCGATCATGATGCCATCGGGGCTTTCGCGGAAAACTGCAATTTGCTGTGACTTGGCAACATTGGTGGGTCCGTCTGCCATCGCAATCCCGGAAGAAAGACGAGCGCCGGGTTGAAATGTATAAACGCCAGGGTCCTCAACCGCACCTTCGACCGTCACCAAATGAGAGGCGTAGTCAGAAATGTTTATGCTGACCATTGGAGTGCGGAGCCCTGCCGCCAGAAGGCGACGTCCGACATCCTGTTCAAACTGTCTGGTTGTCATTCCTGCAGCTGGGATCGAGCCTAGCATTGGAAGAGAGACTTCACCGTCGACACCGAGGCGAACGTTTTCAACTGAGAGTTCCGGCTCGCGGAAAACATTGATCGAAATTTTGTCTGATGGGCGCAGCATATAAGTGGTCGCGCGGTCTTGTGAATAACTGCCCTGACCCAAATCAAGACGCGGCTGACTAGCGGCGGCTCCGATAACTGGTTCGGGGGTGGAAGCGCAGGCGCCGAGAGATAAAAAAGCAAATGCCCCCAAGGCCATGCGCACCCGCTCAGATTTCGTCGACACCATCAAACTCTCCATTGCTTAGGTACTGGCACTTAGACGACCGGTGTTTGCAGTGCAACATCGTTAAGCATATGGGCACTTGTGGTTGCTGCAACCTCTTGGTCAAAACGGGGCGGGGGCACTATTGTGATCTGGCCACTCCAATTCCGGTCAGCTAACATCTCGTCCAATGCAAAAGATCGCGCTTCCAAGCCGTGAAGCTTTGAAAATTTGAATCGGAACCTGGATCATGGAGCTTTCAATTTTAAGCTTAGTGGCATCTGCAATTTACCTCATGGTAGCGTGCTCGGCGTTTTACGCAGGATCAGCCGCAAAGACTTCATTTCAACCTAACTGGCAGCGGTGGGTCTGGTTTGGGGCAGGGGTGTTTTTCCTAGCTTTGATTGTCTGGCGTGTTCTTGCGGTCGAGGATATCATTCGAGCAGAAATGCGAGAGATTTTGCGAACCAGTAACGTTTACCAAGGCCGGCGAGAATTTCAGAGCGCCATTGCGGCTATGATCCTTGCGCTGTTAGCAGTGGCAGCTTTTGCGGCGCTTTACCGCGCCAGGCGCGTACTGGGCGGCCGCCGGAATCTCTTGTCGCTGGCAGTTCTGGCTGGCTGTGCGGCAATGTTGATGCTTATCGCCTTGCGGCTCGTTTCATTCCACTGGATTGATGTAATTCTTGATGGCTATTTGAAAGTGAATTGGCTCGCCGATCTGGGCATCAGCCTGGGCATCGCGATCGCGGCGTTTTTTTATGTAAAGCTAGTACGCATAAGGAGGTGATGGGTACGGGCCTGCCATGACATTTCACCGTTAGCGCGACACTTTTGACAGGCGCTCTCTTCGAAATACTGGTCGCATAGCGCCTCACAGCAATTTCAAATCCGCAGGCTCTTGAAAATTTGGTCGTCGTTTAATGACAAGCCATGCCGTCCTACAGCGCCCGTGCCCGTGCGCGTGCCAATTGCCACGGTCTCGTCACCCGTCGCCGATGTATCGGATCCGACTGCGACCGCGTTTGTTCCATTCGCGTTGACGCGCGGGCCGCAGGCAGGTGCGTCCGTTCCGGCGGCAGTGGCCGGGTCACCGGCTCCCGTCACATCGCAAGTTTGCTGCGCCTTGACAGCGCTTGCGATCAGCAATGCGGTTGCGGCGGTCGTGCCGAGAAGGGCGACGCGCGCCACGAAGGTTGAAGTCTTGATAGTAGCCATGATGTATTTCCTTGTTGGACCGGTTTCTGCGAACCAGGGCACAAGCCATCATCATATCGCTCTCCGGTCCGATGAGCAGGCAGGCTTGCGACCCTTCACGTGCTGAGGGCTGATTGGGCCTTCAGGGCAGTGGAAATATCCTGGCAGCGTGCGTGCGAACGTTGGAGTGAGCGTTAAAATTGCGTTGTAATGGCATTCGAGAGCAGGTTACTTGACCAGCGCGATCTAAAAACTGGGCACCTCACAGCAAATGCAATTGCTGATGCACAGGGCTTGACCGGATAGCTGCCTGTCCGCTTTCAGGAGCTATCTACCTTTGGCTCGATACCCGCTATTGGGGTGGGGCGGAAAGCCAATTATGTGAATGAACCGATTTACGAGCGACTGGCTGGCTGGTTCGGCCCGTCAATGGGAGCGCGAACGGAATTCCCTTGGAGTAACGCCGACCTGGCTTTTGAATACCCTGTTGAATGGAGACAGGGAATTGAACCCATGATCCAGAGCGATTTCTAAAATCGAT
This sequence comes from uncultured Alphaproteobacteria bacterium, assembly GCA_963789155.1. GTDB lineage: Bacteria > Pseudomonadota > Alphaproteobacteria > Sphingomonadales > Sphingomonadaceae > Erythrobacter. Next base: position 5,352 of record CAWBJN010000012.1, on the reverse strand, counting down.
TTTTCCCGGTTTTCTGAACTCGCCAACGCGCGCTTCACTGCGCTGATCCGATAAGAATTAACAAAATCACTAAAATTTTTGAAACCCAGCTCACCATTGATGAATTCTCGCAGCGTGTGTTGCGTTACGCCAAGCCGTTTTGCGAGTATCGGGATCGTTATCCGCTGCTCAAGGTATGCCCTTTCTTTGACCATTTCATGAGCAAGCGCGTCGTGTAAGCGGGATTGCGTCTCCTGCTCGTCCTGCCTCTTTGTGGACGAAGCGGGAAATGCAAAAACATTGGGCCTGATTTGCATTAACCAAACGCAGGCTCCGACGATTGCCGGCCAGATGGTAAGAACTTTCGCAGTCGGCAGAAAAATTGCCCAAGCACCAGTCAGCAACACTTCGATACCAGCTGCCGAAACAGCTACGAAGGCGACAAATACCGAAAAATAAACTCGTGAAGCCCTGCGACTGGGTGATAAATCATCAGAGCGACCAAGCAGCGCGGTGACTACAATATGGCCAGCAATAGCGAACGACATTAAGCCCACAAGCGCGGTCGCCCAAAATGGGAAGGGGCCAAGATCCGTAAACTGAATTAGCCGTGCGGCTGCAATTGGCAGACAATAAATGCCCCCAATCAGCCAGTGCAATTTTGTAACGGCAAAGTCTTTATGGAACAGAGATAGTGCAAGCAGCCAGATAAAGATGAGGTGCGGGATATCCAAAATTCTGACTGGTATCTTGAGCGCCTCTGGCAAGTCGAAAACATCCGGGGTGTAGCCGAGAAACAGTCCGGCAACGCTGATACTTGCGAGGCCGAGAAACATATGCGGCAGTGAGTTTTTCGCAGAGCTTAAGGCCACCCACGCCAGCAAGATGAGTAGGCTGACACCAGAAAAACGAAATATACCATCCAGAAGTATCATAAGATTCAGTCGCCTGATCTTGCCGAAATGACAAGCGCTCGAAGCCACGCGCCAGCCGTGTATCGCCGTTGAATAAATGCCATTTGCGCGGAATCGACGACTTTATGCGCGAATCCAATAAGACTGCCTACAATTCCGCCTATAGCATTACGGCCCAAGCACTAAATTTGGAGCCATTTCATGAAAAGCTTAATTGCTGCCGCCTTCGCAGTATGCCTTCCACTTGTCGTCCCCACATCGGCGATGGCGATGCAGGCCGAACTGGTTGCTCCGGAAATTAGCATAGAGGCGATGCGCGAAGATTTGAGGGAGCTCGCCAGCAACATCAAAGCCAATCACCCAAGACCATTTCGCATTATCACTGAAGAAGACTTTGATGCTCTGATTGCCAGTAAAGTCGCATCACTCGATGAAAACGCTACGCGCTCTGACCTGATGTGGGCGATGAGCGAAATACTCGCCAGCATTGGATGCGCGCACTCACGGATGTCGTTCTTCAATCAGGAGGAAAGGCTTATTGAAGTATCAGCTCGCTTTCCAGTCGATGTGCGCATGCACGGTGGCCGGCTTTATGTCATGGACCCCCTGTCTAATTTTGAGCATGTGTCAAAAGGCGAAGAAATCGTCTCAATCAACGGGATATCCGTGCCGCAGCTGACACAAGAGATATTTACTCACATCAGCTCGGATGCGGATCTACCCAATATTAAGGGGCCGTCATTCAACATCTACGCGACCGGTTATCTCACATATGCGTTGGACTTTCCTTCTACCTACCAAGTTAGGCTGCGTGGCGGCGCCGAACCAATTACGCTCAATCCACTTGAAGATTTTGAGAACAGACCGGTAATCAGCCCGCTGGCGGATTGCCAAGACCGGCTCTGCTACCATGTCGATGAAGAACGAAATATCGGCATTATGACGATACGATCCTTTGATTACTATGGCGCTGATGGACAGCAGTTTGCCGATTTCACCACGTCTGTATTTGATGACCTGGGATCAGAGGGACGCTCGGGCTTGCTGATTGACACACGTGGGATTCTCGGAGGGGCGGGGTACGTCGGGAGCTATCTGCTGCGCCACCTGACGGACAAACCGTTTGATTATTACGATGCTTTGGCAAGTGATCCACGTGGCGATGCAAGTTTGTTTGTACCGCAGCTTCCCATAGCAACGCAGTTTGACGGACCCGCATTTATATTGATGGACGGGATGACGGTGTCAGCCCTTCCGCATTTCTACGCTCTCGCGAAGCATAACGGGATTGCGACTTTGATTGGCGAGCCGGCGGGAGGTGGCAAATCCACCACTGACGGGAAAGTTCAACTTACTGCTTCAAACAGCGGAATTGAATATACGGTTGCGAGAATGCGGTTTGATGTTGCTGCACCCAGCTTGTCGATCGAAGAAGCCGTCAGGCCCGATATTTTGGTGCCTTACAGCTTGGAAGATATTCTTGACCGGACAGACATTATGAGAGCCAACGCGCTCGACCTGCTCGCGGTTCAAGCCACCAAAGATACTTCTGCGTCGTAGAGGAACCGGAAGTCTTAACGCGGGGATTGAACCCGAGACCCGGCATCTGTGAATTAGCACTAAGCGGTTTAAGCCGTGTGCTGAAGCCTGTGATCGTTGCCGCACAATAGGAAAGGGCGAACCGCGAGGCCCGCCATGATCCTGTTTTCGTTTGGCTTAGAAGCTCACGCGGATACTCGCGGTATAGCTGCGACCGCGAATGTCATAGACGTTCGGGTAGGTGTTGCCTGAGTTGTTGGCCGTTGAACCGATATTTGAACCCACGCCGCCGTAGTGGGTCGAGTAGAACCCGGCGCACTCACGGTTTACGCCGACTTCGGATGACTGGAATTTTTCGCTAGCCGTCCAGTTGCCTGCAAATGAACTGTTGAAGGCGATATCTGCGGTGAAATTGGTCGCGTAGCTGATGTTGACGTCGATATTGTCGTGAAGATGCGGCCTTGGTTGGAGAAAGGCTGCGGCAGACCGGGAGTGGTCGCAAGTTCGCAAGCCCAGTGACCAGTGGTGAAAAGAGCTCAAACGTGTTCGGGGCACGAGTCACGCGCTGGTAGTTACCGCGAAATTGCAAGGCCGAGACTGGCGACAATGTGCCGCCCACCTTCCATGTGTATTCCGTACCCGTGGTTGAATAGTCGGAGATACGACCGCCCAGTTGAAGCGTTAGCTCTTCGAAGAAGGGTCGCGCCTCCGCAAGCGGGATGATCAACTCGCCAAAGACTTCGGATACATCATATGAACCGATGAAATCGACCGCGGCAGCGCCGTTGCCGAAAACTTCCGAAGGCGTCTGTGACGCAACATCCGATGATGTGCCTGCGGTGTAGTCACGATATTCGAAGCCCAGCACGAAGTTTACACCGTTTTCTGCCCAAGGCAGAGCAAAGCCAGGTTCGCCTGAAATGAAGCCGCCGACCTGAAGCAGTTCGTTGAAGTTGGACTGCTGGTTGCCGGTGTCGATAAATGCGATCGCTTCAGGCTGGATTGTGCCAGTGTCACCGAAGATGTTGATTGGAACACAACCACCGGTTGGGTCCAGACATTCGGTTTCGCTTGTCGCATTGAGCGATTGCACGAGGCGAGAGCGCAGGCCGTTGCCTGACTGGCGGGCGGGTGCGGGTGCTTTCGCCATATGAGGCAAATGCTTCATATTGGATGGTGTCAGTGATGTCGTCGCGGGCACCGCCCTTGATTTGGAACACATCCGATTCACGAACCGAAAGACGCTCACCAAATTCGACGAAACGCCGACCCAGCGTAAGTGCTGCGGTTTGGAAATCCGGATCGTTTGGATCAGTGGCGGACCTCGCTGCAGCACATTCGGTCGGATTGAGGAATGCCTCGACCTGGCCTCATTCGCTGACTTGCGCAGTGGTCGCAGTGGCTGCCTGGAACAACTGCGTATCACCACCACAAATCTGAGTGACAAGGGCGTCAGATAAGAACGGGTTTGACAGCGGGATATCCGCCGTCACGCCAAACGTACCTGAAGGCGCGCCATTCGTTTCGATGGTGCTGTTCACAAACATCGCTTCGCCAAAGAATTCGAGCGAAGGGCTGACCTCGTGATTGCCTTGCGTGAAGATGCGATACTGTTCCAGCGGCGTCTGGAAATAGTTCAACGGGTTAAAGTTGCAGGGGGTGAAGCCGGGCTCCACTTGGCCATTGGCCGGATTGAGCTGGACAAAACCACCGTTCACTTCGTTGCCCGTTTCGGGATCAATGACGATGTTGTTCAGCAATCCGCTTGCACCGCCAGCGGCCGAAAGGCGGATTGACGTCGTAGTGGAAGAACCACCGGGGTCTCCGGTGAAAGAACTGACGTTGAAGGTTGAGAATTCTCGGTCGCCCTGACGCAGTGGATCGCGGTTGGTGTAACCCACGTTGAAGACCACGTTGCCGCGGCCGCCTTCCAGGTTCGCACCCAGGGTAAGGTCAGCACGGAACACATTGCCGTCGCCTACTTCAGTGATGTTGTTGGTGACGTTAATTTCGGCACCTTCGAAATCGGTTTAGGTGATGAAATTGATCACACCAGAGATTGCGTCAGCACCGTAAGTCGAACCCGCGCCGCCCGTGAGAACGCCAAACGCGTTCGAGCAGAGCAACCGGAATAACGTCTAAGTTGACTTTGAGAGTGGTAGTCGAAGGAACGACGCGCGTACCGTTCAACAAGGAGATGTTACGGTTGGAGCCAATCCCGCGAAGGTTGATCAGCGTTGAGCCGTCATTGCCGTTGTTCGTGTTCGCACCAATGCTGTTCACGACACCGGGGATCTCGCGGAGCACTTCTTCGACGCCGCTGGTCTGCTTCATCAGCAACTCGGCCTCACCCACGACTGCAACCGGGCTGGAAAGCTCGATGTTTGCATTTCTGACGCGCGTACCTGTGACGACGATCGCGTTTTAAGCCGCCTGCGGCACAACTTGTGTGTCTTCGCCGACAGTTTCTTGGTCTGGGGCAAAAGACGGTGTGGCCGCGAGTGCAAGGCCGACGGCAAACGAGCCTGCGCTCAGCCTTAGTTGTATGGACTTCCTCATAAGTTCGTACCGCATGAAATTGAGCCAGATAAATAGAAGCCCAATCCTTTATTGAAATGAAGCCAGAGCAGACCAGTCATATATTTCCATAAATATCTTTGTATTTTTGGTGAATTTAACGCGCAGAAAGTCAGTAGTCCATTGTTGGCAAAGACTCTCATTAGGATGAATTTCTGTTTATTTCATGTAAATAAATGAAAATCAATATGTCCAAAAATGATCGAATTTATAGCAATATTGCAACTTTAGATTTAACTAAAATAGACTTACCTAAATACGATTAAGCGATTATAAAAGTTAACCAACCTATGGAGATTGTATGCTTGCGTCGATCGTAAATATCGCACAACTGACCGGTGGG
>CAWBJN010000011.1:0-248809 GCA_963789155.1 uncultured Alphaproteobacteria bacterium | reverse complement strand
ACCCTGTCCGCCACTATTATACGAGATCATTGATCTATGATGGTGACGAGTATCTTGTCGCCACAACCTATGGCCAATAAGATTGGCACTTCGAATGAAGACATGCTGCTACGTGGGCGGTGTTGTGAGGGGCCAAATGAGTCTCGCAATTCGCTGAACTTCGCTTTGCCCAGGCTCACCAATAGGTTTGAACAAGGCGGACGGAGCAAATTTCTCCACCGCGATGTCTGCCGGACGAAATTAAATAGGCTGCACCTCGGGTGATTAGCAAATCGTAGGTCTGGCGAACAATCAATATCGGCATTCTGGTTTCTCATGCACGTTGCGCATTGCAAGGTCGTAAGCGACCACAAACGCTCGATCAACGGACCCTCGTTGACTGTTGTGGCCGATGATTGCGGAACGGGTCGCGATTTCGAAGCTTACATATCTGTCGTCACCGGTATTCATTGGAGAGCAGCTATCGAGCATCTAGCAAAAAATTTTTGGAACATCCGCGGCGATTTCAAGATCGCTCAAGTCTTAAATATCGGCACGCAGATGTCTCTGGTTCGCAGACCCAGCGGTACTTTTCTTCTTATTGATGCATATGAAATGGATGAAGCGAGCAAAGCCGAGCTCTTTGCACTGACTGATGACGGATCAAAAATAGAAGCGGTGCTGAATGTTCATCCCTTCCACACCGTTCATTGTGAGTACGTGCAGAATCTTCTCCCGGACGCTCGTCTGATCGGAACGCAGCGCCATCGTGATCAACTAAGTGATCTACGATGGGATACGGACTTGATCGAAGATCAGGCCACCCAGCAGCAATTTGCCGATTGTCTCGAATTTTCCATTCCTTCGGGGGTGAATTTTGTTCCCGCTGACGAGAGTGTTCACGTGAGCTCTGTGCTGGTGCGTCACGAGGAAAGCAAAATCGTCCATGTCGACGACACGCTTATGTATCTGAACCTGCCGCCGCTCATTGAAAAGTTTGGCGCAGGCCCGAAACTGCGGTTCCACCCAAAGCTTTCTGAAGGCTTGGAAAAGCGGCCTGGCGCCGCCGACGATTACGTTCGCTGGGCTCGTGGATTGGCCAGCGATTGGAGCGATACTAAAATCATCTGTGCCGCTCACAAAGGTATCATGCGACTCAACGAAACCACATTCGCTGAGGCGATCGAAACAGCTCTGGATCATTCTGCAGACACTCTGACCGAGCACCGTAAAGCCTACAGCTAAACGCGGCCTTCCCGGCAAAAGCCTGCAACTAAAGCAAGGTGACCCCATGAGCCGCAAGACGCAGCGAACCAATCAAGGACAAAAACTCGGATGACCCACAAATTGCACTGCGATGTCGCGGTAATCGGTGCCGGTACAGCCGGCCTGGCAGCAGAGCGGGCGGCCCGCTCCGATGGTGCGACCACCCTATTAATTGATCCGCATTACGACGGGACAACCTGTGCAACTGTTGGTTGCATGCCATCAAAGTTATTGATCGCGGCTTCCCATGCTGCGCATGCGGCACGGTCGACCGAGATGTTTGGCATTTCTGTGCCGCAGATAAATATCGATGGGCGAGCTGTGATGCAGCGTGTGCGCGACGAACGTGACCGTTTTGCGCGGCTGACCCGGGAAAGCATCGAGGATATTCCTGCGTCTATCCGAATAACCAGCCGTGCAAAATTCACAGGTCCCGGCACTCTCATTCTTGAGGATGACCGCCAAATTGATGCCCGCAGCATTGTGATCGCCACCGGATCAGCGCCCCACATTCCTGAGGAATTTGCAGATTTGGGCGAGCGACTTTTGACCAACCAAACGATCTTCGAGCTTAAAGACCTGCCTGCCCGTTTAGCCGTTATCGGCTCAGGTTCGATTGGGCTCGAATTGGGTCAGGCGATGGCGAGACTGGGCGTTGATGTCACGATTTTTGACAAAGGCCACCGGCTGAATGGGATACGCTGCGACAAGGTACACGCCGCTCTAACTGAAATTATTTGCAAAGATCTCAGCCTCATGATGGGGGTCGATTTGGAGGCCAAAGCGATTAAAGATGGAATTCGGCTGAATTGGAGTGGCGATACTTCGGGAACGTCCGATTTTGATTTTGTGTTGGTCACAACCGGCCGGCCACCAAATCTGGAATCGCTGAATCTGTCTGCTTCAGGCCTTGAGCTGGATGATAATGGTGTGCCTGTTCATGACCGCGAGACAATGCGCTGCGGTGATAATCCGGTGTTTCTTGCCGGCGATGTCGCAAGCGATTTGCCGCTTCTGCACGAGGCATCGCATGATGGCACCATTGCTGGACGAAATGCGGTGGCGTTCCCCGCAACAATAAACACTGATCGCTTCACATCATTCGCCTTGACGTTTACCAGTCCGCCACTGGCTCGGATCGGGGAGTTGGAAGCTGCCAGCGCGATTACCGGAACCGCCGATTACGGTGATCAAGGACGGGCACGGGTGGAGGGAACAAACGAAGGCGTTGTGACACTATATGCTGATGCTCCTGATGGGCGACTTATCGGTGCCGACGTGTGCGCCCCAGCTGGCGAACATTTAGCGCATTTGTTGACATGGGCGATTCAGCAAGGATTGTCCGCGACGCAGATCCTCGAAATGCCGTTCTATCATCCAACGGTCGAGGAAGGGCTGAAAGATGCGCTCCGGAAAATTTGTGCGGCAACGCCGATAGCCCTGCCGAAGAGCCAAGATGTTGGCGCGCCATCAGGCGGCTAAATCGCCTGCTCCTTGGCTAGGATACTGAAAGCGAGATCCTGGGCTCAGAATTGCGTTCGTTTCCAAGATATTTACGAGCGCTGGGGTTGGTCGCATTCGGATATCAGAAGGCAAAGGGCGACTGTTTTGATAAGTGAATAGCTAGCTCTGTCCCACCCCGCTTGCACGGTGAATATGAGCGCAAGATTCTTGTGACGAGTCTTACCAGTCGCCTTTTTAGAGCTTAAAGGTCAAAAGCCAGAGGCTTCAAATAAAAAGTTTCGCTGAGAGACTTTCACGGCTGCATCAAGTTTTGAGAACAGTTCATGATAATTTTCCTTACCGGCTCAGCCGGTTTGCTTGGGGGCGCAATCGCGCAAGAGTTAGCTAATAGCGGGCATGGTGTCATCGCATTGGTCCACTGCCAAACGGAGATCAGAGGGAATAGCGGCCAATTGGTAGAGGCAGATTCATTCGATGGTGAATTGCCGCAGGCAGGTCAGGTTAAAGTCCTGCAAGGAAATGTTGCTGATTGCGGACTCGCGCTATCTCCTGCGGTCATCGCTCAATTGAATAAGGGAGTGGATTGCGTCATCCATTGCGCCGCTTTGGTAAAATTCGAAGCAGACTTCGCAGTTCTGCGCGGGGTGAATGTGGAAGGTACACGCAATGTTGCTCTAAGCTTCCCAGATGCTCGGTTCGTTCATGTCAGCACCGCCTACGCATGCGGCGTGCAGGACGGGCCCGTATTAGAGGAATTACACCCACGCGATGGGCCGTTCGCTAATGGTTATGAGCAATCAAAAGCGCTCGCGGAGATCGAGCTACGTAAACTTCGCCCCGATGCGATTATCGCCCGTCCAAGTATTGTCGTCGGCGAATTCGCTACCGGACAGATCAGGAGCTTCGACACGATCTACCGGGCTTTCAAATTCATCGCCGAAGGCCGGATAGAGCAAGTTCCGACAGCGGAAAATGCAACCTTGAATTTCGTGCCCATTGATTACGTGGTCGCGGGTGTATGCGCACTCGCCACGCAGCCAGTCCAGCAACCAGTGATTGCGCATCTGTGTGCGAGGGAAAGCGTTGCTACTAATGAATTTTTACAAATGATCGGAGTGATTCCCGGTCTGCGCAGTCCCAAAGTCACCAGCTCGCAATCGGTCGAAGCGAAGGCTAAAGGCCTCGCGGCTCGCGCGGCTCGCCCATATTTGTCTTATTTCGTACGATCTCCACAATTCAAAACAAACGCCATCGAGCAGATTATGGCCACCCCTTCACCCGAGATGGATGAGGATGCGCTGCTTAGACAGATCAGGTTCTGCGTAGAGGCTGGTTTCATCCGCCCGCGTATAGGCCAGCGGACAAGGTAATCTTTTTATCGAATATCGGGGTAGTGTTTGGCCAGACCTTCGCGCACGCCGAAGGACCACATGAGTCCGACTTTCAGATAAAGATAATTCGCTTTCCAGCGGCCCAATGCGGCGATCCTGCGGTCGGAGGTAATGACCCACCGCCGTACTATCCGCGTTCGTCCCAGCCGCGCAAAATTGATACACAGTCCCGCCTCTTCCATCACCGCCAGGCGTTCGTCGCATCCTCCGATTTCCATAAAATCGTTCCGGCGGAAAAACATCGCGTGGTCACCAAACAGCAGTCTTACGCCGCGAACAAACAGATGCGGGCGGGTGAGTAGAGGGGCGTACCAAGTCTTGATGTAATTGTGAAAAGTGGTCCCCCAGCGCGTACCATTTGGTCCCATGATGCGCGGCAGGAAGCTGGCGAGAGCGGTTCGCTGGTCGGCCATGGTAGTGCGAATTACACTGATCGCATCGGTGGGAAGTTCGCTGTCTGCATGGAGGATGCAAATCACATCCGCGCTGGCATGGCTGACACCGAAATTGATCTGCGCGCCCCGTCCCTTGCGCGGCGACGTGACTGTTCGCATGCCAGCCTTTTGCGCGATGGCGCAGGTTGCATCGTCGCTGCCTCCATCGACCAGCAATATCTCATCAGGTTGCGGGTCAAGCCGCATGAGGCAAGCGATCGTTTTGGGCAGCGCGGCTTCTTCGTTGAAGGTGGGTATAACGATGGCAACCTTGGTCATGACGCCAACTCCGGCCAACGCGCGAGATCTTCTGGGCGGTCACAATCGGAGAGAGTTTCCAGAAGCAAAGGTACGATGCCGAGACGATCGAGCCTCTTCAGCGTTTCCGAAAGCACTTGGTCAGTGCTCCACGGCATGTCTGTCAATAATTCGGGCAGCGCCTCTCGCATCCCGATCAGATAATACCCGCCATCTTCTGCCGGCCCAATCACCACTTCATGCGTATCAAGTCCGTTGGTGGCCGCCTGGATGTGATGCTCTGCAAGATCAGGCGTATCCGCGCCGAAGAAAATGACGGGAGCATGGTCCACGAACGCCATCAGCTTATCGGTCAAGTCCCCCTCAACCTGGGGCTGAAACATCACACCTGGTCCCATCCACCGTTCAAATGCCTCTGGATTGGCGCCGGTGGTCGCGATCGTGACGGGGCAAACCGATTGTCTCAGCAAGTCTGCCGTGCGTTCAGCAAGCATCCGGTGAATCCTTGCCGCCCCTTCAGGTCCGACAGCGGGAATCAGCCGAGTTTTGCACTCGCCAGCGACGGGGTAGCGCGTAAACAGGACGAGGTGAGGTTTGGCGGTCATCGAATCACGGTTGGCTCAACATCTCCGGTGGCTAGGCGATTTTGCGGTGTTCAAACAGAGTTGAGCGTCCAGTCATAATCATATCCTTTGATTTCCTCGGCGCCATCGAGCAGAGCGGCTGTTGGCCCTTCGGCATATTTGCGCGCATGTTCAAGCACATCTGCGACAGAGCCCCAGTCGGACTGGTACCAATCAAAAATGTTCGAAGCGATGATCGCGCCGCGTTCACCGCCAAAGCCGCGTGGGTGGTTGATAAAGGATCTGGCTGCATCCTCCAGCATCGCTTCTAGATTGTCTCCTGTGTAGGCACGGGCTGCGAGGTTGGGGCACCCGATGGATGCGCAATTTACTGCATAGTGTATGCGCACGTCCTTCCATGTAGGGCGAAGGATGTCGTGCTCGATATTGTCCAGGCTGAGTGTGCGCCCTGCGACGGTAACCGCATCGTCTTTCCACGGCCCGGTTCCCAGCAAACCGATATCGCGGATCGATTCGACAGGCAGATTCTTGACGATCACATCGACGGTCGCCGCATTGTAGAGGTTTACCCAAAAAGCGTACTGTTCAGCCGCCCCGTAATCCTCAATCGCGACAGCCTGCATCGACGTGAGATACGCGCTCAGCTGGTCACTTGCCTCGTCCTTCAGCCGTTCGTAATCGACCAGATTTACGCCAGCATCTCCCTCGGTGACATATTCCTGCAGCAGCGCAGTCCATGCACTGTGATCGAGCCGATCGTTTGAGCCTTCGTTGATTTCAAAACTGTCATCGCCAAGGCTGCCGGGCGCAGATGGACCACAGGCCGCGAGCAGAGCGGTTGCAGGAATGGCTCCTACTATGGTGCGGCGGGACAAAACGACGTCACCGACGGATCGAGGGATTGCAGTGTTTTCCATCATTCGGATTACCCAAGGCTAGAAGCGTGTCTGAGAATTCGCCTGTATCACGCGTTCGGTTACTCTGTGGAATTTTTATGACGCCGTCCGCGCCGCGTCGGGTCCTTCAAAAGACAGCTTTTGTGTAACACCCTAATCAAGATTTGACGGTCGGGATTGGCGGGCAGTTGCCGTTTCGCTTTGCTGGCCTTAGATGCGAATCTGTTGTCAGACCGCTGAGGGGGAACGAGCGTCTAATCTTGGCAGCATTAATTGATTCTCGGCACCTGAATGCATCCGGTCCGCTGCACATGAAAAAGGGGTATCCAATGAATATCAGTCGTTTGAGCCGGTCGCTCGGCCTTTGCGCAAGTATTGCTGCAATAGCTACATCACAAGGTGCCTGGGCGCAGGAAACTGATAACGACGCAGCGCAAGAGGCCGAATCTGGCCTTAATACAATCTTGGTGACCGCAACGAAGGCAACCGAAGATTCGCAGGACGTACCGATTTCCTTGAGCGTGCTGGACACCGATACCTTAACGCAGCTCAGGGGCGACGGCGGCGATGCGTTGTTCCTGTCTGGCCGCGTGCCCAGCCTTAATATCGAAACATCTTTCGGCAGGATTTTCCCGCGGCCCGGTATTCGCGGTCTGAACAATACCGATTTTGATTTCAATGCGTCACAACCGGTCTCCTACATTTATGACGAAGTTGTTTGGGAGAACCCGGTGCTCAAGGGATTCCCGGTGTTCGACCTCGCGCGCGTCGAAGTGCTGCGCGGTCCGCAAGGAACTCTCTTTGGCCGCAATACGCCTGCCGGAATCTTGAAGTTTGAAAGCGCCCGTCCAGAAGATACTTTTGGTGCTTACGTTACAGGTTCCTACAGCCGGTTCGATACGGTGCAACTCGAAGGCGCGGTCAACATCCCGCTGAGCGATGTTGCGGCTCTTAGGCTGTCGGGAATTTACCAACAGCGCGATGATTACATTGAAAACCAGATAGACAACGATCCGCGCGCCGATGCCGGCGGATACGAAGACTTTGCCTATCGTGCGCAATTGCTGCTCACGCCGTCAGACAATTTCGAATGGTTGATCAACGCGCATGGCCGCGTACTCACAGGCGGCCAGACAAGCTTCCAGGCCAATGCCTTCCTGCCGGGGTCGAACGATCCAAGGCCCGATTTCGACCGGACGGTGACCTTTGCTGACGCGCAACGTTTCTCTGTGCTCGAGACCGACACGTTCGGCATTACGTCGCGGGCCGATCTGACTTTCGGCGGTCTGACTGCGACCTATATCTTCGGTTGGGAAACGGCTGAAGCTTTTTCGCGCGGCGATGTTGACGGCGGTTTCGGTGCAGCATTCCTCCCAAGTGGCGGCGGACCAGGCCTGATCCCGTTCCCGGCTGAAAGTGCCGATGGGATCGACGATCTCGATCAGCTGACCCATGAACTTCGTATCAGCAACACGGAAGACGCGCGCTTCAACTGGACCGCAGGCGTGTATGTGTTCGATGAGAACGTCGATATTTCTTCATTCAGCTATGATACTCTTGGCGGCGGCGTGGAGAATGGCAGTGCCTTTCAAACGCAGGACACAACTTCATTGGCAGTCTTCGCCTCAGCCGACTACGACCTGACCGACAGGCTCAATGTTTCAGCCGGTATTCGTTACACCGACGATGACAAGGATTTCGTGGTTGAGCGCATCCTAGGACCGTTCGGCGCACCTCCGGTTGGGCCCTTCACCAGAAATGTGAACGATGACGAGATCAGCTTCGATTTGTCGGCCACCTATGAACTGAGCGACAATGTCAACGTCTACGCCCGCATAGCCCGGGGCTTTCGCGGCCCTTCAATCCAAGGCCGGATCCTGTTTGCAGCCGTTACCCCGACATTCGATGGCGTGACGGTCGCAGAGACCGAGACAATCATTTCGTACGAAGCAGGTCTGAAATCGACTTTCCTCGATAATCGGGTGCGTTTCAATATCAACGGCTATGTCTTTGCAATTGACGACCAGCAACTCACTGCAATTGGTGGTGCAGGAAACTTCAATCAGCTGATCAACGCGGACGAAGGGCTGGGTTACGGGATTGAGGCCGAACTCGACATTGCATTGAGCGATGACCTGACGATCCTAAGCAATTTCTCATGGAATGAAACCGAAATTCAGGACGCGACGCTGGAGACGGCTCCGTGTGGTTCGGCAACGCCATGTACCGTGCTCGATCCGATCAATCCGGCAAATGGCAACGCGCTGATAGACGGCAATCCATTCCCGCAGGCACCGCGTTTCATCGCCAATGTAACGCTTGATTATAACCGCGAGATCGGGCGCGGCGAGTTGTTTGCGAGCACCGATTGGTCTTACCGATCTTCTTCAAACCTCTTTCTCTACGAATCGGTAGAGTTCGAGGCAGAACCGCAAGTTATTGGCGGTGCGCGCTTGGGATATCGGCTCGATAGCGTGCATGTCGCTGGATTCATCCGGAACATTACCAACACCGTCGGCACCGTTTCGGCGATCGATTTCAACAATCTATCCGGCATTTTCAACCAGCCCCGCACATACGGAATTGAATTGGGTTGGCGCTACTAGTAACCAAAGCGCCGTCAAGGAATCTTGCTTAATTTGCGAACACCAGCCCCGTACTTAATTGAAAAAGGTGCGGGGCTGGCGTTGGTTTCAGGCAATTGTTGCTGCCTCATGGCTGACGAAGGTGTCTTATCTCGCCATCTCCACAGTGCTGGGTTGTCACCTTTAGCCTGAGCACATCCCTCTCATCGCGCGTCTCTTTCCTTCGCTAGCAAGCGAAAGTCGTTCCCGCCGGGCATGGAAACCGGGCTCAGCGGGCCAAATGCCTCTCGATTTACGACATGGGTGACAATCCGACCGGCGTGTCGCGACAAACTGGGCCATCCTATGCACGTTCCTATCGAGGTAACGGGTGTTCACCGAGAGCGAATTAGTGCGTGCGCAGCCGACCAAAAGTTTTCCGGTCGCTGCGACTTGGTGCTTCTAGGCCAAGGTAACGCACAGCACCCGCTGTACCTATACGAAATCAAATCACAGCCATTCAATGTGGTGACGACATACCGGGTCCAGAAGCTTACACGCGCGATTGCTGGCCGGGAACGTGGCAAAAGTTAGGTTTAGAAACTCTAGTCTGACGGTATAAGCGTGATCTCGGTCTGACGTCCGTCTAGATAGCGCACACTCTCACCATCGAAGAATGCGTCCTCCTCGGTCCGGAAATCGACACGTTGCCCTCCCCACTCGTCGACATCGCGGTATGAAGTGAGCTCGATCGACCAAGCGGTGTTGGCGCGAATGGTGTATTCACCGCGCGGATCGCCCAATTGGTTGTCCCAGAACCCTATCGCTGTTCCCGCGCCGTGTCCGTGATAGCCGATCGGGTGGGAATAGATCGATGGATTTAGACCCTCCGCAATGGCCTGTTCGCGCGCACGAGCGAGCACCTCATTCCCGCTCAAACCCACTTCGAAGTGCGATTTCAAAATATCCTGAACACGGTTGCTGTCCGCAAGACCTTTGCGCAGGCCTTCAGGCGCTTGAATCTCACCCGGTCGCAAAACATAGGCGAGATGCTGAGTATCGGTATTAAGACGCAGGTAGGTGATCCCGAAGTCAGTCCAAAGCAGGTCTCCCGGCTCAATCACCGTATCGCCGCTAAGCATGCCTTCCTCTCCTTGCCGTTGGATGCCGACCGAAGGGTGGAACCAGGGATCAAGTCCTAGAGAAAGCAATTTGTCGCGGTACCACCAGCGAACTTCATCTGCGGTCGTCACACCCGGTGTGATAACGCGCCGAGAAAATGCCTCTGCGATCAGCGCATGCGCCAATCTGACAATACCGGGATAGATTGCCATCTCGCTTGGGGTACGCGTTTCGAGCCACCTCAGCGACAGGGTCTCGCCTGAAACGACGCGGTCGTGAAGCCTTTCGGGCAGCGCCGTCATGAACAGATCATACTGGCTTTTGGTCATCCCATCACCGAATGCGAAGAGGTCTGAGGTGTTGATTGCTACCGTTGCCGGATCGCGGTCAGCTATGATTTTTGCCACTGCTTTCCATTGATCGGGTTCTACATCCGGTGCCCATGCGGGCTCGAACAGGTCGCCCATCCCATAGCGACTAACGGTGAGACGTTCGACCGGTTCACCATTGCCAGGATCGTGGAATATCAGAATTGTCCTGCGTCTTGCAGACATGCTCTGTGCATCCAGCATCGTCGTGATCACGGGCTCTTCAAAGTATTCGCGCGACATCAACAGCCAAAGCGAGATGCCGTTCTCGCGCATTATATCTGGGATCACTATTTCCAGCCGTTCTGCGAGAATCCGGTTTACGACCTCTGACCGTTCGCGGGTGGAAAGGATCGGCGGCAAAGCCGGGCTTGCGAGTTCGGTCTCGCTCATCGGGATCAGGTATGGCGGGGGCGGAGAGGCGAAAGAAGCTGAAGTGCAAAGGCATGCCGCCAAAGCAAAAGACCCTGCTTTGGCACAATTTCGGAGGCTTTCCTAAAGTTCATTGCTTATCTGCTCCTGCATTCACTGCTCGCCTTTGCTATGGTTAGAGAGGTGATCGTGTGTCAATAATCAGCGTTTCATGGATTGGAGCAAAGGAGTGCGCGACGTTAGTTTGCCACCATATCTGTCAATGCGGCTAACGTTGGTGTATTCGCAGGCATTGCTGCTCACTCGCAGATCAGGGGCGGACGACCAAATTCCCGACATGAGCACCGTTGAACAGCATGAACAGGGCATCTGGAAAGCCATCAATGCCCTCAACCACATGCTCGGGCAGCACCAGTTTTCCAGACCTAAGCAAGTCAGAAATTTCCTTCATCGCTTTAGGATATTCCTTTTCATAATGGCTGACGACAAAGCCTCTCATCGACGCATTGCGTTCGGCCAAACGTAAATAGAGTTTGGGACCGCGAACATCGGCCAGATGCTGATATTGTGAAATCGCACCGCAGATAACAACTCGTGCATCGGAAGCGGCCAGATTATCGAGCACATTGTCCAGAATTTCGCCCCCGACATTGTCAAAAAAGACATTCACGCCATTTGGAGCGGCTTTCTTCAGTTCCTGAGCGACGTCGCTATTCTTGTAATCGATCGCAATATCTGCACCGAGTTCGTTGGTCAGGTATTTGCATTTGTCCAGCCCACCCGCGATACCAATAACGCTCGCACCGCGAAACTTGGCCAGCTGGACCACTATTGAACCGACGGCGCCAGCAGCACCTGAAACAACAACCACATCGCCCTGTTGAACCTCACCAACCGCGATCAACCCAACCCACGCGGTTAAGCCAGTCGTTATGCCTAGTGGCCCGGCGAAGGCGCTTGCGGGAATCCCATCTTCTGGAACAATCTTGGTAACAGCGGAATCAGGTAAAAGTGCATGGGTCTGTGCTGACATTAGGCCATAGACCCAATCACCAGCAGACAGGTCATCGCTTTTGCTTTCAACCACTTGACCCACACCCAGCGCACGAATTGTAGAACCAATATCGCCCGTCCGGTGCATTCCTTCCTCGTTCAATGTCGTCCGAATCCAGGCGTCCATCGACAGCGTATCCACTTTGGCAACAATATGGCCGGCGGGCACATCTTCAATACTGACATCTTCGATGCCAAAATCATTGATAGTCGGCGCGCCATTGGGGCGCTGCTTGATGAAAACTCTACGGTTCTGGATAGTGATGACGCAGCTCCTGCCAGAAGGTGAAGAAAACTGACTGAATATGCGCCTCACCCGCTGCGACAAGTGACATTTTGAGTAAGCGTTCTTCTTCCCCATGAACGCCAGCGACATATTGCATGTGGCAAACCGTTTGATCGGTGCCAGTTTCGGTTTCTGATATGTTTATCAGGCTGCGTCCCCATCGCTCGAATATTGGCGCATCAATTACGGCTCGGCGAAGGATGAATTGTGTTTCGAAATAGCTATTATAGCTAATCGCCGCTGAACGCTGTTCGCCGCACGCACCGGAATTGTGCGCACTATCCTCGTGAGCACTGTTGGACCCGAGACCCGCTTACTCGGCTTCCTCTTCTGGTGGAGCCATATGGTCGAGATGATCGATATCCACCTCTTCGCTATGCGGATCGCCCCACATCACCAGAGATGGCGCGAAGACCTTCCCCTTTGGGAACATTGAGCCCTTCAGATGCGAGACTAAGTCCTCCTTGGTTAGAAAGGGGCTTTCCCGTTTGGGCTTGCCGTCACCCATCAGAAGTGAATCGCGCGGCCATAGGCGTCGAGCACGCTCTCATGCATCATTTCTGACAGTGTGGGATGCGGGAACACCGTCTGCATCAGTTCTGCTTCCGTCGTCTCCAGCACTTTGCCCACGGTGTAGCCTTGGATCAGCTCGGTTACCTCTGCGCCGATCATATGCGCGCCCAGCAATTCGCCAGTCTTCGCGTCGAACACTGTCTTGATGAAGCCGTCCGCTTCGCCCAGCGCGATGGCTTTGCCATTGCCGATAAAGGGGAAGTTGCCGACTTTGACCTCGTAACCCGCTTCTTTTGCCGCCGCTTCGGTTTTGCCTACGCTGGCGATTTGCGGGTGGCAGTAGGTGCAGCCCGGTATCGCATCGCGGTTGAGTGGATGTGGGTGGACGTCTTTGTTGCCAAGTTCCTGAGCGATGGCTTCGGCGCAGGTCACGCCCTCATGGCTGGCTTTATGCGCCAGCCACGGGCCGGGTGTGCAGTCACCGATGGCCCACAGGCCAGCGCTTTTGGTGCGGCCATAGGGGTCGATCTGGATGAAGCCGCGGTCCATCTCCGCCAGTTTTTCGAGCCCGATGTCTTCCGTATTCGGCACGATCCCAATGGCGGTGATGACATGGCTGAACTCGGTGGTCTCCACCTTGCCCTTGCTGTCCTTTATAGTGGCGGTGACGCCCTTTGCGTGGACCTTCAATCCATCCACCCCTGCGCCAGTCATAATGGAGATGCCTTGCTTCTTCAGGCTCTTCTCCAGAAAGGTCGACACATCGACGTCTTCCACTGGCACAACGCGGTCGAGCATCTCAACCACGGTCACATCAACGCCCATATCGTTGTAGAAGCTGGCGAACTCGATCCCGATTGCACCGGAGCCAATTACCAGCAGCTTGCCCGGCATCTCTGTCGGCACCATCGCATGACGATAGGTCCAGACGCGCTTGCCATCAGCAGGCGCAAACGGCAGATCGCGTGCCCGTGCGCCGGTGGCGACAACGACGTGTTTGGCAGTGAGCTTCTCTTCACCCGTGTCGCTTTTCACCGTGAGTGAGGTCGCGCCGGTTAGCGTCCCTTCCCCCATATGCACGGTAATCTTGTTCTTCTTCATAAGGTGGCCGATGCCCTGATTAAGCTGTTTCGCCACGCCCCGGCTGCGTTTTACGATGGCGTCGAGATCCGCCTCAATCGTGCCTGCGACCTTCAGACCATAACTTTCCGCCTGATCCATATAGTGCTTGATCTCTGCCGAGCGCAGCAGCGCCTTGGTCGGGATGCAGCCCCAATTGAGGCAGATCCCACCAAGGTTCTCGCGCTCCACAATTGCGGTCTTCAGCCCCAATTGCGCGCATCGAATCGCAGCAACATAGCCGCCTGGTCCAGAGCCAAGCACAATAACATCATAAGTCGCTGACATTCCTCAATTACCCCTTATCGGTCCGTTGACCCCTGACACACCTGACACACAGTTCAGGGGCGAAACAATTATCGAATTAGTAGCCGGCGAATTGCCATCATTAGGCAAAGCGTAAGTTTCCAAATTCATTTCATCACTTGGGCGTTTGCGGCTTTGTAAAACAGCCCGTAGGCACGTTGCAAATTGAGCCATGCCACTACGTCATACGATGGTCTCGCCGATGCGGCGGGGGCGGTCATTTTCATCCAGCAGTACGAATTTAAAGGTGCCTTGAGACACATGGATTGTACCCTCGCCATTTCGTTCTCTTCCTATGCCTTCTGCAACGATCGTCAGCGATGTATTTCCGGTCGCGATCACATTGCAGTACACCGAAAGCTCATCTCCAACCGCCATCGCGCCGGGAAAGGTGAAATCAGTGGCGTGGACGACAACTGCTTTGCCATGCCCCACCCTGCTCGCCAGCGATCCTGCGCCAAGCGCCATCTGCGCCATCAGCCACCCACCAAACACCCCGCCATAGGGGTTGAGGTCGGTTGGCATTGCGGTCGCGCGGATGGTGAGTTCACGTTCTGACACTTAAAGCCTCGCGCTGGGGTTTGAGAATCCACAGATAGCCCAACGCAGCAAAAACATTGGCCGCGATAGCACTGGGAATACCCAAGAAAATTACGCCAAACTGGTCAGCAATGGCGAAGCTCGCCAACATCAACATTACACTAGCCAAATTCGCCATAAGAAACACCGTCTTGGGAGACCCGCGCAAATGGACGCCAGCGAGGAAGAAGCACAGCAGCGCAATGGGCAAGCCCACGGCAAAGCTACCCAGCAATGCGATTGGGAACAGTTGGAATGTAAGACCGCCGTCGATTCCGTTCAGAATACCCATCGGCAGCCAAGCCGCGACCGCCGCAACGAGGGCGACCACCATCGACTTACCAATAACTGTGAAGGTCTCTGTCAAACTTCCCTATCCCGCGATCAAGTCGACGTATTTGTCGCTGATCCAGCCAGCTTCGGCAGGGACCGTCATATTCGCGCAATTCGTCCACCGGTGATGATACACCGCATTCTGTTCCTTCCGCCCCAGATCCCTCATACACAATGCCGAACCAGCCATTGGATGTATCGCACATCGTTAAACCTGTGCCTGCGGTCAACTGGTCGATCTCTTCCGCATCTTCATTGGGGGATGATCGAACAGATAGAAATTCGACGCCGTCGGTGCCCAATTCCTTGACCACGCCGTAACCGGGACAAGCATCGAAATTGGGGCCATTCCAACCGATTTTGACCGGACGGCTATCTGCGCCCATAGATGAGACGATATCCGCAGCTTCCGAGGTAAGTTCCACGGCGCTTGGCCCATCATCTGCGGTTTCGCCGCCACCGGAGCAAGCAGTTACCATCAGACTGGTGGCAAGTGTGAAGACACAGAGTTTGCGCAAGCTGTTGGGTGCGGTGTCATTCATCTTCATTAAACTCCCAATATTGGTTTCACGGTCAAGTTGACCTCTGGCGACGGGCAGCGGAGGCGCTAAATATCTGACCAGATTCGACGCTTTATCGTATCAAACAACCAGCCCCATCGGGTTCTCGATCAAGCTGCGGAATTGGTCGAGCAGTTTTGCGCCGTCCACACCGTCAATCGCGCGGTGATCGAAACTTCCAGTGACGCTCATCACAGTCGCCACGCCCAGCGCGCCGTCGATGACGGCAGGCCGTTGTTCACCAGCGCCAACCGCAAGGATCATGCCCTGCGGCGGATTGATAACCGCGTCGAACTGCTTGGTGCCGAACATGCCCAGGTTGGACAGTGACACTGTGCCGCCCTGATATTCATGCGGTTGCAACTTGCCATCGCGCGCTTTGCCCGCAAGCTCCTTCATCTCCTTGGAGATTTCCGCAAGCCCCTTGCGGCCTGCATCGCGGATGATCGGAGTGATCAGGCCGGTTGGCGCTGCCACCGCGACCGATACATCTTCGCGGCTGTACTGGTGCATCACATCGCCCTGGAATGACACATTGCACTGCGGTTCGCGTTGCAGCGCGCGGGCGAGCGCTTTGATAATCAGATCGTTAACCGAAAGTTTTACTCCGTCAGCCTCCAAGCTGGAGTTGAGCTGTTTACGCAAATCGAGCAGCGCATCCAGCCGCACATCGACGGTGAGGTAGATATGCGGAACGGTTTGTTTGGCTTCGGTCAGGCGGCGAGCGATAACCTTTCGAACATTGCCCAGCTTCTGCACTTCAAATGGCGCGTCGTAGTCATTGGCTGGTTCAGCAGCGGCTTTGCTTGGTGCAGCGGCTTCCGCTTTTGCCTCTGGTGCCTTTGCAGTGGCTGGGTCGAAGTTTTCAATATCGGATTTAACGATGCGGCCATTGGGACCGCTGCCTGTAACGGCGGATAGGTCGATGCCATTTTGCTCCGCAATCCTTTTGGCGAGCGGCGACGCGACGATGCGGTCGCCCGACGCCGACGGAGATGCTGACGAAGACGGTGTTGGTGCCGGTGCGGGCGAATTTGACGGCATAGCGGCTGCGCTCCCGCCGCCCGCTTCGATTGCGGCTTCAACATCACCTTTTGTAATCTTGCCTTTGGGGCCGGAGCCTTCGATTGTTGTCAGATCAACACCTTCGTTTTCCGCCAGCTTACGCGCAGTCGGGCTTGCCGCAGGACCATCTTTACCGGATGCGGCCGGAGCCGGAGTGGGTGAACGTGTTGGTTCAGGTGACGCTGCTGGAGAAGGCGAGGCATCACTGGACGGCGCGCTAACGTCAGAGACATCTTCGCCCTCTTCCGCCAATAACGCGATCACTGCGCCAACGGCCACATTTTCAGTGCCTTCATCCACCATGATCGCGGCAATCGTACCTTCGTCGACCGCTTCGAATTCCATCGTCGCTTTGTCAGTTTCAATCTCGGCCAAAATGTCGCCGGATTGAACTGTATCGCCGACTTTCACCAACCATTTGGCGAGGGTGCCCTCTTCCATGGTGGGTGAGAGGGCGGGCATCTTGATTTCGATCGCCATAGCTGCGCTGAAACTCCGTTACGGCTTGCTGGATTGCTGCGTCCTGTCAGGCTTTAAACGCTAAGACGTTTCGAGCAACCCTTCTCGCGCCTCTTGCTTTATCATTGCTGAAATCGGATACTTGCGTCACGCGGCTTCGCCGTAAGGGGGTCCAAAATGCGCACGTTCCTGGTCATCATCGACGAAAGCGACGAGGCGCGCTCGGCCTTGCGCTTCGCAGCGCGGCGGGCCGTTCAGGCGGAGGGTGCGGTGCATATATTGGCGCTGGTTGCCCAGCAGAACTTCAGCGCGTTTGGCGGAGTTCAGGCGACCATCGAACAAGAAGCGCGCGACCGGGCAGAGATGCTCGCCCACGGCGTGGCTGGCAATTTGTTGGCCGAAAGCGGGATTATGCCGACAATTTCGGTCAAAATTGGCAATGGACAAAAAATTGTGAGCGAATTTTTAGAGGGCCACCTTGAGGTAACCGCTCTTGTACTCGGTGCCGCAAAAGGCGGCGCACCGGGGCCACTGGTTACGCATTTTGCTGCCCATGCAGGCGATCTGCCGTGCCCGCTGTATGTCATACCGTATGAATATGACGAGAAAACAAGCGACCACGGAGCCTGATTTTTAGCTCCGTGATCGCCATTACTTTTCCAGTCTAGGTGCGCGTACCGCGGGTCGGATAACCCTTTTCAAGAATGAAATCGACACCTTGCAGCAGTTCGTCCAGCGGCGGCCGCGCGAACGGTGCGTTCTGGATGCTGGCGTAGTACAGTTTCCCATCCGGGCGGATCAGGAACATGCCGGGTTCTGAAAACACTTCAGGTTCTGCGGTGTCTTCGCGGCCCGATGAGATATAGAGTCCCCATTCGCGGGCGTTCGCTTCGCTGAGATTATAGGCAAGCGGTACATCGCCGGTATCCCATTCATCATGAGACACCATTGCGCGGTCTTTGGGATCCATCGAAACCGCGACAACATTGATCCCGCGCTCGGTGAATTTGCCAAGTTTGCTCGAAAGGTCTTCCAGTTGCTTCTTGCAGATAGGGCAGTGTTTTCCGCGATAGAACACCGCGAGCGTGAAGTTTTCAGGCGACTGCGATGACAGGTCAAATTGCGTACCATTGGTTAGCGGCAATTTGAGTTCGGGTACTTTTTGATCGGGCTTGATCATTGTGCTTCTCCTTTGCCTTTACAATGGTGGAGCGACAAATCGGTTTCCCCTTTCGCAACTACTTTCGCTTTCTACCCTGATGACGAATATTGCCGGGCCTGCCACGTTTGCCAGCGCCGAACTTTCCGGATTTCTTCGGCGGCCCACCTGGTTTGCGGAAGCTGCGTTCTGGCCGTCTACCTCGCGGCTCGATCTCATTTCCATCCGCATCGACGGGCACAAATTTTAAAGCCCCGGTCAGAGCGTTCGATTCTGCCAGTTTCAATTTCACCCGGTCGCCAGACGAATAGGTCGTGCCGCTCTGTTCGCCGGTGAGCGTCTGAGAAGCCTCGTCATGGCGGAAATACTCATCGCCTAGTGTCGAGATCGGCACCAGCCCATCTCCGCCGAGCCCGACTATCGTGGCGAAGAACCCAAAGCTCTGCACCCCGGTGATCCGCGTGTCGAAGGTCTCTCCTACACGGCCAGACAGCCACGCAGCGACATAGCGGTCGATAGTGTCGCGTTCCGCCTCCATCGCGCGTCGTTCGGTTGTGCTGATTGCGTCGCATACCTCTTGCAGGCTAGCGCGGTCCTTGTCTGAAAGACCGGTTGTTGCGGGCAAATCCACCGAAGGCTTAGGCTGTTCAAGCTTGTAGGCATCCACCAAAGACCGATGGAGCAGCAAATCTGCATAACGGCGGATGGGAGAGGTAAAGTGCGCATATGAACCAAGCGCGAGACCAAAGTGACCCGAATTAGCCGGGCCGTAAAACGCCTGCATCTGCGTGCGTAAAACGGCTTCCATAACCTGCGCTTTTTCAGACTCTTCAGCTATGTCCTTGAGCAATCGGTTGAATAAGCTCGGTGTGATCACCTGGCCCATTGCCAGCTTCTTATCCATCGTTGCCATATAATCGCGCAGTGCGATCAGTTTTTCCCGGCTTGGAGTGTCGTGCACACGGTAAACCACGGAGGCATTCTTCGCTTCCAGCGCTTTTGCCGCGGCGACATTGGCCGCGATCATAAAGTCTTCCACCACGCGGTGCGCATCTAGCCGCTCGCGCACAGCGATCTCGGTAATCTTGCCATCATCATCCAGCATCACGCGACGTTCGGGCAAATCAAGATCAAGTGGCTCGCGCTTAGCTCGCGCTTCTGCGAGAACTTTCCACGCATCCCACAGGTTCGCGAGATATTCCGGGGGCTTACCAGTGTCGACAGCAGCCTGCGCATCTTCATAAGCGATATTGTGATGGATGCGTACAATGGCGCGGGTGAAGCGGTGCTTGGTGATCTGGCCCGCGCCATTGATATGAAGGTGGCACGCCATCGCCGCGCGGTCTTCGTTTTCGCGAAGCGAGCAAACATCTGCCGACAGCACCTCAGGCAGCATCGGCACAACGCGGTCAGGGAAATAGACCGAATTGCCGCGCTTGCGCGCCTCGCGGTCGAGCGCGCTTCCGGGCCGCACATAAAATGACACATCAGCAATCGCGACGAGTGCGTTGAAACCGCCCTTCCCATCAGGCTCCGCCCAGATCGCATCATCGTGATCGCGCGCGTCGGCAGGATCGATGGCCACGATGGGCAAAGCGCGCAGGTCTTCGCGCTTGTCTTCGGACAGCTCCAGTTCGGTCGCTCGTGCGGCTTCTGCGTTAACTTCCTCTGGGAAAGTGTGCGGGATGCCGTGTTTGGCAATGGCGATCAGGCTGAAACTTTTGGGCGCGAGCGGATCGCCAACCACTTCGATCACCTTGAGGCCAGCACGTTCGCTGCGCCCTGTCCGTTCCGCGATGACCAGCTGGCCTTCTTCGGCCTCGCCCACATCGCTGATCGGGGACGATTGGCGGATGCGTTTGTCGACGGGTGCAAGCCAAGCTTTACCAGACGCGTCTATTTCGACAACGCCCATCAGCCCTTCGGTACGGGCCGGGAGTTTTTTGATTGGATAGGCTTTCCATAGGCCGTCAACTTCTTCGGTGCGTGACAGCACCCGGTCTCCGCGCCTCAGCGCAGGAGGCCGTTTGCCGCCCTTCGCCTTAATTTCGCGCACGATCAGGCGCGGCGGATCATCGGGCGCATCGGGCGACCAATTGTCTGGAATGGCAATCGGCTCGCCGTCCTCTATTGCGACGATCCGCAAAACGGTGACTTTGGGAATGCCGCCCATCTGATGATACGAGCTTTTCTTGCCGTCGATCAGACCTTCCTCAGCCATATCTTTGAGCAAGCGCTTCAGCGCGATTTTCTCTTGCCCCTTAAGCCCAAAGGCCTTTGCGATTTCCCGCTTTCCGGCGGGTTCATCAGAGGTTTGAATAAACTTTAGAACCTGTTCTTGGGTGGGCATCCCTTGAGGGAGCTTCGTCATGTTGTGATGCGATCGTTTAGCCATCCCCAGCCTCTACGCGGTTGACGCAGGTGTTGGAAGTTATTCCTCTGGTTGCTCCACCGGCTCAAACGCGCCGCCGGGCACAGCGCTGGAGATGGGGGAGCAATATTCGCCATTACAGGCGGCGACACCAAACAGCCAATCGTCACCGCGAAGCGGAACTGCGGTTTCGACCGTATCTAACGACACGCCGCCAATTTCGACTGACGATTTCCATTCTTCGCCCATGTTTCCTCTAGGCGTTTCAGTGCGCCAATACGGTTCATCGGTGCGCCTCACATAGATGCGGTAATTGTCTGCACCCTCAACCGTCTCGATGGCGATCTGTGTATCCACACGGACAGCGGCATCGGCTGTCACGCTAGGCGGCAATGGCGCCTTCGCCAAAGCGTTCAGCGCTCGCACATTCAGCACGCTGGCGCGAGTCAGATAATCAAAGTCCAACTCGTCCACCGTATCGCCGAATTTGATGCCGTTTTCGGTGCGCAGATCCTGATGTTGATGTTCATAATCTTCAACCGAAACAGTTACGCGAACAGCGGGATACCCGCGATCAAGGAACGGGATTTGATCCCCGCCGCGACCCATCCGGTCAGTCCGCCAAATCTGGCGAACCTGCATCCCGTCGGGATAACTTGCGGCAAACCGATCAAGCCAACGCGAGATGTTGCGGCCCGGGCTGTCATTCTCTCCGCCAAAGCGGCGTTGCAGCGCGCGCAGGCGAGGAGTGGAATCGGCGCGAAGTCCTTCGGAAAAAACGCGGACATAGTCCGGTTCGCAATATCCGTCAGAACCGCAGCTGTTTCCGATCATGTCATTGTTGAGAACGGCCTTCACCGTCATGCCCTGTTCGCCGACCCAATCTGCCAAAACGCCCGCGCCGTACAGGCCCTGCTCTTCACCGCTCAGCAATGCATAGATGATGGTCGAGGGATGTTGCCGTTGCGACAGAATGCGCGCAGCCTCCAGCACCATGACGCTGCCTGAACCGTCATCATTGGCTCCGGGAGCATCGTCGGCTCCGTTAAGCGCATCGGTGACGCGGCTGTCATAATGCGCCTGCACGATGATGACTTCGTTCGGGCGCTCGGTTCCGCGTTGGATCGCCACGGCGTTACGAAGCACGGTCGGCGCTGGGATGCGGCGGCCATCGGCCTCAAGCACCCGGCCAACCGGCATCACATCGAGGCAACCGTCGCATTCTTCGCTCATTCGTCCGAATTCAGCGAGCGCCCAGTCTACTGCCGCTCCTATGCCGCGGTCAGGATCGGTTTGGGTGGACAGCGTGTGCCGCGTACCGAAACCGACGATAGTGTCCATATCAGCGCGCAATCGAGCCTCGGAAACTTCATTGCCCGGATCATCTGCAGCTTCATGAGCCGCATGCGATGCGGTTTCGGTATGTCCGTCTGCTGAAAGCGGAGCGGCAAGAATGGCGAGCGGTGCGGCGATAATCGCAATTGGTTTGATCATGTGCCCGGTTGTGGCGGGACATAGGATCGAAAGCAATAGGCGCGCGAACTCAATAGGCTCTAGCTACCAATATCCGCTCAGCCGCCTGTTCGCCGGTAAAGATACAAGAGCCATCTGCCGCTTCGCTATGCTGCGGGACGTTGCGAATGGTAAGCTTTTCAGCCTTCAACTGCTCCACAACTTTCTCAAGCGCCGCGCCGGTTGGCTTGGACCATTGAACCTCAACCCAGCCAGGAAATTTGCCATTGCTGTCGAAGAATTCGGTGACCTGCGACCATTGCGTCAGACCGCGCGTGATGTTTGCATCGCGGCGGGTACGCGCTTCATTATAGAGGTTGTTCTGTATGTCTTCGAGTATGGCGGAAACACCCGCAGCAAATTCCTCACGTGAGACAAATTGCATCGCAGGCTTGCCATTTTCCGCGTTCCACAATTGGTCCCGGCGCAGCATCGCAACCTTGCCGTTCTCCATATCGCGTGGGCCGACTTCAACCACGATTGGCGCGCCTTTGCGGACCCAATCCCAACGCTTTGCTGACGCCTTGCCGGGGCTCTTGTCGAACGGATGCGCAGTGGCTCACCCATCGTCGACAGGCCGGTCAGCGACGCGTTCAATTCCTCACAATAGGCGAGCACGGCCTCATCTTCTGGCTTGTCGCGCAGCATCGGCAGGATCACGATTTGGAACGGAGCAATGCGGGGCGGCACGCGCAGCCCATCATCATCGCCGTGCGTCATCACCACGCCGCCGATCAGGCGCGTGGATGTGCCCCAACTGGTGGTGTGGCAATGCTGCTGCACGCCTTCGCGGTCCTGATATTGGATGCCAGCCGCAGTAGCAAAATTGGTGCCAAGATAGTGCGAAGTGCCAGCTTGCAAAGCTTTGCCATCCTGCATCATTGCTTCAATCGACCAGGTCTCATCCGCACCGGGAAAACGCTCATTCTCTGGTTTCTCGCCCGCGACCACAGGCATGGCGAGGTCTTCTTCCACACAGGCGCGGTACATTTCGAGAGCGCGCAAGGTTTCTTCCAGAGCCTCTTCGCGCGTGGCATGCGCGGTGTGTCCTTCCTGCCAAAGAAACTCGCTCGTGCGCAGGAACATCCGTGTGCGCATTTCCCAACGCACGACGTTGGCCCATTGGTTGATCTTGAGCGGGAGATCACGCCACGATTGCACCCAGCGCGCCATGGCATCGCCGATGATCGTTTCTGAAGTAGGGCGAACCACCAATGGTTCTTCCAATTTCGCCTCAGGATCAGGGATCAGCTTTCCATCTTTGCCCGCGATCAGCCGATGATGGGTCACGACCGCCATTTCCTTGGCAAAGCCGTCGACATGTTCTGCTTCGCGTTCAAAATTCGCAAGTGGGATAAAGATCGGGAAATAGGTGTTTTGAACGCCGGCAGCCTTGATCCGGTCATCCATCAGGCGCTGTATACGTTCCCAAATGCCATAGCCCCAAGGCTTGATCACCATGCACCCGCGCACGCCGGATTCTTCAGCGAGATCGGCGGCAGTGATCACTTCCTGATACCATTTGGCGAAGTCGTCATCGCGCTTCACCGTGAGAGCGTGCCTGATGTTAGCCACTATTTTTCTGCCTGAAATCTGTTTTAAATAAGCGCGCGCAGGTGAGGCTATTTGCCCAATTCGTCCAGCTTCTTTTGCATCAAAGCCATTTGATCGCGAAGCGCCGCAATCTCATCAGACGACGGTTCAGCCGCCGGTTTACTTTTTTTAGGAGAAGAGTTTTTGCTGGACCCAGGCAAACCGCCGGGGATCAGAGTGTCGGCAGCAGCTCGCATCAGAGCCATGTTCGTCTCATGGATCGCAGCAAGGGGGCTGGCGCTCATGCCTTTATCGAACGCTTCGCGGATCTTCGCCTGATTCTGGCGAAAATTGGTCATGCTGGCCTCCAGATAAGACGGCATCAGCGTTTGCATCGAATTGCCATACATGCCGATAAGCTGGCGCAAAAAGCTGACCGGCAGCATTTGTTCGCCATTCGATTCTTCATCCATGATTATTTGAGTCAGAATGGAATGGGTGATGTCATCGCCAGATTTTGCATCAAACACCGCAAATTCGACATTGTCGCGAACCATTTTAGCTAGGTCTTCCAAAGTGATATAGCTGGAAGATGCCGTGTTATATAGGCGCCTGTTCGCGTACTTCTTAATCACCGTAGTGCCTTCTGCGACTTGTGGTGAAGCGCCGTCTGATTTGCGTGCCATATCTATCCCGATCTTATATCTTGTTGCTTCTTAGCACTCGCACAATGTGCAGCGCAACACAAACGAGCGGCCTTGTTCGCAAGTGCAATCAGCGCAGCATCCGGCGGCCTAGCACCGTCAGTAATTCGTATTGAGATAGAGTGCTTTGCCGCGCAGCATTGGGCAAATCATACGGAACGCTTAACCAGTCACCTTCCCCAAGATCAGGTCCGTGGGTCAGATCGCAGACCACCATGTCCATCGAAACCTTGCCCAGCAACGGCAGAGCAATTTCGCCGTGATACAGCGCAGCGCCTGGGCCGCGACTGCGAAGGAACCCGTCAGCATATCCCAGCGATACTGTGCCCACGCGCATCGGTTCTGGCGCGGTAAATTCGCCGTTATAACCCACTGCATCGCCGGGTTTCAGATCGCGAATCTGGATGATGGCGGCATCGAGCTTTGCAACTTGCGCGATACTTCCGGCGAGTTCTGCGCGCGGAATTCCGCCATAGAGCGCAAGTCCGGGCCGAGTCAGGTCGAGCGCAAAGTCCGAACCCAGAGCGATCCCGGCGCTGTTGGCGAGGCTGGCGCAGCGGTGCGGGACAGCGGGCAAACAGTCGCGAAACGCGCTAAGCTGGCGCGCATTTACAGGGGTATCTTCATCGGCGCTGGACAGGTGGCTCATCAAGATATCAATTTTAAGCGCCGCAATGGCACGATCGCTCAACTCAGAAGGGGCAATGCCGAGGCGGTTCATCCCAGTGTTCACCATCAGATGGCACATACCCCCGCCGCCCGCTGTCCATCGCCGCGCCTGATCAAGTGAGTTGATAGTTGGAATGACGCCGGTGCTGATCGCGTAATCCACGTCCTCGCTGCGAACGGGGCCATGCAGGACGGACAATTGTTCCGGCGCGATGTGGCGTAATGCTGCGGGCACCTCGCTCCAATGCGCGACAAAGAATTGCCTCGCACCCGCATCGCGCAAAACCGGCAGGCAGCTATCCACGCCTAGGCCATAGCAATCCGCCTTGATCGCAGCGGCTGTATTCGCATCGCCGGACAAAGCATTGAGCGCAAGCCAGTTGCCAGCCAACGCCTCGGTATCAAGCGTCAGGCGAAGCGTCGGTTCTGGGAGTACTGAGAGAGGTTTAGACACTGTCCTCAAAATCCTTTGGCGGACCGCTCGACAGGCCCCACCATGCGACAACAACACCAAAGGCGACGACGCCCCACGTGTACCAGAGGCCGGAATAGATATTGCCTGTACTCGCCACAATAATGCCCGAGATCAGCGGCAAAAACCCGCCCAGATAGCCAGCGCCAATGTGATACGGGATCGACATGGAAGAATAGCGGATGCGCGGCGGGAACATTTCTGACAGCAGTGCCGCAACAGAACCATAAGTCAGCGCCGATAGCCCGCCAAGCGCAAGCAGCGCCGCTATGATGCCCACAAGGTTGAGCAGCGGTGGGACCTGACGACTGAATTCGAAGCCAGATTGTGCCAGAGCAGCTTGTAGGCCATTCGTCCGAACAGCGCTATCATCTCTGAGCCATTCAGGCATAATCGCCAAGGGTTCGCCGCCAACCGAAACGGACAATGCTTCTCCCGGCTCCAACGTGTAGGATACGCCGCTGGCGGTGAGAGAACCTAGCACTTTGCCGCAATCGGTCTGTTCACGATCGAACAATTCGGCAAACGGATCGGTGACGCATTCTTGGCCCGTTACCACCACAGGGTTGCGCTCCGCTGCGTCTGCAAGGTCAGGGTTCGCCAAGCTGCCCATCACCCAAAAAATCGGGAATAGTAGAACGAGCGAAAGCAAAGCGCCGATGATGATCGGTTTCTTGCGCCCAATGCGATCCGACCATTTGCCGACCCAGACATAAAACACCATGGAGAGAGAGCCTGCGATCAGCAGGATGATCTCAACCGTAAACTCGTCGAGGCGCATATAGCCTTTGAGGAATGACAGACTGGAGAAAAACGCAGTATACCAAATGGTAGTCAAAATCCCCGCAACGCCGAACAGCGCAACGAAAATCCGCTTCTTATTACCGGGATAGGTAAAGCTTTCGATGAAGGGATTGCCGGCTGTTTCGCCCGCTTCCTTCATCGCCACGAACACAGGGCTTTCTGACAGTTTGAACCGCATCCATAAAGAGATCGCCAGCAGCAGAATCGACAACAGGAACGGCACGCGCCAGCCCCATTCGTTGAAGGCTTCTTCTGGGATCACGAGACGGCAGAGCAGAACCACGATGATCGACAAAACGAACCCGCCGACAACGCTGGCTTGGATGAAACTGGTATAATAGCCGCGTTTGTTCGGTGGCGCATGTTCCGCAACATAAATCGCCGCCCCGCCATATTCGCCACCTAAAGCAAGTCCCTGCAACACGCGCAAGATGATGACGATGATCGGTGCTGCAACGCCAATTTGATCGACCGTGGGGATGAAACCAACACCCGCGGTGGCAATTCCCATCAGCGTGACGGTCACCAGAAATGTGTATTTGCGCCCCAATTTGTCGCCCAAAAATCCAAACAGGATCGCGCCAATCGGGCGGAATGCAAAACCGACGGCAAAGGTCGACCACACCAGCAGCAGGCCCAGCGTCGGGTCATCGACGTCGTAAAACGCGTCTTTCAGGATATAAGCGAGCGTTCCGTAGATGAAGAAATCGTACCATTCGAAAATCGTGCCCGCACTCGATGCACCGACAACCAGACGGATTTCCTTGGCCGAGGGCTCACGCGCAGCGAGTGCTCCTGCTTCGCTGCTTGCACTTGGTCCTGTCGTGGTCGCTGTCATGTTTCCCCGTTTCCAATCCTGTCGCCCAAATCGATAAGCGGCTCTTTGGCTGCCTTGATTCAGGCCTTAGCGAGAGGATGCGGCGGATGAAAGCGGCTCTGTTGATAGGGCACTGATCATCGTTTGCCATGGCAACAGCAGCGCGCCGTGTCTGCCTGCGTGCGGCAAAGCTGGCGCAAGGGCATCGAATTCCGGCCATTCGGGCAGCGCGCCCTGCCCTGCAAGCCATGCCTCAATGGCGCCGAGTGTCTCGCGAAAATGCACTGCAGGCCGGCCCTTTGCTGACAGCGCAAGGACCGCAGCCGAACTTTGCCCAATCGCGCAAGCTGAAACCAGCATGCCGATTTCTTGAACGCGGGTGTCTGCATCGCAATTCACGCCAAGGGTGATGCTGCTGCCGCAAGTTCTTGAGCGTGCCTCTGCAAGGTTTTCATATCCATCGGTGAGCGGAAAGCCCGCAAGCGCAGCGGAAAGAGAGAGTAGCCGAGGTGTATAAAGCTTGGCCGATTTGTGCCTCTCGCCCTCGCTGCTCTCAGCACCAATTGGCATCAATTCTCAGCTGCGTCTGACTGATCGTTATCTTGCTGACCCGCCATCTGCGCACGGCGCGTTTCGATCATTGAAACGAGTTCCCGCGAGAACGCGTCTGCAGCGGGATAGGTGCGAGCCTGCGCGATCCAATCCGGACGACCTTTAAAACCCCAAACTGTGTCGAAACCCAGCACAAGCACGGAGAAGGCAAAGACCACAATTAGCGCGCCTTTTATAGCGCCAAAGCCAAAGCCAAGCACTCGGTCGATTGGGCCAAGAATTGAATCGCGCGATGCCTCTCCGACATTGCCTGCAATCAGTTTCATCGCGGCATATGGAATGAGCAGCAGCAGCGCAAAGGACAATATGCCCGTCGCCGGTTCAGCATCATAATATCCACGCAAAAATTCTGTCAGCGGCCCATGCAGATAATGAACAGAAAAGGCCGCGAGTATCCAAGCGGCAAGGCTCAACACCTCTTGCACCAATCCGCGCATGAAGCCGCCAATTGCCGCCACAGCGACAATGATCAAAACGATAATATCGAACCCCGTCATATGGGTTCCGAATTATTCACTGCCCATCACCTGGTCAACGAGGTTCGCCAATTGGTTCACCGAACGGTATTCGAGCGTCGACGAGCCGGTCTTTGCATCCGACGGACCGTACCCGCGCGCAAACCCAAGCTTCGCCGATTCTTTCAATCTCAGCTCAGAATGCGCAACGGGGCGAATCTCTCCGGCAAGTGAGACCTCTCCGAACCACACCGATTTGTCTGGCAGAGCCTTGTCCGCCAGCGCAGACACCAAGGCCGCCGCTACCGCCAAATCCGCCGCTGGATCGGACAACCGGTATCCCCCGGCGATATTGAGGTAGACCTCTGCCGAAGAAAAATTCAGCCCGCAGCGCGATTCCAGAACTGCCAGAAGCATAGCAAGTCGCCCATTATCCCAGCCCACAACGGCACGGCGCGGCGTCGCACCCGATTGCAACCGCACGATCAGCGCCTGTATTTCCACCAGCACTGGCCGCGTACCTTCTAACGCTGGGAAAACAGAGCTGCCCGCTAGCGGATTATCACGGCCTGACAGGAACAGCATGGACGGGTTGGAAACTTCCTCCAACCCTTCTGTCGCCATCGAAAACACACCGATTTCATCGACCGCGCCAAATCGGTTTTTGAGCGCGCGCAGGATCCGATATTGATGGCTTCGCTCGCCCTCAAAGCTCATCACTACATCGACCATATGTTCCAGCACGCGCGGTCCGGCGATACTGCCATCCTTGGTGACATGCCCAACCAGCATCAGTGAACATCCGCTGGCCTTGGCGTAGCGGATCAGTTCGAGCGCACAGCCTCGCACTTGGCTGACCGTGCCAGGTGCCCCTTCGATCGTGTCGGAATGCATTGTCTGGATCGAATCGATGACAAGCAAACTAGGCGGCGTTCCCTGCCCCAAAGTGGTCAGAATATCGCGCACTGATGTATCTGCGGCAAAGCGAATTGGCGCGTCATCCACGCCCAACCTTTTTGCGCGCAGACGCACTTGTCCCGCCGCCTCCTCTCCGCTGACATACACCACATCATTACCGCCGCGCGCGATGGTCGCAGCCGTTTGCAGCAGCAATGTCGACTTACCAATCCCCGGATCTCCGCCCATCAAAACCGCAGAACCGGGGACAATTCCGCCGCCCAATGCGCGGTCAAATTCCGCAAGACCCGTTGATTTGCGCACCGGTATTTCAGCGGGCTGGTTAAGCGGAACAAATTCAATCCCCCGGCCCCCGCGCGATAAGTCATGTTTCTGCGAAAATACCGTAGCAGGTGCGTCTTCGGTCAGAGTGTTCCATTCTTTGCAATCGTCGCATTGCCCTTGCCAGCGCGGTGACACGCTTCCGCAATTTGAACACACATATCGTCGTTTCGTCTTCGCCATATGGAAAGCCGTAAACAGAACATTTGAAGAACGCAATTGCGTTTTCCTGCGATCCCCGGCATCTCACCTGCATGCGGCAAAAAGAACTTCGCCTCGCTCTGGTCTGCTACGGCGGTGTCAGCCTTGCTGTGTATATGCACGGCGTCACGAAAGAGATCTGGCATCTCGCGCGCGCCAGCCGATGCTATCATTCTGGCCAAGCTAGTGAACTAACCGGGGTGGCGAAGGTTTACGGCAATATGCTCGCCGAAATTGAGCGTGATTGTCAGCTTCGTTTGCGCGTCTTGCCCGATATTCTAACCGGTGCCAGCGCGGGCGGGATCAACGCAGTGTTTCTGGCGCAAGCAATCCATTCAGGCCAGTCGCTCGAACCGCTAACCGATCTGTGGCTTGAGAATGCCGATGTCAGCAAGCTGACCGATCCGGATGCGCAGCCGATGTGGCGCTTTGCGAAATTTTGGGCGCAACCGATCGCAAATTGGTTCCTGCGCCGCCCTGGCAATGCGGTGAGTGAAAGCGTCTCGCCCGAAACCCGGGAAGAAGTTCGCAGGAAAGTTTCAAAACTGGTGCGTGGTCGTTGGTTCAACGCGCCATTTTCGGGTGCGCGGTTTTCGGCGATGCTGCTTGAAGCTTTGGAGAGCATGGCGAAAACCCCGATCGGCCCGCCGCTTCTGCCCCCGTCTCATCCCATCGACTTGCTTGTCACCGCCACCGATTTTCGCGGTCATGCAGAGATGCTGCGGTTGAATTCCCCAGCGGTGATTGAAGAAACCGAACACCGCATGCCGATAGATTTTTGCGCGATGACGCCCCGCGATCCCGGTGAAACCCTGGCTCACCCGTTGGAATTGGTTTTAGCGGCGAGGTCGACAGCGAGTTTCCCAGGTGCTTTTCCACCCCTAACTTTGACGGAAATAGATCAGCTCGCTTTCAATGAAGGCCACCTTTGGAAAACGCGTGGCAGTTTTCTGGCGCGCGTCATGCCCGTACATCTTCGCAATGGGACGGCCGATAGCGCGGCTCTTATCGATGGTTCGGTGCTGGTCAATGCCCCTTTCGGCGCGGCGCTGGAGGCTCTTGAAAATCGGTCATCACAGCGCGAAGTGGATCGACGTTTCGTTTATATCGACCCCCGCCCGGATCGGTCCAACACTGAAAGAACAGATGAGAATGACGTTGTTGCCGATATTGGCTGGTTCGGCGCCATTTTTGGTTCGCTCTCAACGATTCCGCGCGAGCAACCGATCCGTGATGATCTGGAACGGATTGAAAAACAATCGCGCGACGCAGAACGTTTGCAGCGGATTGTTCGCGGTCTGCGCCCCGAAATCGACCGGGCGGTCGAAAAGCTGTTCGGCCGCACATTCTTTATGGACAGTCCAACGCCCAAACGCTTAGCCAATTGGCGAACGCGCGCGCAGCAGGCGGCGGCAGAGCGAGCAGGATATGCTTTCGGAGCTTACGCACACACCAAATACAGTGCCATCATAGATCGGCTTGCCCGTCTGACCCATGCCGCAACCCCCGAATTGGCTCTGACCAGTCATGAACTAATCGCCGCCGCTTTTCGAGATGAGATGGAACGCCGAGGGGTGGAGACACTCACCGATGACAGCGGTGGAGCGAACGAGGCAGCAATCGCGTTTTTCCGCGCGCACGACATTGGTTTTCGAACGCGGCGGCTGCAATTGCTGGCACGCAGGCTGTCGCGCGATTGGGAAATTGATCCGGAAATTTCCGATGATGCGCTGGATTTGGCGCGAGAGCGGATTTTCAACATTCTCGCACTCTATCGCAGCGCCGATGACCCTTCGATTCTTGCGCAGAACTTAGGGACGGGTTTCCACGAATGCGCTTTGGCCGCCCTAAGTGAGCCCGGCAAAGTGTTGGACTTCTTATCAGAAAGGCGGCTGCTTCCCGAAACCGATATTGAGGCGGAGGGTATGCTGGTCAATGCGCTGGCAGATATGCCCAAAAACTTGAAGCGGCGGATGCTGTTGAGTTATCTGGGCTTCCCCTTTTACGATGTCGCCACGCTCCCACTCACACAAAGAGAGGGGTTGGGTGAACGCAATCCCGTGAAGATCGACCGGATTTCGCCCGATGATGCCCTTTCGATCCGAACCGGCGGTACGCAAGCGACCTTGCGCGGCATTGAGTTTTACAATTTCGGAGCATTCTTCAGTCGCGCTTACCGAGAGAATGATTATCTGTGGGGCCGGTTGCACGGGTCGGAACGGATGATTGATATTGTCGCCTCTACCGTCGAAGGCGGGGTCGAAACCGAGATGATCCGCAAAACCAAACGCGCGGCATTCCTCGCGATCCTTGATGAGGAAAGCGAGGTTGGCCGGTGTAAACAGAACCTGATTGATAAGCTGCGCAGTGAAGTTGAAGAACGGCTTGGCCAAAACTCAGTTTGAAATTTAGCCGCCTTCGCTATTCCAGACGGCTGTCACAAAGGCATCAGCGCTGATGAATCCGCCCTCGCCCCGGTCGATATCAGCAAGCGGTTGCGCAGACACCGCTTGTTCAATCGTCATGCCTTCTTCGCGTAAGGCATCAATCCGCGAGACCGCTTCGCCAATAATTGCGCGATAAGCGACCAGTTCAGCTTTGTTGGACATCGGGCCGTGTCCCGGAATGACCTTCGTGTCGTCGTCAATCATCGCAATGACGATATCGAGCGTTCGCATCGCGTTATAGACGCTGCCACCGGAATTCACATCAATGAAGGGATAGCCATTTATCTTGAAATACAGGTCGCCCATGTGGATGACATTGTCTTCCTCCCACATCACAACGCTATCGCCATCGGTATGACCACCGCCGAAATACATCACGTTGATCGTGTCGCCATTAAGATGGAAACGCATCCCTTGCGGATAGGTAACAACAGGCAAAGCTTCCCGAGCCGTGGCCTGCCCATCAGTGCTTGGCTCCAATAACCGCACGCGGACATTGTCATGCGCAAAGATTGTCGCGCCGGTGCCACCAAAATGTTCATTTCCGCCAGTGTGATCGCCATGCCAGTGAGTGTTCACCACATACTTCACTGGTGTAGCACCCAGATCGGCGACCGCTGTTTCGATTTTGGTTGAAAGCGGTGCGAACTGATCATCGATCATCAAAGTGGCGTCTTCGCCATAACTGACACCAATATTGCCACCAGCGCCGAACAGGACCGCAACACCGGGAGCGACTTCCTCCGCCTCGATTTCGACATTGTCGAAGCGTCCTTGAGCGGATGCCGATACGGCGAGCAAGCTCGCGGTGGCAGCGAAAGTTATGGTGGCAGTACGGTTCATGGAGCTCTCCTTGAGTAGGAGGTAGGTCTAATCCACCGCCCTACTCAAGTCGAGAGGTCAGGTCCCGAAAGCATCTTTCAGCTTTGAAAAGAAACCTTTGCTGTCGGGACATTCATCACCCGTCTCCGTCTCGCGGAATTCTTCAAGGATCTCTTTTTGCCGGCGGCTCAGCTTGGTCGGTGTTTCAACCGCGATCTCAACCACCATGTCCCCGCGCCCACGTCCTTGCAGAACGGGCATACCCGCGCCGCGTACGCGCAATTGCTTGCCCGATTGAATCCCAGCTGGAATCTCAACCGTGTTTGTAGACCCATCGAGATCCGGGATATCAACGCTGCCGCCCAATGCCGCCGTCGTGAAGCTGACCGGAACGCGGGTGGCCAATGTGGTGCCTTCGCGCTCGAACAGCGGATGCGGCTTTACATGGATGAAGATATAGAGATCGCCCGGAGGCGCGCCGCGCTGGCCTGCTTCACCTTTACCGGACAGTCGAATGCGAGTGCCCGTGTCGACCCCCGGCGGAATGTCCACCGCCAGCGATTGCGCGCGGTCAACCCGGCCCTCGCCCCGGCATTCGCCGCAAGGGTCTTCGATAACTTGGCCGCGCCCGCCGCAAGTTGGGCATGGTCGCTCGACGACGAACAGGCCCTGTTTTGCACGCACTGCGCCAGCACCGCCGCACAGGTTGCAGGTGAGTTCACTGGTGCCCGGGGTCGCGCCTGATCCATCGCAAGTCTCGCAGCTCTGCGAAACTTCGATTTCAATCTCCGTCGATTTGCCATTGAATGCGTCGTCGAGTGTGACTTGCATATCGTAACGCAAGTCGGCGCCACGCCGCTGTTGCTGGCGCGCTGCTCCGCCGCCGCCGCCAAAGGCGCTGCCGAAGATCGTTTCGAAAATATCGCCGATGTCGCCAAAATCGCTTTGTTGACTGCGACCGCCAAAGCCGCCGCCACCGCCGCCATTCATACCTTGCGAATAAGCCTCATGACCAAAACGGTCATAGGCAGCGCGTTTCTGCGGGTCTTTTAGGCATTCATAAGCCTCGTTGCAGGCTTTAAACTTCGCCTCAGCACCGGCATCACCCGGATTGCGGTCGGGATGAAATTTCATCGCGAGCTTGCGATAGGCGCTTTTCAGCGTCGCGCCATCTGCATCGCGAGAGACCTGCAACGTCTCATAATAACTGGTTTGGGTTGTAGCCATTATAGTACCTTTTCACACCGCCCCCTCCGCCCGCATTGCTGCGAGCGAAGGGGTGGCAGATGGGTTAATCGCTTAGCCCTTTTTGTCGCTATCAGCTTCGCCGTCGACCTCAGAGAATTCCGCGTCGACAACATCGTCATCGGCGTCGTCTTCCGCGGCAGGCTCTTGGCCAGCACCATCAGCGGGGGCAGCTTCCTGCTCCTGCTTATAGATTTGCTCGCCCATTTTCATGGCAACTTGCGTCAGCTCTTGAGCCTTCGCGTTGATGTCGTCCGCATCATCACCTTCGAGAGCAGTTTTCGTCGCGGCGAGCGCTTCTTCAACCGCAGTCTTCGTTTCCGCGTCGATCTTGTCGCCGTTTTCTTCCAGCTGCTTTTCGGTCGCATGGACAAGACTGTCAGCTTGGTTGCGAGCCTCAGCGGCTGCGCGGCGCTTCTTGTCTTCTTCGGCGAATTTCTCCGCATCCTGAACCATCTGGTCGATATCACTATCGTTCAGACCACCCGAAGCCTGGATCTTGATCAC
Organism: uncultured Alphaproteobacteria bacterium; assembly: GCA_963789155.1. Classification (GTDB taxonomy): domain Bacteria; phylum Pseudomonadota; class Alphaproteobacteria; order Sphingomonadales; family Sphingomonadaceae; genus Erythrobacter. Next base: position 214,269 of record CAWBJN010000011.1, on the reverse strand, counting down.
CTGCTCCTTGCCGGTGCCCTTATCCTTGGCTGCAACTGACACGATGCCATTGGCGTCAATGTCGAAAGTGACTTCGATTTGAGGCACGCCTCGCGGTGCAGGGGGAATGCCGACCAGGTCGAAATTACCCAGCAATTTGTTGTCCGCTGCCATCTCGCGCTCACCTTGGAACACTTTGATGGTAACGGCGCCCTGATTGTCTTCGGCTGTCGAATAGGTTTGCGTCTTCTTCGTTGGGATCGTCGTGTTACGGTCGATCATGCGAGTGAAGACACCGCCCAATGTTTCAATACCAAGCGACAATGGTGTCACGTCGAGCAGCAGAACGTCTTTAACGTCACCCTGCAGAACGCCTGCCTGAATGGCCGCGCCCATGGCGACGACTTCGTCAGGGTTCACACCGGTATGCGGCTTGGCTTCGAAGAACTTCTCTACCACTTCGCGAACCCTTGGCATACGGGTCATGCCGCCAACCAGGATCACTTCGTCGATCTCGTTCTTGGTCACGCCAGCATCGGCCAAAGCCTTCTTGCAAGGCTCCAGAGTGCGGTTGATGAGCGAACCTACCAGCTTTTCCAGATCAGCACGCGTGATTGTCTCCACCAAATGCAAAGGAGTGGTCGAACCACCTTCCATGCGCGCGGTGATGAACGGCAGATTGACTTCAGTCGTGGCGGAGCTCGAAAGCTCGATCTTTGCTTTTTCAGCCGCTTCCTTCAGACGTTGCAGCGCGAGCTTGTCCGTCTTGAGGTCCATGTTTTCTTTTTTCTGGAACTGCTCGGCCAGCCATTCCACGATGGTGTTGTCGAAATCTTCACCGCCAAGGAATGTGTCGCCATTGGTGGACTTCACTTCGAACACGCCGTCTCCGATCTCCAGGATCGAAACATCAAACGTACCGCCGCCAAGGTCATAGACTGCGATGGTTTTGCCATCGTCTTTGTCCATTCCGTAAGCGAGCGCAGCCGCTGTAGGCTCATTGATAATGCGCAAAACTTCGAGGCCAGCGATTTGACCGGCGTCTTTCGTTGCCTGGCGCTGTGCATCGTTAAAGTATGCAGGAACCGTGATGACCGCTTGATCGACGGTTTCACCAAGATAGCTTTCCGCTGTCTCTTTCATCTTTTGCAGGATGAAAGCGGAAATTTGCGAAGGCGAATATTCGGTGCCACCAGCTTCAACCCACGCATCGCCGTTCTTACCTTTGACGATATCATATGGAACAAGGTCCATATCTTTTTTGGTAAGTGGATCGTTAAAAGGACGCCCGATCAGGCGCTTGATCGCAAACAGAGTGTTGTCGGGGTTGGTGACCGCCTGACGCTTCGCAGGCTGGCCGATCAACCGTTCGCCGTCCTTAGTGAACGCGACGATTGATGGCGTGGTGCGTGCGCCTTCTGAATTTTCGATAACTTTTGGCTTTCCGCCATCCATCACTGCAACGCAGCTGTTGGTGGTGCCGAGGTCAATACCGATTACTTTACCCATTATTTTCCCATTCGTTGGAACATTGTTGGACACCGCGCCTTGCGCTTCCCTAAGTCGGCGAAACGGATAGGCGGCTCGATTGTAGGGCGGATATAGGTGCGGTTTCGCTTGGCACAAGAACTCAGCTGCCCTAGTTTTTCAGGAATCCACAACGGGGACAAAAACCAAAATGAACAATATTATGACTGGAGCCGGAATGAAGCACGCGGCTATCACCGCCATATTGGGCCTGAGCCTGACTATGGCCGCATGCAGCGAAGCCGAAGTCGCAGAGGTTGCGCCAGAGGGCGTCGTGCCCGGTTTGGAAGTGACAAATGCGCGTCTCGTTCTGCCGCCAGTGTCAGGAAACCCTGCCGCTGTTTATTTTGACGTGGCGTATAATGGCGAACGCGGCGTTTCGATCAGCGGCGCCGAAGTGGAAGGTGCGGCCAGCGCCACTGTCCACGACATGATGGAATATGATTTCGAAATGACGATGGCTGAAGCTGGACCGATTGCGCTGCCCCCTGGCGAGTCAAAAACATTCGAGCCGGGCGGATTGCATGTCATGGCATTTGAATTGGGCGATGGGTTCGATCCAGGCGGCACTGCCAAAGTCACTCTCAATATTTCTGGCGGAAAAAAGCATAAGTTTGACGCCGAAATTCGCAGCGCGGGCGACGAACGCTGAGCAAAGCCTCCAGCCCAATATCTGAACTACAGAAGCAAAACGTCTCGCTGCCCGCCTGTCCGGTGGGCGGCGAGCGTTATATGACGCCTGGCGAGGTGGAGATTGCGCGCACAGTTTTTGGCGATGCGATCGACTTTAGCATGGTGCAATTGCGGCGGCGTAAGTTTTTCCCCTTTCAGCCCAAACGGATCACCATGGCTCCGCGCGGGCACCTGCATTTCCACCCTGACGGTCCTGCGTATTGCGACGATTTCGCCTCAGTCAGTATAATACGACAGGGCCTGCTCATTCATGAGCTGACCCATGTCTGGCAGACGCAAAAGCGGGGCGATTGGTATCTCTTGCTCAACCGACATCCGTTTTGCCGGTACGACTATAGTTTGAAACCCGGTCAACCCTTCAAATCCTACGGGATTGAGCAACAGGCCGAGATTGTAAAACACGCATTCTGGCTAAGGCATGGCGTGAAGATCGCAGGTGTCGCTGAGAAAGCCGCTTACGATGTGCTTGTAAGGTTCGACGGTGCCACTCTATGACGCAATTCGAATTTGTTTTCGCTCTCTACGCGCTCATTCTGGGTCTTTCGATGGTGGAACTGTTGGCCGGATTTGGGCGAACCATGGAATACAAATTCGCCCGTGATGCCGCGCAGAAAGAGTTTAAGGTCGGTTGGCTGACGCCGCTGTTTGCAGTGTTCGTCATGCTCGACCTGATAAGTTTTTGGATTTTCGCTTGGATCACGCGCGACCTGATCGAGGTCAACTCTGCCACGATTATGGGTGTCACAGCGTTCGCGGCAGCTTATTATCTGGCCGCAAGGTTGGTGTTCCCAAGCGATCCGGAAGGCTTCACCGATCTCGACGTTCATTTCTATCGTGTGCGGCGCGTTGTGCTGGGTATTTTGCTCGCGCTGGTTGTGGTTCAATGGACATTCTTGTTGCAGCAAATCGGTCTTGCTCCGCTTGCGTTGAACCCTTTATCTATCGCAGTCACACTTGTTCTAGTGGCCTTGATGGTGCTGGCAATGATCACGAGAAACGACCGCTTGAACGCGGTTGTACTGGCGTCACTGTGTATCCGGTATGTGGTGATTTACGTTCTGTAGGAAGGTCTGTCACATTGCCTTCCTCTCCCTCAGCCGGACGACGGTGTTGCAACGATTATAGCGTAGACAGCAATCCAATCGTTGCCTTCGGACCAGCCCAGTCCGGAAGCTATGAAATTTGGGTCGGTTCGCATGAACAAGGCGAATATTATGGGGCGGAGTCTGTTGGCTTTGGGCCCCTTTTTGAAGGGTGCTGCTCAGAATTGTCGTTGCGCGCCGTAAGGACACCTCAAAAATACCGTTGGTGCCCGCTGCTGCGCGCGATAAGCGCCTAGTCATTCATTCTCGACGGGAGCCACTTCATGATCACTCACACCAAAAACACCCCAGAAACGGGCGGTGCGCACATTCTCACTCTAGACGACGGCAAGGTAAACGCGCTCAACAAAGAGAAGCTCGATGCATTGATCGCGGCTCTTGCTGAGTGCGCCGGCGATTTTGCGCCGGTGGTGATCCGCGGGCGCAAAGGGATCTTCTCCGCTGGATTTGATCTCAAGGGCTTTGCCGCCGGACCGGATGTGGCCACTGCACAGTTGCAAGCTGGGAAGGAGGCGATCCTGGCGATCCTGCGTCACCCCGCCCCGGTTGTGACGGTGTGTGAGGGGCATGCCTATCCAATGGGCGCGTTCCTGATGCTCGCGGCTGACCGCGCGATTGGCACCGAAGGCGAATTTATCACTGGCATGAATGAAAGCGCGATCGGGATGGCTTTGCCAATCTATCCCATGATCTTGGGCGCAGCGCGGCTGAACTCAACAGGCCGCAAAGCGGTTGCCACATCGCAATTGTTCGCCCCGCATGAGGCGCGCGAGGTCGGCTATTTCGATGATGTCACCGCACCAGAAAAACTGGACGCTCTGATCGCGAAGGTCGTGGGCGAACTGAAAGCGCTGAATGCTGGTGCTTTTAACGCTAACAAATCGGCTATGAATGCGCAGCTGATCGCTGACATAGAAGCAAGCCCGCTGCCTGAATTTGGTTAAGAGGGATCAGGGCGTACCCTTGTCGACTTCCAAATCGGCGATTTGCCAAGGATGCGTCGCCCCCGGCACATTTACATAAGTGAAAACTGTGCGGACGGCGCGATTTGGCAGATGCCTGACATAACCAACAACCAAATTCCCTTCCTCATCGAATTGCGCGGTTTCGATATCGGCGCTGACATCGTCAAGAAACTCAATCTCTTCCGCGCTAAGGCCGTCAGACGGGTAACGCGCGGCGAGAGATTGCGGGCTTGGGCGATCTTTCCATGTGTTGGCAAACAACAGATAGTCGCCGTCCATCCACGCCGTATTTAGCCACATATGCCCAGGGATGCCCGGGCCGTCTGCGAGGGCTAGTGCCTCCGGATCGATCCGCGCGTTTGCCGTTGCTTGTGCCTCGGTCCGGTCAGGCACGGATCGCTGAGATTGGCTGCCCGGCAGCGTGGGGGTTTCGATATCAAAACCATCAATCCGCCACACATCTGCTTCGTGAATCATCAGAATTGTCATCGGGATCACCGCGCCGCTCTCAGTCTCCACAGTGCCGCTGAGTTCCCCGGTATTATTTTGGATGGAGCGGTTCGACCAACTGGTGTCCACGACATTTTCCAGCCTGTGCAGCACGACAAATTCTCGCAGCTCATCAACCGAGGTGGATTCACGCAGCCTCTGTGACGTAAATGTTTGCGCTGTCTCGTAATCGCCGTCCGAAACCGCCGCGAAGAACTCGTCAGTGGTGTCGGTGATGCCGCTCGTTGCGTAAAATACGATGCCAATTATGGCACCAACTAACACGATCAAACCTAAGCAGCCGCCGCCGACAATCTTTGCAACTTTCATGATATCCCCCGCACCAGTTTCAATCTGAACCCGTGCGACCCCGACGGCCCTTTTTAATGACCTTTACGGTTCGAGAATACCATAAGAGCGCCGCCCGGCAAAATCGCCGGCTTAAACTGTTGTTCTAGTGTGATCCAAATGGTGCAATCGAGGCAATAACACCCCGATCGCCTGGGATATTCAGCCCGGCTTTTTCGCCACGCCCACCATTGCAGGACGCAGCAGGCGATCCTTGATCATCCAGCCTGCCTGCATTTCCTGAATCACAGTGCCAGGCTCATGGTCATCGCTGGGGATTTCCATCATCGCCTGATGCTGGTTCGGATCCAGCGGCATGCCCATCGATGCAATGCGTTCAATGCCGTTTTGCTTGAAGACTTTTTCAAGCTCACGCTGGGTTGCCTCGATGCCGATGACGAGACCTTTCATCTTGTCATCTTCGCGCAAACTATCGGGGATAGCCTCAATTGCGCGTGAAAGGTTATCGGCCACGCTCAAAACATCGCGGGCAAAGCCTGTTGCGGAATAATTGCGCGCATCTGCGATGTCTTTTTCCGCACGGCGGCGAACATTTTGCGTTTCGGCCTTAGCGTAAAGCACGTCTTGCTTTGCCGCCTCCAGATCACCGCGCAGATGTTCTAGCGCTTCTGCAATGGCTCCGTCCGAAGCTGCCTCGCAGTCGTCGTCGGCTTCGCTGTCGTCCAGAAATTCCTCCGGAACGCCCTTCAATTCTTCTTCTGCCGCTGCATCAACTTGCGGCTTATCATTGTCGATCATGTGTTTAAGTTTTCCATTTAAGCAATGAGTTTACCAAGGGCGCGCCCAAGGGATTGTGCTGTTAGATCAACCATGGGGACCACGCGGGCGTAATTCAACCTTGTGGGGCCGATAACACCCAGCACTCCGACCACCCTGCCCTCCATATCGCGGTAGGGGGATGCGATCACCGAAGAGCCGGAAAGCCCGAACAATCGGTTTTCGCTGCCGATAAATATACGGGTCGCATCGGCATCGCGCGCGCTTTCGAGCAACGCGGATACCGATTGCTTATTTTCCAGATCATCCAGCAACGAACGAACCCGGTCGATATCGCCCAGCGCCGCTTCATCAAGCAGGTTCGACGCCCCGCGGACGATCAAAACCGGTCGCTGCCCTGCATCCTTGCTCCAAACTGCAAGGCCCCGTTCGACCAAATCGCGGCTAGCGTCATCAAGCTGAGATTTGCCCGCTTTGATCTCAGCATGCATCGCAACCGACGCCTCAGCCAGAGTGCGCCCCGCGAGCCGTGCTGTTATGTAATTGCTGGCGGCTTCGAGCGACCCGGCGCCTTCTGTGTCGAGGTCGAGGACACGGTTTTCGACGCCGCCATCTTCGCCGACCAAGACAGCAAGCGCCCTGCCCTGACCCAATGGCACCAGACTGAACTGAGCCAGCCTTTGTTCCCGCGTCGGCACCATAACCATGCCGGCGGCGCCAGACAGTTCGGACAGCAAAGCGCTGGTTTGCTGTAGAGCCTGTTCGACCGGGCCATTCTTGGACAGTCGCGCTTCGATCTGCGCGCGTTCTTGCGGCGACGGTTCTGCAACGCGCATCATGCCATCGACGAAAATACGCAAACCAGCGTCGGTTGGCATCCGCCCTGCGCTGGTATGCGGTGCAGCTAGCAGACCCAGGCTTTCCAGGTCTGCAAGAACCGAGCGGATTGATGCAGGTGACAGATCAATCCCACTATCGGCGGCCAAAGTCTTTGACCCAACCGGCTGACCGTTGTCGATATACCCTTCCACCACTCTGCGAAAGATATCGCGGGCGCGGTCAGTCAGTTCGGTGATCGGTGGGGCGGCCATGGGCGGTAAATAAACGAGCGAGCAGCATTCGCCAAGCCCGTCCCCCACGCTCTTGTTGTGTCAAACCTTGCCCCCGGCACCGTTCCCAGCCAAACCGCGCGGCAACAATCGACTCGCACAAAGGAAATAATTCATGCGCCCATCAGGACGCGCGCCAGACGAAATGCGCGCAATCACCATCGAAACCGGCTTCACCAAACACGCAGAAGGCTCTTGCCTGATCAGCTTTGGCGATACGCGCGTGCTGTGCACAGCCAGCATCGAAGAACGCATTCCGCCTTGGTTGCGCGGCAAAGGCGAAGGCTGGGTTACAGGCGAATATTCAATGCTGCCCCGCGCCACGCACACACGTGGTAGCCGAGAGGCCGCACGTGGTAAGCAGAGCGGGCGTACTCAGGAAATTCAGAGGCTTATCGGGCGTTCATTGCGCGCAGTCGTCGATCTAAAAAAACTGGGCGAGCGTCAGATCACGCTCGATTGCGATGTGCTTCAAGCAGATGGCGGAACACGCACAGCGTCCATCTCAGGCGCTTGGGTCGCTTTGCGGCTCGCTGTGAATGGCCTGATGGAAGCGGGCGAAATCAAGCAAGATCCGATCACCTCGCAAGTCGGCGCGATTTCTTGCGGTATTTATAAAGGCACGCCTGTCCTCGACCTCGATTATCCAGAAGATAGCGATGCGGATGCAGATGCCAATTTCGTGCTGCTTACCGGTGGTCAAATAGCTGAAGTTCAAGCCACAGCCGAAGGTGCAACTTACGATGAAGAAGGCCTGCTGCGCCTGCTGCGTTTGGCACGCATTGGCTGCGATGGTATCTTCGCAGCACAATTGGATGCAACCAAAACGTAACGGATAACCCCCGTCAGCTGCAAGATATCAAGAAGCAACACCGCGCCCATTGGAAGCTGCGAATTGGTGCCTCATTATGGCGCGTATTGTTGGTTCTTGGCGCGGCGGCAGCGGCATTGATCTTACTTGCTTTGGGCGCGGGTCAATAAGACGATGCGATCAGCGTGGCAGTTGGCGGGTGCTTGGTGCATTGGGCGTGACTGTGCTCCTGCAATTTGTCATGATCCCGCGTCAGGCGGACAAAATGACGCTGGCCTTGGGTCAGGGCAGCTTCACCAATGATCAGTTGCAGGGCTTATATTTCTATAATGCTCGGCAACGGTTCATGGAAAGTGGCCTCAAAAAAGCAGGAAAGCGGCGAAAATGAGAAAACTTGGCGGCGGGTCACTGGTCATCGCGACGCATAATTCAGGCAAGCTGAAAGAGATTTCGGCGCTGCTTGATCCGTATGGCATGAAATGTATCTCGGCTGGTTCGCTAGGCCTGCCTGAACCTCCCGAGACCGGCACAACCTTCGTTCAAAACGCTTTGATCAAGGCGCGCGCTGCTGCGGAGGCTTCGGGATTGGCGGCGCTGGCAGATGACAGCGGTCTATCAGTTGGTGCACTGGGTGGCCGCCCCGGTGTCTACACCGCCGATTGGGCGGAACGGCAGCATTTCGAAGGCGATCCGGGCCGCGATTGGTACATGGCGATGGGCAAGGTTGAGGGGCTCTTGCAACAGCTCGGTCCGGATGCAGATCGAAGCGCTGCGTTTCATTGCGTCTTGGCGGTCGCGTGGCCCGATGGCGAGCATGCCGTTTATGAAGGCAAGTGCCCCGGTTCCCTGACATGGCCACCACGTGGGGAAATGGGATTCGGTTACGATCCGGTGTTCGTACCAGAGGGTCGCTCGCAGACCTTTGCTGAGATCGATCCTTCGGAAAAACACGGCATCAGTCACCGAGCAGATGCTTTCGCGAAATTGGTAGCGGATCAGTTCGAGGGTTAGCGCCGCGCAACATGGCGCTGCGGCGCGATATGCGTGCCCATAACATTTCCCGAGGGCCAATACCGGCAAACCAGCACATCAAATCGCGGCCCCCGCGCAGTGGCACAGCCGACTTCGCGCGTATCAGCCCACACGATCTGAGTGTAATGTCCAACATCGGCCCAATTGCCTGTGCGCGAAACAAGCGGAAATTCACCGGCACGGAAGTGGCGTTTCTCATCCACAAAATAGCCGACCATCTGCGCCGCGCTGTAATAGCCCGCCGTGCCCATCCAAAGGTTCTCTCCCCGCCCGCCGCGTTCGCCTGTGGAGGCATGGCGCAGCCTCTCTTCGCGAGCGAGGCGCTGAGCCCAGGTCCGGGCTTCCTGCGCCAATCGCGGGTTCCAGCTTAAAGGTTCGACGCCAAATTCGGCGCGCTCGGCATTATGCGCAGACAGCCAGACCTGCTCGTTCGGAGCATCGCCGCTATCCGCATGCACCACGCCAGAAAGCATGATGCCGACCCCGAAGAGTAAAGGTGCTAAACCACTGAGAATTGTCGTGCGAATGCTCATGGCGTATGGTTGCAGCGACACCCTTTAAGAAAGACTGAACCAGACCCTTGGCCCGCGCCCTCTACATTCATTGGCCCTTCTGCGCGAAGAAGTGCCCTTATTGCGACTTCAACTCGCATGTCCGCGACAGTGTCGATGTGGCCGTGTGGGAAGCCGCTTTGCTGGCAGATATGCGCGCAGAGGCAGAGGTGGCGGGCGGGGAGGCCCTTACCTCGATCTTTTTTGGCGGGGGCACGCCATCTTTGATGCCGCCCGCTCTGGTCGAAACGCTCCTTTGCGAAGCGCAGCGCCTATGGGGTTTTGCTGAGGGGATTGAGATCACGCTGGAGGCCAACCCTTCCTCCGTTGAAGCCGCAAAGTTTGCGGCGCTGGCGCAGGCCGGAGTAGGCCGCGTGTCGCTGGGAGTGCAGTCGCTGGATGATGAGGCGCTGCGTTGGCTCGGCAGGCTTCATGGAGCATCAGAGGCTTTGCACGCGCTGGAGACGGCCCAGAAGCACTTTGACCGTGTGAACTTCGACTTGATCTATGCCTTGCCCGGTCAGACGGTTGTGCAATGGGACGCGCAGCTTACTCGCGCGCTTGGCTTTGGTACTTCGCATCTGTCGCTGTATCAGCTGACGATTGAGCCCGGCACGCGCTTTGCCAGCGATGTTCGGCGCGGGCTTTTCGCGCCGCTTGATGACGACGAAGCAGCGGAATTGTTCGCATTGACGCAATCGCGGACTGAGGCTGCTGGAATGCTCGCTTATGAGACCAGCAATCACGCCCGGTCAGGTGAGGAAAGCCGTCACAACCTCACCTATTGGCGCTATCAGGATTACTCTGGGATCGGGCCGGGAGCACATGGCAGGCGCGGCGGATTTGCGACGGTGCGGCACAAGAAGCCGGAGAATTATCTGAAAGCCGTGGGCGAGCGCGGGCATGGCATTTCTGAGCAGCGGCATTTGGCTGTGGGCGAGCAGGCATCTGAGGCGCTGCTGATGGGATTGCGGCTGCGCGAAGGGATCGACTTGAGCGCCTTCGAAACGAGATTCGATATCCCGCGTAAGGCCTTGATCAGGCTCGATAAACTAGCGCATCTCCAAAGCATTGGAATGCTGTGGGATGACGGTGCGCGGGTTGGCGTCACGGAAGCGGGTCGTCCCGTTCTCAATGCAGTTCTGAGTGAGTTGATCGCTGACGAGTTAGTGCAAGCGTGAGCGCACCCGAGCTCACAGAAACCATGCTCAAAACATGGCGCGCGCATTTGACCGACGCGCGCCGCCGCAGCCCGCATACAGTCCGCGCCTACGCCTCGGCAGCGCAGCGTTTGTTAGCTGCGCGCGGGTTGGACACTTGGGATGCTGTCGCCGCGCTTGAGGCGCATGATCTGCGAGCGCATCTCGCCGCGCGCCGCGCAGAGGGCCTTGGCAATGCCAGCGCCGCGCGGGAATTGTCCGCGCTCAAAAGCTTCATCGCCTTTGCCCGCGCCGAAAGCGGAGATGCGGACCCCGCCGCCCCCCGCCTTCGCGGGCCGCGCATCAAAAAAGGCCTGCCCCGCCCTATTACGCCCGATGAGGCGGTGAACATCGCCGAACTGACTGATAGTCTGGCGAGCGAAGACTGGATCGGCGCACGCGACCGGGCGGTGTTGTTGCTGATGTATGGATCGGGTTTGCGCATTGCAGAGGCTTTGTCGCTGCTCGCGGGTGATGTGCCGCTCGGCGAAACGCTGCAAGTGACCGGTAAAGGCGGCAAACAGCGCCTCGTCCCGATCCTGCCCATCACGCGCGATGCGGTGTTCGCCTATGCCGATATTTGCCCATACCCCCTACCCGCCAAAGAACCCCTTTTTCGCGGAGCAAAAGGCGGGCCGCTGTCCCAAGGCATGGTGCAAAAGGCGATGGCAAAGGCGCGCCGTGCGCTGGGCCTGCCTGACACCGCCACGCCACACGCCTTACGGCACAGCTTTGCGACGCATCTGCTGAGCGCGGGAGCAGATTTGCGGAGCTTGCAGGAACTGCTCGGACATGCTTCTCTGGGATCAACGCAGATTTACACGCAGGTGGATGCGGCGAGTTTGTTGGAGAATTACCGGAGCGCGCATCCGCGGGCGAAAAAGCGAGGGTAATAATTGGGTCTGCAATCCTCGCATCACAGCGAGGATTGCTTGGGGGCGATAATGGGCGAAAAATACTTGCTGTTGCGTCGGATCAGTGGGCATCTCAAAGAGCAGAACTGGTTTGCCATAACTGCCGAGTTCCTGATCGTAGTAAGCGGCGTCTTCTTGGGAATCCAGGTTGCCAACTGGAACACCGAATATCAGGAGCGTCAGGACGAAAGGCAAATACTCAAGCGGCTTTCGGACGAAACCGATGTGCTTCTTGCGGCTATTCGGAGCGAACAGGCGGCCCTGCAACAACGCACAGATTTATTGATTGATGCGCAGCCGGTGATTTATTCTGTCGAGCCAGAAAGGCCGCTATCGGATGATGAGTGCGAGGCGGTTGCCCTTTCGCATATTTATAGGCTGGGATCAGATGAATTGCCGGTCTTGAACGAGCTGATCGGGACTGGTCGTTTTGACCGATTGAAAAACGATGGTGTCAAACAATCATTGCGCGAATACATTCTGTTTCGAGATCGCTTACGCAGCAGTCACGAAGAGCGCACCAACGAGATTTTCCGGCTGTCCAACCTGCATCCCGATGTGATCACCGTCACATCCGTGCCCCGCAGCACAGGCTATGAAGGCGATTGGACATGGCTGAGCGCCGACGGCTATCGCTGGCGGCCCAGTTGTAACATTCAACAGATGCGAAACAGCCAGTCTTTCCTGAACGACTTTTTCGATAATTCTGGTCGCAGTGGAAGTGTGCTGACATCATACAAAGAAAGGGAGGCGATCCTCCTGTTGCTCAAGGAACAGCTGGCAGCGGCGTTTGAGACTTAACCGGCCGACTTCCGCAATGGGCTAGTTCGCGGAGCTCATCCGCCCTTCAATAGCGTCCCAAATCATCCCCGCCGTATCGGTACCGTTAAACGCATCAATCGCCACAATCCCCGTCGGCGATGTCACATTGATCTCGGTCAGCCACTTGCCGCCGATCACGTCGATGCCGACGAATGTCAGGCCCAGCCGTTTGAGTTCCGGCCCCATCGCCTCGCATATCTCGATCTCACGCGCGGTTAGCTTGGTCGCCTCTGCGCTGCCACCCATTGCCAGGTTTGAGCGGAACTCGCCCTCGCCCGGAATGCGGTTGATTGCGCCCGCGATCTCTCCGTCGATCAGCACGATACGCTTGTCTCCCTCGGCCACTTCGGGGAGGAAGGGCTGGACCATATGCGGTTCTGGCCATGTCTGGTTGAACACTTCGAACAGCGCGGTGAGATTGTCGCCATCGGCTGGAACGCGGAAGATCGCTTTGCCGCCATTGCCGTGGATCGGTTTGACCACCACCGCGCCGTGTTCTGCCATAAAACGGCGTACCTCATCGACCGACCTAGTGACCAATGTCGGCGGCATGAAGCGCCGGTAATTCAGCACCATCACCTTTTCCGGCGCATTGCGGACATTGGCCGGATCGTTCACGACCAATGTCTCTTGTTTGATCCGCTCAAGCAGATGCGTAGCGGTGATATAGCCCATGTGAAACGGCGGGTCCTGCCGCATCAGAATGACATCGATATCCTTACCCAGATCCAGCCGGACCGCCTCGCCTTTCTCCACATGATCGCCGACCACGCGCTGAAGTTTCACAGGAAAGCACTGCGCAAACAAACGGTCATCCGCGTCCAAAGTCAGGCTATCGACATGATATTCGAACACCTCATAACCGCGCTTCTGCGCAGACAGCATCAGCGCAAAGGAGCTGTCGCCTTTGATGTTGATATCTTCGATCGGGTCCATCTGAACGGCGATGCGCAGGGGTTTTTTGGATGTCATTCGTAATTCCTAAGGCTGCCAAGCATTGGCGATGTGGCGTGGCGGGGTGCCGGGCGCAAGGAGCAACACGTCGATCCGTATATCCTCGCCGCCCTGCGCATATTCGTGAGCAACGACTTCAACCGCTGCGGCCACTCGGGCAAGGCGGCGTTCGTCGATAGCTGTGTCGAGATCAGCGGCGCGCTTGCGCCATTTTACTTCGATAAAGGCGACCATGCCGGGTTTGCGCGCGATCAGGTCGATCTCGCCAAGTTTGGTTTTCACCCGCTCGGCCACGACCTGCCAACCCTGCTGCATCAACCATTGCGCGGCCTGCGCCTCGGCTTCGCGCCCTTTACGTTCGGCGGTGGCGCGTTTGCCTGTCATTGCGCTTTAAGCTCCACCGCGCGGGCGTAGAGCGTTTGGCGGTCCAAGCCGGTCAGTTTTGCAACCTTGCCCGCCGCTTTGCTGGCGCTGGCATCCAACAAAGCCTCACGCAGCAACGCGTCAGGATCGGCGGTGGAGGCGGTTTTCACCGGCGGTCCAAGGAGCAAGACAATCTCACCCTTGGGGGGATGCGCGGTGTAATGTTCGGCCAGTTCGCCGGCGGTCCCGGTCCGGCATTCCTCATGCAGCTTGGTCAGCTCTCGCGCGACAGCGATTTCGCGTGTCGGCCACATCTCGGCGATGGCGTTCAAAGACCGCTCCAACCGCGGCCCCGTTTCGTAAAACACCAGCGTCGTCTCGATGCTACCCAATTCCTCCAACACATCACGGCGCGCTTTGTCTTTAACCGGCAAAAACCCCGCGAACATAAACCGATCATTGGGGAGGCCAGACAACGTCATACCCGCCACCACTGCGCAGGCCCCTGGAATGGTGGTGACAGCAATTCCGGCATCACGCGCATCTCGCACCAGTCGGTAGCCGGGGTCAGAGATCAGCGGCGTTCCCGCATCGCTCACCAAAGCAATTGCATCCACGCGTGCTTTGTCGATCAACCATTGGCGCGTCTGTGCTGAAGAATGATCATCATAGCGCTGCATCCGGGTGGAAACCTCCACTGCTTTCAGCAACTTTCCGGTCACGCGCGTGTCTTCGCAAGCGATCAAGTTGACCCGGCGCAATACGTCGACCGCTCGCCTCGTTATATCGCCAAGATTGCCAATTGGCGTTGCGACAATATAGAGACCCGGTTCAAGAGGTTCGTAAGAGACTGATTCAGAGCGCGGTGTGTTCACGCAGCGTTACATGGAGCAGCGATCAGGGGTCGGCAAGAATGAAGCTAACGGCAACACCGGTTTTCAGCGCAAATTGGATGCGCACGGTTGGAGAGATATTCAGCAAGCGCAACTTTGCGATGGCGAGCGCGGCGCTGCTGCTGGGTGGTTGCGCAATTGTGCCCAAAACAGAAACAGTTGCGACCGCTCCGGCGCCGACACCGACGCCGCAGCCAAGCGCAACAGCTCTGCCCAGCGATACCTCGCGCCACCGCGTTGCACTGCTTGTGCCAATGTCGGGTACGACGGCAGAAGTCGGCCAGGCGCTGGCGAATGCAACAACGATGGCACTGATTGATACCAATGCCGAAAATTTGCGAATCACCACCTATGACACGTCACGCGGTGCTGCTGCCGCCGCGCGTCAGGCGATTGCAGATGGCAATAAGCTGATCCTTGGCCCCTTGCTTGCGGAGAATGTGCCCGCCGTGCAGGCCGCAGCACGGCCGGCAAATGTTCCAGCCATCGCATTTAGTAATGATGCGACCGTTGCCAGCGCAGATGTGTTCGTCGTGGGCCACATCCCCGAACAGTCCATCCGCCGATCGGTCGCCTATGCGCGTCAGAATGGCTCGACCAGTTTCGGCGCGCTTTTGCCAGAAGGTGATTATGGGCAGCGTTCGTATAACGCCTTGACCAGCTCTTTGCGCGATTACGGCGGCAATCTTGTCTCATTTGAACGCTATTCACGCGGCAACACGTCAATCGTAGGCGCAGCTCAGCGGCTGCGCACACGCGGCGGCTATGACACCGTGCTGATCGCTGACGGAGCGCGCCTTGCCGAGCAAGCTGCTGGCGAACTACGCAGCGATGGGGCCTCAGGCACTCGTATTTTGGGCACCGAATTATGGAGCGGTGAATCTTCGCTTACACGTTCGAGGGCTGTGAATGGCGCGCTGTTCTCTGCTGTGTCCGATGGCCGTTTTCGCCGCTTTGCCGAAAGTTATGAGGCACGCTTTGGGACCAAGCCGTATCGTATTGCTACTCTTGGCTATGATTCCGTGCTCCTGACATTGCGCATTGCGCGGGACTGGCGTGTGGGTAGCAATTTCCCGGTTCGTCAAATGTACGATAGCGGCGGTTTTTTGGGCGTAGATGGTCCGTTCCGCTTTAACCGCAACGGTGTCGCAGAGCGCGCATTGGAAGTGCGTGAGGTGCGCGGCAACCAGGTGGTGGCTGTCGATCCTGCGCCATCTTCGTTTGGCGATTGATATCGGCGCAAAACGGATGGTCCCCTCCTTGTGAGTACGGCGCAGCAGTGCCTATATCAGACACATGGCTGACGATCTTTTTGAAAACACGCCCACTTCCAGTGGCGACTACGACAGTTCCTCCATCGAAGTTCTCGAAGGGTTGGAGCCTGTCCGCCGCCGCCCCGGCATGTATATCGGGGGCACAGATGACCGGGCATTGCATCATCTAGCCGCCGAAGTGCTCGACAACGCGATGGATGAAGCGGTCGCGGGCCATGCGAGCCGGATTGAAATGCGTCTGGACGAAGAAAACCGGCTGCATGTTGCGGATAATGGCCGCGGCATTCCGGTGGATGAGCATCCCAAATTTCCGGGCAAATCAACGCTTGAGGTGATCCTCTCAACTTTGCACTCCGGCGGGAAATTCTCCGGCAAGGCATACGCCACCAGCGGCGGCCTGCACGGTGTTGGTGTTAGTGTAGTGAACGCACTTTCGTCTCATACACGGGTGGAGGTCGCGCGCGACAAGCAGCTTTACGCGCAGGAATTTTCCAAGGGACTTGCACTGGGCAAAATCGAGATCGTCGGCGCTGCACCCAATCGGCGCGGAACCACGGTTAGCTTTACGCCAGACACTGAGATATTCGGTGACCGCCAGTTTAAACCGCACCGCCTGTTCAAACTCGCGCGGTCAAAAGCGTACCTGTATGCAGGCGTCGAAATTCGGTGGAAATGCGCAGAATCGCTCGTCAGCGATGATGTGCCTGCGGAGGCGATGTTCAAATTTCCTGGCGGGCTCGCGGATCACTTGGCCGAAGAAGTTGGCGCGCGCGAATGTGTGACCGCTCAGCCATTCACCGGCAGCCAAGATTTCCACGACGATCAAGGGCGCGTCGAATGGGCTATTGCATGGCCGCTCTATTCCGATGGCTCGACCAGTTGGTATTGCAACACGGTTCCCACCCCCGATGGCGGCACGCATGAGCAGGGATTGCGCGGCGCGCTGACTAAAGGGCTGCGCGCGTTCGGTGAACTGACCGGCACTAAGAAAGCGAAAGACATCTCCGCTGACGATGTGATGACCGGCGGCGAGGTGATGCTCAGCGTCTTTATCCGCGACCCGCAATTTCAGTCACAGACTAAGGACAGGCTGACCTCGCCTGAGGCCGCGCGCCTTGTCGAAAACGCCATGCGCGATCATTTCGACCACTTCCTCACCGACAATATGGACCGCGGCAAGGCGCTGCTGGGCGAAGTGATGGAGCGCATGGATGAACGCCTGCGCCGCAAACAAGAGCGTGAAATCAAGCGCAAAACCGCGACCAATGCCAAAAAGCTGCGCTTGCCCGGCAAGCTGACAGATTGCAGCGGCGAAGGTGACCGCGAAACTGAATTGTTCATTGTCGAAGGCGATTCCGCCGGTGGCAGTGCGAAACAAGCGCGCGACCGCAAGACGCAGGCGATCCTGCCGATTCGGGGAAAAATCCTCAACGTTGCGAGCGCGACCGCTGAAAAAATCCGCGCGAACAGCGAGATCGCCGATCTGACGCTGGCGATGGGTTGCGGCACGCGCAAAGACTGCGATGCGCAGGACCTGCGATATGATCGCATCATTATTATGACCGATGCGGATGTTGATGGCGCGCATATTGCTACATTGTTGATGACGTTCTTCTTTCAAGAAATGCCCGACGTGGTGCGCAGCGGATCGCTCTATCTGGCGCAGCCGCCGCTGTACCGGCTGACCTCCGGTAAAGAGAGCCGCTACGCCCGCGATGATGCGCATCGTGCAGAGCTAGAGGCGACGGTGTTCAAGGGTAAGAAAGTTGAAGTCGGCCGGTTTAAAGGGCTCGGCGAAATGAACCCCAGCCAGCTGCGCGAAACGACAATGAACCCGGAAACGCGTTCGCTCATCCGCATCACTCTACCTGTTGAATTCGAACAGCGCGCTGGGGTGAAAGAGCTTGTCGATCAATTGATGGGACGCAATCCCGAACACCGTTTCAATTTCATCCAAAACCGCGCGGGCGAAATTGACCGGGATATGATCGATGCCTGATCGCCGCCCTGGGCATTCTGGTCCGAAGTATCCGAATCCTCGCGAAGAAGACATTATGGCAGGCGACCGGCGCATTTCCCGCCCAGATAGCTCGCTGCCGGACTGGGAAATGCCCGATGCGGCCTATCGCCCGATCCCCATCGCCTGGTTCGCAGGAGCGTTTCTGCTCCAGATGGTAGTGCTTTTTGCGCTGTTTATGGTGCTGTCTGGCCAAAATGGCTGGTTCACCATCATCCTTTCCAGCGTAGCTACGGGCGCGATTGGCATGTGGACATGGGATCGCGGAATGCAGGATGCTGGCACTGGATGGAAGGTTACGACTGTTGTCGTACTGGTGACCCAATTGGCCTTTGTTTGTCTGGGAGCGGCTAGCCGGATCTAGACCCAATCCGCTCAGTTCGATTCTTCAGTGTGGATGTGCAGATGCGATTCCAAAGTCCTGTGAACAGGGCATTTGTCTGCAATTTCGATGATTTTCGCTCGCTGCTCTGCGGTCAGATCATCACCTATAATTTCTATCACGCGATTGATCGCCTGCACCTTCAGATTGTCATTTTCAGAAATGGCATGATCGCAATCTTCCGCGTGGTCGCGTTCGTGCGTCAGGTGAATTCGGGTGCCTTCCATCGGCCATGCCTTGCGGTCAGCATACATCTTCATGGTCATTGCGGTGCACGTACCAAGCGCACTGAGCAAAAGGTCATACGGCGTTGGCCCGGTGTCATCACCGCCATAGCTGGCGGGTTCATCTACAACAAATTGGTGTGAGACGGTGTGAACCTGCGTTCCGAATTTGCCATGGCCGGTTTGGACAACGACGCCCTCTTGCGGCTTTGGCCAATTTTCAACAATTGGCAGATAACGCCTTGCCCAATGCGCGATGATATTGGCGGCAAATTCTGCATCATCAGCATTGGTTAGTAGGTGGTCAGCTCCTGCCAGGCTCACAAAACTCTTCGGGTGGAAGGCTGCTTGAAAAAGTTCGCCAGCATGTTCGATGCCAACAATCTTATCTGTCGGAGAGTGCAACGCGAGATACGGCAAACGCATATTTTTGACTATATCGAGCAAATTTATTGCTTCTGTCCGTTCCAGAAATTCGCGACTGATCGAAAATCCGCGCCCTCCAATCGTGACCGGACCTTCGCCATCGCGCCTGATAGCATCATGGTCGCCTTGGATGATGTGCAGCACATGCGGGACATTTGATGGCGTACCAATAGTGGCCACAGCGCCGACTTTCTCGCGGCCCAATTCATGCGCTGCGGCCAACACTGCCGCTCCGCCAAGACTATGGCCGATCAGGAGTACCTTGCTATCGAAACGATTGCACAAATCATTGGCGACCGCGATGAGATCGGCAATATCCGCTGCAAACCCGACCCGGCCAAATTCGCCTTCGCTGCCGCCGAGCCCGGTGAAATCGAACCGCAGACAAGCAATCCCCTGCTGCGCCATCGCTCGCGATACGCTGACCGCAGCTTTGCTTTGCTTGGTGCAGGTGAAGCAATGTGCAAACACCGCCGCACCCCGTACCAAGCCGGTAGGCAGTTCCAACGCGCCTTGAAGAGTATGGCCTTCTTTTGTAGCAATAGAGAGCTTTTGCATTGGCATTGTGGATAGTCCCAATAGGTGCTTCGTATTCAGAACCATGCACGCAACGCGCTGGCTCCGACACCCTTTCATCTGGGATAGCCAAAGAACGCAATACGCTTGTCTGATCATCTTCAAACGGACAGGCTTAAGCAATGATCTAAGGGAACTTTGCATGAAACTGCGCCAATTTTTGAACACTGGCCGCACTGTTGTTTTAGCTACATTCTGCGGGCTTATGATTGCCACTCCCGCCGTATTGGCTGCTCAAGTTGAAGATAGCACCGCTTCGCAAACCGCAGAGCAATCCGCACTGGAAATGCGAGCCGAACAGGTGATCCGGATGATCAATGGGGAGTTGGCACCGCAAGAGATATTCACAGATGCTTTTTTGCGCGAGGTATCTGCTGAACAGGTCGCAGCGTTTTTCCAGCAGTCTACTGCCCAATTCGGCGCCGCCGTATCGGTCGAAAACCTAGGCCCTGTCAGCAATTCTCGCGCAGCGCTCATCATTCGGATGGAGCGCGCCATTGGGCGAGGCGGGATGGCGATTGATCCGGCTGATGACAACCGAATCAGCGAGCTGGTATTCGAAACGTTCAATCCAATTGCCGACAGCCCGGCGAAGATTGAAGCTGAACTGACCGCCCTGCCCGGAAATATCAGCGCGTGGTTCGGTCCGCTGGACGGCGGCGAGCCATTGATCGAAATCCGCGATGCAGACCAAATGCCGCTTGGCTCAACGTTTAAGCTTTACGTGCTGGCCACCCTCGCCCGCGAAATTCGTCAGGGGGAGCGTGCATGGGATGATCAAGTTACTTTGACCGCACGCAGCTTCCCCAGCGGTATGATGCAGGATTGGCCCGCTAACTCTCCCGTAACATTGCAAACACTTGCCAGTATGATGATCTCTATCAGCGACAACACCGCAACCGATCAACTGATCGACCTGTTGGGAAGGGGGGCGGTGATGCAGACATTGATCGATAGCGGGCATAGCGATCCTGAATTGAACGATCCGTTTCTGACGACACGTGAGGTTTTTCTATTGAAAGGCGGGTCCGCATCGCGGCTATCCGCTTATCAGGAGGCGGACGCTATGGGCCGCGCACAAATCCTCGCCGCAATTGAGGATGAGGATGTGCCTGCCAGCCAGATCCAAGCCGCTTTTGCAGAAGGGCCAAGGGCGCTCGACGTCGAATGGTTTGCCAATGCGGATGACCTTGCAAACCTGCTGCGTTTCATGCGCGCCACCGCCGACCCGCTTGCATTCGACATTATGGCGATCAACCCATCGATGGCGCCCACCACCCGACCTGCGTGGGGTTATGCTGGATACAAAGGCGGGTCTGAACCGGGCGTTCTCAATCTGACATGGCTGCTGACCAATGCGGCGGGACGTGATCATGCGCTGGTGCTTAGCTGGAGCAATCCAGAGGCAAACCTGAACCAGACCGCTCTGGAGATGATAGCGCAAAGGATTTTGTCGCTCCCGCAATAGCATCCTGCCAAAACCGTCAGGCCGCTTGCCCTTGCGCACAGCGCCGCGTCCCCTTATCGCCTCGCTCAAATTATACGTTTTGAAGGGAAACCCATGACCGATCAGAATTCCGGGCCGCAACGTTTTGAAGGCACCAGCGATTATATTGCCACCGACGATCTAAAGGTCGCGGTAAACGCTGCTGTGACATTGCGCCGTCCTTTGCTCGTCAAGGGTGAGCCGGGCACGGGCAAGACCGTTCTGGCGCATGAAATTGCAAAGGCTGTGGGTGCACCGCTGATCGAATGGAACATCAAATCCACGACAAAGGCTCAACAGGGTCTGTATGAGTATGATGCGGTTGCGCGTTTGCGCGATGGTCAGCTTGGCGAAGAGCGCGTTCACGACATCCGCAATTACATCAAGAAGGGTAAGTTATGGGAAGCCTTCACCGCGCCCGAATTGCCCGTCTTGCTGATCGACGAAATCGACAAGGCTGACATCGAGTTTCCTAACGATCTGTTGCAGGAACTCGACCGAATGAGCTTCGACGTTTACGAAACGCAGGAGCGGATCACCGCGAAAGAGCGCCCGATCGTTGTGATCACCTCGAATAATGAAAAAGAACTGCCTGACGCTTTTCTGCGCCGCTGCTTCTTCCATTATATCAAGTTTCCCGATCGCGAGACGATGCAGTCGATTATCGACGTGCATTATCCCGGCATCCAGAAAACGCTCGTCAAAAAGGCGATGGATATCTTCTATGAGCTGCGCGAAGTTCCGGGTCTCAAGAAGAAGCCTTCGACCAGCGAATTGCTCGATTGGCTTAAGCTGCTGCTGAATGAAGATATGCCGCTAGAGGTTCTCCAAGACGCGAACCCCAACAGCGCTATCCCGCCTCTACATGGTGCTCTTTTAAAGAACGAGCAGGATATTATGCTGTTTGAGCGTCTGGCATTCATGGCGCGGCGCAATCCGAGCTAGGCCTTCATGCTCCGTCTATCGGCAATTCTTGCCGTCATAACCGGTGTTGTCCTGGCCCTGGGCGAATTGCGCGCAAACTGGGGCGATTGGCAGTTCTGGCCTCTCTGGCTTGTCGATTTTGCCGCTTCTGCTCTGCTGATTGCTGGTGGATGGATGGTTTTTCGCCGGCATCCTTTGGCTCAATCCGTGCTGGCATCTGGATGGGCATTCACATTGGGAATGTCGTGGTTGTCGCTTGGCATCAACCTTGATCTGGGTGTTTCCGCTGCGCGCGATGGCCGGATGGGTGGGCTTTATGTGTGGTTGCTCGGGGGTTTGGTTGCCAGCGCTCTCCTTGGACTTGTTCTGACTTTGCTCGGCCGAACGAAGATCAAGAGTTAACGGAAACTGTAGGCAAACTCAAAATCGCCCCAGCGACGTCCATTGATGATCAGCGGCACATAGATGTTGCGCACAACCATATACTGCGTCCCGTCACCTTCCTGACGATAGACCGCCATCATATACGGTGCGGTGCTTTGTTTGGCGCGTTTATCGATCGGATACATCATGATCCGGCCATTGCGGCAATATTTGGTGTCATGGGTAAGATCACCCGTTGGTTCTCGCGACATCTCACTAATGTGCGTCGGCAAGAAACCTTTAAGGTCGGTGCAAGCCGCGGCTCTGACACTGGAATCTGCATCCTTCGCGGCATCCAACATCGGGCGCCATTTTCGGTCTGCCCAATCGTTCAAAGCCGTGCGGAAGCGCGGAGGGTTGCTGCCAGCAATCGGTTGATAGTTCTGGTCAAATATCTGCGCTTCGGCGATTTCGCCGGCCGCAATGGCTTCTTCTGCAGCGGCAGCAGCTTCTCGCGCTATTTCTTTGGCGCGTTCCACCATGACGCTGTCTTGTGGGCTGAGGCCAGCTTGGACCAGCGAATCGAACATTTCGCTCGCGGTCAGTTCCAGCTCCTCCATTTGACGATTGGCTCCTTGGAGCCGGTCCTCATTGGTGCGCGCCGCGGCGTCAAAGCTTGTGAGGACCCTCTGTACCGCGTCAACATGACCGCTGATCGTTCCTGTAGAACGCGCGATCAGGTCATTTTGCTTGTCCACTTCCTCAACCAGTTCACCGACACTGGAAATGGTGCTTTCGATCCGGGCGACCGAAGCTTTGGCCTCGCCGCTTGCCCGTGAACCTTCTTCGATCTGGCCGATGACGCTGCTCGCCTCTTCGCCAAGTGCATCGATCGTGGTTGCAATTTCGATGGTCGCTTTTCGCGTGTCATTGGCGAGGCTTTTGACCTCGCTTGCGACCACGGCAAATGTTCTGCCCGCATCGCCTGCGCGCATGGCCTCGATAGTGGCGTTGAGCGCGAGGATATTGGTTGTTTCGGCGATGTCTTCGATGTCTTTTGCGCTGCGCCGCACTTGCTCCATCGCGGCAGAAAAACCGGAAACGTGCTGCCCAAGGGCATCAACCAGTTCCAGCAGCAAACCAATCTGGCTGAGCGACGATTGGATTAGTGAAGTGCCCTCGCCCAAGCGCTCTATCGCGCGTTCTGACAAGAGCCGCGCTTCATCGCTGGCCTCTGCAACCTTCGCTTGATCAGCTTCGAGAGCAGTGACTGTGCCTCGCAAGGCTTCATGTTCTTCACGCAAAGCCTCTGAGGACCGAATAACCGCCTTAACCACGCCCGCAACGTCGGAGCAGCCCACAGTGACCGCCCCGCATTTTTCGGGGATTTTGTCCAAAGCGGATGCGTTGGCGGTATCGATTGTGATCGGTTTCATTTTTGGCTCAGTTCCCTGTCTAGGGACGCAGTAGCTTTGATATGGTTAGCGAAGGTTTAAGGGATTGTCCTGCGATGCCAGTTTTTTCGCTGGTCTAAAATGCGAGGCCGAGGGGGCTGGTATCTGGCGCACTTCGTGGGTAATAATGGCGCCATGTTTTTCAACTTCATGGACGAATTGCGCGAGGCCGGTATCGGCGCGAGCTTTAAGGAACATCTCACGCTGCTTGAGGCGTTGGATAAGGACGTGATCGAACAGACGCCAGAGGCGTTCTATTACTTATCACGCGCAACCTTTGTGAAAGACGAAGGGATGCTCGATAAATTCGATCAGGTGTTCCACAAAGTTTTTAAAGGCATAATGACCGATTACGGTCAGAACCCGGTCGATATTCCCGAAGATTGGCTGAAAGCGGTTGCCGAAAAATTCCTCACCGAAGAGGAAATGGCTGAGATTGAATCGCTGGGTGATTGGGACAAGATTATGGAGACGCTGAAAGAGCGTCTTGCCGAACAGGAAAAACGCCACGAAGGCGGCAACAAATGGATCGGCACTGGTGGCAAATCGCCATTCGGCAATTCCGGTTACAATCCAGAAGGCGTGCGTATCGGCGGCGAAAGCAGGCACAAGCGCGCGATGAAAGTTTGGGAAAAGCGCGAGTTTAAAAACCTCGACAGCACCAAGGAATTGGGCACTCGCAACATCAAAATGGCGCTGCGCCGTCTGCGCCGGTTTGCACGCGAAGGGGCTCAGGATCAGCTTGATCTGGATGCGACAATCGAAGGCACGGCCAAGCAAGGCTGGCTCGACATTCGCATGCGCGCCGAACGCCGCAATGCAGTGAAACTGTTGCTGTTTCTTGACGTAGGCGGGTCGATGGATCCCTTCGTCAAATTGGTCGAGGAGCTGTTCAGCGCGGCGACGGCGGAATTTAAAAACCTCGAGTTCTTCTACTTCCACAACTGCCTGTATGAAGGCGTTTGGAAGGACAACAAACGGCGCTGGCAGGAACGGACCAAAACGTGGGATATCCTCCACAAATACGGCCATGATTATAAAGTGATTTTCGTGGGCGATGCCGCGATGAGCCCCTATGAAATCACCCATGCCGGTGGCAGCGTCGAACATATGAACGAAGAAGCCGGCGTCGCATGGATGAAACGCGTCACCGACACCTACCCCGCGACCGTGTGGCTAAACCCTACACCCGAAAAACAATGGGGCTATTCGCAATCGACCAAGATGATGAAAGAACTGGTCGGCGGTCGAATGTACGGGCTGACGCTGGATGGACTGGACGAAGCGATGCGGGAGCTAAGCCGGAAGCAGGGGCATTGAGGGCGAAGGCAGACCCATTATCTGCTAGCGACCCACTTGCGGTCATTGGCGGCTTTTATGCTTGAGGATGTGCTGAAAGGCCACATTGAAGAACTAGCACGTGATTGTGCACAGCGTGACAACGCTATAAACTTGCTTATGGCTCTTGAAGGAACGGTTCTCGCGGGAGTTGACCACGAAGACATTGAGCTCAATCGATTCACCAACGCGATTTGCATCAATTGGAATGCAAGCGGTGAGTGGGATAACGTCTTCATCGAAGTTTATCGCGACGGATTCGAAACCTGTTTGTCACGTGATCGAGAGTTGCGCATCAAACATTGGCCTAAAGAGCCGAAATCGGCGGTGATAAAGATTGTGGTTCGGGAACTTGTAGCTGGAATGGCTTGATGGCCACTTCCCATCCCATAATCGGTCGTTCAATAAAGCAAATGCTCGCGCACCGTCGCGACCCAAGCCGCTTCATCCGATGAAGCCAGCGCGTCCAACGCATCCGGCCCTGCCCTTGCATCATCAACCCATTTACGCAGCGACGGTCCGCCGTTAATCACATCAATCGCCAGCACATCACTGGTGTATTCATATTTGAAGTCCTCACCCCGCCATAGATCATAGTCTGGATAAAGGTTCCGGATCGCTTTGAACGCCAGCGCCTGCATCCGCCAGGGTTTGAACTCATCGTGATCGTATCCCGGACCTTCTGCGTGTAACATCAGCGCATTACATAGCTTTCCTGCGTGTTTGTGGAAGGTCGGTTCAAACCAGCAATCGCGTATGCGCACGCCCTTGCACCAATCGGGCGCGAAGGCTTGCATCTCTGCTACGACCGCTTTGGCGTCGATATCGGGGGCACCGAACAGCACCTCCAATGGACGCGTGGTCCCGCGGCCTTCTGACAGCGTTGCACCTTCGATCATCACCGTTCCCGCGTAACAGCGCGCCATATTTACGCTGGCGGCGTTGGGGCTTGGGTTGATCCAGATGCGATCCGCCGGCCAGCCATAACCGCTTGCCACTGCATCACTCCCGGCGTCAGGCTGCCACCCTTCCATCGCCACAACTTTGTAAGGCACATCAAGACCGAAATGCGCAACAAACCAGTGCCCCATCTCCCCCATCGTCAGGCCATGACGCATCGGCATCGGAGCCGCGCCAACAAAGCTTTCGTGTCCCGGCACCAGCAAAGTCCCTTCCACCGGGCGACCGGCGGGGTTCGGGCGGTCCAGCACCCACACTTCCTTGCCGTGCTTCTCTGCCTCTTCCAGAAGATAAAGCAGCGTCGTCACAAAGGTGTAGATGCGGCAGCCGAGGTCTTGGAGGTCGAACAGAAAGACATCTGCGCTCGACATCATCTGGCCTGTGGGGCGGCGCACTTCGCCATAGAGCGAGAAGATCGGGATGCCGTAGTTGCGGGTCCGTCTCATCCGCCGTTTCGACCATATTGTCTTGCTTGTCGCCTTTCAGCCCGTGCTGCGGGCCAAAGGCGCTGGTCACATTCACCCCGGCAGCAATCAGTGCATCAAGGCTATGCGTGAGATTCTCAGTCACGCTGGCCGGATGTGCGACCAAGGCAACGCGGCGCCCTTTCAGCTCAGAAAGCAAGGCGGGGTCAGCGAGCAGGCAATCAATGCCGAATTTAACAGTTGAACTCATAGGGTGCGAATTGGAACAGCGCGGGCGCAAAGGCAATTGCTTTTGCGCGGCCGCGCTCTATCCCCTTGCGCATGGACATTGAATGGACCCCCGCCCTAATCGCAGCCGCCTGGGCAATTGTGCTTGCCGGCGCTGGCGGACTGCTGACCGAAATTGGATCGTGGTATCACAACCTCAAAAAACCAAGCTG
This sequence comes from uncultured Alphaproteobacteria bacterium, assembly GCA_963789155.1. Classification (GTDB taxonomy): domain Bacteria; phylum Pseudomonadota; class Alphaproteobacteria; order Sphingomonadales; family Sphingomonadaceae; genus Erythrobacter. The sequence goes on along the minus strand of CAWBJN010000011.1, from coordinate 187,490 downwards.
GCAGCCACCTGATTGGCTGTTCGGCCCAGCGTGGACGATCATTCTAGGCCTGGCGGGGTGGAGCTTCTATCTCGCATGGACGGCGGCACCGACTGCGGGCGACCGTGTAATTGTGGGAGCACTCTTTGCGGCAAACTTTGTGCTCCATTTGCTATGGTCGCCGCTGTTCTTCAAAATCAAACGGCCCGATTGGGCGCTGTTTGAGAATGTATTCTTGTGGCTATCTGTGCTCTCGCTGTTCGTGTTCCTGCCGAATTATTCCACGTTGGCCGGGTGGCTAAACGCTCCTTATTTGGCATGGGTCACGTTTGCGTGGTTTCTCAATTGGAAGATCGTGCAACTTAACGGCCCTTTCGGGGCTGCCAGAACCTAGTTGCGTTCGATGATCATCTGACGGCAAGCTTCGGAATGAAATTCAGCCTTGCCCGGCCCAAAGGCGAGCGCCCAGAATTGCAATCCGCCATCAGCATGTTCGACAATGGCATTTAGCGCGACCTGCGCAGGAGCGGGCAAGTCTGCCGCGATGCTGGCTTTCAGCACCAATTCCCCTCGTCCATTCGCGGTCGCATGGCCTGAACTAAGCGAAATCGCACTCACTGGAGCATCGCGCATCCCTTCGCGAAAAGAATCGAAATCATAGGCCGCCCAGCGCCCTGATGGTGAAAGGTTAAACTCGCGATATGACGTGCCGCCAATCGGTTGCCAGAAAATCTCGAAGCAAGTCGTCTTCCAAAGATCATCGGTCCGCACACCGGGTCCCGCAGGTGGCAGCGTGATTGCATCAATTCCTCCGTCGAGCCGGAATTCTGCCTCGCACCCCGTTGGTGTTGCGCGAATACTGGCGGTTACCGCTTTGATTGGGCCAAGGTCGCAGGTTCGATGAAGCATGAGTGGTTGCATGGCCGAAGGTATCGCTGAGCGGAGCCGTGTGAGCAAGCCACTAGAAGCGGTCCTCCCACACTGTTAAGCGCTTTTGCTATGAGCACTTACGAATCTGATCTGCTGCGCCTGTTGGACAGCCGCGGCTATATCCATCAAATGACCGATTCCGGCGCGCTGGATCAGCTTGCTGCACAACAGATCGTGCCCGGATATATCGGTTTTGATGCGACCGCGCCGTCCTTGCATATTGGCAGTCTGGTTCAAATCATGATGCTGCGCCGCCTGCAGCAGGCAGGCCACAAACCCATCGTCGTGATGGGCGGCGGCACGACCAAAATCGGCGATCCTTCGGGTAAGGATGAAAGCCGCCAGATGCTTACGCCTGCGATCATTGATGACAATATTGCGTCGATCCGCACGGTCTTTGAAAAGCTGCTTACCTTTGGTGATGGGCCCACGGACGCCGTGATGGTGAACAATGACGAATGGCTTTCTGCGCTAGGATACGTCGAACTGCTGCGTGATGTAGGGCCGCACTTCACCGTAAACCGGATGCTGACATTCGATTCGGTACGGCTTCGCCTCGACCGCGAACAACCGCTCACCTTTCTTGAATTTAACTACATGATCCTTCAGGCCTATGACTTTGTTGAACTGGCCCGCCGCTATGCTTGCAGACTGCAAATGGGCGGCAGCGATCAATGGGGCAATATCGTAAACGGGATGGAACTGGGCCGCCGGATGGAGGGGCACAATCTGTTTGGGCTTACCACGCCGCTGCTCACCACCGCCGACGGTGCGAAAATGGGCAAGACTGCTGCAGGTGCTGTGTGGCTAAATGAAGCGCAATTGCCTGCTTATGATTTCTGGCAATATTGGCGCAACACCGATGACCGCGACGTTGGCCGCTTCCTCAAGCTGTTCACAGACTTGCCGCTGGACGAAATCGCGCGCCTCGAAGCGTTAGAAGGCGCAGCGATCAACGACGCCAAAATTATCCTCGCCAATGAGGTGACGAAATTGGTACGCGGTGAAGATGCGGCAAAAGCGGCAGAAGCCACCGCGCGCGAAACGTTCTCTGATGGCGGAAAAGGCGAAGATTTGCCGGTAATCGCGGTTGGTTCATCTGGCATGAGGCTGGGCGCGGTTTTGACAGATATCGGCTTCACCGCCTCCAACAAAGAGGCCAAGCGTAAAATTGCCGAAGGCGCGGTTAAGATCGACGATAACACGATCCTGGATCCCGGATTTGTCGTAATTGTGCATGAGGGCGCGACGCTGAAAATCAGTTTGGGCAAAAAGAAACACGGGCTAATTACGCGCTAAACTGTGCAAGGCTCGCGCTAAGCCTCGCCGAACTTTACCAATTGTCAGCCTTTGACCCGCATTAAGGGGAACCCGGTAGTTAACCGGGCTGGTTGGGAAAGGGAGGGCGTAGACTGTGTCTGCCGGAGCGAATCTTAGTGTTACAGACCTGCGGCGTGCTGCGCGGCACCCCGTCGACTTCCCTGTGATCGTCGAACACTTTGCGCATGGCGATCTCAATCTGCATGTCTGCAATATCTCGGCGCACGGATTTATGGTCGATGATGCGGGTAAATTGGACCGGGGTGACCGGGTCATTATTCGCCTGCCGGTTGTGGGGCGGATCGAAGCCTATGTCATCTGGACGCGCGATGAGCGCGCCGGTTTTCAGTTTGAGCGGATTATCCGGCTCGACGATTTCGTTGCTATTATCGATACGTTGCAACCCAATCCGCGCCTACGCCGGGACCGCTAATTTAAACCACAGGTTTGATCGGTAATCGGACCGCCCGCTTGGCACGCAGCCTCGCGGGTGCCATTGGCTTTAGCGTGAGCGATCCTGAACCAACCCACCCATTCCAAATCCATAACTTTCGCGCCTATTGGGCGTGTCGTCTGGCCGCTACTCTCGCGCAATACGCGATGCTGATCGTTATCCAGTGGCAGGCGTATAACATTGCCCGTGATAGCGGAATGAACATGGCCGAGGGGTCCGGGACGCTGGCGATTATTGGTCTGCTGCAATTTTTACCCCTGTTTATCCTGACTCCGTTTACCGGCCTTGCCGCTGACAAATTCGACAGGCGAAAACTTGGCCTGCTGACCATCGCGCTTCAATTTATCTGCGCGGCAATTCTTACATGGGTCAGTTGGACAGGCGCGGTAAGCCTGCCGATCCTGTTCGCAATCGCGGTGATCCTAGGCGTCGCGCGCGGTTTTGCCGGGCCCGCTTTATCCGCGCTTTCGCCCAACCTCGTACCGAAGAACATTCTACCCACGGCAATCGCGCTCTCATCAATTTCCTGGCAGGTCGGGATGCTGTCTGGGCCCGCCATCGGTGCGCTGCTTTACGCGGTGGAGCCCGCCCTACCCTATGCCGCTGCCGCTGGATTGTTCACCATCTCCGCCGTCGCATTGGCGCTCGTTGGCAAGGTTCCTCAGCCTGCAATGCGCAAAGATCAGCGCCCCCTTGGCGCGATTGTCGATGGGCTGAGGTATGTAGTGCAAAACAAGATGGTGCTGAGCGCGATTACGCTCGATCTTTTTGCGGTGTTCCTGGCCGGAGCAAACGCCCTGATCCCGGTTTTCGCGCGCGATATTTTGCAAGTTGGCGAAAATGGACTGGCCATGCTCGCCGCGGCGACACCGGCAGGTGCGTTGGTTGCCGCGATATTCTTCTCATTCCGCCCGTTGAAAACACAGGTGGGCCCAAAAATGCTGTGGGCCGTGGCGGTGTTTGGTGTCGCCACGATAATCTTTGGCCTGTCGACCAGCCTGATCCTCAGCCTCGCTATGCTGTTTATTATTGGCGGCGCCGATATGTTCAGCGTCTATGTACGGCAATCGCTGATCCAATTGCACACACCCGATGACAAGCGTGGGCGCGTTTCCTCTGTCAGCATGATGACCATCAGCGCATCCAACGAAGGCGGTGATGCGTTTTCGGGAAGCCTCGCTTTTGTGCTCGGCCCGGTGGCCGCGATTGTGGCGGGCGGCGCGGGTGCGCTTGTAACCGTTTTGCTGTGGAGCCGAATATTCCCAGTGCTACGAACAACGAAGAGCTTCGATCAACCCGATGATCTGTTAGAAGACATCGGCAATTTAGATAATCCTACAAAAACAAACCCTCAGGAGGCCTGATATGAAAGCTGCAAACATCCTCGAGACAATCGGCAATACACCGCACATTCGCCTGTCGCGACTGTTCCCCGACCACGAGGTATGGCTGAAATCAGAACGATCCAATCCCGGTGGTTCGATCAAAGATCGGATCGCGCTGGCGATGGTCGAAGATGCAGAGGCCTCTGGCGCGCTCAAACCGGGCGGCACGATTGTGGAGCCCACCAGCGGCAACACCGGCATTGGGCTCGCGATGGTCGCGGCGGTCAAAGGCTACAAGCTGATTCTGGTTATGCCAGAATCTATGTCGATTGAGCGGCGCCGGCTGATGCTCGCCTATGGTGCGACATTTGATCTCACGCCCAAAGAAAAGGGCATGAAAGGCGCCATCGGCCGCGCCACCGAGATCGTCGAAGGCACGCAAGGCGCGTGGATGCCTAGCCAGTTCGACAATAGCGCAAACCCCGCCATTCACGCACGCACTACGGCGCATGAAATTCTCACTGACTTCGCTGATAGCCCTGTCGATGTGATGATCACTGGTGTTGGCACCGGCGGTCACCTGACTGGCTGCGCAGAGGAGTTAAAAAAGCACTGGTCTGGTTTCAAAGCCTATGCTGTTGAACCAGAGGCCTCCCCCGTCATCAATGGCGGCGAACCGGGTCCGCACCCGATCCAGGGGATTGGCGCAGGCTTTATTCCGGGCAACCTCCACACCAGCAGCATCGACGGTGCGATAACCGTGGATGCTGAGGCAGCCAAAGACATGGCCCGCCGCGCAGCAAGCGAAGAAGGCATGCTGATCGGTATTTCATCCGGCGCGACACTCGCAGCCATTGCAAAGAAACTGCCGGAATTGGACGCTGGAACACGTGTTCTTGGCTTCAATTACGACACGGGTGAGCGATATCTGTCAGTGCCCGATTTCCTGCCGATGGAGTGATGCAGCAGCTTTCTGCTAAAAAATACTCATACGGTAAGCACACAAAAAAGGCCCGGTTCCCCCCAGAACCGGGCCTTTCTGTCACGTGACGAACCGGGTACCTCGTCAGGCTGCGGTTGCGAAAGCTTCTTCAGGCAGAGCCATCATATGGTCGCTGCCAGCTTCTAACTTGCGTCGCAGAGCGCCTGCATCGGGCAAATACCGCTCTGCATAATAGGACGCAGACGTCATTTTTGCTTCGTAGAACGCTTTATCTTCAGTTCCGCCGGCCAAAGTGGCGGCAGCAACCTTGGCCATTTTCAACCAGAAAAAGCCGAGCGTCACGATGCCCATGATGTGCATGTAATGGTGAGCACCAGCGCCCAAATGGTTCGGGTTCGCCATCGCGTTCTGCATGAACCACATGGTTGCAGCCTTCTGTTCGCCCAAAGCTTTCTCGAGCTTTTCAGCGATTGGTGCGAGGGCGTCATTGGTCTTCGCAGTTGCGATTTCGTCGTCGATCATTTTGAAGAACGCCTGCACAGCGCGGCCACCCTTGCTCGCGAGCTTACGCCCACAAAGGTCCATCGCCTGAACGCCATTGGTCCCTTCGTAAATCATGGCGATGCGGCTATCGCGAACGAACTGTTCCATGCCCCATTCTTTGACATAGCCATGGCCGCCATAGACCTGCTGCATATTGTTGGCGATGTCATAGCCCTTATCAGTGCCATACCCTTTGATGACCGGGGTCATCAGCCCGATAAGATCGTCTGCGAGCTGGCGTTCTTCTTCGGTTTGCGCCTTGTGGGTAAGGTCGACTTGAAGCGCTCCCCACAAAATGAGTGCGCGCATCCCTTCGTTGAAGACTTTGGCATCCATCAACATCCGGCGAACATCTGGGTGCACGAAGATTGGATCGGCCTGCGCTTCTGGCTCAGCGGGACCAGATAAAGCGCGGCCCTGACGGCGGTCTAGCGCGTAGGTAACAGCGTTCTGATAGGAAACTTCTGCCTGAGCCAATCCTTGCTGACCAACACCCAGACGAGCCGCGTTCATCATCACGAACATAGCGGCAAGGCCCTTATTCTCTTCGCCAACCATAAATCCGGTCGCGCCGTCATAATTGAGCACGCAGGTTGCATTGCCGTGGATGCCCATCTTTTTCTCGATAGAGCCGCAAGACACCGCATTGCGCTCACCCGGTTCGCCGCTGTCGTCGAGCAGGAACTTGGGAACGATGAAGAGCGAGATGCCCTTTGAACTGTCCGGTGCGCCCGGTGTCTTCGCCAGAACAAGGTGAATGATGTTGCTGGTGAGGTCATGTTCGCCAGCGGAGATGAAAATCTTGGTACCTGTGATCGCATAGGAGCCATCGCCATTCGGCACCGCTTTGGTGCGGATCATGCCCAGATCGGTGCCGCAATGCGGTTCCGTCAGGTTCATCGTGCCCGACCATTCGCCAGAGATCATCTTTGGCAGATAGGTCTCTTTAAGTTCCTGCGAAGCTGCGGCTTCGATCGCGGCAGATGCGCCATTGGTCAGGCCGGGATACATGCCGAAAGCCTGGTTTGCGGTGCCTGTAAACTCTTCCATCACGAAACCGAGGACATGCGGCAAACCCTGTCCGCCGAACTCTTCGGATTTCGCAATCGTGCCCCAACCGCTTTCAATGTATGCGGTGTAGGCTTCCTTGAAACCGTCAGGTGTGGTTACAGAACCATCTTCGTGGCGGGTGCAGCCCTGCTCGTCGCCAATCTGGTTGATCGGGGCGAGAACTTCGGAGCAGAATTTGCCCGCTTCGTTCACGACCGTATCGATCATGTCAGGCGTGGCGTTTTCAAATCCGGGAAGATTCCCGTAGCTCGCCAGATCGAGCAGTTCATTGATGACAAAACGAGTGTCACGGGTGGGAGCGGTATAGGTTGGCATCGGAAGATCCCCGTCAGCAAGCGTGAAATGGATTGGGTGTAAAATGTGGCTGTGTCAGCCAAGGTCGATGCGCTGAATTTCTGTCACAAATCCGGTCAATTCCTTGATCGAACTGTCAATATCAGCACGTTGAGCTTTCAATTTTGCGATATGTTCTTTGCATTTTTCGACAGTCACGCGGCGTTGTTCAACGCGCCCATCGTCGAGGTCATACAGATCGATCATCTCGCGAATTTCAGTGAGGCTAAAGCCAACATTCTTCGCTCGCATGATCCAGGCAAGCCGCGTCCGATCGCGCTTTGAATAAACGCGGGTGAGGCCAACGCGTGCCGGGCTGATCAAACCTTCGTCTTCGTAAAAGCGCAATGCCCGGGCGGTGCATTCGAATTCCGACGTGAGGTCAGAGATCGAATATTGTTCGCGGCTGAGTTTATCAGGACGGTCAAGATGCGCACCATTATGGCGCTGATTGCTTTGAGAACCAGTCATCTGGTCACTTTCGGGTTTGTGATCGAGTGCTGTAGCCATGCCCAATCAGTTACCTTACCTTTACGTGAGCGTCAAGCCTTGACCTTAACGAGAACGTACCGAAAGTGCCGAAACATCATCAGCTTTGGGGTCGAGCTTTCGATAAAAACAGCTTGCCGCGCCGGTATGACACGTCGGTCCCGCAGGCATGGCCCGGATAACAAGAGCATCCTGATCGCAATCGACCAACATCTCTTCCACTCGCAGGAAATTGCCAGAGGTCTCCCCCTTTAACCAAAGCGCCTTGCGCGACCGTGACCAAAAGTGGACACTCCCCGTCGTGCGCGTCAGTTCCAGCGCTTCTCGGTTCATAAAGGCCACCACCAGCACCTCCTTCGACGCGGCATCGGTGACCACCGCAGTCAGCAGACCCGAACTGTCAAATTTAGGAGCAAATTGCGACCCGTGTTCGCGTTCCTGAGTGGTCAGCGGATCGGTTTGCTCAGTATCTTGCGGGGGATTTGGGGACACAGGAAATCTCCAGAAAAATCAATCAATCTTGGTCAGAACCACGCCGCGATAGACGGTGCGTCCTATGCGACGGTTTGTTGCAGGATAACAACATATGAGGTGTAAAATATACCTATGTGCTTGTTTAGACTTCACCATCGGTAAGAGGAATGGAAGAAGGCTTTTATTGAGTGCGAACGCGCTCTTCCACCAGATCATGGCTTTGCAAATTGCCAGGTTCAGGGGGCGATTGATCAAGACTGGCCACGGGGGGTCAGCATGATCGATTGAACGATAAGGGATCGGATCCTGATGGCGAAATTAGGGGGTCGCCATCTGAGCTCTTTAAGAGCGGATCTAAACCGTTTCGTCACGTGGCGCCCGGGGCCGTAATGGTCTCGGGCGTTTCGGTTTCCGGAACGCTGGGAACCTTTGGGGGAACCTTTGGCTCATTGCCCATCCCATGCCCATCCACAACCCTCGCAAAGCAGGCGATTCGCACTGAAGCCGCTCCTGCGGAAAGCAAAGCCTCAACACAGGCGTTGGTGGTCGCGCCGCTGGTGAGCACGTCATCCACCAGAATTACGTCGCGGTCCTTGATCTGAACTATCGCACCGGACCTGACGATGATCGCCCCGGACAACGCGTCCTTACGCTGTTGCTGCCCTAGACCGCCCAGACTGGGGGTCCGCTTTTTACGCAGCAACGCATCGACCAGCACCTCGCCCTTGCCGCGTTTGTCCAGCTCACGCGCCAACATTGCTGCTTGATTGAAGCCCCTTTGCCAAATCCTCCAGCGATGCAGCGGAACCGGAATAAGCAACGCGGGCTCACCTTCCTGATCCGGGATGCGCGCCGCCAAAAGCTGGGCGAGCAAGGGTGCAAGCGCAATTTTTGAACCGTGCTTAAAGGTCAGGATGAGCTTGCGCGAGGCGTCGTTATAGATGGTCGCTGCAATGATTCCAGAATGGCGAGGTGGTTCCAGATTGCACACAAAGCACATGTCATTCTTTGCAGCGGCGCTGTCCCCCATCGGGCGCTGGCACGTGATGCAGGCAGGCTGTCCGGGGACTTCGAGGTCGCCCCAGCATTCCGCACACAACCCGCCCTGCGACGCAATTGCCCCTCCGCACAGCGGGCAACGCGGCGGATAGACCAGATCAACGATCGGTCTCAGACCGTCCTTTACACTGGCGCCAAGATACGACCCCCACCCCATCGAACTCATGTGCACCCCTTGCGTAAGCGGCGCAAGGTCGGCAGTGGCGCGGTCATGACTGAACGCCGGGTGCCCCAAATCTTTTCAAGCCAACGACGGTTGCTGAGAGAGCTGCGTTCAAAATTGCGGCAGGGCAGAAACCGTAATCCGGCCCGGTTCCTGTGGGACGATGTGGCAGAGGACATGGCAGAGCGCCTCGCATTTATCCGGCACGAACCGGGCCGGTCCTTGCTGGTTGGACAAGCCGCCTCCGATTTAAAACAAAATCTGCAGGCGCTTGGCGGCACTGCCGACAGCCTCACTACCCTCGATCCCGAACAGCCATTTGCAAGGGGCGAGTATGACTTCATCGGCGTTGGCGGAATGTTCGATGCCATCAATGACCTTCCCGGAGCTTTAATCCACATAAACACGGCGTTGGCTCCCGGCGGGCTTGCCATCGTCAGCTTCGTCGGCGGGGCGAGCCTTCCCCGGCTGCGCAACGCTATGCTTGCCGCAGATGGAAACAGGCCCGCGGCTCGCATTCACCCTATGGTCGATCCGCGCGCTGCGCCGCAATTGCTCCAACGCGCCGCATGGAAAGACCCCGTTGTCGACACTCACACGCTCACCGTGCGGTATTCATCGCTCGACCAATTGGTCCACGACCTGCGCGATCATGGCCTGACCAGCGCGCTGTCTGACCGAGCCCCTCCGCTTGGCAAAGCAGCGTTGGCCAAAGCCAGAGCCGCTTTTCTCGATCAAGCGGACCCCGACGGCAAAGTGCCTGAAACCTTTGAGATCATCACGCTCACCGGGCGCCGTTCTCTCTCTGGCACCTAACCCCTAATCGCCGCCTGCGCCGCTGCAAGCCGAGCGATCGGCACGCGGTATGGCGATGCGCTGACATAGTCCAAGCCAACTTTTTCGCAGAACGCGATACTCGCCGGGTCGCCGCCATGTTCGCCGCAAATGCCCAGCTTGATGTCGGGCCGGGTCGCCCTGCCCCGCTCTGCCGCTAGCTCGACCAATTGCCCAACACCGTCGATGTCCAAGCTGACGAAGGGATCGCGCGGGAAGATGCCCTGATCGACATAGGGCGCGAGGAACCGTGACGAATCATCGCGGCTCAGTCCCAGCGTCGTCTGCGTCAGATCATTGGTGCCAAAGCTGAAGAACGCGCCCTCATGCGCGATTTCGCCAGCCATCAAGGCCGCGCGCGGCAGTTCGATCATCGTGCCCACCAGATATGCGACGCGCGCGCCCTTTTCTGCAAACACCTCTTCCGCCACGCGGTCGACCAGCGCTTTCAGGATCGTCAGCTCTTTGCGAGTGGCAACCAGCGGCACCATAATCTCTGGCAGCGGAGCCTCACCCGACGATGCCTGCACATCGCAAACCGCTTCGAAAATCGCGCGCGCCTGCATCTCGTAAATTTCGGGATAGGTGATCCCTAGCCGGCAACCACGATGGCCCAGCATCGGGTTGAATTCATGCAGCTCGCTCGCGCGGCGTTTCAGGTGATCGACGCCGTACCCGGTCGCGTCGGCAAGGTCCGCAAACTCCTCATCGCGCGTTGGCAGGAATTCATGCAAAGGCGGATCGAGCAGTCGGATCGTGCATGGCAAGCCCGTCATCACCTCAAAAATCGCGGTGAAATCGGCGCGTTGTTCGGGCAACAATTGATCCAAAGCGCGCCGCCGTCCGGCCTCGTCTTCCGCCAGGATCATTTGGCGCACTGCACTGATACGCGATGCATCAAAGAACATGTGCTCTGTGCGGCAAAGGCCAATCCCCTCGGCCCCGAATTGCCGCGCCATTTTGCAGTCGGCGGGCGTTTCCGCATTGGTGCGCACACCCATGCGGCGCAATTCGTCTGCCCACACCATCAGCGTCCCAAAGTCACCGACAAGCTCTGGTTCGACTGTGGGCACGATGCCCAGCATCACTTCACCCTTCGCACCGTCCAGCGTGATCTCGTCGCCTTCTTTGAGGTCATGACCACCAATCCGCAGCGTGCGCGCATCGCGGTCAATCGACACCGCGCTCGCGCCGGAGACGCACGGGCGCCCCATGCCGCGCGCGACCACTGCGGCGTGGCTCGTCATCCCGCCGCGAGCGGTCAGAATGCCTTGCGCGGCGTGCATGCCGTGAATGTCTTCTGGGCTGGTTTCAACGCGCACCAACACGACCTTGTCGCCGCGCCCTGCCCATTGTTCCGCCGTATCTGCATCCAGCACGATCTTACCCGCTGCCGCGCCCGGCGACGCTGGCAATCCAGTGGTGAGCACGTGACGCGGCGCATCCGGGTCGAGCGTCGGGTGCAGCAGTTGATCCAAAGCCATCGGGTCAACGCGCAGCACAGCCTCGCGCTTGTCGATCAGCTCTTCGCCAACCATGTCGACCGCCATTTTCAGCGCCGCCTTAGCTGTCCGTTTGCCGGATCGGGTTTGCAGCATCCACAGATTGCCGCGCTCCACGGTGAACTCGATGTCCTGCATGTCGCGATAATGCGCCTCTAACAGGTCGAATACGCGCGCCAGCTCGCCATACGCGTCCGGCATCGCTTCTTCCATGCTCAGCGGTTTCGCGCCCGCGGCTTCGCGCGAAGCCTTGGTCAAATATTGCGGCGTGCGGATGCCCGCCACCACGTCTTCACCCTGAGCGTTGATCAGATATTCGCCGTAATAGGATCGCACACCGGTTGCAGGGTCTCGGGTAAAGGCAACGCCTGTCGCGCTGGTGTCACCCATGTTTCCGAACACCATCGCCTGCACATTGACCGCGGTGCCCCAATCGCCGGGGATGTCGTTTAGGCGACGGTATACCTTTGCCCGGTCTGCGTTCCAGCTGGAAAACACAGCGGCAATTGCGCCCCATAGCTGCTCGGTCACATCTTGCGGGAACGGCTTGCCCCATTCCTCTTTTACGATGGCCTTGAACTGGCCCACGATCCCGCGCCAATCATCGGCGGACAGTTCCGTATCGGCGTAGAAACCATTGTCTTCCTTGAGGATTTCCAGCGCTTCTTCGAACAATCCGTGATCGACGCCCAGCACCACATCAGAATACATCTGCACAAACCGGCGGTAACTGTCCCATGCGAAGCGCGCGTCGCCTGATGCCGCCGCCAACCCTTCGACCGTTTCGTCGTTGAGGCCGAGGTTCAGCACTGTGTCCATCATCCCCGGCATCGACACGCGCGCTCCGGAACGAACGGACACGAGCAGGGGATCGGCTGCATCGCCAAATCGCTTGCCCGCAGTTTGCTCGATGTGACCCAGCGCGCTCGCCACTTCATCGCGCAATTCCGCGCGGAAGGCTTCGCCCTCTTGCAGATAGCGCACACTTTCCTCGGTGCTGATCGTAAAGCCGGGGGGGACCGGCAAGCCGATGCTCGCCATCTCGGCAAGGTTCGCACCCTTCCCGCCCGTGACGGTCTTGTCGCGCTGACGGGGATCATCATGCGGAGCGGCTCCGCCAAAAGTAAAGACCGTTTGCTGCGACATATTATTTCCTACTTTGCTTGACACATTGTCCAACATGTCACCCTGCTATTTGGGCATTAATTCAAATGTTTCAGACGCTTGCGCCTGATCGGTATGGGTGACACTTTTCCAACTCGCTTCACCCTTCAATGCGGCTGAAATCGGCCACATTGCCAACCGCACCGGTGAACCGGGCGAGCAGATTAAGGCGCGCTTCGCGCTTGTCTGGATCATCGTCATTGACCGTCACACCCTCAAAAAAGGCATCAATTGGCGCGCGCAAAGTGGCAAGCGCCGCCATGGCATCTTCGAACCGCTCTTCGCTGACTGCGGTTGCTGCTTTGGGAGCGGCATCGGCGAGCGCGTCGATGAGCGCCTTTTCGGCGGTTTCGGGCGTGTAGGAAAGGGACTTACCGTCCGGGTTATCGGGTGCGGACCAGTCCTCTTTCTTGAGGATGTTCGCAGCGCGTTTGTATCCAGCGAGGAGGTTGGTGCCGTTGTCGGTTTCGATGAAGCTTTGGAGGGCATGGACGCGGGCGAGCAAGCGGACGAGATCGTCTTCGCCGCCAAGTGCGAACACCGCGTCAATGAGGTCATGACGGACGCCTGCTTCGCGCTGTTGGACTTTTAGTCGGTCGATCAAAAACTCAACAACTTCATCACGACCACGCGCATGCTGCTTGCCAAGCAACATCCCAGTATAAAGCTCCATATTGTCCCGTATGGCGGCAGCGTCGGGTGCGAACCCTTCGTTCACCAATTCGTCAAAATCACAGCCATACTTGCCGCGCCAAGCAGCAGCATCCGACAATTGCGCCTCCTCAACATCGTTCATGAAGTCAAACAGCCAAGTGAAACGGATGCGTAGATTATTGACCATCAGAAGTTGACCAACGGCAATCGCCGCCCGTCTCAGCGCGAACGGATCCTTGGAACCAGTTGGCCGCTCTTTGATCAGGAAGAACTGGAACAAAGTATCGAGCTTATCCGCCAAAGACACCGCCACCGTTATCGGCGCGGTCGGCACATCATCGCCCTGCCCCACCGGCTTGTAGTGATCGCGGATCGCGTCTGACACTTCGACCGGCAGGCCTTCTTTCGCGGCGTAATATCCGCCCATCAGGCCTTGCAGCTCAGGAAACTCGCCGACCATTTCGGTCACAAGATCGGCCTTACACAGGCGCGCCGCCTGTTCGGCCAAGTCTGGGTCGCCTTTGACGATGCCCTCTTCGCACAACCACCGCGCCAGTTTCGCCACCCGGTCCACCTTATCGGCGACCGTGCCCAGCTTCTCATGAAACGTAATCCGCTCCAGACCCTTCGGCATGTTCGGCCAGCGTTTTCTTCTGGTCCAATTCCCAGAAGAACCGCGCATCGGCCAGCCTGGCGGCCAGCACCTTGCGGTTGCCGTCCACCACCACTGACGGGTCGGCGGCAGCGATATTGGCGGTGCAGATAAAGGCGTTGGCGAGCCGGTTCACGCCATCATTGGCGGCCTCTTCGCAAACGAAATATTTCTGGTTTACCCGCGCGGTGAGCTGGATCGTTTCTGGCGGCACATCGAGGAAATCATCCTCAAACCGGCCCAGCAGCGGCACCGGCCATTCGGTCAGGCCCGCGTTCTCCACGACCAGACCTTCGTCCTCAACCAGCACAAGGCCAGCATCGGTCGCCGCCTTGCGCGCACCTTCGCGGATGATACTCTCGCGCTCTGCATGATCGACGATCACATAGGCATCGCGCAGCTTGGCGGCGTAGTCATCCGCGCCATCAATCGTGATCTCGCCAGTGGAATGGAAACGGTGGCCCAAAGTGGTGCGCCCGCTTGCATAGCCATCGGTCAGGCACGGCACGACTTCGCCATCGAGCAGTGCCACGATGCCAGACATTGGCCGCACCCATTTCAGGCTTTCGTTGCTGATCGATGCATCGCCCCAGCGCATGCTTTTGGGCCATGAAAAATCGCGAATGATCATCGGAATCGCAGCGGCGAGCAGATCGGCGACCGCCTGCCCCGGTTTTTCGATCACCGCAAAATAGGTCTCGCGGCCCTTCACATCGCGCACTTCCAAGGCGTCGCGGTCCACGCCGTTCTTGCGGCAGAACCCATCGATCGCCTGATCAGGAGCGCCCACGGGCGGCCCCTTAGCCTCGTCGCGAACAGCCTCAGTCTCAAGCGGCAGGCCGCGCGCAATCAGCGCAAGCCGGCGCGGTGTGGACCAGATCGTCAGATCGCCGCTAGCAACGCCCGCAGCATCCATCTCGCGCCGGAACAGCTTTTCCAGCTCCGCCCGCGCACCCTTTTGCATCCGCGCCGGTATTTCTTCGCTGCGCAACTCAAGCAGGAAATCAGCCATTAGATCAGGCTCCATTCCGGATATTTTTCGGCCCATTCAGGCGCGTTCATTTCGGCATATTTCTCGCAAGAGCCGCGCGCCAGATCGCGCACCCTGCCCATATAGCTGGCGCGTTCCTGCACGCTGATCACGCCGCGCGCCTGCAGCAGGTTGAAGATGTGGCTCGCCTCGACCGCTTGTTCATAAGCGGCGATGGGCACGTCGTTGCTGAGGGCATTCTGGCACTCGGCCTCTGCCTTGGTGAAGAGGTCGAACAGAGCGTCTGTGTCCGCGACCTCGAAATTCCATTTCGACATCTGGCGTTCGTTCTCAAGGAACACATCGCCGTAAGAAACGCCGTGCTGGTTGAAAGCGAGGTCGTATACGCTGTCGACGCCTTGAATATACATCGCGAGACGTTCGAGGCCGTAGGTCAGTTCGCCCGCGACCGGCTTGCAGTCAAAGCCGCCCATCTGCTGGAAATAGGTGAACTGGGTGACTTCCATCCCATCGCACCAGACCTCCCAGCCCAGCCCCCATGCGCCCAGCGTCGGCGATTCCCAATCATCTTCGACAAAGCGGATATCATGTTTGAGCGGGTCGATGCCGATCGCGCCCAGGCTCTTGAGATAGAGCCCCTGGATATCGGATGGCGATGGCTTCAGGATCACCTGATATTGGTAATAATGCTGGAGTCGATTGGGGTTCTCCCCATAGCGCCCGTCGGTCGGCCTGCGGCACGGCTGCACAAAGGCGGCATTCCACGGTTCCGGGCCTAGCGCGCGCAGGGTCGTCGCGGTGTGAAAAGTGCCCGCCCCCATGCGCATGTCATACGGTTGCAGGATCACACAGCCATTGGCCGCCCAGAAATCATGCAGCGTCAGGATCATGTCCTGAAAAGAACGGGCGGGGTCGCGCGCCGGAAGTGCCGGTGCTTTCAGCTCGGTGTCCATGGCGCTGGCCAATGGCTTATGCCCCTGATTGCGTCAATGGTGCGGCGCAACATCTTGGCGTTTTGCGCGCAGATTTTCCGGCGTTGGTCCGCGATTTAGTCAGCAAAACACGACCAAATGTAAGGTAGTGTTGACATTGTCAGCGAATCATATCATAAAGTAAGGGCAACCTGACATATAGACACTACAACATGACACGACCCAAAATGAAAAGGAATGATCATGCAAATCCCGACCCGCTACCACGAACGCATTGCCCAAACCCTCGCAACAACAATCTTTGCACTTGCTGGCTATGGTGTTGGTAACATCGCCCATCAGATCGCAAGTTTGGTTGGATTGTGAGCGTGTGGGAAACTCTCTTCAACACGGGCGTTTGGCGTCCCTTCGCGATCGTCCGGTGATTGATATGAAAAACCGTCTCAAGGTCATGCGTGCGGAACGCGACTGGAGCCAGGCTGAACTGGCGGGGCAATTGGATGTGTCCCGGCAAGCGGTAAACGCTATTGAGACGGGTAAACACGATCCCTCACTTCCGCTCGCCTTTCGCATTTCGCGCCTTTTCAACTTGCCTATTGAAGAGATTTTCGATGACGAAACCTGAAACAACGCAAATGTCTGGTGTTGAACGCCTTCGCAAACGCCGGAATGCTTTCTTGCGGTATTGCGCATTGGGCACGCTCGCCGGGCTGATTTTGGGTTTGGTGAGCGGCGCGAGCACTGAATTCTATAAGAATGGGGACATTCCGCTAGCCCTGCTCATCGCCATGATGGTGATCACCGCCGCTGGTTTCGTCTGGTTCAGCGTCGATTACTACAGACGCGTCGATGAGATTGATTTGCTGGACAATCTCTGGGCAAACACAGCCGGTCTTTACGGCGGGCTGATAGTCTTTGGTTCATGGACGCTTCTTGCTGACACGCAGGTGGTCGGATCACCGAATGCCGGTGTCATCGTCGCTGCGTCTTTGGCTATCGCATTGATAGCCTATGTGGCTCGCAAATTGGGCTGGAGATGATGCCACTTATTGTCAGCCGAGCCCGAATTTCATTTACGATTTCAATCTAGTTATCAATTCAACACTGCACCATTCAATCTCAAAAGGAATACATCAATGAAACTCCCTTCAATCCTTGCCGCCTCCACCGCTGCGCTCGCTTTGTTTTCTGCGGGCCCTGCACTTGCAGATGCTCATTTGGAAGCTACCGCTGACGCAGCAGAACTGCCCAGCGGCCCAGAAGGCCCCGCCTTGTGGAAAGTGTCTGACGAAGACACCACGATCTATCTGTTCGGCACAGTCCATGTGCTGCCCAGCGACCTGATCTGGTACGATGCTGAAATCGATGCGGCGCTGAATGCGTCTGACACCGTCGTCACCGAAATTCGCATGGACCCGTCCAGCGAAGCGGCAATGGGGCAATTGGCGCAGCAGTTGGGCGTGTCCTCCGACGGCACAACCTTGCGTTCATTGCTCAATCCAGAACAGACCGCTGCTTACGAAGCTGCGCTTGCTGGATTAGGCATCCCTGCCGCAGCATTCGACCCGTTCGAGCCATGGATGGCCGGTCTGACTTTGGCGGTTCTGCCGCTGATGCAGCAGGGATATGACGTGCAATCAGGCGTCGACAAAGTGATCCTGTCCAAATCGGGTGATACAGCGAAAGATGCGCTTGAAACCGCTGAATTCCAGCTGGGCATCTTCGATGGCCTGCCGCAAGAACAACAAGTCGAATTCCTGATGGCCTCAGTCGAAGGCATGGATGAGGCCGCTGCCATGCTCGACAGCATGGTTGCGGAATGGGTCGAAGGTGACGCCAACTCTCTCGCCGCAATCATGAATGAGAATATGGAAGACGAAGCGCTGGCCACTGCGCTGCTTTATGACCGTAACGCCAATTGGGCCGAATGGATCGAAGCACGCCTCGAAAGCACACCGGGCACAGTCTTTATCGCAGTGGGCGCTGGCCATCTGGCAGGCGCACGCAGTGTGCAGGATTATCTGGCTGAGCGTGAAATCGAAACCACACGTGTTCAGTAAGAGAGTGTCTGCGTGATCCGCAGAAACTTAAGCACCATCGCCCTCGTTTGCGCTCTGGCTTTGGCCGGGTGCAGCGAGGGCGAAACTGCGCCTGATATCTTGCAAACGGGCCAGCAAGCCAATCCGTTGCTTTTGGAAATCACAAATCCGGATGGCGAGGTTGAAGGGTGGATGCTGGGCACTATCCACGCTCTGCCCGACGACACAGATTGGCGGACACCAGCAGTGGACCGCGTTATTGATGATGCGGACCGGTTGCTTGTCGAAGTGGTCGGCCTCGATAATTCAGAACTTATCGGGCAAATTTTTGTGGGGCTGGCGACCACTCCGGATCTAGGCCCCCTGCCCGCACGTGTGACACCTGAATTGCGCGAACCGATTGGTGAGATGATTGAGCTTTCGCAAATTGAACCGGCACAGTTTGAAAATACCGAAAACTGGGCGGCGGCGATCATGCTGTCCAGCGTCGGCGCGGTGGGAAAACCGCGCAATGGAGTGGACCGCTTTTTGCTCACGAAATTCCGCAGCAACGAAACCCAGGCATTCGAAACAGTAACCGCGCAGCTGAGCATTTTCGACAATTTGGCACCCAGCGATCAGCGCGATTTGCTGGAGGGGACCGTGCGCGAATGGATGGCCTCCCGCGATAATCCCGGCGATCTGACGCGCGCTTGGTTGGCGGGTGATGAGGATGCACTGGTGGCGGCTACCAGCACCGGAATCATGGCCGATGCCGAGCTTCGTGCAGCGTTGTTGGTGGATCGCAACCGGCGCTGGATGCCAATTCTGTTGGACAATATGGAGCAGACAGACGCCCTGCTCGTCGCAGTCGGTACGGCGCATATCGTTGGGCCAGACGGCCTGCCCGCAATGTTGGAAGCGCGCGGATATACCGTTCGGCGGCTGAATTAGCAGCGGACACATCTCAGCGCGCGCGCACTTTTAAGTTGAGTTTTCCGCCACGCCCGCTATCTGCGCGCCCTTCGGCGTTCTGGTCATCCCTGGAGGCGGCGCGCGCGAAATTCACTACTAGTATTCAATTGTAATACGCATTCGAAAGGCTTTTGTTATGAGCGACGCTCTCACACTGCCGGCTGAAACGCGCGAACGGGCAGGCAAGGGAGCCTCCCGTACACTTCGCCGCGAAGGTCGGATCCCCGCTGTTATTTACGGCGGAAAAAAAGAACCGGTTATGATCCACGTCGAAGAAAAGGAATTGACCCGTCAATTGATGACAGGTCATTTCATGAACTCGATCGTGCACGATCAAGCTTGACGGCGAGACCATGCGCACCCTTCCAAAGGATGTTGCGCTGCACCCCGTAACTGATCGCCCGCTCCATGCCGATTTCTTCCGCATGGTCAAAGGTGGCAAGATCGAAGTGGAAGTGCCGGTCGTATTCATCAACGAAGAAGCCTCACCTGGCCTGAAGAAGGGCGGTGTTCTTAACGTTGTCCGTCACGAGCTGGAACTGATTTGCGAAAACGACAAAATCCCTGGCGAAATCACTATTGATGTAACCGGCAAGGAAGTTGGCGATTCAATCCACATCAGCGAAGTGGTCCTTCCAGAAGGCAGCGAAAGCGCGATCACCGATCGTGATTACACGATTGCCACACTGGTCGCTCCATCCGCGATGAAGAAGAGCGAAGACGAAGCTGACGACGAAGCCGAAGAGATTGCAGCAGATGCAGTCGAAGCGACTTCACAGAAAGCTGAAGAAGAAGGCGGCGACTAAGCAACCTGACTTCTCAAGCATGAGAAATCACCAAGGGCGCCGGGCTGGGAAACCAGTCCGGCGTTTTTGTTTTGCGCACCCGATGGGGTGCGGGAAAACAAAAACCCCGGCGCTTGAGGGGTAGGCAAAGCCTGCTAAGAGACAAAAATGCAAATCTGGACAGGCCTTGGAAATCCCGGACCGCGTTATACGCTTAACCGCCACAATGTCGGTTTTATGGCGGTGGATGTGTTGGCCGACATGCACGGCTTTGGTCCGATCCAGAAAAAATTCCAGGGATGGGTGCAGGAAGGCCGCATCGGCGGTCAGAAAATCCTGCTGCTAAAACCTGCGACCTTTATGAATGAAAGCGGGCGCAGCGTTGGCGAAGCGATGCGGTTCTACAAACTGGATACAGACGCGCTGACCGTGTTCCACGATGAACTGGATATCGACCCGTTCCGCGTGAAGGTAAAGCAGGGCGGCGGTCATGCCGGGCACAACGGCCTGCGCTCCATTGATCAGCATCTGGGCGCGGAATTCAGACGTGTCAGGCTTGGCATTGGCCATCCGGGGCACAAGGACCGCGTTCACGACTATGTCTTGGGCAATTACGCGAAAGCGGAACAAGACGGCCTTGCCGCGATGCTAGGCGCGGTTGGAGCAGAGGCGTCATGGCTGGCCGAAGGGAACAATCCCCGTTTCATGAGCGAAGTGGCCATGCGGATGCAAGACGACTAGACCTAAGTGAAACCAATGAGGGACCCCGCAATGCCACAAATCAACCGCCGCACACTTCTCGCAGGAGCCGCCGCGACCGGCGTCCTCACCGCCACCGCGACACTGGCTCATGACGAAGCAATTGCCTTTGTCGGTGACATCGCGGGCAAATCAATCCTGATCACAGGCTGTTCGACAGGTTTTGGCCGGTTGATGGCAGAAGACTTCGCACGCCAAGGCGCAACAGTCATCGCCAGCATGCGCAACCTGCCGCGTCCTGAGGCGGATGAATTGCGGCAATTGGCTGAGGACGAGCAGCTCGATCTGCATGTGGTTGAAATCGATGTGCTTGATGATGCGCAAGTCGCCGCTGGTGTGGCCGAGGCGGAGCGGATTGCAGGCGGCGCTCTTGATGTTTTGGTCAACAATGCCGGGATTTCCTTTGGAGGGCCGATAGAGATTCAGGATATGGAGGCGACGCAGCTCACCTTCGACACCAACGTTTTCGGCCCGCAGCGCATGATCCGCGCCGCCCTGCCCGCGATGCGCGCGGCAAAAAGCGGCCTGATCGTCAACATCACATCGCAATTGGGCCGCGTGATCGCGCCTGCGTATGGCATGTATTCGCCCACCAAATTCGCACTCGAAGCGCTCAGCGAAGGCCTTGCCTATGAACTGGTGCCGCATGGTGTCGATGTTTTGATAATCGAGCCGGGTGGCTATCCGACGATGATCTGGTCGAACGCCAACACCAATTCGCTCGCGCTGCTTGAACGCGCTGATGAAAAGCACACATCGGGCTACACTGCTTTGGTTGCGCAACTGGGCAACCGAACAGGCGGAGGCACAACCGATCCGATGGATGTGCCCAAAGCTATTGCGCAAGTCATCGCGATGGCCCCGGGCACCCGCCCGCTGCGCCGCGCTGTTCATCCCGGCGGCAAACCGCAGCTGCCCATCAACGCTCTCACCGCGCAGGTGCAGGTCGATTGGCTGGGGGCGTCACCTTATGGCCCGTGGATCAAGGCGGTTCATAACGTTTGATGCGCGCAACGTCTCACTGGCCAAGGCGGCGACAGGGCGTTAAAGCGCGCCGCATTCCTGATTAGAGAAAGCTTACGATAATGGGTTTCCGTTGCGGTATCGTGGGTCTGCCCAATGTTGGCAAATCCACCCTTTTCAATGCACTCACCGAAACGCAGGCCGCGCAGGCTGCGAATTATCCGTTCTGCACGATTGAACCGAATGTCGGTCAGGTTGCTGTTCCGGATGAGCGTTTGGACAAAATCGCGGCCATCGCCAAGAGTGCAAAGGTCATTCCAACGCAGCTGGGCTTTGTCGATATTGCGGGCCTGGTCAAAGGCGCGAGTGCAGGTGAAGGTTTGGGCAACCAGTTCCTTGGCAATATCCGCGAAGTCGATGCGATCGTACATGTGCTGCGCTGTTTTGAAGATGACGACATTCAGCACGTTGCCAACAAAGTCGATCCGCTGGCCGACGCCGAAGTGGTTGAGACCGAGCTGATGCTGTCCGATCTTGAAAGCCTTGAGAAACGCGTGGCCAATGCTGAGAAGCGCGGCAAAGCTGGCGACAAGGAAGCCAAAGCGCTTGCCAGCGTATTGGGCCAAGCGCTCGAACTGCTCAAAGACGGCAAGCCCGCGCGACTGACCGTGCCCGATGGCGAGGAAGAAGAGCGGCTGTTCGCGCAAGCACAGTTGCTCACCGCGAAACCGATCCTGTATGTCTGCAACGTCGCCGAAGAAGACGCCGCGAACGGCAATGATCTAACCGCAAAAGTTTTCGCCAAGGCCGAAGCAGATGGCGCGCAAGCGGTTGTTGTCTCCGCCGCGATTGAATCCGAACTGGTCCAGATGCCGGTGGAAGACCGCGCGGAATATCTCACCGAACTGGGTCTGACCGAAAGCGGTCTCACGCGCGTGATCCGCGCTGGTTACACGCTGCTCGGCCTGCAAACCTTCTTCACCGCCGGACCCAAAGAATCGCGCGCATGGACTTTCCCCGCAGGCGCAAAAGCTCCGCAGGCAGCGGGCGAAATTCACACCGATTTTGAGAAGGGCTTCATCCGCGCAGAGACGATTGCCTACACCGATTATATCGAACTGAACGGCGAAGCGGGTGCGAAAGACGCTGGCAAGATGCGCCAAGAGGGCAAGGATTACGACGTGCAGGACGGCGATATCATGCTGTTTAAGTTCAACGTCTGACGATTATCTTGGAACCGGTGGGGCCAGTTTGCCGTTGAATTCCCGATAGATGAAAACGGGGATTTTACGTGGTCGACAAATCTGAAAAGTTCAATTGGTTCGTTCGGCTAGGCTATCTGGCTCGCGCAGTTTTGTATCTTATGCTCGGGCTGATCGCCCTCACCAGCGCAGGCAAAATTAGCGAGGGTACGGACGGGATATTCCGCGCCGTCGAAAGCTTTCCGGGCGGAACCACTGTGCTTTGGTTGATGGTCGTTGGCCTGTTTTTCTACGCATTGTTCCGCTTCGCCTCCCCCATTTTCGATATCGAGAACGAAGGGAGCGATGCAAAGGGCTGGGGCAAACGCATTGGTCATGCCGGATCGGGCATTGGGCATCTGACGCTTGCGTTTTCCGCGTATCAATTGGCGGCAAGCTCCGGCGGCGAATCCGGCTCTGGCGGAGGCGCGCAGCAGGCGGCGTCGGGGGTACTCGGCTTTCCCTTCGGCGGCGCGGTGCTTGGTGCGCTTGGAGTGATCTTTTTCGTCGTGGCGCTGTTTCAATTGAAAAAAGGCATCACCGGAGAATTCATGCAGCGAATTTCACCAAGCGCGCCCGACGCTGCGCGTTGGATGGGTGGTATAGGATACAGCGCTCGCGGTGTGGTGTACGCCGCAATCGGATGGTCACTCGTTCAAGCCGGCTTCTTCGCACAAGGCGCGGACAATGTGAAAACTCTGGGCGATGCGCTCGGCTCACTCGCGGGACAGGGCGCTTTGTTTACCGCAACTGCTGCCGGGCTTTTGATCTTCGGTCTTTTCAGCTTAATTCTCGCACGGTATCGCATCATCCCTGATCTGGGTAGTGACGGGCGGGTGCCTGAGTTCCGCGCTAGCTGAAACGTCAATTCGGCCGCGTTACGCGCCGCAAATGATTGTACCTAGATGCTCAAAAACTGGCCGATCTTTCGAGTCTCGTATGACCAACTGCCCGCTATATTCAGAAGTTTCGGGGCCAGTCTGTAGTTCGCTGTCTTGATCGATGGTTATCTCTGATGAAAATTCGAGACCATCATAATGCGTCCCAGCGCCATACGGCAACGTGCGCTCGCCCGGATGCGGAGCCATAGTGTGCAATTGGCCGTCCAACATGAAATGCGCGTCTTCAAATCTTGCGATGAAAATAATGTCCTCGCCGTTGCCGGCACGGACATAGCAGCCCGCATCAGACAGATTGTTGTCTGCGATGATTTCTGGCCCGATGGCATCTGGTAAGATCGGGATGCTCGGCCCCTCTGCCGCTTCGTTCATCGCCGCATAATCCAACGGCTCCTCCGCCGCCTCCCCGCTGCAACCGGCGACGAGAGCGATGAACAAAATTGTGTAAATACGCATCAATGTCTCCCAAACAGCTTTTCTACATCATCCATGCTCAACTTCACCCAAGTCGGCCGCCCGTGATTGCATTGCCCCGACCGGGGTGTTGCTTCCATTTCGCGCAGCAGCGCGTTCATTTCGGCCACGTTGAGCACCCGCCCTGCCCTGACCGATCCGTGGCAGGCCATGGTCGCAAGCACCAATTCGAGCTTTTCGGAAAGCAGCAGTGATCCGCTGTCCTCTTGCTTGCCGTGTTTGGCGATGTCGTCGGCCAAGTCCTGGAGCAGTTTGCCGCTATCCGCTTTGGCGATGGCAGACGGCACGGCGCGCACCAGCATGGCGGCGGGGCCGAAACGCTCCACGCTTAATCCGAAGCGTGCAAGTCCCTCCGCGGCGTCCTCCAACCGGTCGCAATCCGCCTCGTCCATTTCGACCACGTCGGGAACCAGCAGCGCTTGCGACCGGGTTACCGCATGCGCAGCCCCCGCTGCGCGCAAGCGTTCCAGGACAAGCCGCTCATGTGCGGCGTGTTGGTCCACCAGGATCAGACCGTCTTTGCTTTCGGCCACGATATAAGTGTTGGCGACCTGTCCGCGCGCAATCCCGAGTGGATATTGCGCAGCGTCTTCTGGCAAAGGCGCTGCTTCTTCAGCGCGCCCTGTCGGCAAAGCAGCGTCTTGGCTAGGGCCGCCCCAATCCGCCCGCGGTTCAGCGACATATGATGGGGAACTGGGTGCAGGCGATGACCAATCGCGACCGTCGAAGATAGAGCGCATAGCGGGCGCTTGTTCGGGTTCCTGCTGCCACTTTTCCATCGCCGCACGGTCTGGACCCTGAGCAGAACGCCTGTCGCCTGTGTCCAAAGCCTTGCGCAGACCCGACACGATAAACCCGCGCACATGCGCCGCGTCACGGAAGCGCACTTCGGTTTTGGCCGGGTGCACATTTACGTCTACATCTTGCGGCGGAATTTCCAGGAACAGCGCGAGCACCGCATGACGATCCCGCGCGAGCATATCGGAATAGGCCCCGCGAACCGCACCCGTCAGCAGCTTGTCTTTCACCGGGCGGCCATTCACGAACAGATATTGGTGATCGGCAACGCCGCGATTGTATGTCGGTAGGCCCGCCAGCCCGGTCAGCCGCATCACGCCATGCGGCGTCTCGCGCTCCAGCTCAATCTCGACCGCATTGTCTTTCAATTCGCGCGCCACGATCTGCGACACGCGTGTGGAGAGAGTTTCATCGGTTTGTGTGGACAGCGCCTTTCGCGTCTTACCTTCCGACCCATTTTCCAGCGTGAAAGCAATGTCAGGCCGCGCCATCGCCAGACGGCGGGTGATATCGAGGCAGGCGATATATTCGCTGCGCGGTGTGCGCAGGAATTTGCGGCGAGCCGGCACCTTGGCAAAAATCTGCTCGACGCGAACGCGCGTACCCACAGGCACAGCAGCAGGGCCATCTTCTACCACTTCCCCGTGATCAACCACGCGCCGCCACCCTTGGGTTGCCTGGCCATCATCTGCGCCACGCACCCGGCTTTCCAGCGTTAGCCGCGCCACACTGGCGATCGAAGGGAGCGCTTCACCGCGAAAACCCAAGCTTGCCACCAGTTCAATCGCATCATCAGGCAATTTGGACGTCGCATGGCGTTCAAGCGCCAATTCCATGTCATCCGCGCTCATCCCGCAGCCATCATCGGTGACCTCCAATCGCGTCAAGCCGCCATCGGTTAGCATCACAGCAATTCGCCGCGCGCCTGCGTCAATTGCGTTTTCGACCAGCTCTTTGAGCGCAGCAGCGGGCCTTTCGACCACTTCACCAGCGGCAATACGGTTCACAAGAGCGATAGGAAGGCGGCGAATTATGGGCATTTGTCGCAAGCTAGCCGTCACACGCCGCAAATTCGAGGGCTGCCGGGGAAAATAACCATCCTCGTCAACAATAATTTTGGCCTTTTAAGTAAGCTTTCGCTAGGCGGTGCGGGTCACGTCATTTTCAATATGTGTTGCGAGCGTCCCCGGGCCGCCTGATAGGCAATCCAAACGCACGGACCAAACGCACAGCCGCAACATACGGGCATTACGGAAAAACATAAAAATGAGCTTTTTTGCCAATCTGTTCAAATTCGGGTCGCAGAACATGGCCATCGACCTTGGGACCGCCAACACACTTGTTTACGTGGAAGGCCAAGGGATCGTTTTGAATGAACCATCGGTTGTCGCTATCGAAACAATCAATGGCATCAAACGCGTCAAAGCCGTGGGCGATGATGCCAAGATGATGATGGGCAAAACGCCCGATTCCATCGAAGCAATCCGCCCTCTGCGCGACGGCGTGATCGCCGATATCGAAATCGCGGAAGAGATGATCAAACACTTCATCCGCAAGGTCCACGGGAAGCGCAATCTGTTCCGCTATCCCGAAATCGTGATCTGCGTACCATCGGGTTCGACGTCAGTTGAAAAGCGCGCAATCCGCGACGCCGCATCCAATGCCGGCGCGAGCGAAGTGTATCTGATCCTCGAACCAATGGCAGCGGCCATTGGTGCTGACATGCCGGTGACGGAACCTGTTGGCAGCATGGTTGTCGATATTGGCGGCGGCACCACAGAGGTTGCCGTTCTGTCGCTGCGCGGGCTTGCTTACACCACATCGGTGCGGACCGGCGGCGATAAGATGGATGAGGCAATCGTCTCTTATGTTCGTCGTCACCACAATTTGCTAATCGGTGAGGCCACGGCTGAACGGATCAAGAAGGATTACGGCACGGCCATGATCCCCGAAGACGGTATTGGCGAAATCATTACGCTAAAAGGACGCGATCTCGTCAACGGGGTGCCTAAAGAAATCCAGATCAATCAGGCGCATGTTGCAGAAGCGTTATCTGAACCAATCGGCGCGATTGTAGAAGGCGTGCGGATCGCGCTGGAAAACACGGCACCTGAACTGGCCGCAGATATTGTTGATCAGGGCATCGTGCTCACCGGCGGCGGCGCTTTGATCCGCCGCTTGGATGAGCATCTGCGCGAAGAAACAGGCCTTCCTGTCTCCATTGCAGAGGACCCGCTGACTTGCGTGGCCATCGGCACTGGCCGGGCCATGGAAGATCCAATCTATCGCGGCGTCTTGATGACGGCCTAATTTCGTTCCACGCTAACTATGCGCGGGAGTAACATTACAAAGGACTGGATTAACCCATGGCGCCGCCATCATCGCGTCGATCGGGCTTTTCGAAAAAGCAGCAATATTCGGTATTTACCGGGTATCTGTTGGCGACGGTTGGCGCGCTGGTTGGACTGGGATTGCTGGGCATATCCCTGTGGCAACCTTCCGCGTTTCAGCCCCTTCGAGGAGTGGCGAACGATGTGGCCTCTCCTGTGGGAGAAACGACCGCCTCTGTCCGCGCGGGGCGTAACAACACCTGGGATACGATCACCGGATACTGGAACGCGGGCAGCCAGAACGCTGAGCTGCGCCGAGAAATCGAGATCGCGCGCATTCGGTTAGCTGAGGCCGATGCGGTTGAGACTGAGAACCGCCGATTGAAAGCGTTATTGGGCCTCCCCAATGACGAGATTCAACCTGTCGCGACGACACGTCTGGTCGGTTCAAGTGCCTCCAGCTCGCGCCGTTTCGCCTATATCGGCGTGGGTGCGAGCGATGGGGTGAATGTAGGCATGCCTGTCCATTCTGAACGCGGAGTTATCGGGCGCGTGCTCGAAACGGCGCGTGGTTCATCGCGCGTGCTGCTGCTGACTGATAGCGAAAGCGTGCTACCCGTACGCCGCGCTTCCGATCAAACGGTCGCTTTTGCAGAGGGGCGCGGAGACGGGCTGCTGCGTATTCGCCTTATCAATCTGGGTCTTAACCCGCTCGAAATTGGCGATGTTTTCGTCACCAGCGGTGCCGGGGGTTACTATCGTCCGGGGGTGGCGGTGGCCGTGCTTAGCGAAATCACGTCCGATGGCGGCATCGCGCGGTTGATCGCGGAACCGTCAGCCACAAATTACGTGGTGGTAGAGCCGGTGTTCGAACCGCTAGCAGTCGGCGCTTCGGACATAGGAGCCGACGCTGAACTCACCGAAGCTGAGCTAGGCGATTGATCGACCGGCTTTCCAATCCGAACCAGCGCCGCGCCTATGGCAGCGGCGGAATCAACCGCGTCACCTCTCCGTGGCGCGCAAACACGGTTCCATACGTCACTATTCTGCTGGGATCATTGCTGCCGATCTGGATACTGGCCGATGTCATGCCGATCGCGCCGCCGATTGGGTTTCTGATATTTCTGAGCTGGCGCATAATGCGTCCCGGCCTGTTGCCGTTGTGGATCGGGGTGCCGCTGGGCGCATTTGACGATTTGTTCAGCGGACAGCCTTTTGGCAGCGCAATTCTGTTATGGTCGCTGACCATGATCGCGCTCGAACTTATTGAAACGCGCTTCCCATGGCGCGGATTTTGGCAGGACTGGTTCACCGCCGGTCTATGCATCTTGCTGTATATAACGGCGGCAATGGTGGTTTCCGGAGCTTCAGTCACTGTCTATCTTGCCATAGCGGCGATTCCACAAATCCTTATGTCGATCCTACTTTACCCTTTGCTTGCGCGAATGATCGCGTGGTTTGACCGGTTCCGCCTATCGCGGTCGCGGAGGATCGGGTGAAGCGGTTTTTCAAACTCAACAGCGGCGCGAAGAAACGCGGTCCGGTGGTCAACGCCTCCACGCTGAAGAACACGTTTGATCGGCGCACGATGGTTATCGGCGGTGTCCAATATGGTATCGGTGTGCTGCTTGCGGTGCGGATGGGCTATCTCGCGATTGCGGAGAATGAGAAATACCGGCTGGAATCTGAAAGTAACCGGGTCAATTTGACGCTGATCCCGCCGCGCCGGGGATGGATTCTTGATCGCAACGGCGCGCCGCTTGCATCGAACCGCGCGGATTTTCGCGTCGACGTTATTCCAGAACGCCTGTCGGACGCAGACGCGATGCTCGACCAAATTGGCGGGCTGTTAAATCTGGAAGCAAACCGGATTGCTGACCTCAAAACCGAGGTTTCCTCATCGCGGGGGTTCGCTCCGATAGAGGTCGCAAGTGGGTTAAATTACGAAGAATTTGCAGCGCTGAGCGTGCGGCTTCCCGATATGCAGGGTGTAGTGCCGCAGCGCGGATTTTCGCGGTTTTATCCCACGGGATCCTCGGTCGGCCATCTGATCGGTTACGTCGGCCCCGCAAATGCCGAGGAATATGAGCTAGACCGCAATCCAATCCTGATCACGCCGGGCCACAAGATCGGCAAGGATGCGCTCGAAAAGCAATTTGAGCAAGAATTGCGAGGCGTGCCCGGCGCCCGCCGGGTCGAAGTCACCGCAGGCGGACGGATCGTGCGGGACCTGGAAACGCGCGATGACATTCAGGGCGATCCGGTGCGTTTGACGATCGACGGCCCGCTGCAAGATTACGCAGCGCGCCGGATCGGCCTCGAAAGCGGATCTGTTGTGGTGATGGATTGCCAGACCGGCGACTTGCTTTGCATGGCGAGCATGCCAAGTTTCGATCCGAACAGCTTTTCCGCTGGGATTGGCAGCGTTGAATATGCGATGCTGCGCGAAGACCCCCGCGTACCGCTGCGCAATAAGGTTCTGAAGGGCCTTTACCCGCCCGGCTCTACCGTAAAACCCATGCACTGCATGGCGTTTTTGAAAGCTGGCGTGCAACCGACCGAAACCATCACCTGCGGCGGCGGCCGCCGTATCGGCAACCGCTTTTTCAATTGTTGGAGCAATCACGGCCGGGTCGATATGGCGAAGGCTATCTATCAAAGCTGCGATAGCTACTTCTATCATTTCGCTCAGCAAATCGGCTTCGACAAAGTCGCCGCGATGGCCAAGGATTTGGGCATGGGGCAAGAATTCGATCTGCCCGTCATCAGCCAGTTTTACGGCACTGTCCCTGACCCCGATTGGAAGTTCAACAAGTTTGGCAGCGACTGGCAACCATATGACACAGTCAACGCATCGATTGGGCAGGGGTATTATCTCGCCAGCCCGCTGCAATTGGCGGTCATGAGCGCGCGGCTTGCCACGGGGCACCGGCTCAACCCGCGGCTTGTGCTTGATGGCAGCGCGAATGATCCGCTTAATTACAATTTCAACACTGAGGAAATTACTTACATTCGCAAGGCGATGAGCGATGTCGTTAACGGCCCCGGTACCGCCGGGCGTGCGCGGTTGCCCTTCCCCGATATTCAGATGGCGGGCAAAACCGGGACGGCGCAGGTCGTGTCGCTCAGCGTGTCCAATGGCCGCACCGGGCCTTGGAAATACCGCGACCACGGGTTGTTCACATTCTTCGCTCCGACCGAAAACCCCCGCTATGCAGGCGTCGTGGTGGTAGAGCATGGTGGCGGTTCCGGGTCAGCCTATCCAATTGCGCGCGATGTGATGACTTTCCTGTTCGACCCGCAAAAGGGTCTTGACGCATTGAAAGCACTCGAAGCGCAATGGGGCGGCACCGCTCAGCAGCGGTTAGACCAGCGCTACGCCGCCTATGCGGCGGAACGCGGAGCAGCGGTTAGGCCCCCGCCGCGCCGCGATGAGGAAATTTTCGATCAGGTCGAAGCGGAAGCCCGTGTCGCCGCACAGCAATCAGAAAAGATTGCGGATGAATTTGTGGCACCGCGTCCGGATTCGAACACATCGGGCTCACCGCCACCCGGTGCACGGCTCAACACCGGCGTGCAGCAAAGTTCTCCGACTCCTGCGACCTCGGCGAACCCGGCGACACCCACGACACCTCCGACAGGCGCAAACTAATGCAAAGCGCGCGTAGCGGAATTATTCCGTACCCCATCGCTCGCCAGCCTTGGAACATGTTGATCCCGCTGTTTATGCTGGTCGCGTTTGGCGCAGCGGTGCTGTATTCGGCGGCCGGCGGCTCGATGTCGCCATATGCTTCATCACACCTGATCCGGTTTGGCGTGTTTTTGGTCATGGCTTCGGTCATCGCGAGCCTGCCGCGCGACTTTGTGCGCCTCATGACCTACCCCGCCTATATTGTCATTTTGCTGATGCTGTTTGCGGTCGAAGTGCTCGGCCAGGTTCGCGGAGGCAGCCAACGCTGGCTCGATTTGGGCTTTATGGAATTGCAACCATCTGAGCTGATGAAGCCTGTTATTATCGTTACATTGGCACATTATTTTTCATCGTTGCCTGTGGGCATGATCGCAACTTGGCGCGCACTAGTCGTTCCCGGCGCATTGATCGGAATGCCCGTAGGGTTGGTCTTGTTGCAACCCGATCTGGGCACGTCTCTGGCGATCATGTTTGGCGGCGGCATTGTCATGCTGCTCGCGGGACTACCTTTGCGCTGGTTCATCGCAGGCGGCGTGGCTGCCGCTGCGGCCGCCCCGCTCCTGTTTTTCTTTGGCCTGCAAGATTACCAACAGCGCCGCGTCCTGACGATGTTCGATCCAGAGGCGGATGCGCTGGGCGCTGGCTATCACATCGCGCAATCCAAAATTGCGATTGGATCCGGCGGCCTGTTTGGCAAAGGCTTCAACAATGGCTCCCAAAGCCACCTGCAATATCTGCCTGAACCGCATACCGATTTCGTATTTGCAACAATGGCAGAGGAATGGGGCCTGATAGGCGGCCTGTTTGTGCTCGCGGTGTTCAGCATCATCTTGCGCTGGGGGCTAAAGGTCGCGCGCGAGTCTCGTGATCGGTTTTCCAACCTGCTGGCTGCGGGGATGAGCGCGACAATATTCTTTTACATTGCGGTCAATCTGCTGATGGTCATGGGTATGGCGCCGGTCGTGGGTATTCCGCTTCCGTTTATGAGCCACGGCGGATCGTCGATGATGACCAATATGATCTGTATCGGCGCGCTGATGATGGTGAACCGGTGGAACCGCGATGCGCCGCGCGGCGGATTAACGGGGTAGCGCCGGCGCAAGGGCAGTTTGTACCACTAAAGCCGAACGATCCCTAAACGCAGCGCCTTGACCACCGCTCCCACACGGTCGGTAACGTCGAGCTTTGCATAAATACGCTTGGAATAGGTCTTCACAGTGTCAGGCGACAGGTCGAGTATCGCCGCGATTGAGCTGACAGATTTACCTTTGGCCGCCCAAGTCAATACTTCGATTTCACGTTCGGAAAGAGACGGAATTTTTGCGCTTTCATCAAGCAATATGCAAATGCGCTGATGCCCTGCTTGGGCAACGCTTCTGACGATACCCAATTGGTCATCTGAAACTTCGGACACGGGCCGATCAAAATCAAACGCAGCGTAAGCATCGCGCCCGCCCGGCCCAAACAGCGGAATACCAAACCCGTGGATCAAGCCAAATTTTCGCATGGCGTCGAAATATTCGATATTTTGGGGAGAATTGAAACCAGCTTCCATTGCGGCTTTCCATGTCATCAATCCGCCGTGCCGCATCACCCGCGCTGGTATCGGGTCAGACGCGCGGAAGTCTTCCCGTTCGTAACACTCCAGCCATTCGTCACTAAATCCTTCGGCATAAACTTGGGTGCTCGGCGATGTCGGTTCATCGAACAGCGGCGTCACATGGTAACTCATCCGCAGCACGCCTTGTCTCGCGCAAATGTCGCAAGCCAATTGAAGCACGGCGCTAATGTCGCTCAATGCCTCAATCTGATCGAAGTACCGTTGCATGATACATCTTGATACCAGAAGTCCCCCAACTGGGCGACTTTCCGTAAACGTAAACAAGTCCTAGATATGGGGAGGTTCTTAGGAGCCTGGGCGTTCGGGTCGCATAAGCCGGTTCAACCGGCAGCCTGTTGAACGTTCAAGTCCTGACGGCAGTCGCGCTCCCCCCAATAGGCGATGGCTACCGTCAGGCACCCATTTCAATATATCGAGATTTTGTCATGATCCGCCTACGCAATGCTAAGGCACGAATTTGCGGTCATTTTTCCGCGCTGCGCCGGGCAAAACCGGATGCGCATGATAGCATGAACGTTCGTATGGCGCAGCTTACGTCGGCAGTGCATCAGCGGCAAATTTCCGGTATCTCCACAACATTGAGGCAGGTGCACAAAATCTCAGGATTAAGCCAGCCCGAAGCGCTGAATATCGTCGCCGAACTCGAACGTGCAAAGATCGTTGTCATCAATCGCAACACCGCCGATGCTTTCGAATCGACCATTATCTTGAGCGAAGAGGCGCGTACGCGACTCGATCAGTCGCTTAACGACCCAGAAGCAGCTGCACCTGCATAAAAGCTTTTCATATATAAAAGGCACGCTATATGCATCGCCTGTCGCGACTTGAGGGACAGGCACCCCCTCATCTTGCTCCGATTCACGGATCGGAATGGACCCTTAGCTCAGTTGGTAGAGCGTCTGACTCTTAATCAGAATGTCGTTGGTTCGAACCCAACAGGGTCCACCATTTTTCAGGGGAAGGCATGGAGCTGCGGTATTCGCGCATGTTGATGCCGTTAAGAAGCGACATCACACCCGAATAGTAAATTTGCCAGCTTGAAATCACATTGTGATGTGATACCAGCCTCGCATGAGCACATCAATTATCACACGCGTCCGCGATCTGATCAGCGGCGGAGACATGACCAAGGCAGGCCTCGCCCGTGCCGCTGGTCTTCATGCCAACACATTGCGCGACGCCGCAGAGCCGGACTGGAACCCCACCGCAGAGACGCTCGCCAAGCTTGAGGCGTTTATCGATTCCAACGATGATCGCCCGGTGCTGGTCGGGATTGAAGAAATTATCGACGAAGCGCGCAACGGCAGGATGTATATCCTTGTCGATGATGAAGACCGCGAAAACGAAGGCGATCTGATCATCCCGGCGCAAATGGCGACGCCTGCCGCAGTCAACTTTATGGCAACACATGGTCGCGGGCTGATCTGCCTCGCGCTCGACAAAGCGCGCGTTGATGAACTCGGTTTAGAGCCGATGAGCCGCAACAATAAAGAGAGCATGCAAACCGCCTTCACCATCTCAATCGAGGCGAGGGAAGGCGTGACCACTGGCATCTCTGCCGCAGACCGGGCGCGCACCGTATCCGTCGCAATTGATGCGACCAAGGGCGCAGCCGACATCGTCACCCCCGGGCACGTGTTTCCGCTGACTGCGCGCGATGGCGGAACGCTTGTTCGCGCTGGTCACACAGAGGCCGCGGTCGACATTTCGCGCCTCGCAGGGCTCAATCCCAGCGGTGTCATCTGCGAAATCATGAACGAAGATGGCACGATGGCGCGGTTGGATGATCTGGTCGCATTTGCGCGCAGGCATGACCTCAAAATCGGCACGATCCGCGATCTGATCGCCTATCGAATGCGCAATGATCACATGGTCGAACGGCTAAGCGAGCGCAGTTTTGAAAGCGATTATGGCGGCCCGTGGCGGCTGATCACGTATCGTGACCGGATCGCCAATAGCGAGGCGTATGTTCTGCAAAAAGGGCACGTTACCCCCGGTCAGCCCACCCTCGCCCGCGTTCACCCGATCTCCGTCTTTGACGACGTTTTGGGCGCTCCCGGTCCGCGCAAACGCACTTTGCAGCGCGCG
Source organism: uncultured Alphaproteobacteria bacterium (assembly GCA_963789155.1). Lineage (GTDB taxonomy): Bacteria > Pseudomonadota > Alphaproteobacteria > Sphingomonadales > Sphingomonadaceae > Erythrobacter. Next base: position 153,036 of record CAWBJN010000011.1, on the reverse strand, counting down.
ATGGCCACGATTGGCGATCATGGCTCTGGCGTAATCGTCATCCTGACGCAGCGTGTGGGATCAAGCGGCGAATGGACCCAGGACGAAGAGCACCGCAACATCGGCATCGGAAGTCAGATCCTCGCCGATCTGGGCGTCCATGAAATGGTGTTGCTGTCCAACTCTCGCCCCGAACTCGTCGCGCTTGACGGATACGGCATCACTATCACCGATCACCAAGAAATCCCGGAGTAAACGTCATGGCCAAATTTCTTATCGTCGAGGCGCGTTTCTATGACTCGTTTAACGACATGCTCATTGCTGGCGCAAAAGTCGCTCTTGAATCGGCTGGACACGAAACCGAGGTTTTGACTGTGCCGGGCGCGTTAGAAATCCCCGGCGCCATCGCGCTTGCAGCAGAAAGCGGCGAGTATGATGGCTTTGTCGCGATTGGCGTGGTCATCCGGGGTGAAACCTATCACTTTGAAATCGTTGCCGGGGAAAGCGCGCGCGCGATCATGGCGCTGACGATGGATGGTATTCCAATCGGCAACGGTATCCTGACGGTAGAGAATGATGATCAAGCTCTGGTCCGGGCCGATCCGGCTCAAAAAGATAAAGGCGGCGAAGCGGCGAAGGCGGCTATCGCGCTGCTGACATTGGCGCAGCGATTTGACCGATAGGTAAGGTTAACGTCCGTCTTGCGGATCTGAACTCACCATTCCCGCGCAAACTAGGTATTTCTGCGGATACAGTTATTCATAAGCCCCGCGTATCACACTTTCAGACAGAAGATTTCTCAACCCGGGTCGCTCTGGACGGGATAACAGCGTGACACATCTAACGATTGGCCAAACCATCAATTTGCAAGAATGCCGAAAGACGCTCGAACAGACGTTAAGCGTGCTCGATGATCTGGGTGCGGGGATCGCAGCGATCCACGTGAATGCCGCAATCGAACAATTGACTAGCAATCTGGAAATTATCGAAAGAGCGCACATTGGATCGTTTGATCAGAGTATTTATGGGTCGTCAGGCTGGCCAGAGGTAACGCATTGATGATGGTTTTATCAGCCGTCTAACAATTACTTATCGGACTTTTCCCCCTGACTAAGTGTTACTTCGTAATGTGTAACTCAACCATTTTAGGTAGCTGTTAGTTGGGGCAACAATGATCACGTGATCAGCTATTTTGGCGTGTGTCCCTAACCGGAGACCGTCTTGGCCCTGCCCACATCCCTATCGGATTATGTCTCATCCAGGACATCAATGGGCGGTGCGCTTGGCGGGAAATCCCGCGGGGTTCAGGGTTCGGCCCGCTGGCTATCCGCAGCGGTTCGCAACATTTCTGCGCAAATGCAGCCGGGCGCGCCGGACGTGAAGGATATCGACAACACCCATTTGCTTGCGGAAATACGCCTGCACGAAACACCGACAGTGGACCGCGCGGGCATGGATCTCGATCTGCTCGCTGACCAGCTGTCGTCGATAGTGAAGCAGCTTCGGCGAGGTTCATCGGACAAAGGTGGCTCTGGACCGCAGCCCATCAGTGACCTGGGAACTTCGATCCCTTTCGCAGATCGCGCTTCAAACCGGCTTGGTTTTTCCAACTCACAGCAACAGCGCGCATCGAATGCTGATGCCGCGAAGCAAGTTTACGCGCAGCGGCGGCGACGCGCGGCGTTGTTTGGCAATCAGGAACTGTTTGGGGAGCCTGCGTGGGATATCCTGCTCGACCTCTACATTGCGCATGCTGCGGAAAAGCCGGTTTCTGTGTCGAGCGCGTGTATAGGTTCCGCGTCACCGCCCACGACTGGGTTGCGCTGGCTTGGCGTGCTGGCAGAAAATGATCTTATCCTGCGCGAGCACGATCCAGAGGATCAACGCAGGGTGATGGTGCGGCTCACCGACCGCGGACTGGCCGCGATGGATGAATATTTTAGCGGAACCTCAAACTAGAGCGAACAGCGCTGCTGCGTTTGAAAGGCTGGCACCCTAGCTCGAAAGCGCGCCAAAGCATCCGCGCCCTGCGTAAACTGCGCTGTTGCCCAGTTCTTCTTCGATCCGGATCAATTGATTGTATTTCGCAAGCCGGTCTGACCGCGCGAGCGAACCCGTTTTGATTTGCCCGCAATTGGTCGCAACCGCGAGGTCGGCGATCGTCGCGTCTTCTGTTTCGCCCGATCGGTGGCTCATCACAGAGGTGTAGCGCGCACGGGTCGCCATATCGACGGCGGCGAGCGTTTCTGTCAGCGTTCCGATCTGATTGACTTTCACCAGCAGCGAATTGGCGAGGCCTTTTTCAATTCCCATAGAAAGACGCTCTGGGTTGGTCACAAACAGATCGTCGCCCACCAATTGCACCTTGTCACCAATCGCCCGCGTAATTGCCGTCCAGCCCTCAAAATCATCCTCATCCATGCCGTCTTCGATGGAACGAATTGGGTAATCGTCACATAATTTGGCGAGGTAATCCGCCATTTCAGCGCCATCGAGGCTCAGCCCCTCGCCCGAAATTTCATATTTGCCATCGCGGTAATATTCGGTCGCAGCGCAATCGAGTGCCAGCACGATGTCTTCGCCAGGCTTGAACCCAGCCTGTTCAATCGAAGCCATAATGAAATCAAGCGCAGCGCGGGTGCTCGCAAGGTTAGGCGCAAATCCGCCCTCATCACCGACACTGGTAGCCAAACCTTTATCCGAGAGACCTTTTTTGAGCGTGTGGAACACTTCCGAACCCCAGCGCACCGCCTCTGCCAGATCGGGCGCGCCGACTGGCATGATCATAAATTCCTGAATATCAATCGGGTTATCGGCGTGTTCGCCGCCATTGATGATGTTCATCATAGGCACGGGCAACACATGCGCAGACACTCCGCCTAGATACGAATAGAGCGGCAATCCGCGCGCATTCGCGGCCGCTTTGGCCACCGCGAGGCTGACCCCAAGAATACCATTCGCGCCAAGCCGCGCCTTGTTCGGTGTTCCATCCAACGCGACCAACGACAGATCAATGTCGCGCTGGTCTTCTGCATCATATGCACCAACCAGCAGATCGCGCATTTCGGTGTTGACCGCTTCCACTGCTTTCAGGACGCCCTTGCCCTTGTAACGCGCGCTGTCTCCATCGCGCAATTCCACAGCTTCATGCGCGCCGGTTGATGCGCCAGAAGGTACCGCGGCGCGGCCAAAGCTGCCATCATCCAGCAGCACGTCGACCTCCACAGTGGGGTTGCCGCGACTATCAAGAATTTCGCGGGCATGAATGTCGATAATCGTGGTCATGTTTGGCTCCGAGCGCAAAGTGTGGTATGCAAGTAAGACACCGGGAGACGCTAACGCTCCCGGAACCGCGTCTTTTTATCTCCGGCATCCCTATATTTCGGAACTAAGCGGCGCAAGCGACGTAATTTCAGTATATGACATTCGCGCGCCTCCCCATTGGAGAAGCGCACAAATTAAGGGCACCGAAAAATCATGAACGACACCATCCCAACAAATCCAGCACCAAAACGCGCGGCAGCCAAAAAAAGCACAAAATCTGGAGCTGCCAAGAAGGCCGCGCCAAAGAAGATTTCGGCGATTCCTTTGACGCCAGAACCAGCGGCATCAACAGGAACTGCAGAAGCGAAAAGCCGCTTTAACGCTGCTCTTGAAGAAGCAAAGGCTGGCGCTGCCGCTTTGCGTTCAGAAGCTGGCAACCGTGCTGGCGACTATCGCGAAAAGGCGAAAAGCCGAGGAGACGATTTGATGACCGAAGCCAAAGTGTATGGTGAAAAAGCTCGCGGCAAAGCCGGCGAACTTGCCGTAGAAGGAAAATCAGCAGCCAGCGACGCCATCGCGTCCCTTGGTAAGGTTGTCGGAGACACTGCTGCGCAGATCGACGATCGCCTTGGTGAACAATATGGTGACTATGCTCGGTCTGCCTCGCGCACGCTTGCCGAAACCTCCGCCAAGCTCGAGGCCAAAAGCGTCGAAGAATTGGGTGAAGATGCCCGTGAAGCCGTTCGAAAAAGTCCCGCGGTTGCCGTGGGTATTGCTGCGGTTGCAGGCTTTTTGATTGCCCGCTTGTTCCGCGGATCGAAAGACTGATTGGCAATACTGGGCCAGGGGCAAGACTATGGATGATGTAGGCAGGCAGCCGGGTGCGGGACACGCTCCGGATGCTTTGGGCGACGTCCCCGCACTGCCCTCCGAAACGGCAGACAGTGGCGGCGCCGACGCGGCCGCCGAAGCTGCTGCTGGCACGGGGCCAGGTTTTGATGAATCCATCGTCCAAGAGCTATCAACGCTCTTTGACGATGGACAAACCTATGTTCAGGCAGAGATTGCCTTTCAAAAAACCCGCGCGAAGCTTGCGAGCCGGACCGTGGGTATCGCGCTTTTATACACTGTTGTCGGGCTGATTTTGCTTCATATCGCGTTTTTGGCGCTGGCCGTGGGACTCGTGATCGCACTTGCACCGCTTGTAACAATTTGGGGTGCGATTGCTATCGTGGTCGGCGGTCTGTTGATCATGGTTGCGCTGCTTGGCCGGATGGCTCTCAAGCGCGCGGACACATTGTCGGCCCTATTTTCTGACGGTGAAGAGGGCAGCAGATGACCGATCTTTATCAGCGTTTCAGAGAAGATCGGCGAATGCGAGACGCCGCGAGAATCGTGTTCAAGGCAGACCTCGAACATGCTCGCAGCAGTCTTTCGGCCAAAGGGGTTGCTGAACGTGTCGGTGACCGGATTAGCGAAGGGGCGATGGATGTTTTCGAAACAGCCAAGATCCACTCAGACGACAATCGCGGCATAATCGCCGCGCTGATCGGCGCCATTTTTCTGTGGTTTGGACGCGGGCCGATACTCGATCTGCTCGGCCTTTCAGATACAGGCGACGCCGACGAAATTTCAGAAGAAGCGCTGGCACAAGAGCCAGCAGCGGACACCGCAGACAATATTTCATTCGGAGACGAAGATGAGCACTGACACCACACCTGAACCAACAAGCGAAACCAACACTGTTGCCGCGCCGCCTGAATCGGCCACCTCTGGTGATCCGAAACGCGATGAGCTGCGCGCCAAGATTGAAGCCAGCGAGCGGAGAATTGCACAGCGCACGATGGCCGATCAGGCCAAGGACGCAGCGAATGCAGCAACCGATTACGTGCGCCAAAATCCGCTGACCGTCGTTGGTGGAGCGATCGCAGTCGGGCTGGTAATTGGCGCGATGACACCTGCGGGACGGCGCGTGGCAAGAACCGCCGCGGCTGGTGCAGCAAGCGCAGTCAGCGGTGCGAGCACCGTCACGGCAAAGGGCGCGGTAAAATCGGTCAAAACCACCGCCAAAAAAAGCGGATCAGCGGTGGGATCGTTAGTCTCTGACAGCATCCTCGCTTACGCTATCAAGCTGATTGATGAGGCGATGGAAGCTGGGCGCGCTGGGAAAGAAGCCGCCGAGGATTTCGGTGATAGCGCCACAGCCAAGGCACGCACATTGCGCCGGGACGCCAATTACATGGCTGGCTCCGCTGCGGATAAAGGCGTCGTCGCCACTCGCAAAACTCGCCGCCGTGCGGCACGAGCAGTTCGCAGTTTGACTGACCGGGTTTCAAAGTAACACGCCGGGGCCTCGGTCTTGGCCGGGCGGGCAACTTGCTATCCCTGCGAGGTTCGCTAAAGCGCGCGCGTTAGCGTAAGCCCAACCCTATGAATACATATCCTCAAAGGCATGAATCACATGGAAGAAACCACCAGCGGACAGCGTCTGCATCTCGTGATGGGCGGCAAGGTGAAGGATCCGCGCGGTCATGATTTTCAAGACCCGGAAAGCCTTCACGTCGTCGGCATCTATTCCTCACATGACGACGCGGTAAACGCATGGCGCGCACAGGCGCAGCGCACCGTTGATGATGCAGAAATGAAATATGTGGTCGTTCACATCCATAAATTGCTAACGCCCGACGCCTGATTAGGATTGGGCGTAATGCATCCATGGCCTACGTCCTCCGACCATTTTTCTCATCAGACGCGGCCGCACTTGCAGAGCTGACGCTGTCGGCCATCCGCGACATCGGGTCGCGGTATTATTCGCCAGAGCAAACCAGTGCGTGGGCCGCCCGGCATCCCGGTCCAGAGAGATTTCTGGAACGCGCGGCAGATGGCGACTGGATCGCTGTCGCTGCCGATGTTCACGATAGGGCGGTGGCCTATGCCTTGCTAGAACCAAGCGATGGCAATTGCGGTCATCTCGACATGCTTTATTGCCATCCGGATCACAGCCGCAAAGGGCTCGCCAACGAATTGTTAGCCCATGCGGATGCCTACGCACGGAGCGAAGGGATGCTGCGCCTTTTCACAGAGGCAAGCGAACTGGCTCGCCCCGCGTTCGAGCGCGCGGGATACGCCGTGCAGGCCCGCCGAGATTTCGAGATCGAAGGCCCAGAAGGACCGATTGCGATCTACAATTACGCGATGGAGAAGCCCCTCATTTGAGGGGCTTCCACTGCATTGTTCAGATGAATTCGATTTTTTGGACAAGATAGAACTTGTCGCCCGAAGGGACCGTCACTTCGATCTCTTCATCAACCTGCTTACCGATCATAGCGCGCGCCAATGGCGAGCTGTATGAGATACGGCCTGACGCCGCATCTGCCTCGGTTTCACCGACGATCTGATATTTGATTGGCTTGTCCTGATCATCCAGCAATGTGACGGTTGAGCCAAACACGATTTTGTCGCCGGTTAAGGTCGCCGGATCGATGATCTGCGCACGGCTGACCTTGCCTTCGATATCGCCGATCATGGCCTCTACTTGGCCCTGCCGTTCTTTCGCTGCATGATATTCGGCGTTTTCTGATAAATCGCCATGCGCGCGAGCTTCTTCGATCGCGTCGACAATCGTTGGGCGTTCTTCACGCAGAGCCTTGAGGTCTGTCATCAGACGCTCATACCCTTCCGCAAGCATCGGAACCTTATCCATCGTAGCCATCCCGTTTCTTTCTAATTCGCCGTTTCCCACATCACAGCCACCATTGCTGATCACTCATTTAGAATAAGGCCGCTCTGTAAAGAGACAGCCCAAAACCATCGAAATGTCGGGGAAACCGGCGTGAATGCTTAGCTATAATAGTCCTGCAATGACCGGACTTCAAGCTGAGCCGGTGTTATTGCTGCAATTGCTGCCGCCGCGGCGCAGGAGGCGGTGGCAGTTGTGTAATACGGCACCTTCTTTTCCAGCGCTGTTGCACGGATCGATTTGCTATCAAGCAGCGATTGCCAACCCTCGGTAGAATTGAAAATCAGCGCAATTTCGCCGTCGATGATCTTATCCACGATATGCGGCTGCCCTTCGGCAACCTTGTTCACCCGCTCCACCGCAAGCCCTTGTTCTGCAAGGTAGGATTGAGTCCCGCCCGTGGCGACAATCCGGAAACCATGATCGATCAAATGGCGCACTGCCGGTAAAATCACGGGTTTGTCCGAATTCTTCACTGACACAAATACGGTGCCTTCACGCGGCAAAATCATGCCTGCGCCAAGCTGAGATTTGAAGAACGCGGCTTCGAAAGTGCGATCGATTCCCATCACTTCGCCTGTGGACTTCATTTCTGGGGTCAGAATCGGATCGGCGCCGGGGAACCGGGCAAAAGGGAACACCGCTTCTTTTACAGCCATATAGTCAAACTCGCGCTTGAACGGTTCAAAATCCGCGAGCATTTCGCCTGCCATGACGCGGCTGGCGATTTTGGCCACCGGCTGTCCGATGGCCTTGGCGACAAAGGGCACCGTGCGGCTGGCGCGCGGATTGACTTCGATCAGATAGACCTCGTCATTTTTGACTGCGAATTGGATATTCATCAAGCCGCGTACTTTTAGCGCATGCGCGAGCAATTCGGCCTGACGTTCCATTTCTTCAATGATTTCAGGTTTCAGGGAATAGGGTGGCAGAGTGCAGGCGCTGTCGCCCGAATGCACGCCAGCCTCCTCAATATGCTGCATCACGCCTGCGATACGAACCTCTGTACCGTCACACAGCGCATCAACATCGCATTCGATCGCGTCGCGCAGATATTGATCGACCAGCACCGGACTGTCGCCCGACACATTTACCGCCGTTTTGATGTAGTCATCCAGTTGCGCTTCGGAATCGACGATCTCCATCGCCCGGCCGCCCAATACGAATGACGGGCGCAGCAGCACCGGATACCCAATGCGCGCAGCCACAGCGGCGGCTTCATTGCGGGTGTGGGCGATACCGTTTTCCGGCTGTTTCAGGCCAAGTTTATCGACCAGCTTGGCGAAGCGTTCGCGATCTTCTGCATGGTCGATGGCATCAGGCGACGTGCCCAGAATTGGTATGCCCTCATCCTCCAGCGCCTGCGCCAGTTTAAGCGGGGTCTGCCCGCCAAATTGTACAAGCACCCCGACCATTTCGCCCGATTGCATTTCAACCCGCAGGATTTCGAGTACATCTTCGGCGGTCAGCGGTTCAAAATACAGCCGATCTGAGGTGTCGTAATCGGTTGAGACGGTCTCTGGATTGCAATTGACCATGATCGTTTCATAGCCCTGCTCCGCCAAGGCAAAGCATGCGTGGACACAGCAATAATCGAATTCGATCCCCTGCCCGATCCGGTTGGGGCCGCCGCCGAGAATGACGATTTTCTTGCGATCAGTCGGTGCGGATTCGCATTCCGCCCCGCCAAAGCTTGGCGCTTCGTAGGTGGAGTACATGTACGGCGTGATCGCCTCGAACTCAGCCGCGCAGCTATCGATCCGTTTGAAAACGGGCTGCACACCCAGTTTGCGGCGCAATGCGCGCACTTCGGCTTCGCTGGTTGCGCCAGCCATCGCTTGCAGCGCGTCATGGAGCAGACCGGAACGCTTAGCCTGCGTCTCCGCCATACCGCCAGCGACACCAACCGAACGGACAGCCAAGGTTGCCAGGCGTTTGTCGGAAAAGCCCATTGCTTTCAAACGTCGCAGGCTCGCTGCGTCGTTGGGCAGGCCGTCTTTTGAAACCTCAGCCTCTGCGGCGATAATCGCCTCGATCTGGCGCAGGAACCATGGGTCGTATCCGGTGACCTTGTTTATGTCATCGACGCTTAACCCTTCGCGGAAGGCTTGCCCGACTTGCAGAATTCGGTCCGGGGTACGGCGTGAAAGCGCCGCGTTGATTACATCGCGGTGAACCCCTTCCAGTTCAGGTACGCGGTTAAATCCGTCAAGATCTGTTTCCAGTCCGCGCAGCGCCTTTTGCATTGATTCAGCAAAATTTCGCCCGATCGCCATGACTTCGCCCACCGACTTCATCGCGGTGGAAAGAGACGCTTCTGCACCCTTGAATTTTTCAAAGGCAAAACGCGGGATTTTCGTGACCACGTAATCAATCGTCGGTTCAAAACTAGCCGGCGTTGCGCCGGTGATCTCGTTGGTAATTTCGTCCAGCGTGTATCCGACAGCCAGCTTCGCCGCGACGCGCGCGATGGGGAAGCCTGTGGCTTTTGATGCAAGCGCAGACGAGCGCGACACGCGAGGGTTCATCTCGATCACGATAAGGCGCCCGTCCGCCGGGTTCACCGCAAATTGCACGTTGGACCCGCCGGTTTCCACGCCGATCTCTCGCAAGACCGCGATAGAGGCGTTGCGCATGATCTGATATTCTTTGTCCGTCAGCGTCAATGCCGGGGCGACGGTGATCGAATCCCCCGTATGCACCCCCATCGGATCGACGTTTTCAATCGAACATACGATGATGCAATTGTCCGCGCGGTCGCGCACGACTTCCATTTCGTACTCTTTCCAACCGAGCAGCGATTCCTCGATCAGAACTTCGGTGGTGGGGGATGCGTCCAGCCCCTCGCCCACGATCTTGTCAAATTCCGCCTTGTTATAAGCGATGCCGCCGCCTGTGCCGCCCATAGTGAATGAAGGGCGGATGATCGACGGTAGCCCGGTGCGCTCAAGTATCTCGCGCGCTTCTTCAATCGTGTTGGCGACGCCGCTGCGCGCGCTTTCCAATCCGATGGAGTCCATCGCATCGCGGAAACGCTGGCGGTTTTCTGCCTTGTCGATGGCGTCGGCCTTGGCCCCGATCATCTCGACACCGTATTTGGCCAGTACGCCCATCTCGTCCAAAGCCAGCGCGCAATTCAAAGCGGTCTGCCCGCCCATTGTCGGCAGCAGAGCGTCCGGGCGTTCCTTGGCGATGATTTTCTCGACAATCTCCGGCGTGATCGGTTCGATATAGGTCGCCCCCTGAACTCCCTCACCGGCCACAAATTCCGGATCGGTCATGATCGTCGCCGGGTTGCTGTTGACGAGGATAACGCGGTAGCCCTCCTCCTTCAGCGCCTTGATCGCCTGAGTGCCCGAATAATCGAACTCGCACGCCTGACCGATGATGATCGGGCCAGCGCCAATGACGAGGATGGAGGATATGTCAGTGCGTTTGGGCATCAGTTGATGTTCTCATTTGTAACCGTATTTTCAGGCGTATTTTCAGGCGTATTTTCAGGCGTATTGTCAGGGTTGGCGTCTTCATTATCGCGGCCGGTTTCTTGGTCCGCCGAAACATTGGCAGGCGTAGCTGTGAATGAAAGCAGGCGCATGCCAGCCTTCTGACGCGCGCAGCCTGCCGGCACTATGTCATCTACCGCCACAGCGTCCCCGCGCACTCGGTAAAGCGCAGGGTCGCGGCCCATGAAGAACGCGCCGTTTTCATCGACCGATCTTGCCATAAATCGTGCGACAGCGGTGGATGTTTCATTGGTAGCGGCCATCCCGCGCGCCCCGGCAGTTTCATCGCTGCCTGCGACGGTGAGCGCTTGGATGTCTTCGAGGCTGACCTTGGTAATGTCATATGTATAGGTCGGGACGAGCAAGCCGCCATCCTGCGTCAATTCCTCATCCAAACGCTCATTGGCGAGCCGCGCGGCACACGCTTCTGCAGTCTCAGAGCCTTCGCGAGGGTCGGTGTCGTCGAACAACGAGCAGGCGGGGAGGAGAGTTAGGATGGTAAGTGGGAGGAGGTTCTTTGCAGAATTACTCATCTTCGACCTGAACTTTCTCATTACCGATAAATCCAAAATTTTTGACGCCTGAATATCTAATCAGAGCGAGCAAGCAGCCAGCCTGTTCGTAGTCGGCATCAATCAATGAACTTCCTTCTCCACCGAGGGTTAGCTGATCTCCTGTTACCGTAAACATCGAGCCCGATTCAAACCCACAAAGCTCTTCCATTTGCTTAGCGAGTTCTTGCAAACTGGCAGCAGTTTCAATCGTTGGAGCTGCTTCGAGCAAGCCCCTATCTCGAAGATACGTTTCGTTCTGAGCTCTCAGCGTTGGGCGCATCACATCTTGAACATGCTGATCGTACGCCGCAGCAACGCCGCCATCCTCAAACCGTATTGGCTCCAGGCCAATCGCGTTGTGCATGCATTCAATTTGGTTGGTAGACGCTTCTGCGCTCAACGCTATATCGATCCAGTATACTTGGATGTCCGCATCAAACATTACGGTGATACCGTTACGTTTGAGGCCGCACACCTCTAAACTCTCAACAAATTGCTGCTCAACAACTTGAGGGTCGAAAGGTGCTGCATCCATCACCCCAATCCCCCCACGAATTTCTCGAACAGGTAAAAACTATCCTGCGGGCCCGGACTTGCCTCTGGGTGGTACTGCACGCCAAACGCGCGTTTACCCTTAATCGCGATTCCGCAATTGCTTCCGTCGAACAGGCTCACATGTGTCTGCTCCACGCTATCGGGCAAAGTGTCGCCATCTACTGCGAAGCCGTGGTTCATGCTGGTAATCTCGACCAGACCGGTGCTGTCGCCCCAGCCCTCGCCCACTCGCTGAACCGGGTGGTTCGCGCCGCGGTGGCCCTGGTGCATTTTGGTGGTCTTGGCTCCGGCTGCCAGCGCGAGCATTTGGTGGCCGAGGCAGATGCCGAACATCGGCATATCCGCATCGAGCAGCGCCTTGATGATGGGCACCGCATATTCCCCCGTCGCCGCCGGATCGCCGGGGCCGTTGGATAGGAACACGCCGTCAGGCTTCAGCGCCATGATCGCCTCAAGCGAAGTCTGTGCCGGAACGACGGTCACTTTCGCGCCCGCCTTCACCAGATTGCGGAAGATGTTATCCTTCGCGCCGTAATCAATCGCCACCACATGCGGGGCCGCGGCGTTTGTCGCTTGCTCGTATCCGTGGCCAAGCCGCCAATAACCGCCTTCCCAATCCTGCTGCGCATCGCGCGTTACGCGCACCGCAAGGTCCATCCCTTCCAGCCCGGCCCATTCCTGAGCGCGTGCCAGCAAGGCGGGAACATCAAATTTACCGTCAGGCGAATGTGCGATCACCGCATTGGGCGCGCCGATCATTCGAATGCGGCGCGTCAGCGCGCGGGTATCGACGCCGGACAGGCCAATTTTGCCGTGTCGCTCCATCCAGTCGGTGTAGCTTTCCAGGCTCCGGAAGTTCGATGGCTCCGTCACGTCCTCTCGCGTGATGCAGCCCACCGCGCCTTCGACTGCGCTTTCGGCATCCTCCGCATTCGCACCGACATTGCCGATATGCGGGAAATGTGAAGGTAACGATCTGCGCCGCGTAGGAGGGGTCAGTCATCACCTCCTGATACCCGGTCATCGCGGTGTTGAAGCATACTTCGCCCGCCGCATCTCCGACTGCGCCGAAGCCTTTGCCCCAGATCACGGTGCCATCGGCCAGAACAATACAGCCTGTCGCATCTTTGGGTTGCGCAGGGGTGGTGGCGGATGGGGCCATGGGGGCGCTCCGATAAAAAGGTTTCCAGCAATGTCGCTAAGTCTCAGTCGCTAAGGGCGGCTTGCCCCCGCGTCAACCTAGTCGGGGGCGACACGATGCGTTAGAGCGCCCGATAACACTATTGATCCACAGGAAAGACAATCTCACCATGATCCGCGACGACATCAAAGCCGCCACCATTACCGCCATGAAAGCCAAGGAAAAGGACCGCACAGCCACGCTCCGCCAAGTCAGCGCCAAGATCAAGGACCGCGATATCGAGCTGCGCACAAGCTCCAAAGAAATACCGGATGACGAACTTGTCATCGCTGTTTTGCAAAAAATGGCGAAGCAGCGGCGCGAATCGATAACCATGTATGTTGACGGTGGTCGTGAAGAACTCGCCGATCAGGAACGCGCAGAATTGGCAGTAATCGAGGAATTCTTGCCGCAAATGATGAGCGAGGAAGAAACCAAGGCCGCGATTGCCGAAATTAAAGCAAGCATTGGCGCCGAATCCGTTAAGGATATGGGCAAAGTTATGGCGGAACTAAAAGCGCGCCACGGCGCTGAAATGGACATGAGCCAGGCAAGTGCTCTCGTCAAAAACAGCTTTTAGGACTCCATTATGATCCGCCGTTCTGCCCCTTCGATCATCGCCCTCGCCTCTTTTGCTGCACTGGCCGCTTGCGGTGACAGCAATGATGACGCCGCCGAACTGAATGTCGCAACGACTGATGGAGAAGCCGCAGCGTTAAACGTAGCGGTAGAGCCGGGCGACTTCGCTGATCTGCAACTTGGCGCGAAGATTGTCGGACCTCAGGGACCAGAAGTGAAGACAAGCCTTTCCAATGAAGCGGGCATCCTCGCTGACATCACATCTTATGTGGCGTGTCCTGCGGGGATGGACCCATGCGATCCCAAAACCGCACCTGAGGGCACGATCTATACCTATGTCCACACCGTATTCCCCGGTGAAGACATGGACCCGGATTCGGGAGCGGGAGCGGGACCTGATGACATTCACGTCGAAAGGGCCACCGCGTTCAAGATGAATTCCCCGGCGCACGGTTTCACCGGCCAAGCTGGCTTTTCCAAAGCGGGTGCCATCGCGGCAGCCGGTCAAACTGTGCAAGTTATCGTAACCTGCGATGATAGCGGCGCGCTGATCTGGACCGTCGATGCGGGCGGCGGCGGCGATCAATGGCAGGATGCCGAACCGATGACTTTCTATTGGCAGAGCACCCTTCCCCCGGCCGGCCCTGCTCCTTCGTATGAAATTCGCGCAGACAGCGTCAGCGGCACCGGTGATGGGCCGTATCCGGCGGCCGATGCCAACGCGACCAACGCGTGCAGCACGGTGAACCCACAAGGTGCTCCACAGTAGGCTTACTAAACGCCCTTGAATGATCGGGCGGGTCGGCGCAGTTTGTAGCGATGGCCATTACCCCGCAATGGAAGGACGAACTGCGCGCGCGGATCACGCTGTCTACCGTGATCATGCGCACGGACAAGCTTGTCAAAAAGGGGCGGGAATGGTCAGCCTGCTGCCCCTTCCATGACGAAAAGACCCCGAGCTTTTACGTCAACGATCAGAAACAGTTCTACCACTGCTTTGGCTGCGGCGCGCATGGCGATGTGATCAGTTGGATGACGGAACAGCGCGGGCTGTCCTTCATCGACGCAATCAAGGAGTTGGCGGCAGAGGCCGGGATGGAAGTCCCCGCCCCCGACCCCGTCGCGGCGCAGCGCGCTGAAAAACGCGCCGAACTGGTCGATGTGACGACAGAGGCGCAAGAATGGTTCGTGCATAATTTGCGTAGCGCAGAAGGGCGTGAGGCGCTGTCATACCTCAAAGATCGCAAGCTGAAGCCAGAGGTGCTGCGCGAATTTGGCTTTGGCTTCGCGCCTGAAGATAAGCAGGCATTGAAAGGCGCTCTTGCTCAATTTGAGGATAAGATGCTGGTGGAAAGCGGTATGCGCATTCTCACCGATGACGGCACAACATATGACCGATTCCGTGGCCGCGTCATGCTCCCGATCCAAGATGCTCGCGGGCGCGTGATTGCGTTTGGTGGGCGCATTCTGGGCAAACGCGATGGCGTTGCCAAATACCTCAACTCTCCTGACACTCCGCTCTTTGACAAAGGGCGCACGCTCTACAACCTTCACCGCGCCGCCCCCGCATCTCGCCAATCGGGCCGTGTTGTTGTGGTTGAAGGCTATATGGATGTGGTCGCTCTGGCGCAGGCTGGATTTGCTGACGCGGTCGCGCCGCTGGGCACTGCGCTGACAGAAACGCAGTTGGAGTTGCTGTGGCGCATGGTCGAAGTGCCGATCCTGTGTTTTGATGGCGATGCGGCGGGGCAAAAGGCCGCGATGCGTGCTGTAACACGCGCTCTGCCGCTGTTGGCCCCGATGCGGTCGCTTTCTATCGTGCGTCTGCCCAGCGGGCTCGATCCCGATGACCTGATCAATGAACAGGGACCGGGTGCAATGGAGAAGTTGCTCAATCAGCCCGCCAGCTTGCTTGATACTCTGTGGGACTTCGAAAAAGACGCCAAACCGCTTTCCAGCCCTGAATCCAAAGCAGGCCTCAAAGCGCGATTGATGGAGCATGTGGATACAATCCAAGACAGCGATATACGCGCGCTTTATCGCCGCGAATTGCTCGATCGGTTTTCCGATTTCGCCTATCCACCGCGCGAGGCGCGCAGTAATCAGCGCGGGCAAACGGGGTTTCAACCTCGCGCCAAGAATGGCGGCACATGGTCCAAACCCGTTCCGCGCACCCTGTCAGAAGGCGCCCTTGCCGTGCTCAGCCGCGCGGTGGCGGGGGGTCAGCGTTCGACGTTCCTTTCTGCCGTTATTGCCGGATTGGTTCGCCATCCCAGCGAGATTGGCCGCCATGCAGAAGCGCTTTCGCGGCTTGCCCAGCTCGACCCGAATGCAGCTCCTGCAATAGAATCGCTGATAGAATTGTCCGAAACGCTTGATTCGCACACCGAAAAGGCCATATCGGACCAGCAAGGCTATCCTGCCCCACCGGAAGACAAACGTTACGCCTTCCTCAGAGAAGGGACATCCCCCGGTGAAGCGCGCGAGGAACTGGCTGAAGCTGTGTCGTTGCTGGCCCAAAAACCAGCGCTCCAAGCCGCTATGGCGGCGACAATTGCTCGTTCTGACGAGGATCCGGAAGGATCGTTTGCGGAACAATTGCGCCTGCACGACCAGATTACGACAGTTGATGAACGCCTAAAAGCATTTGGGCGAAAAAAAGCCGGAGCACCGGCAACACAGGATTAAGCTGGCTTTTTATAGCCGGCATGGGATTAACATCGGTGATCGCAAAAGGGGCTATTCAGCGGCACCTTGTCATAGCGATTATCGGATTTTGGATTGATGATAGTTCATGGCTTCAACCGCAAAAAACGCCGACAAAGACGATGCTCCACTGATCGACCTTAATGAGGCCGCAGTGAAGAAGCTCATGACCAAGGCAAAGAAGAAGGGCTACATCACCTATGATGAGCTCAACGCGGCGCTTCCATCGGGTGAGATGAGCACTGACGCAATTGAGGACATTCAGACCGCCCTGTCCGAAATGGGCGTGCAAATCGTTGAGAATGACGAAGAGGCTGAGGCCGAAGCTGAGCAAGAATCCGAGGTCGAAGAAATCGATGTCGGTGACAAAAAATCCGCTGCCAAAAAAGACGCCAAAGCCCCTGTGGTCAAAAAAACAGGCGCAGGCGAGCGGACTGATGACCCTGTCCGCATGTATTTGCGCGAAATGGGCGCGGTTGAATTGCTCAGCCGCGAAGGCGAGATTGCGATTGCCAAGCGGATCGAATCTGGACGCGACATGATGATCATGGGGCTTTGCCAAAGCCCGATCACATTTCACGCGATCATCCAGTGGTCCGAAGCGCTGAACAGCGAAGATATGCAGCTTCGCGAAATCCTCGATCTCGATGCGATGCTTTCGAAGGAGCCTCCACCTGACAAGATGGAGGAAGAGAACGAAGACGATGACGGCGAAATCTCAGAAGAAACCGCCGGTCCGACGATTCGCGATGATGACGATGATGACGATGATGACGATTCCAGCGATGACGATGAAGATGGCGAAGAAGGCTCATCCAAAAAGGATGACGAGGAAGAGGAAGACAACACCCTCTCCCTCGCCCAGATGGAAGCCACGCTTAAGCCTGACGCGATTGAGCGTTTTGCGCGGATCACTAAGCTGTTCAAAACGTTTGAGAAACTGCAGGCAGAGCGCGTTGACACTCTGGCTGACGGGGCAGAGTTTCCCAAAGCGAAAGAGAAGAAGTACGAATCACTTGGCGACGAACTCACCGCCGAAGTGGAAAGCATGCAGTTCCACGCGACCAAGATCGAATTTCTGGTCGACAACCTTTATGCCTTCAACCGCCGCCTAACCGCGCTAGGCGGCCAAATGCTGCGCTCTGGCTGAGCGTCACAAGATCAAGCGTATCGACTTCCTCAATTCCTACGTCGGAAATGAGATGGACGACGCATGGATCAAGGCGAACGCGAAGAAGGACAAAAAGTGGAAGGCCTTCAAAGAAAATGAGGGCGACGCGATTGAGCGTATCCGCGCAGAGATTGCCGATATCGCCGCCAACACCGGCATGGCGCTTCCTGAATTCCGCCGCATCGTCAATATGGTGCAAAAGGGCGAGCGCGAAGCGCGCATCGCGAAGAAGGAAATGGTTGAGGCGAACCTGCGTCTCGTGATTTCTATCGCTAAAAAATACACCAACCGTGGCTTGCAATTCCTTGATCTTATTCAGGAAGGCAACATCGGCCTGATGAAGGCCGTCGACAAGTTTGAATATCGCCGCGGTTATAAATTCAGCACTTATGCGACCTGGTGGATCAGGCAGGCGATCACGCGTTCCATCGCCGATCAGGCCCGCACGATCCGCATCCCGGTTCATATGATCGAGACGATCAACAAGCTGGTTCGAACAAGCCGTCAATTCCTGCACGAGGAAGGCCGTGAGCCGACCCCCGAGGAAATGGCGCAGCGTCTGTCGATGCCACTTGAGAAAGTCCGCAAGGTGATGAAAATCGCCAAGGAGCCGATCAGCCTTGAAACACCAATCGGTGATGAGGAAGATTCGCATCTGGGCGACTTCATTGAGGATAAGAACGCGATCATCCCGGTGGATGCCGCGATTCAAGCGAACCTCAAGGAAACCGTCACCCGCGTGCTCGCTTCGCTCACTCCGCGTGAAGAACGCGTGCTGCGGATGCGCTTTGGTATCGGCATGAACACGGACCACACTTTGGAAGAAGTCGGCCAGCAGTTCAGCGTGACGCGCGAACGTATCCGTCAGATCGAAGCAAAGGCACTGCGCAAGCTCAAGCACCCAAGCCGGTCGCGGAAGATGCGCTCTTTCCTCGATCAGTAAGCCATTCAGTAAACGCCGAAAATCGGAGAATACGGGCGCTCAAGCAGAAACTTGAGCGCCCTTTCCGTTTAGCCAGATATTCGGTGTGCGGCGAGCGGCAAGGAGGTGTGGAATTGTTATACCGGGTGGACTAAGTTGCTTGCGGCCATACAATTGCAACTTCGGCAGCTTTTGTGATTTCAACCACTAGAGAATTGAACGGCCTAGCAATGACCAAAGTGATCGCCATCGTCAGCCAAAAGGGCGGCTCCGGCAAAACCACGCTCGCGGTTCACCTCGCGACGCGCGCGGCTCAGGCTAGCCACGAAAGCTGTATTATCGATACTGATCCGCAAGCCACTGCGGCGGCCTGGGGTGATTGGCGGGGGGATTTTCTGCCTGTCGTCGTGACTGCGCCCCCAGCCCGGCTTGGCCGCACGATTGAAAGCGCGAAAAAGAACGGCGTCGACTTTATTGTCATCGACACCCCGCCCCACGCCGATGCCGCCGCGCGAGAGGCGATCAAGGCGGCGGATATTGTGCTGATCCCGACAAAGCCACGCGCTTTCGACCTGCACGCGCTGGAGCCGATTGCCGATCTTGTCAGCTTTGCGAAAAAGCCCGCCTTTGTGGTGCTCAACTCAGTCCCGTCGGGCGCGACGTTGTTGACGCAAGAGGCGCGCAGCACCGCGGCTGCGATGGGTCTCGACATTTGTCCGATTGAATTGGGCGACCGCGCGGCGTTTCATCGTTCTTCGGCTAAGGGCGAAACAGCAGCAGAAGCCGATCCGACAGGCAAAGCCGCAAAAGAAGTGGATGCGCTTTGGAAATGGCTGCGTAAATTGCTCAAAAAGCAGAATAGCTGACGACGGTTTCGCTCACTTCAAGAATGCAGCCTTCACGAACGGCAACATCAAAGCTCCGGCGCGCTCGCTTAATATCGGCGGTTTTGATCATCACCATATGAGCGCGGGTTCAGTCCGTATTTAAGCCGATATTCCCCCGGTACAATCGGATCAGGCCCTGCCGGCAAACGGCCAAACCGGCCGCGTGTGCGGTCCAATTGTTCGTGGGGGATCTCAGACCATTCCACGGTGTTGCGAGCGGTCAGTGCAAAATCACCCGCATAGGTCATCGCCCCTGCTACCACCTCAAATGTTGGAGCAATATCGCTGTACCCTTTGCTGGGCCGCGACAATTCCACTGTTCCGGTCAGGCCGTGCACATCGACCAGGCAGCGCTCGTCCTCCGACGGAATTTTGCCGCAATTCATGCCGTGCGCCACCAGACGATAGGTGCCCGGGCGCAATTGATATGTGATGACCTTGTATGTCGTGGTGTCATTGCTGAAAGAAAAGAAGCCCTGCGCCCGTTCAAATCGGACAACATCGGCATCATTGGTGACACTGCCGCCTTCGCGCAGGAAATACACCTGCAATGGGTCATCGAGGTAAATCTCACTGCGGATAGAGATCGCCACCGCGCCATAGCCATTATCAACTGCCGATGCGCGCGAAACACGTTCAACTGGCGTACCCGGATCAGCCGCAACCGAGGCCCAGCCCGGCAGAGCCAGACAGACAAGGATGATCGCGAAGAGTATTTGACGCATCGAACAGTCACCTGATGGCATGGGCACAGTCTGCATGCGATGAAACATGCATCGGTGCGGCACAAGGGCCTGGATTAACGATTCTGCCCGAATCGCGCTAAAGAATCGCTTCGCTGGATGCAAAGTTCGTCGAAAAGCCGCTTTGCCGGGTGGAGTCTGGGCGCGGCTCTGACTATGTAGCGCGCATGCGTATTGCCATAGCATCAGATCACGCCGCCACCGACATGAAGGCAGAACTTGCCGAATGGTTGATGGAACAGGGCCACGAAGTCGCCGATCTCGGTCCTGCACCGGGCGAAAGCGTCGATTACCCGGACTACGGGTACAAATTGGCTGAGGTCATCGCTGACGGCACGGTCGAACACGGCGTTGCCCTGTGCGGATCGGGAATCGGCATTTCAATCAGCGTCAATCGTCACCCATCTGTGCGCTGCGCTTTGGTATCAGAGCCTTTGTCTGCCGCGCTGGCCCGCGAACATAATGATGCGAACTGCATCGCGCTTGGCGCGCGCCTGACCGGCATCGAAATGGCGAAGTCTTGCGTAGCTGCATTTCTAAGCACTGAATTCGCCGATGCGGGTGACCCCGAAGGGCGTCATCAGCGCCGCGTCACCAAACTTGGCTATCCGCCCATTCAAACTGACCATATCGAGACCCACCAATGAGCACCCAACCTTCGCACGTCGCCTCTTCCATGGACGGTTTCTGGCATGATGATCTGGCCACCGCCGATCCCGAAATCGCGGCGGCCATCGGTAACGAGCTGAAGCGTCAGCAAGACAAGATTGAGCTGATCGCGAGCGAAAACATCGCATCCAAAGCGGTTCTGGAAGCCACCGGCAGCGTCTTCACCAACAAATATGCAGAAGGCTATCCGGGCAAGCGCTATTACGGCGGGTGCGATTATGCCGACGTGGTGGAAACACTCGCGATTGAGCGCGTTAAGCAGCTGTTCGGATGCAATTTCGCCAATGTTCAGCCAAATTCGGGCAGCCAGATGAACCAGGCTGTGTTCCTCGCGCTGTTGCAGCCGGGCGATACATTCATGGGCCTCGACCTGAATTCAGGCGGGCATCTGACGCATGGTTCGCCGGTCAATATGTCGGGCAAGTGGTTCAACCCGGTCAGCTATGGCGTGACCGAGGGTGACGAACTGATCGATATGGACGCGGTTGCTGCGACCGCGCGCGAGCACAAGCCAAAGCTGATCATCTGCGGCGGCACCGCCTATTCGCGAGTGTGGGATTTTGCCGCCTTCCGCGAAATCGCCGACGAAGTTGGCGCGGTCCTGCTATGCGATGTTAGCCACATTTCCGGCTTGGTCGCTGGCGGCGCGCACCCATCACCGTTCCCGCATTGCGATATTGTCACCTCGACCACGCATAAAAGCCTGCGCGGACCGCGCTCTGGCATCATCCTGTGGAATGATGAGAAGTTCACAAAGCCGCTGAACATGGCGGTTTTCCCTGGCTTGCAGGGCGGCCCGCTGATGCATGTGATCGCAGCGAAAGCCGTCGCCTTCCGCGAAGCGCTCACCCCGGAATTCAAAATTTACGCGCACCGCATTGTCGAAAACGCCCGCGCGCTGGCTGCCAGCCTTGAAGAAAACGGTCTGCGGATTGTTTCCGGCGGTACGGACAACCATTCGATGCTGGTCGATCTGACGGCTAAGGGAGTTACGGGTAAAGACGCTGAAAAAGGCCTCGATCGCGCTTGGCTCACTTGCAACAAGAACGGCATCCCGTTTGACACCCGCTCGCCATTCGTGACCAGCGGCATCCGGCTCGGCACGCCAGCGGGCACAACCCGCGGGTTTGGTCCGACTGAATTTCGCACCATCGGCAAACTGATCGCTGAGACAGTCGATGGCCTTGCGAAAAACGGGGCGGAGGGTGATGCACAGGTTGAGGAAAGCGTTCGCACACGGGTAGCCGCGCTCTGCGCCGATTTCCCCGTCTATCCCGGCGCGTGAGTTAAGCCCCCGACATGCGCTGCCCTTTCTGCGCCAATGATGACACTCAGGTAAAGGACAGCCGTCCTACTGAGGATTCCACCGCGATCCGGCGGCGGCGGCAATGCGGGTCTTGCGGGGCGCGCTTTACCACGTTCGAACGCGTACAATTGCGCGAAGTGACTATTGTAAAATCAGGAGCCAAGGGTGAAGAACGCCGCGAGGCATTCGACCGTTCCAAGATTGAATATTCAGTCTCGCTTGCCTGCCGCAAACGCGGGGTTTCGCAGGAGCGGATCGATCAGCTTATTTCGGGCATTCAGCGGCAGGTGGAAACCGCTGGCGAACCCGAAGTCCCCTCCACCCGCATCGGCGAAATGGTGATGGACGGGCTGAAACAAATCGACAGCGTCGCCTATATCCGCTTCGCAAGCGTCTATCGCGATTTTTCTGAAGCGCGTGATTTTGAGGAATTTGCGAGCACCGTCGCTGAAGCAGCTAAGGACTAGCCGCTTATGTCACAAACCAATAAACCCATCATCGTGCTGGTGCGCCCGCAATTGGGCGAAAATATCGGCAAGGCGGCGCGCGCCATGCTTAATTTCGGGATCACCGAAATGCGCATCGTCAGCCCGCGCGATGGCTGGCCAAACCCTTCGGCTGGGCCGTCGGCGGCGGGCGCAGACATCGTGCTGGATCGCGCAAAGATTTACGACAGCACCGCAGAAGCGGTTGCCGATTGCGAGCACGTCTATGCCACCACAGTGCGCAAACGCGGCGTGACAAAACCAGTGGTCGGGCCAGACGGAGCGGCACGGTTGATGCATTCCGAACAGGGGCGTCACGCGATCCTGTTCGGACGAGAAGCTTCGGGGCTTGGCACAGAAGATGTTGCGCTTGCCCGGCATATTCTGACCGTCCCGATCAATCCCGAATTTGGTTCGCTCAATCTGGCGCAGGCGGTGATCCTTACCTGTTACGAATGGTCGCGGATCGGGCATGAACAGGCGGGCCAGACAAGCGAATTGGTGCAGCCCACCGCCGAAGAAGAAGTGCTGCCCCCAGCCCCGCAGCATGAGCTCGATGGGCTGATCGCCCATCTGGAGCGGATGCTGGAGCCAAGCGGGTATTTTCTACCCGAACCGCGCCGGGAGGCCACAGCGCGCACATTGCGCAGCGTGCTGACCAGACCGGGATGGAATCACTTGGAGGTGCGCACTTTAAGAGGTGTTCTGAGCACGATAGAGCGCGGGCCAAGAGACTAAAGCTTGTTTGATATGCGCAGCGATGGCCCAACAGGGCTCGCAGTGCTTGACTAGCCACCCACGCAACGGTAATGGCGCGACCTCGCAATTGGCTCCGCACCCCGGTGAAGCGGCGGCCGCATAAGGGACACTTGCCCTTGTGGTGCGATGCCGGGTTAAATGGTCAGCATCAGGCTGGCTCAGCAGTATTGAAGGATAGACTATGTCGAAGCGTAAAAGCTCGAAGTATAAACTTGACCGCCGGATGGGTGAAAACATCTGGGGCCGTCCAAATTCCCCGGTAAACAAGCGTTCCTACGGTCCTGGCCAACATGGTCAGCGTCGCAAGAGCAAGATGAGCGATTACGGCCTGCAGCTGCGCGCCAAGCAAAAGCTCAAAGGTTACTATGGCGATGTGACGGAAAAACAGTTCCGTTCGACCTACAAAGACGCCACCCGCATGAAGGGTGACACAAGCCAGAACCTGATCGGTCTGCTTGAGCGCCGTCTGGATATGATTGTGTACCGCGCAAAGTTTGCTCCAACGATCTTCTCCGCGCGTCAGATCGTTAGCCACGGCCACATCTATGTGAACGGTGTAAAGTGCAACATCGCGAGCCGCCGCATCGACCTTGGTGATGTCATCAGCCTCGGCCCGAAAGCCAAGGAAATGGCGCTGGTTATCGAGGCACAGAGCCTGCCAGAGCGCGATATTCCTGACTATGTTGTGCCAGAAGGCAACGACAAGGTCGCTTTCAGCCGCGTGCCTAAGCTCGACGAAGTGCCCTATCCGGTCACTATGGAACCAAACCTCGTGGTCGAGTTCTATTCGCGCTAATCCGCGAACACGGTCAACAAAATGGGGCGGTCCTTTGGGGCCGCCCTTTTTGTTTGTCCCTGCTCATATTTATTGCTCATTTGCTTTATCGCTGGACATCAATCCGCGCCATAAGGCTCCCAATATCTGCCCCGCGACATTCCAAAATTGCAAAGGGCAAAAAAATAGGGATGGCCCCGAATGGACCATCCCTTTTTTGCGCCTCTTAGTAGAGATGTAGTCAATACGTTCTAATCTCGAATTTGATCCCACTTTTCAAATTCATATGCGATTGAGCCCTCGACGAGGCGTTCCCACATATCCGCAATCACATCGCCGGGAATGCCGCGCGCTTCGGCGTCGGCCACCGCAGCGTTGATGACATAGGCTTTGCGATCCTCATCACGCACCGCATCGCGGGTGGGTTTAATCCGTGCAGCGGCGGACATGTAGCCGAAGCGCTTTTCGAGCAGCGCCACCAATTCGCGATCGGTCGCATCAACGCCAACACGCACTTCGATCATGGTTTCGCAAGTTTCGGGCGGTTTCGCCGGGATATCAGTCATGCCGGGGCACTTGGCCTGATGAACGCGATTTGTCGAGGGGCTATGCAACACACCTTCTCAAACAAACCCGCCATCAATTGCGCGGAGCCGCTGCAAGCGCGGTTTCAAGGAAGCGATCGATCCCGCTAAGCATATCAATCCGCGCTTTGCTGTCGCCAAGATTGTGTTGGAGATCTTCGAACTCAACATAAGTCACAGGCTTGTTCTCATCCTTCAGCGCATCCGCCATCGCCCGAGAATGACGCACGTTGACATTGGCATCGAGCGAGCCGTGGAACAACGCCACAGGCGCGCGAAAATTCTCTGCATGGCGCTGCGGGCTGCCCGCTTCGATATGCGGTCCGCGCCCAAGCTGTTCGTCACGAAAGCGATAATTGGTGTAGCCCCGCGCATCATCGCGTAGGAATTCCAGATCGGTCACCGGAGCAATCGCCACCACCGCTTTGTAGAGATCGGGATCGACAACTTGCGATTGCAAAGCGGCATAACCGCCATAGGACCAACCCACGATTGCGAGCCCGTCAGGATTGGCGATACCTTGCGAAATCAACCACTTGCCGGCATCGTTCACATCACCAACGGCAACATCCCAAGATTGATAGCCATTGCGGCCAAACCATGCCTCCCCATACCCGGATGACCCGCGATAATTTGGCTGGAGCACGGCATAACCGCGCGCCGTGAAGAACTGCACCAGCCAGTCAAAACCCCAATAATCACGCGCAGCCGGTCCGCCATGCGGCAACACAACAGCGCGCAAATCCTGACCGTCAGAGCCCGGCGGTAACGTCAGATAGGCGGGGATCTGCGTGCCATCCGCAGCGGGATAGGTAATCGACTGCATTTCCCCCATCGGCATATCGACGAGCCGTTCTCGCATAGCGAGGAGCACTTCAAGATTGCGCGTGTTCTTGTCATACAAATACACAGTGCCTGAATCGGTGTCAGATGAAGCAATGATCAAAATTTTACTCTCATCAGAGCTAGCCCCGACAATATCGATCAAAGGTTGGTTAGGCAGCGCCTGTCCTAATGCGCGAGCGAGCGCATCCAACTCTTCATCGAAATATCCAATTGAACGCTTCTCTGTGGCGTAGCTGACCCCCACCACCCGGCGTTGGCGTCCAATGCGCAGCAACCCGTCAACATCAACGTCGTCGCGGCTCGCCGCCAAGCTTGCTGCGCCGCTACCGTCCAAAGGTATCTGAATGACGGAGCGAAATCCGTTGATCGTCACAAATGCGTAGAGCAGATTGCTACCCGCATCGACAGCAACCGGACTGAAACCGCTGAGCGGCTGCCCATTCAACGTCACATCACTCAGCCTTTCCCAACTACTCTCGCCGGGTTCGCGGATCATATATCTGCGTTCACCCGTCAGAAAACCTCTCACGTCGGTTAGCGACCTTACTTTGAGGCGTAGGCTGCCATTTTCATCAGCGAGGTAATAAGACGCTTTCTCATCGGGCTGTTCTTCGATCTGTCGGCGACCAGTGTTGATGTCGAGACGATCAACGCCCAGTCCTTCCTTCGTATTGGCAATACGAGTGCCTCTCGTGCTTTCTTCGATGTAATTGCGCGTGAGCAGAACAGATCCCTCTGCGCCATCCACATCAAGCGCGACGATATCACCGCCATCCTGATTGAAGCTTCTCAAGCTCCGGCCCCGGGTGCTGGATAGGTTTTCGAAATCCGTGCCATCGGCATTGACCGCCAGCATCCGCGTATAGGATATCAAGAGTCCGTCAGCCTCTTGCACCATACCCATACATCTCGCACAGGAGGCGTTCATCCGTCGCCCATTCGCATCGGCTCATATCCAAAGTGATTTCACTATTGGACGCGATAGTCTGAATGCTGCCATCACCATTCAGATCAAAGATATTGAGCACTTCGGTGTGGTTTGGACCCGGCGCAATCCACGCGATTTTGGTGCCAGATGGAGACAAGCTGATATCCAGAACCGAAGAGCGCATGCCAAAATCAGTTGCGGTCTGCATCAAGTCATCGCCGGACGCAGCGCCAGAAATTGAAGCGCCATCTTGAGCAATCGCAGCGGGAATGGCGGTTGCGCCCCCCAAAGCCAAAGCTGCGGCAACCACCAGTGAACCAGCGTACAAATAATTAGTACGGGAAATCCCGTGTTTGGCGAATGAATACATAGATTTGACCCCTCTGTCTGCGCCGCCAAACATATTTGGTGAGGCGCCGGAGTCAAAGCCTATTTGCGCAAGTAACCATTTCGGAAGTCGGCGGCGAAGTCAGCAAAGCGCTGCTGAGCAATCGCATCGCGCATTGCTGCCATCAAAGCCTGGTAAAAGGCCAAATTGTGCTCGGTCACCAACATCGCGCCGAGGATTTCTCCGCTTTTCTGCAAGTGGTGGAGGTAGGCACGCGAATAGCTGGCGCATGTCGGGCACGCACAGCGTTCGTCCAATGGGCCATTGTCTTCTGCGTGCCGGGCATTGCGCATATTTAGCGGGCCACCCCACGTAAACGCCTGACCATTGCGCCCGGACCGCGTGGGCAAAACGCAATCAAACATGTCGATCCCGCGCTCAACTGCACCGACCAGATCGTCGGGTTTACCAACGCCCATCAGATAACGCGGGCGGTCAGTCGGTAGCATATCAGGAGCGTAATCAAGCACGGCGAACATCGCCTCTTGCCCTTCTCCCACCGCAAGTCCGCCGACCGCGTAGCCATCAAAGCCAATGTCGGTCAGCTTTTGCGCGCTGATTTGCCGCAATTCCTGATCCAGAGAACCTTGTTGAATGCCAAACAATGCAGAGCGCGCCGCGTGTTCTTCCCCGCTGTCGAAACCTTCGCGGCTGCGCGCGGCCCAGCGCATCGACATTTCCATACTCGCGGCGATCTCATCACGTGGCCGGTCCGCGCGCGGGCATTCGTCGAACGCCATCACGATATCGGAGCCAAGCAACCGCTGAATTTCCATTGAGCGTTCCGGGGTCAACATATGCTTTGACCCGTCAATATGGCTGCGGAATTCGACGCCCTTTTCGGTGAGCTTGTTAAGGTCGGACAGGCTCATCACCTGATATCCGCCGCTATCGGTTAAAATCGGGCGGTCCCAGTTCATGAACTTGTGAAGCCCGCCAAGCCGCGCAACCCGCTCCGCTCCCGGGCGCAGCATCAAATGATACGTGTTGCCCAAAATTATGTCCGCGCCCAGCGCGCGAACGGCCTCTGGCTTCATCGCCTTGACCGTTGCGGCTGTTCCCACCGGCATGAAAGCAGGCGTGCGAATTTCCCCGCGCATCATCTGGATCGCACCCGTGCGCGCCCGGCCATCTGTGGCCCTAAGGTCGAATTTGAAACGCTCTGACATTCTCGTGGTCACTCTCTAAGGCGCCAACCGGTCTTAAAGATATAGGCGATCACCGCCGTGCACAACGTCAAGAAGCCTAAAGTCAGCCCAAGCGATACCCAGATCGACACATCCGAAGTGCCATAAAATGTCCAGCGCAGGCCGCTCACCAGAAATGCGATCGGATTGGCTAGTGCGATCGTATTCCAAGGCTCTGGCAAGTCGTCAATCGAATAGAATGTTCCGCCCAAAAAGGTCAGAGGAGTAAGGATCAAAAGCGGAATAATGCCAAGTTTTTCAAAACTATCCGCCCAAATCCCAAGAATGAACCCGAACAGCGAAAAGCTCGCCGTTACCAACATGATAAAGCCGATGGCATAGATCGGATGTGCAATCTGATAATCGACAAAGAATGTCGCGGTGCCAAGGATGATCGCTGCCAAAATCAATCCCTTCGTCGCCGCTGCCCCGACAAACCCAATCAGCGTTTCGGCAACCCCAACCGGAGCCGACAGCAGCTCGTAAATTGTGCCGGTAAAGCGCGGCATATAGATGCCAAAACTCGAATTGCTGGTCGTCTCTCCCAGCAGGGTCAGCATCAGCAAGCCCGGGATGATAAACGCCCCGTAAGGCACCCCATCAACCGGTTCCATCCGCGCGCCGATCACCGTGCCAAACACGATGAAATATAACGACGTTGTGAGGACCGGGGATAGGATCGACTGGAACGCCGTCCGCATCGCACGCATCAGTTCTCGCTGATATATCGACCATGCGCCGCGCATGTTGAAGGCCATCATGCTGCCTCCTCTTGGCTGAGAAGGTCGACGAATATGTCTTCGAGTGATGAATCGCGCACATCAATGCCCTGATAATCGACCCCCGCCGCGATCAACGCTTTTGTCAGAGCAGCCACTTCCGCGCTGCCGCTGCCCGAACCACCCGCGGAGATTGCCCCGCCCCGGTAACACAGCTCGCGGCCATCTTCGCTCAAGGTGACAGGAAACGCTGCAATTGATTCAGGCAATTTTGCGAGCGGCTCGGTGAGTTTAATCACCGCCTCTGTCGTGCCCATACGCTGCATCATTGCGTCTTTATCATCGACCATCAGAATGCGGCCGCTACGGATAACGCCCACTCGGTCGGCCATTAATTCTGCCTCTTCGATATAATGCGTGGTCAAAATTATCGTTGTTCCGCGCTCTCGCAAAGCCCCGATCTGTTCCCACATCCCCTTGCGCAGCTCCACATCGACACCGGCGGTCGGTTCATCAAGGAACAGCAAATCGGGTTCATGCGCCAGCGCCTTCGCAATCAAGACGCGGCGTTTCATCCCGCCAGACAATTCGCGGATCTGGCTGTCGCGCTTTTCATACAGCGAGAGGCTTTTGAGAATTTCCGCAATCCGCTCTTTATCAGGTGAAAGGCCAAAAAGCCCGCGTGAATAGGAAACCGCGCGCCATACCGTTTCGAACATATCGGTGCTCAGCTCTTGCGGCACCAAACCGATACGGGACCGCGCGCTGCGCCAGCTTTTTGAAAGATCGTCGCCAAATGCGGTAATCGAACCGCCACTGGGGCGCACCAATCCGCACACCGCACCGATCAGCGTCGTCTTGCCTGCGCCATTCGGGCCTAACAGCGCGAAGATCTCGCCTTTGCGGATTTCGAGATCAACGCCATCCAGCGCTTTGACGCCTCCGCGGCCCTTGGCACCCTTCGGGCCGGGATAGACCTTCGTCAGGCCCTCAATTTTCAAGATAATTTCGCTCACAGCAACCATGTGGCACAGGCGCGCGCGATTGCAACCGGACCCGTGCACCTCTCCCGCTGATTAGGGGAGCAGCAGTGACGAATCTCCGTAGGAATAGAACCGGTACTCATTCGCAATCGCGTGCGAATAGGCCGCCATCATCCTGTCCCGCCCCATCAAAGCGCTGACCAGCATCATAAGCGTCGATTTGGGCAGATGGAAATTGGTCATCAACCCGTGCACCGCGCGAAAACGATAACCCGGCGTAATGAAAATGTCGGTGTCCCCGGCGAAATCCTGGATCGTCCCATCCTCCCTCGCCGCGCTTTCGAGCAACCGCAAGGAGGTGGTGCCGACCGCGATGATTCGCCCGCCTGCTGCACGCGCCGCGTTCAATCGCGCCGCTGTGCCTGCGTTTATGCGCCCAAATTCGGAATGCATCGCGTGATCGTTTGTATCATCGGCCTTCACCGGTAAGAACGTGCCAGCGCCCACATGCAATGTCAGCATTTCGCGCTTCACTCCGCGCGCATCGAGCGCAGCGATCACCTTGTTGGTGAAATGCAGCGAAGCGGTGGGGGCCGCCACTGCGCCATCCTCGGCTGCAAACATCGTCTGGTAATCTTCCAAATCGCGCGCATCGACATCGCGGCGCTGCGCAATGTAGGGTGGCAGCGGCATTGTGCCGGCCCGGTCGAGCAGCACTTCTACCGGTTCCTCCCCCTCAAACATCAACGTGAGCGAACCGTCCGCGTGGCGATCCTCAGCTATCGCCGTAACTCCGCCGCCAAAGATCAGTTGGTCGCCAATTTTGACACGTTTCGCGTTGCGGATGAACGCCTGCCAACGGCGCAAATCGACCCGTTTGTGCAATGTCGCGCCAATCTTGGCCTCTCCGCCTGCGCGCCGCCCCTCAAGCTGAGCGGGAATCACGCGGGTGTCGTTGAAGACCAAAACATCGCCGGGTTCCAGCAGGCCCGGCAGATCGAGGACATTCTTATCCTCAAATGGCGAAGCAGGTTCACTCCCGCGCACCACCAACATACGCGCCGCATCGCGCGGCCGCACAGGGCGCAGCGCTATTCGGTCTTGTGGAAGGTCGAAATCAAACAGGTCAACACGCATAAGACGCGCCTAACGATTAGGCCTCCGTAGCGATAGCCTGTTTATCGCAGCAGAATTGTTAGAGAGGCGCGCTCAGCAGATCCGCGGTTATTTCTTCTGGTTCCGCCGCTGGGGCAGGAGCGGAAGGAGCCGGGAACGGCCGATTATCGGAAGCCAAAGAGGCCTGCAATATGCGCGTTGGGTTCTGGGGTGGCTCGCCGCGATTAATTTCATCAACCGCAGCCATATTATCGATCACACGCCCAAAATTGGTGTAGCGTTTGTCCAGGCTGAAACGCGGATAGAAAACGATGAAGAATTGGCTGTTTGCGCTGTTTTCTTCGCTCGCACGCGCCATCGCCAATGATCCGCGCACATGCGGCATCGGGTTGAACTCTTCTTCCAGGTCAGGAAGCTCAGAGCCGCCCTGCCCTGTACCGGTCGGATCGCCGCCCTGCGCCATGAAGCCGTCGATCACGCGGTGAAAAATCACCCCATCATAAAAACCTTGTGCGGTTAGCGTCTTGATCCGCTCCACATGTCTGGGCGCCCATTCATCCATCAAACGGACCTTCACCCGCTCACCATTAGACAGGTCGAGCACCCAGATATTTTCTGGCTCTTCTGTCTGGTCAAAGCTGATCGGGGGATACGTGCGGGTGTCCACGGGCTGTGCCGCGACTTCTCCATCAGCGGACGCGTCCACGTCGCCCTCTTCAGTTTGCGCAAGGACGGTCGATGGGACAGCGAGGAGAGCCATGGCAGCGAACGCACCAAGGGATTTTTTGAAAGTTAGGGTCTTCATAAGTTTCGCCTCTAACCGGGCCAGCCTGACACTTCAATGAATGAAATCACACGAACCGGCACAACGCGGCCTGCTGGATCAATAGTCGCCTTTGCGTCCAACCTCTTCAACCCGCGCATTCACGTCGTCACGCACATCTGCGCTGACAAAGGGGGTAATATCCCCAGCGTAAAGCGCGATTTCTTTCACCAGCTTCGATGCAATCGGTTGCAGCGAGACATCCGCCATCAAGAACACCGTTTCGATATCATCGTCGAGCTGCTGGTTCATGCCCGCCATTTGATATTCATATTCAAAATCCGCGACCGCACGCAGCCCGCGAATAATCACATTCGCGCGCTGTTTCTGCGCGAATTTCACCAGCAGCGCGTTGAAGCCAACGACTTCGACATTGCTAAGCCCCATGTCCTTCACCTCTCGCTTCACCATGGCGAAGCGTTCTTCGTTGGAAAACATCGGGTTTTTCGATGGGTTGGTGGTGACACCGATAATCAGGTGATCGACCAGCTTGGACCCGCGCCGAATGATATCAGAATGGCCCAATGTGATCGGGTCGAATGTTCCGGGATAAATCCCGATGCGGCGTGTCATTATCCTAATCCCTCTCGCAATCTCGGGTCTTTTCGCCCGAGTTTACCCACTATCTATCGCGCTCAACAATAAACTGCGCCAGTGCTCGCAGCATATCCGCCTCTGCGCCGTGGCTGGCCAGATGCGCCACAGCTTGATCGACAAGAGCGCGGGCCTGTTCGCGCGCTTTATCCACGCCCATCAATGTGACAAAGGTTTGCTTGCCCTGCACTTCGTCCTTGCGCAGCGCTTTGCCTGCTAATTCAGCGTCGCCTTCTACATCGAGCAGATCGTCAGCGATCTGGAACGCCAGACCAATGTCGCGCGAATAGGCACGCAAATGCGCGCGACCCTCTGGCGGAACTCTGCCCAAAATTGCGCCCATTTCAACGCTCGCGGCGAGCAGCGCGCCGGTTTTCAATTGCTGAAGCCGCGTGACAGTGTGCAGGTCGTAATCCACACCCTCTTCATCCGCGACCATGTCCATCATTTGCCCGCCTGCCATGCCGTTCATTCCGCTGGCCTTGCCCAAAGTCGCAATCAGTTCGCTGCGGACAAACGGATCGGAACTTGTTTCGGTATCGGCGAGAATTTCGAACGCAAGCGCGTGCAGCGCGTCCCCAGCTAGCACCGCGGTGGCTTCGTCGTACATTTTGTGAACAGTGGGTTTGCCGCGCCGCATGTCGTCATCATCCATGCAGGGCAGATCATCATGGATCAGCGAATAGACATGGATCGCTTCCACCGCTGCGCCCACGCGTAGGGCCGATGTGCGGTCCACGCCGAACAATTCCGCTGTGCTAACCACCAAAAATGGCCGGACACGCTTGCCCCCGCCGATCGCTGCATGCCGCATCGCTTCTACGAGGCGCGCGCGCGTATCATCAGGGACGGGCAGAAAGGCATCGAAAACCGAATCGATCTCGGTCTCAACCCGTTTCAATCCCTGACCCAGAACGTCACTCTCAACTCCGACAAGGCCCATTTCAGCTGGCCCCGTCTAGCGGCGCAGTGCCTGTGGGCCGTCCATCGGCACCAGTCACAATTTTCTCAATCCGCGCCTGCGCATCGTCGAGCCGTTTCTGACACGCGCTGCGCAATTGCTCACCGCGTGAATACAGGTCGATTGACTGGTCGAGCGGCACATCGCCGCGTTCCAATTGCTGCACAATCTCCTCAAGCGCGATTAGCGCCTGTTCGAATGTCATTTCTGCGATGTTTTCCGCGCTTGAAGCGGAACCGTTTGCCTCGTCCATACGCTGAAGCATTGACGCTGCCGGGGTGCCCGGTCAAGGCCACCATCAAACAGGGAAGACATAATGACCAAATATCTTATCGCCTATCTATCGGCAGCACTGGTTTTCGGCGCGCTCGATGCAATGTGGCTGCGCTGGGCCGGGCCCAATTTCTACCGTCCGGTAATCGGCGAGATCATGGCAGATGACTTTAATGTTGGCGCAGCGGGAGTGTTTTACTTTCTGTATTTGATGGGAATGACATGGTTCGCCATCCGTCCAGGCCTCGAAAGCGGACAGGTCGGCGTCGCGCTACTCAATGGTGTGCTTTTGGGCGCACTCTGCTACGCTACATATGACCTGACCAGTCAGGCGATCTTGAAGGTTTGGGCGACCAAGATCAGCGTGGTCGACATTATGTGGGGGGCATTTGCCACAGGCACCTCGAGCGCGCTTGCAACTTGGATCACTTTGCGCTTCACGAACTGACGAAGCGGGCAGCTAACACGCTAACGGGGGCACATTCATGTTTATTGGCCATTTTGCACCGGCGTTTCTCGCCGCTGCGGCCTATTCGCGAGGGCCGAAGCTCGGCACTTACTTTGTCGCGGCGCAATTGGTCGATTGGGCCTTTTTTGCGCTGGCGGCAGTGGGTGTGGAAAAAATGCGGATTGATCCAGATGCAAGCGTGATGGTGCCATTCGATCTATATTTCATGCCCTACACACATAGCATGGTGGCGGTTACGGCATGGGCAATCGCGTTTGGCGTTGTCATTGCGGTTTGGCACAAGGACGCATTGGCCGGTTTGCTAACTGCGCTTGTCGTTGCGTCGCATTGGGTGCTCGATTGGGTTACGCATATTCCCGATCTGACGATTGCTGGCGGGGAACAGCGGTATGGTCTGGGCCTCTGGAATTATCCAGAGATCGCAATGCCGCTCGAAATCGGAATCACGATAGGCGCGTTTCTGTACTACCTCAAACGATCACGCGGCCCTGCGGCGCAGCCGATGATCCTGATGGGCGTGCTTTTGGCGTTCCAGCTGATCAATTGGTTCGCGCCTGCCCCGGCAGAGGCGAATATTATCGTTTATGCGCAAGCGCTGTTGGCCTTCGGCGTGGCCACCGGCTTTGCTGTGTGGGTGGGGGAGAACCGCTATTTTACACAACGAGGCGGGTTGGCGGCAGCGAGCCTGTAATTTATGGGGTTCTCGCATGAGCGAAATCACCCCAGAGATCACAGACGCAGTTGTCGAGCAGCACGGCCTGTCTCCCGAAGAATATGAGCGTGTGCTCATCGGCCTGGGCCGAACGCCCAATCTTGTGGAGCTGGGCATATTCTCGGTCATGTGGTCAGAGCATTGCAGCTATAAAAGCTCGCGCCTGCATCTAAAGAAGCTTCCGACCGAGGCACCCTGGGTGATTTGCGGTCCGGGAGAGAACGCCGGGATCATCGACATTGGTGACGGTCAGGCGGCAATTTTCAAGATGGAAAGCCACAACCACCCCAGCTACATCGAACCCTATCAAGGCGCAGCAACCGGTGTAGGCGGGATTTTGCGCGATGTTTTCACCATGGGCGCGCGTCCGGTTGCGAACATGAATGCTCTGCGCTTTGGCCGCCCCGATCACCCCAAGATGAAGCACCTTGTACAAGGTGTCGTCGCGGGGATCGGCGGATATGGCAATTGCGTGGGCGTGCCAACGATCGGCGGGGAGACGAATTTCCACCCTGCCTATGATGGCAATATCCTCGTCAACGCGATGACGGTTGGCATCGCGGATACGGATAAGATTTTCTATTCCGCAGCGACCGGCGTCGGCAATCCGATTGTCTATGTCGGCTCCAAAACCGGGCGCGACGGTATCCACGGCGCAACAATGGCCAGCGCAGATTTTGGCGAAGACACCGAAGCCAAGCGGCCCACCGTGCAAGTCGGCGATCCTTTCACCGAAAAGCTGCTGATCGAGGCCTGCCTTGAACTGATGGCGACCGACGCGATTGTTGCGATTCAGGATATGGGCGCAGCGGGCCTCACCTCCTCCAGCGTCGAAATGGCGACCAATGGCAAGGCGGGTATCAGGCTCAATATGAACATGGTGCCTTGCCGCGAAGATGGCATGACGCCTTACGAAATGATGCTGAGCGAGAGCCAAGAGCGGATGCTGATGGTGCTCAAACCCGGTAAAGAGGCGATGGCCCAGGCGATCTTTGAGAAATGGGAATTGGACTTCGCGATCATCGGCGAAGTGACTGACACGCGCCACATGGTGCTGGAATTCGATGGCGAAGTCGTATGCGACATTCCGCTCGGTCCGCTTGCGGCTGATGCGCCTGAATATGACCGGCCCTATCTCTCGATCGAAGAGTATAAAAAATGGGCGGAAATCACCCCGCTCGATCACACGCCAGAATGCACCGATCCGGGCGCTGACCTGCTGACGATGCTCGCCAGCCCCGCTCTCGGCTCGCGCCGTTGGATTTCGGAGCAATATGACAGCCAGGTGATGGGCGACACGCTCCAGACCGGCGGCGACGCGAGCGTTGTGCGAGTACACGGCACCACCAAAGCGCTCGCGATCAGCACCGATTGCACCCCGCGCTATGTCCATGCGGACCCGTATGAGGGCGGCAAGCAAGCCATCGCAGAAGCGTACCGCAACCTGTGCGCGGTCGGCGCACGGCCCTTGGCGGTGACCAATTGCCTGAATTTCGCAAACCCGCAGCGGCCCGAAATCATGGCGCAATTCGTCCACGCGCTGGATGGTATGGGCGATGCGTGCCGAGCGCTCGACTTCCCGATCGTGAGCGGGAACGTGTCGCTTTATAACGAAAGCAAGGCGACCGGCGGCGGCTCCGCGATCCTGCCCACGCCTGCGATTGGCGGTGTTGGCCTGATCGATGATGCATCGACGATGGTGACCTCCGCGTTCAAATCAGAAGGCGATGCGATTTACATGATTGCACCGGAATTTTGGGCAAAGCCTGACCCGACCCGGTCCCATCTGGGCAAGTCACTGTGGTTGGACATTGTAAAAGGCCAAGACGCAGGTCGCGCCCCTCCGGTTGATTTGTCCGCCGAACGCGGCGCAGGCGATATCATCCGGCGTTTAATCGCGGCAAGATTGTTGAGCGCTGTGCACGATCTGTCCGATGGCGGGCTAGCGGTTGCTCTGGCGGAAATGGCGCTGTCTGGCGGCATCGGCGCACAGGTTTCTGCAAATGACAATTACAGCACCGCTCAATGGTGGTTCGGCGAAGATCAGGCGCGCTATGTGCTGACGGTCTCGGCTGAAAATGCGGAAGCGTTCAACCAGATGGTTGCAGAAGGTCCGCAAACGCCAGAGGCTGAAATGGTCGGTTTTCACCGTATCGGAACCGTCGGAGGCGACAGCTTGCTGGGTGTGCCGCTTGCTGAATTGCGCAGTGCACATGAAAGCTTCTTTGCGGAGTGGATGGGTTCGTAAGGGTCAGGAGTGAGCGATCTTCTCCAGCCCGTTCTCCACTATGGCGGGCACTTCGTCTTCCCGTTTCTGATCGCTGCGCTGTTTTGGCGATCTGAGTGGAAACGGGCGGGCGCTGCCATGATGGCGGCGAACCTGATCGATCTCGACCATTTGCTCGCCAGTCCGATCTTTGATCCGGGCCGGTGCAGCGTTGGTTTTCACTTGCTGCACGGCTGGGAAGCAGCTCTCGCCTACACCGCGATGATGATGGTTCCACGCTGGTGGGTGCGCGCCTTTGGTTTGGGCGCGCTGTGGCATTTGGCGGTGGATTATGGCGACTGCCAGATGATGGCGCTTTAGGCGGCTTTCGCCTCATTGATTGCCAAATCTTCGGCGGAGTGCCCTTCTGTTTCAAGGATGCGTAGGCATTCGCGATAGAGCACCGGCTTGCCAATATTCATCCGCGCACGCACCGCCGCAATATCCTCGCGCATCACCGCCTCAACATCCATATGCGCCAGCTTCGCCGCAGCCTTACCCAGCGCACGACCTTCTTTGATCGCGCCATAGATGGGCGCTTTTGTGCCAGTGACATTCTTGATCTGCCGTGCCGCAGCATAGGCGATGAATTTCACGCCAAGGTTTTGGTTCTGCTCAAAGCTAAAGCCCAGCAAAGACGCCTCTCCCAAAGCATCACGGCCATAGGTTGTGAGAACATGGAAAAGATCATGCGTGTCGCGAAGACGGTTTAGATACCATTCAATCTGGTCGTCCGGGCGTTCTTCGCGCGGACGCCAATCATAACTCTCATCGACAAGGCCATTTGCGGTCAGACCTTCGCGCTTCATAAAGCGGATGTAATGCTGCGCCACCGTGTCAGGGCCGCAATCGGCCCAGCGGCTGTGATCGTCCAGCATATCTGCAATGGCGGTATGATCTTCGCGGACCATAAAATCGCGCGCTTCTGGCGAGCTGAGGAAGGCCTCTGCCTGATTGCGGATTTTTCTGCCCTTAAGCGCCTCGATAATGTGAAAGACTTGCTTGGTGTCTTCCTTATCAGCGATCAGATTGCGAAAATGGTGCAGCGCTTTAAGTGGCCTGAAACCGGCGATATCACGATCTTGCGCTACGAATGGGCGGTCAAGAATAGACATCAAATCCTCCTGTGAAGCGACTCAATTATGAGTTCACTATTTGCAACCTACATGCATGTAAGTAGTGGGTCAAGCGGGGTTGCCGTAACGGCGCACTTCCCTTTGGCCTCCACTCTGGCAATACAGCCAAATGCAAGATCACGACACCGCACCGTATTCGCTGACCGCCCTGCCCGATGCCGAAGCCATCACGCGCGCGCAGGCAATGCGAGACCGTCTGAAACAGCGACGCTCCTGCCGATACTTCACTGATGCGCCTGTCCCGCAGGAAGTCATCGAAGCCGCTATTGAGGCTGCGGGAACCGCGCCCAATGGCGCCAACCACCAACCTTGGCATTTTGCGGTTATCGAATCGGCAGACAAGAAACGCGCTATCCGCGAAGCTGCTGAAGCCGAAGAGCGCCGATTTTACGGCGCCGACGGCGATGATCCCAAAGCCAGCGACGAATGGCTGGGCGCACTCAAGGATTTGGGCACGGATGACGAGAAGCCGTTCCTGGAAACCGCACCATACCTCATCGCTGTTTTCGCCCAGCGCAAAGGCGGGATCGAAGAGGACGGCAAGACGCAGAATTATTACGTGAATGAAAGCGTCGGGATTGCCTGCGGCATGTTGATTGCGACCTTGCATGAGGCAGGATTGGCAACGCTTACGCACACGCCCTCCCCCATGGGTTTCCTGCGCCAGATATGCGAGCGCCCAGAATGGGAAAAACCGTTGATGATCGTGGTGGTCGGAAGGCCGAGCGAGGACGCCACCGTTCCCGCTCATGCCCTGAAGAAAAAGCCGCTTAGCCAGATCTCAAGCTGGCTTTAAAGCCGGGTCACGCAGACGCCAGATCACCTGTTTCATTCCCGCTGGCGAGCATGTTGTAAGGATCAATTCCCTCATTACGCCAGATTCGATGGCAATCCCGATAGAGCGATGGCTCCGGAATGTTGAGCGCATCGCGCACGCGGTCCAGCGGCTGTTTCAGCAATTCGCGGATCGGTTGTTCGATCAGGCTTGGAGCGCCTTTGCCAGTACGCTTGGCCTGCTGCGCCGCGCCCATGACAGGCGCTTTGCTGCCCTTTGTCTGAAGCTTGATATTGAGCGACCCGGCATAGCCGATGAGCAAATGCCCGTGGCTGGGGCTTTGACCGTAAGTGAACAGCAAAACGCATTGTTCGCCCAATGCGTCACGGCCATAGCCGGTAAGCACATGGAACAGATCATGCGTATCGCGCGAACGGTCACCAAACCATTGGACCAGATCGTTATATTTCGGGCGACCAAGCCTGTCCGATTCCGCAACTAGACCCGCAGCAGACAGCCCTTCGCTTTCCATGAAGTCGCAATATGCATGAGCGAGACTGCCTTTTGGCGTCTTACGAAGCGTCTGCGTGATCGTCGAGGATCTCTGGGAGATTGGGTTCGGTGCGGCGCAGGTATTCGCCATTTTCGGAAAGCGCCACGTTATGGACGCGCGGCATGAACTGGTTGGAAGGCAGCGATTCGTAGATTTTGAAAACCAGGCTCGTATCTTCCTTGTCCTTCATCAAAAGGCGGAAGTTTTTGACCGCGCGCGGCAACGAATAGCGCGGCGCAGGGCGGCTGGGATCACGCAAGACAGTGCCGTCTGCGGATGTTGCGGAGAAGTCGATGGCATCTGCTGAGATGGTGGTCATGGTCGGCGTGGCCTCTTGGCGTGAACTGATCTGGGCGCGTTAGCACCGCTTACTTACATTAGTGTAAATAGCAGAACTCGGTGCGGAATTAAAACCCTTTCTTCACGATCTACCGCAAAAATCACTCAATCCGCCCTTGAGCCGTGAACCCAATCTGATTGCGGAATGCCAAGCAGTGAAAGGATCGCTGTCAGATCGTCATTATCCACCCGGCCATTTGCCGCCGCGCGGGCTTTGGGTTTGGCGCGGTACGCAAAGCCATACGTCGCGGCCTCGATCATCGGAATATCATTCGCACCATCGCCTGTGGCCAGAATGTGCGGATCGCCGCCTAGCTTCGCGGCTTCCTCGTGCAAAACGGTCTTCTTCGTAGTTGCATCGGTGATCGGACCATCCAATTCGCCTGTCAGTCTGCCGTTCGCAACGCCAAGCCGGTTACCGACAACGCGATCAAAACCCAGCCATTCGCCCACGACATCACCAAAATGATGGAAGCCTCCGGTCACAAGCACATTGCGGCAGCCATGCGCTTTGAGCGTTTCAGACAGAACTCTCGCACCGGGTGTTGGCGTGATCCGATCGTCCAAACAGCGGTCAATTGCAGAAACCTCTAACCCTTTGAGCAAGCCGACGCGCTCTCGCAAAGCGTCCTCGAAATCCAATTCGCCCTGCATCGCGCGTTCGGTTATGCCTGAAATCTTGTCTTTCAGCCCGGCAAAGTCAGCCAGTTCATCAATGCATTCCTGACCGATCATGGTGGAATCCATGTCGGAAATAAAAAGGCGCGGAATCACGATCTCGTTTTTCGCGACCAACAGGTCAGCTTTAGGAAAATACGCATCAAGCAAGGTATAGAAGGTGGCGATGTCGTTCCCGTCGACTTCGAATTGCTCAAACTCGTCGAAGGACTTGAGACGCAAACCGCCCTTCCCGATGCCAAGTTCATTGATGCTGTTACCAATAGCATCAGAAGCATTATACGTTTCGTCCGGGTCTGCTATCAGCCGAGCTATGAGCACCAAGAAAACTCCTATTGAATCGGCCGACGCGCGGCCACGTCCGTTCCCTTTGGCGCTCATTGCAGGGCCGACCGCGAGCGGCAAGAGCGCGATTGCGGTTGATCTGGCAAAGGCGCTGATCGCCAAAAAGCAGCACGCCGTTATCATCAATGCCGATAGCGCGCAGGTCTACGCCGATTTGCACGTCCTGTCCGCCCGCCCGACAGAGGCAGAGATGGACGGAATTGAGCACCGCTTGTTTGGCGAATGGGACGGAGCAGACCCCTGCTCCGCCGCCGATTGGGCTGCGCGCGCAAAGGCTGAGATTGAGGATTGTCACGCAAATGGCGCCGTTCCGATCCTTGTTGGCGGGACCGGCATGTATTTGAAAGTGCTGATCGAGGGAATAGCACCCATCCCCGCGATCAATCCCGAAATCCGCGAAGTCGTGCGCGCGATGGACACGCAAACCGCATACGCATCTCTTATGATCGAAGACCCCACGCGCGCCGCCGATCTCAATCCGGGAGACACACAGCGGATTGCGCGTGCTTTGGAGGTGAAGCGATCCACAGGGGTAACCTTGGGCGATTGGCAGCAGGCAAAGACGGGCGGGATTGGCGAAGAGGTTACGCTTCACCCACTGGTTCTGATGCCCGCTCGCCAGTGGGTCTACGAACGATGCGATGCGCGGTTTGCCGCGATGTTGGATGGCGGCGCGGTGGAGGAAGTTGAGGCTTTGCTGGCACGCGGCCTATCCCCTGATCTGCCTGTCATGCGCGCAATTGGCGTTGCAGAAGTCTCTGCATTGATCCGCAAGGAAATTACCCGTGAGCAAGCCATTGCGGCTGGCGCGCAGGCCACACGCAATTACGCCAAACGGCAGTTTACGTGGCTGCGCAATCAATCCCCGCCAGATTGGCAACGTTTCGAACCAGATAGCACTGAATCTCAAAATATCGCTGTGGACGGTCTTTTTGCATCTTTATTACAACTTTAATGGTTGACGCATTAGATTATGCCATATAGCGCGAATTCGAAGGCTCCATGTGGGCACTCGTATTTGTCACACATTGCCGTTACAATCTGCGGCTGAACACATAAGGTGAAGGCTCTTTTCGATCATGCTTATTGTCAATCTAGTGGTAGAGACAGGCTGATCTGGGATTCATTGAATACGAATACCCCGACCGGCCCGACGCGAAAATCCGCTTCGGGCCGTTTTTATTTTAGGAGAATTTGAAGTGGCGAAGCGCTCTGGAGCCGCCTTATTGATAGAAAGCCTGGTTGCTCAGGGGGTCGAATATGTCTTCGGCTATCCGGGCGGCGCAGTGCTGCCTATCTATGACGAGCTATTCAGTGATGCCGAAGGGCCAGGGCGCATTCGTCATATCCTCGTCCGGCACGAAGCAGGCGCGGCTCACGCAGCAGAAGGCTATGCGCGCGCCACGGGCAAGCCCGGCGTTGTGCTCGTTACTTCCGGCCCCGGCGCGACCAATGCCGTCACCGGAATTGCGGATGCGTGGATGGATTCGATCCCGTTGGTCGTGATCACAGGCCAGGTGCCCACCGCTCTGATCGGCACTGATGCTTTTCAAGAAGCGGATACCGTCGGCATCACGCGCCACTGCACGAAGCACAATTACCTCGTCAAAGATCCCGCAGATCTGACCGCAACAATCGAAGAAGCGTTCCGCATCGCGACAACCGGCCGACCCGGCCCGGTCGTGATCGACATCCCAAAAGATGTGCAGATTGCGGTGCCGTCGAAATCCAATGCGTCGGCAAAGCCCGCCTCGCATCGGTATTCCCCGCAATTGGTTGCCCCCGCAGAACAAATTACCGAAGCGATTGAGATGATCGTGAACGCTGAACGCCCAATCCTCTACACCGGTGGCGGCGTGATCAATTCGGGGCCAGAAGCGACGCGTCTGCTGCGCCAGCTTCAGGACATAACCGGCGCGCCCGTGACATCGACATTGATGGGCCTTGGCGCGTTTGCCAGCACCCATCCCGATTGGCTCGGCATGCTGGGAATGCATGGGACTTTTGAAGCCAATATGGCGATGAACAAATGCGACGTGATGGTTTGCATCGGCGCGCGTTTTGATGATCGGGTCACAGGACGGTTGGATGCTTTTTCGCCAGAGTCCAAGAAAATCCACATCGATATCGACCGATCTTCAATCAATAAAAATGTGCCCGTTGATTTGGGTATCGTCGGCGATTGCGCGACCGTGCTGGACCAGATTATCACCGGATGGGGTTCAAATCGGCCCCGCGATCTGG
The DNA here is from genome assembly GCA_963789155.1 of uncultured Alphaproteobacteria bacterium. Taxonomy (GTDB): domain Bacteria; phylum Pseudomonadota; class Alphaproteobacteria; order Sphingomonadales; family Sphingomonadaceae; genus Erythrobacter. The sequence goes on along the minus strand of CAWBJN010000011.1, from coordinate 110,341 downwards.
GCGAATGGAAGGCGCGCATCGCGGGTTGGCGCGCGCGCGAATGCCTCGCCTATCCCGAACGCTCCAAGAAAAACCCGCAAGCGATCATGCCGCAAAAAGCGGTCGAGCGTCTGCATGCCCTCACCCATCATCTCAAACCGATTATCTCCACCGAAGTTGGCCAGCACCAGATGTGGGCTGCGCAATATTTCGGCTTTGATGATCCGAACAAATGGCTGACCAGCGGAGGGCTTGGTACGATGGGCTACGGCCTGCCTGCCGCAATTGGCGCGCAGCTGGGTTATCCCGATGCTTTGGTGATCGACATCGCTGGTGAAGCGTCAATTCAGATGAATATTCAGGAGCTTGGCACCGCCTCGCAATTCCGCCTGCCGGTGAAGGTCTTCATCCTCAACAATGAATATATGGGCATGGTCCGCCAGTGGCAGGAGCTGACCTATCAAAGCCGCTATTCGAATTCCTATTCCGACAGCTTGCCCGATTTCGTGAAACTGGCAGAGGCGTATGGGTGGAAAGGCATTCGCATCAAGGACGAAGCTGATCTTGACGCGGGCATCCTCAGCATGATGGAACATGACGGCCCCGTGATCGTCGATTGCTGCGTTGCGCAGGACGCAAATTGCCTGCCAATGATCCCCTCTGGCGCGGCGCATACCGATATGCTGCTGTATGGCGATGAGGTCGAAGGCACGATGGATGACGAAGCAAAGGCGCTGGTCTAAGACCGCGGCTTAAGGAAAATCCGACAGATGAAAATCAAAAACGCCGAATCCGAACGGCACGTCCTCACGGTCACGGTCGACAACGAACCGGGAATTTTGGCCAAGATCACTGGCCTGTTCACCGCGCGCGGCTACAATATCGACAGCCTGACCGTGGCTGATATCTCGACCGATCATGCGATCAGTCGCATCACCATCGTCACCAACGGCCCGCCGCAAGTAATCGACCAGATTGAGGCGCAGCTGGAACGCCTCGTGCCTGTTCACAAGGTCACCGACCTCACCGCAGCCGGCCCGCATGTTGAGCGCGAACTCGCTCTCATCAAAGTTGCGGGCAAAGGCGAATCTCGTGTCGAAGCGCTGCAAATCGCGCAGCATTTCCGCGCAAATGTTGTCGACACAACCACCTCCAGCTTCGTTTTTGAGCTGACCGGTTCGCCGGATAAGATTGACAGTTTCATCGACCTGATGCGCGAACTCGGTCTCGTTTCCGTGGGCCGGTCGGGCGTTGTTGGCATGATGCGCGGCGCTGCCGGAAACTGACCAAGACGTACAATCATACTCTTTACACAAACATCGGAATACAAAGGGAAAACCCATGAAAGTCTACTACGACGCCGACGCCGATCTGGGCCTGATCAAATCCAAAAAAATCGCTGTGATCGGCTATGGTTCGCAAGGTCATGCGCATGCGCAAAATCTGCGTGACAGCGGCGTTGCCGAAGTTGCGATTGCTCTGCGTGAAGGCTCAGCCACGGCGAAAAAGGCCCAAGACGCTGGCTTTAAAGTTATGTCCAACACCGAAGCTGCCAACTGGGCCGATATTCTGATGATGCTTGCGCCGGATGAACATCAAGCTGGCATCTGGGAAAACGATATCAAAGGCCACATGAAACCGGGCAGCGCGCTCGCCTTTGCGCACGGTCTCAACGTGCATTTCGGCCTGATCGAGGCGCAGGACGATATCGATGTTATCATGATCGCGCCCAAAGGTCCGGGCCACACTGTGCGCAGTGAATATGTGCGCGGCGGCGGCGTTCCTTGCCTCATCGCGGTTGACCAGGATGCCAGCGGCAGCGCGCATGACGTCGCGCTCGCCTATGCCAGCGGTGTTGGTGGCGGACGCAGCGGGATCATTGAAACGAATTTCCGCGAAGAATGCGAAACCGATCTGTTTGGCGAGCAAGCTGTTCTGTGCGGCGGGATCACCCATCTTATTCAAGCGGGTTTCGAGACGCTGACCGAAGCAGGTTACGCCCCCGAAATGGCGTATTTCGAATGTCTTCACGAAACCAAACTGATCGTCGATCTGCTGTATGAAGGCGGCATCGCGAACATGCGCTATTCGATCAGCAACACCGCCGAATATGGCGATATCAAAACCGGCCCGCGTATCATCACTGATGAGACGAAAGCGGAAATGAAGCGTGTACTAGCCGACATCCAATCGGGCCGCTTTGTCAAAGACTTCGTGCTGGACAATCGCGCAGGTCAGCCGGAACTCAAAGCAAGCCGCAAAGCCGCTCAAGCGCATCCGATTGAAAAAACCGGCGCCGAACTGCGCGCCATGATGCCGTGGATCAGCGCCAATAAGCTTGTCGACAAATCCAAGAACTGACGCCATCGGGTTGTGGACCATGATCCCGTCCACAACCCGCCCCAGCACTACGAAGATTATCTTTGTCGTTATTGCCATCGCTTGGGTGGTGATAATCGCCCGCGCTTACATGAATGTGAAAGGGACCGACGGGCTTCTTTCTATTGTCCCGCAGATCGAAGTGCAGGAGTTCGCCCGCACCCAGCTCGACGCGCTGCAAAACCAATCTTTCGACGGCGATCTGGAACTGTGCGGGATCATCTTTGAAACAAGTGACCACGAACTCGGCGCATCACGTCCCACAAATGGCGATGTAGCCAGTTGCGATATCGCGTTTTTCGATGAGCCCGGCATGGTCCCCATCGCCAGTTTTCACACCCACGGCAAACATTCCGATAAATATGATGGAGAGGTGCCTTCGCTCATAGATATGAGAAGCGACATCGCCACAGGGATGGACGGCTATATCGCCACCCCCGGAGGGCGTTTGTGGCATATTGATCATGAGGCCTCTGAGGCGAGGATGGTGTGCGGTCCGGGCTGTCTGACACAAGACCCGGACTATAGAACCTGTGCCAGTGATGTGATCGCGCAAAGCTACACTGTCGATGAGCTGGCGGCGCGCTTTAGCGCAATTCGCAAGGGCTGCTAGAAAATTAGCGCGGGCAGCGCTTCCTGATCCATGCAAAAAACTGCCCACGGAAGATTTTTATCCTTCGCGGGCAGCGTTTTGCGACCTTAGAGCCCTGGAGTTTTACCTGATCAGACAAAAAACGGGCAGCTTTTTGTCTTAGGAATGGGCGTGACCAGAAATACTAGGAGGAACGATCACCAGCCACGCCCAAATGCACACCCGTCAGGCAGCGGGCGCACAAGCTGAAGCTGAACATGCTGACGCTTCACATCCGCTTGCGGAACAGCCAGAAGCTTCACATGCAGATGCAGAGCAAGCGCTGGCCGAGCAGGCCGAAGCGCTGCAAGCCGAAGCGGAGCAAGCCGAAGCAGAGCAAGCAGCGGCGCTGCATGCTGAAGCCGAACAGGCTGAGGCCTTACATGCCGAAGCAGCACAAGCGGCGGCGCTGCACGCGGAACGGCGTTGCGCACGCGCTTGACGGTTTGCGACGCGTTCTGCTGCATTGCTGTTAACGTTTTGGCTTGAAAATCCGCTTGGGCCGCATGGAGCATCAGCCAGTGCCGGAGTGCCTGCGGTTGCAACAGCAAGACCGCCAGCAACCATCATCAATTTCGCAAGGCTCATTTTATTAGTCATAGTTTTATTCCTGTCCAAGTTTCGTATTAAAGGAGTTTGGTGGGTAATCAGAGGGTATATGAAGGTTCTGGCGTCCCAGCGCATCAAGGGGGGTCAGGGAGATCAACCGGGACGCCAAACTGGTAAGTTTTAGTCGCCAAAACGCTTTCCAGTGGGCACATCGCGCCACGCAGGATCAGCCTTCGAAATGAAGCCATCGATGTCGCCAAGCCAAGTGCTCTGCACATCGCGGTTGAAGTTCAAATAGAGCTTGCCGCCGTGGATTTTATACAGCGTTGGATCACCCGGTGCGAGCGAGCCGCGGCTCATCGCCCAAGCGCAGTGGCCGCCATATTGCGGGGCGTAGCGATCCGGATTTTCTTCGAACAAATCGGCGTTCGCTCTGGCTTGAGAAAAGATACTCAGCGCCGTCATGCATCACTTTAAAACTGGCATTGCCGCGAACGGGTGTGCCGCTGCCCTGGAAATAGCTGACTGTGTCATAGCCACCGACTGCGATATCGCTGCCGCTCACACCAACAAACACGCCTCCATCGGCATTGGCCGGGGCAGTAAGTGCAACTGGCATAGCCAGCGCGGCGGCGGCGATCATAAGGTATTTGAGTTTCATCGGGCTTCTCCTGAATTTCGTTTGTGCGGCGACCACCTGGAAGGCTGTCAGGGCAGGGTCGCAGGGGTTAATCAGATCGCCGATCAAAGGGGGCAAAGGGCAATCTGGGTTCCTGAGAGCCGCCAAGTGGCCGCGCACATCATGGTATTCGCCCGTTTCCCCGGATTGGTGACAGGGGTTGCAAAAAAATTGAAGAAAGTTGAGAAAAACCTTTCACTAAGGCGAATTGCCTCCGTGCTCTCGACAGCAATGACGCGATAGGTCAGAGGCTGATTGGAACTGACTATCCCAATTCGGGGGGAACAATGCGGCTGAGCGACTGCCACAATATTGATGACTTTCGCATGCTGGCAAAGGCACGCCTGCCCTTCCCCGTGTTCGATTACATCGACGGCGCTGCTGATGACGAGCGGACCAAGGCACGCAACACCGCAGCATATGACGCCGCCGATCTGGTGCCGGATGTGCTGGCCGGGGTAGAGGACATTGACACGTCTTGCATGATCTTGGGCCGCAAAAGCGCGCTACCATTGATGTTGTCGCCCACTGCCGTACAACGCGCGTTTCATTGGCAGGGCGAGACGGCGGTGGCTTTGGCAGCTGAGAAATTCGGCCTGTGGTTTGGCATCTCCAGCCTCGCGACGCGCAGCATCGAAGAGATAGCCGCGCTGACCAGTGGTCCCAAACTGTTCCAGCTTTATGTTCACAAAGACACCGGCCTCAATACCAATATGATTGAGCGGTGTCAGGCGTCAGGCTTTGATGCCTTGGCACTGACCGTTGACACGATTGTTTCGGGTAAGCGAGAACGGTGTCTGCGCAGCGGTTTTACCACCCCGCCCCGTTTCACGCCCGCCAGCATATGGAGCTATGCAACCCGCCCGCGCTGGACGCTCGATTATTTGTTGCGCGAAGAATTTCGCCTGCCCAACCTTGATACGCATGTGCGTGAGGGATCGAGCAAACCGGTTAGTATTGCGGAATATTTCAACACAATGCTCGACACTTCGATGAACTGGGACACCGCCGCCGCCATTCGGCAACAATGGGGCGGCAAATTTGTGTTGAAGGGCGTGATGAGCGCAGGCGATGCCCGCCGCGCAGTGGAGATCGGTGCGGATGCGATCATGATCTCTAACCACGGCGGCAGACAATTGGACGGAAGCCGCGCACCTTTTGATCAATTGCCAGAGATTGTTGATACGGTTGGCGGAGAGATTGAGATCATCTGCGACGGCGGCATTCGGCGCGGAACTCATGCACTCAAAGCCTTGGCCACCGGGGCGACCGCAGCGTCTGGTGGAAGGCTGTATCTATACGCGCTCGCCGCAGCAGGTCAGGATGGCGTGGAACGCGCGCTGGGTATACTGAAGGACGAGATTGAGCGCGGAATGCGATTGATGGGAGTGACGAGGGTCGATCAATTGACGCCAGACCGGCTAAGAAAAAGGCCGCTGTCATGAAGTCGCAACGCTATGGAGGTTTTAGCGCAGCTATGAAAAGTCTTTCAATCTTCATTTCTATGCCCGCTCTGCTGGCGCTTTCCGCGTGCAGCGGACCCGAACCGACGACTGACACGGCTGAGGTTGATGACTTCGCTGCGCGTATCAATGGAGACACCGCCCAAGCGCAACCGGCCCAGCCTTACGCACCTCAGCCACCAACCATTGCCCCGCCCCGCGAAAATGCCGCGCCAGGTGCGTTCGCCCCCGGCACAGCGACTGACCCTGCCAGCGAAACCTGCAACGCCAACAAGATGGGGCCATTTATGGGAAGGGTGGCGGATGATGCGACCCGCGCCAATGTAATGACCGCCGCTGCAGGAGCCGCCAACGTCCGCTTTATCCAGCCAGGCAGCGATTATATTGCACCGGACCCCACAAACCCGCGTCTCAATTTGATGCTCGATGAAAGAGGCATCATCCGCGACGCGCGCTGCGGTTGAAAAACGAAAACCCCGCCGCTCATGAGAGCAGCGGGGTCTGCGTTAACTGACACGAGGCCAGCTTAGTCTTGGAAATGCTCGTCCGCCGAATGGGTCGGATAATTCGTATCACCGCTGGCGATGAAGCCGGGGATGTCTTTCTGCCAATTTTCCTGAACGCTTTCGTTGAAGTTGAGATAGAGAGCGCCGTCGACAATCTCATAAACTTGTGGATCGCCCGGTGCCAGCGCATCATTCGCGCCGATGGCCCACGCGCAATATCCCCCATAAGCTGGTGCGTATTTGCCGGGCTCTTTTACAAATGTCTTGGCGTTGTCTTCGCTCGCGAACCGGTAATCATAGCCGTTGTAACGCACTGTGAATTCTTCGGTCCCTTCAACAGGTACGCCGTCGCCGGTGAAGTAGCTGACCACGTCATAGCCTGAAACCGCCAGGGTCTCGCCCTTCGATGCGGTGTAGACAGGGCCAGTCGCCTCACCGCCAAGATCAGCGAATAATGCAGCTTCAGTCGTGGCTTCGGCGGTCATGCTGTCGTTTTGTGGTGCCTCAGCCGCAGGAGCGCCGCAAGCTGCGACAGTGGCCATCAGGGCGATTGCAAAAAGTGACTTCTTCATGGGGGTGTCCTCCTAATTGGTTATTGATCTGTGCCAGTGCCTGAATGCTGGCAACATCCCTCCATTCGCAGGCTCTCTTTGGTTGGTTACAGCGCTTCAAAATACTTTCGAAAATCGGCATTTTTCCGGCTCGAGGCTTCACTGGCTTGCACTGCGGATGATAATCGGCAAAGAATGCGGGCATGACTTACGGCAACACGCTCCTATTACGACTTATGCGCCCTTGGGCGTTGTAGGGTTTCGCGCGTGACAATGGCGCGGCCCACCGTTCAAGGGTTCTGCCGCCACATATCTTTCAAGTCATTTTCATAAGCGGACGCCAAAGCCATGCTTAAACAGCCTTCCACCAAATACCGCCCTTTCCCGCAGATTGACCTTCCTGATCGCCAGTGGCCGTCTCGCATCATTGATCACGCACCGCGCTGGCTTTCGACCGATCTGCGCGATGGCAACCAGTCGATTATCGACCCGATGGATGCGGTGAAGAAGCGCCGTTTCTTTGATATGCTGGTAGAGATCGGCATCAAAGAGATCGAGGTCGGATTTCCCAGCGCCGGCGCGACCGAGTTCGACTTTATCTCTGGCCTCGTAAAATCAGGCGTGATCCCGGACGATGTCACCGTGCAGGTGCTCACGCAGTCACGCGAAGACCTGATCCGCACCAGTTTCGAAAGCCTCGCCGGTGCGCGCTCGGCCATCGTCCACCTTTACAACGCCGTCAGCCCAGCATGGCGCGACATTGTGTTCCGCATGTCAAGGGACGAAGTGCGCGAGATTGCTGTGGCCGGTGCCAAAGTGATGCGCGACGAAGCAGCCAAGCGTCCGGATACAGACTGGCATTTCCAATATTCGCCGGAGACATTCTCCACCGCCGAACTGGATTTCAGCATAGAGGTTTGCGCGGCGGTGATGGAGGTGCTTCAGCCCTCCCCTGACAAGCCGATCATCCTCAACCTGCCTGCCACGGTGGAGGCAGCCACACCCAATATCTATGCCGATCAGATCGAATATTTCTGCCGGAACCTGCCGAACCGGGAAAGCGCGGTAATCTCGCTCCACACCCATAATGATCGCGGCACTGGTGTCGCGGCAGCGGAGCTGGGCCTGATGGCCGGCGCGGACCGGGTTGAGGGATGTTTGTTTGGCAATGGAGAGCGAACAGGCAATTGCTGCCTCGTAACCATGGGCCTTAATCTTTACACGCAAGGCGTCGATCCCCACCTCGATTTCTCTAATATCGACCGCGTGATAGAAACGGTCGAATATTGCAATGACCTGCCCGTCCACCAACGCCATCCCTATGGCGGGGAGCTGGTCTACACCGCCTTTTCCGGAAGTCATCAAGACGCGATCAAGAAAGGGTTTGAAGCGCGCGGCGAGCAAAACGACGAGCTTTGGCGTGTGCCCTATCTGCCCATCGATCCGGCCGATCTTGGGCGCTCCTACGAAGCGGTGATCCGCGTCAATTCGCAAAGCGGCAAGGGCGGCTTTGCCTGGGTGCTTGAGCAGAAGCAGGGTCTCAAGCTGCCAAAATCGATGCAGCGCGATTTCTCCAACCATGTGCAGAGGCTTGCCGACGAAAGATCGCGCGAACTGGATGCGGATGATATCTGGCAGGCGTTCAAGGCGGCGTACTATGTCCAAACGCCCGATAAGCATTTCCAACTGGTCGATTACGACGAGACTCGGGCAACCGATGGCACGCGCATCTTCGCTGGCAAAATCGCGGTCGACGGGCAGGAGCAAAGCGTCAGCGGACGCGGGAACGGTCTTATCTCGAGCGTCATGGCGACGCTGCGCGATGTCTTCGATCTGGAGTTGGAAGTGGTGGAATACAGCCAACAATCGCTTGGGGCGGGCACCGATGCCAATGCGGCAACTTACCTTGAATGCGCAACCCCGGACGGGCGTATAATCTGGGGCTGCGGGATTGACGAAGATGTCGCAACAGCCAGTGTTCGTGCAGTGCTGAGCGCGGCGAATGCGGCGGTGGCATCTTGAAACACGAGGGACGAGGCAATGGATCTTGAACTGACGGGAAAACGCGCGGTCGTTATTGGAGCAAGCCGCGGGCTTGGCGCTGCGATTGCGCGGGAATTGGCCGATGAAGGCGCGAGCGTAATGGGCGTATCGCGAACACCCAGCGGCACGTGTGACTGGCCGATGCTCGCCGCCGATCTGGCATCACCCGACGCGGCCCGCGCCATCGCTGCTCAAGCGAAGAACCTGCTGGGCGGCGTGGATATTCTGGTGAACAATTGCGGCGGCCCTGCACCGTCGGCTGCGCAAGATACCGATGCAGCGCAATTGCTGGCTGCGGTGCAGCCGATGCTGCTGACGATCACCGAATTGACGCGCGCGGTGCTACCTCAGATGCGCGAAGCAGGCTTTGGCCGTATACTGACCGTTACCTCTGCCGGAGTGCGCGAGCCAATCCCCGGACTGGCGCTGTCCAACACATTGCGCTCTGCGGTTCATGCTTGGATGAAAACGCTCGCCAAAGAAGTCGCCGCCGACGGGATCACGGTCAATATGCTGATGCCCGGACAGATCGACACCGACCGCCTGCGCTCGCTCCACAGCAATTTTGCAGAGCGGATGGGGATCGAACCCGAAGCGATGATGGCCAAGGCCGCAGAGGGTATACCCATGGGCCGCTTTGGCGAACCCCGCGAATTCGGCGCAGTTGCAGCGTTTCTGGCCAGCCCGCGCGCATCTTATGTTACCGGGCTGGAAGTTCCCATTGATGGCGGGTTCTTGAAGTCTTGATGGAGCGGCGGTCGCCCACTGCATTCGCACTGATCAGACCTATCCTGCATCTAATGCAGAGATTTAATGTTCTGGATCAGGCAAATTAAAATCCAAAGCGAAGCGATCCGGTCGCGGTGCTTTCATCCCTGCTCAGTAAAGAAACAGCGCCCACATCAACGTCGGCCTTTGCGTGGTTTACCCCGAGATTAAGTGAAATGCCGCGGGCCATATTGTACTGCAAACCAGCGGCAGCAGAGCGTTCAGATTGCCCGTCAATTTCGCCATAATGTCCTTCGAGCGATGCTGATAAGTTGCCAAATTGGTGCTGCGCCCCGACGGACAGGAACCAGCGCTCTGCATCTGAACCCGGCCCTTCGAAATGTTCGTATCCCCCACCAAGGTTCAGCAGGGTTCGGCCATATGTGTATTCAAATGCACCCGTGATCGCGTTTGTATCGAATAAAGTGACTGCATCGGCGGCGGTGAAATCGGCATTGGTATAACGCAGTGCATAACGATAACCCCCCGGTCCCGATGGTCGCGCCCACGAAAAGCCAAGGTCGAATGCCCCGTCTTCGTCAACTAAGCCGCTAACGCGCGCTGGGCCAAATTGACCAACATATCCGCCGCCCCAGTTGTCCGCAGCACCCAACGCATCATCAAAACTCAGGTCAGCATTGCCAATTCCGCGCACTCGGCGAGTTTCCTCGCGCACGATATCGGTCACTTCTCCGCCCAATAATGTACCGTACGAACCACTGATGAAGGCGGCGACATTATCGGTGTATTCATCGCCAAAAGCGGCAGCTTCGTACTGGCCGAAATAGGCAATGCCCACATTCCAGCGATTGCCAAGCTGGGTTGATGCATTGATGTTGAAATTGCCTATGACCCCCGGCTCGGCATCATCGGTGTCGTCCATGAGCGTGTCAAAATCGTAGTCAATCCGCGCATCGACAATCCCATTCACCTCAACAGTGATGCCAGCGATATCGGTTGCAATCGGCTCTTCCAGCGAGTTCAATCGTTCACTACTCAGTGAGAAATCTTGAGCCTGCAAGACAGCGGGATACATCGCAGCCAAACCGGTGAAAGATACAAATAGACAGGTCTGAGCGGTCTTCATGACTACACTTTCAACCGGAAGAATGTCGTGAAAGCCTGGCGGGCGATTGCACGGCCTGCGGCCATTGCAGCGGTGTGATCAGATTCCCAGTGGACGCCGCCATACAACCGGCTGAGACCGTTTTCCTCTGCAGCTTGTGACAGGCTGGTCCAGCGGCGCACCTTGCCCACCAGTTGCGGCCAGCCCACCTGATCAGGAGATTCGTGGCTGAACGTGACTTGATCAGTGCCCAATAACAGAGCGGTCATTTCCGCACCGGCAGCGCCAAAGGTCGAATGGCCGGATGTATAAGCGGGGAAATTCGGAGTTGGGATGAAGCTTTTCCAACCCCGTTGCACCTGAACTGTCGGATCCGGGTTGGCGAAGGTCGCAGCGCGGAACGCGATTGCGGTTTCGGGGCGCAAAATATCATGATGATATTTGCTGTCCCACGCATTGATAGCGGCATCGGCCTGCGTCATGCCCAACAATGCCATCGCGCGCGCGGTGTCTAGGAAATCAAGCCCGCGATCTTGCAGAACTTGGATCGCAATAAAGATGAAATGACCCGGCGGCGTGATGCCCCAAGGTCCATCTTCCCAGAACAGCGCAATCTCAGACTCGTCATCCGTGCGAATGGTGCTGTCGACGCCGCCGATCCTTCGAACATAATCATATTGCTGCGCGAATTCGGGGCTATCGGCGTCGGGAAAATCAGCGACGCGGAATTGATCGCTTGTTCTCATTGTCCACGGTTTAACGTGCCCCATTCCGGGGAAGAGACCTCTTTCATAGCCCCCGATGACTGGCCCCAGCGAATCACCGTAAGCGGCGCCTGTCGGGTCCCAATTCAACGCATCTTCGCGGCGCGGATAGCGACCGAGGAAGAAATTTGCCTTGTTAGGTTCCGCACCGTCGCGGGTGCGCATCTTGTTGATCGCCAATCCAACTTCGCGGCCCCACGCTGTGCCTAGTGATTTGGAATCGCTGTCGGGAAACCGGTTCTTGAAAGCCATCCTTTCGAACAGGAAAGGCTGTTGGAAACATTCCGCTGCTGCTGTCGCAAAAGCCACGCCGTAAGCAACCTCTGGATCGGCACCACGCGGGCCTTCGCCAATTCCGAACGCGCTTTCATAACGCCCGATGATTGCATTTGCTGCCAAGAACCCGGCTGCAAAAGGTGCTGCAAAATTGTACGCGGCGCGAGGCGGAGCAACGCGCTGATCGCGCACCTGTTGCAGCACGATGTCCACCCAATGGTATACCGTGTTCTGATTTTGAGGCCGTAGAATCGGCGTGAGATACGAAGACCTGTTGCCATATTCGGTAGCACATCCTGACACAGCCAGTGCCGCCGTCATTGTAGCAAGCCCGCCTCCCAGCACACCTCGTCGTGAAAAATTCATCCGCCCTATCTCTTGCCTGTTGAGCTATTTCGCGTTCGCCGCCGACCAGATAAGCTAGCTTGATGGAAATATGGTAAAGGTGTGGGTGCGAGCGAAGTCCGCGACAGTAATACCGGTGGTTCTATCTCCCAATTTACGGCCGCATAATTGCGATCGACTTGTCTCATATTCTGAGCTGTCGTCAGGCCTGCGAAGGCGTGTGTTCAGCAAGTGCGCCAAACGTCAAACCCCATTCGGTGCAGGCTCCCTCACCCTGCCTATTTCCGCCTTGCACGAACCAGTTTGTGTCGCTCTTATGCAGGCAGAATCTTGACGCTTTGGGCCAGGTTAAATGCAGTGCATAATTCAGGTCACATCGCGGCTAAGCATCTAGGACACAACGATAAGGCAAAATGCCGCAAGGGAGCGAATCAAGCCATGACAGAAGCCATTCTCGAACCAGACCTCACGATAATTGACCCGCATCATCACCTGTGGGACCTGCGCCCGATGATGCCGATGTTCCCAGAGCCTCGGCATCGTTTCATCGAGTCACTGGTGGATGTGGCGTACTACACCTTCGATCACCTCCATGCGGACGTGAACACGGGGCACAATGTGGTCGCGACGGTCTTCATGGAATGCGGCGCGTTTTACAATGCGGCTTACGGCGATGCGCTGAAAGTCATAGGCGAAGTGGAGTATGTGAACGGCGTCGGCGCTCAAGGCGCGAGCGGCCTTTACGGGCCTCAGCGTCTATGCGCTGGCATTGTCGGTCACGCTGACCTGACCAAAGGCGCGGCGGCGGGCGAAGTGCTCGATGCGCTGAAGACGGCGGCTCCGAACCGGTTCAAGGGTATCCGACATCAGGGCGCTTGGGATGCGGACCCCGACGTGCTTGGTCCACCCTTCCATGCTCCACCAGAGCTGTACCGTGATGCGACGTTCCGAGACGGCTTCGCGGAGCTTGGCAAACGCGGGATGAGCTTCGATGCGTGGGTGTTGGAGCCTCAGATCGGTGATGTGATCGACCTTGCGCGGGCCTTCCCCGACACACAAATTTGCCTTGACCATTGCGGCACCCCGCTGGGCAGTGCGAGCTATGCCGGCAAGTTGGAAGAACGTTTCGACATCTGGCGCGCAAGCATGATCGAACTGGGCAAATGCGAAAATGTGATGGTGAAACTGGGCGGTCTGGCGATGCACAATTGTGCAATGCCAGAGGCTGGCCCTTCGGCAGGTGTTGGGTCGGAAGAACTGGCGGCCATGTGGAAGCCTTATATCGACACCTGCATTGAAGCTTTCGGCACGAGGCGCGGTATGTTCGAAAGCAACTATCCCGTGGATCGCTGGGGCGCGACTTACCCGGTGCTGTGGAATGCCTTCAAACGGATTACCGCCGGGGCTAGCGCGGATGAGAAAGCGGACCTGTACGCAGGCAACGCCGCGCGCTTCTATGATATTGAACAGGTGCTTGCGTAGTTTCAAACTGCAACCTAACCAGCGTTCAAAGACATCTCAGGAGACCACTGCATGCCCCTTCCCGCCCCGTTCGACCGCCTTCGCTTGCCTCTGATCGGCTCTCCGCTGTTCATTGTATCGGGGCCGGAGCTGGTGATTGCGCAATGCAAAGCGGGCATTATCGGCAGTTTCCCAGCGCTGAACGCGCGCCCGCAAACGCTGCTCGACGAATGGCTGCATCAGATTACTGAGGAACTGGCGAAGCACAACCGCGAGAATCCCGACAAGCCAGCGGCACCTTATGCAGTGAATCAGATCGTCCATAAGTCGAACGACCGCGTGATGGCCGACATGGCGACTTGCGAAAAATGGCAAGTGCCAATGGTGATTACTTCACTGGGCGCGCGGGAGGAAATTTTCCAAGCTGTCACCAATTGGGGCGGGATCACAATGCATGACGTGATAAACAACCGTTTTGCGAAGAAAGCGATTGAGAAAGGGGCCGATGGCCTCATTCCTGTTGCAGCAGGGGCTGGCGGCCATGCTGGCGCGCTGTCGCCCTTTGCCTTGATGCAGGAAATCCGTGAGTGGTTCGACGGACTTGTCGCGCTGTCAGGCTCGATTGCGCACGGTGCCTCGATCTTGTCGGCGCAGGCTATGCGCGCGGACTTCGCCTATGCGGGCAGCGCCTTTATCGCCACTGATGAAGCGAACGCGGATCAGGGATACAAGCAAGGTATCGTCGATGGAGATGCCAGCGGGATCGTTTACACCAACCTGTTTACCGGCGTGCACGGCAACTATCTGCGTTCCTCAATCGAAAAGGCCGGACTGGACCCGGACGATCTGCCGACCAGCGACCCGTCAAAGATGAACTTCGGATCAGGCGGCAATTCGAAAGCGAAAGCTTGGAAGGACATCTGGGGCTCAGGCCAAGGTGTTGGCGCGGTCAAGTCCGTCGGCAGTGTCGAAGATTTGGTAGCGCGCATGGAGCGTGAGTATCACGAGGCAAAAGCGCGTCTGCTTTTCAACACGGGCTACACGCCTTGGACGGCTGACTAACGGCCGGTTCAGGTCGCATCCCACAGGGTTTCTGCCATCGCGTCCAGTTCGGTAAAATCGAAGCCTGCGCCAAGTGGGTCTTTGCGATTGAGGATGATCCGGCGACGTTCGCTCAAGAGCCGCCGCCGCAAGGCGGATTGGAGCAACGATAGCCGCTCAAGTGCTTCGACCATAGCTGCTTCGCTGCCTTTGGCGCGTGCCTCAGACCAGTGTTCTTCAATGCGTCCGACGCGCTCCAGCACCATTTCGTTATACTGACGATGCGGGCCGCGATGGAGAGGCATGCCTGTGCGAAGGCTCGCTTCGCCAGTCGCAGGAAGCAAAAGACCGTTAGCGCGGAAATCATCGAAGCCCACGCGGTCGCGCCCTATCGTATCGAACATTGAGCCAAAGCAGCGCTGTGATAACACCTGGCGGGGTAATAGGTGATGCCGCTGCACCCCCGGATCGTATGAAGCGGTCCCAGGCCGATTGATCGCACGAAACGATATCGGTGTACGCGTCTGTGTTCTCGCAGCGATGATGCGGCGTGACGCTGATTTACGAAATGTAAGCCGCCCATGATATCGCACTAACTATTCACGCCAGACCCTGATGAATTTGCCATTTCGTGAAGTGCGCATGACAAGTAAATTACCATCGGGCGCAACAATGCGCTCGCTTCCCTCAATCCCCCCTACAAGCACGAGCTGGTTTATTAACCTGACACCCAGCCTCGTTGCGGAGATCTTATCTATAGAAAGTGGCGGCTCGATCCGAAGTTCCTGATCAATCCAGAAATCAAGACCAACACTTTGCAGCGCTCCATCTGTAGTTTCTCGAAAGGCTGTAAGACCAAGTGCCGGAAAAGCACCGCCATCCAACCACGCGGTTGAAACAGATTCGAAGAACCGGCGACCAATCGCACTTGCCGATGGCGGCCAGAATACGGCTTCAATTTCATCAAAGTGATGCACAAGATCACGCGCCAGCGCCATCAATCCCTTCACCACCGGCATAGTCCGCTCACCGCCGGTCAAATGGTGGCCGGGCACCAATTGCAAAGCTTCATAGCGAGCCGGGCCGAGGGCTTCACCTAGGTCAAATTGGCGCTCAATCTTTGGAAATCCGACCGCGCTCCCCTCTGCAAGGCCGATCAGATCGAACATCAAACCATCGCGCAACAATTCGACCCATATACATTCAGTGTCCCGCACATGGTTGCCCTCACCTTGGCGGAGTTGCCGCCCGTCAGATGCTGCCAAATGGACAGGTAAATCCTCTGTCGGATCATGCGTCAGCGATACCATGCGCTGGCTTGCTACAAAGTCGCGAACCGCTGCACGATCAGGCCGTTTGCCTGTTGCAAACAGCACGTAAAGCCCGTTGGCACCGGAATCCGATGTCTCAGCGATGGTATACAATCCCTTCTCTGCCGCGGCTTGCGACCTCTCCAAAGTTGGCATCGCGTGGCTTGGAGCCGATTGCGTGCAACCTCGAATCCTCTACATTAAGAACATAAGTATTACTCGCAAGGACCTAAAATACTCCCAGCGAAAGACCTTCGATCATACCCTGTCCGATTTCGCGGCAGGTTTGTAAGACCTTGTCTGATGGCGACTTTCTGGCAAGTATCTCTTCGGAGGTTTGCGCAGAAAAGTTGACGATTTTGGGTTCAATCGCTCTTTTCAACCGCCAACCAGTTACGATCCGATCCAACTGCCGCTGTGCACCTTCCCCATCAGACCCAGCAGCGATGATCGTCGCATACGGCCTCCCCTCAATCCTTCCCAACACTGGATAGTAATTGGCGTCGAACATTTCCTTCATCGCGCCGCTAAGAGCCGCCAAGTTTTCTGGGCATACAAACAAATAGCCGTCTGCCTTCAATATGTCCGCGGGCCTGACATATTCGGCTCTGATCAGACGAGCGTTGTCATGTTCAGCAGCAGCGCGAGCCATCTGTTCGCTCGCTCCGGTCCGGCTGTGCCAGATTACAAGCAGGGTAGCGTTGATTGTCATTCCTTAGCCTCGCCAAAGCGGCTGTCGATTGTCAATGCCCTGTCACTGTCCTGCACGTCATCAATACGCTAGTGAGCACACATGGCCTCACGAACGCTTTCTCATGTGCTTGGAGTTTCTCAATCGCTCAGCGGGCGATCATGGCAGTGGCGCGGGGGCAATATGGACCTCAGCACCGGCGATGCGGGGAACGCAGACTCGCTTGACCGGGATATTCTCACGCAATTGCTGCTCACGCGCGGGGTGGCGCGTGAAGACGTGGACAAGCACGCGAAACCCACCATGCGCGAATTTCTGCCTGACCCTTCTGAGTTTCGCGACATGGAGCGCGCGGCGGAACGGATCGCCAGCGCAGTGCTAAGCCAAGAGACAGTGACGATCTACGGCGATTACGATGTGGACGGCGCGACAAGCGCGGCATTGATGGTGGAATTGCTGCGGGGATTGGGGCTTGAGGCAGGCTATTACATTCCTGACCGTCTGCTCGAAGGGTACGGCCCCACGGGCGAGGCATTGGTGAAACTTGCCGAAGACGGGTCGAGTTTGATCGTGACGGTCGATTGCGGCGCGATGGCGTATGAGGCGCTGGGCATGGCGCGCGATGCCGGAGTGGACGTGATTGTGGTTGATCATCACAAATGTTCAGCGGACCTCCCTCCCACTGCGGCGTTGGTGAACCCCAACCGCCTGGATGAAAATGATCTGGCGGCTAGCCACGGCCATTTGGCGGCCGTTGGTGTGGCATTCCTGTTGGGCATCGCATTGGTTCGAACCTTGCGCACTCAGGGCTATTTTAAAGACCGTGCAGAGCCTGATTTGATGGCACTGCTGGATTTGGTGGCGCTGGGTACCGTGGCCGATGTCGCCGCGCTGCACGGGCTAAACCGGGCATTTGTCGCGCAAGGATTGAAAGTGCTGGCCCGGAGAGATCGGATCGGGATGGCGGCGCTGATGGATGCCAGCAGGCTTAAACGTGCGCCGATCGCCTCAGATTTGGGGTTTGCATTGGGGCCGCGCATTAATGCCGGGGGCCGGATCGGGGAATCCACCTTGGGCGTGCGCCTGCTCACCACGCGCGATCCAGAAGAAGCACGCGACATTGCTGAAAAGCTTTCCGCTCTCAATGAAGAGCGCCGCGCTGTGGAAGCAGAAGTGCAAGAAGCCGCCGAAGCGCAATTGGAGGGGCAGCACAACATGGCGGTGCAAGTGATTTCCGGGATTGGCTGGCACCCCGGTGTGATTGGGATCGTGGCGGGGCGGATAAAAGAAAAGACCGGCAAACCATCGATCGTCATCGCGCTGAATGAAGCCGAGGGGATCGGCAAAGGGTCTGGCCGTTCAATCAGCGGCGTCGATTTGGGGGCAGCGATCATCGCCGCACGCGAACACAATTTGCTGATCGCAGGCGGTGGGCACGCAATGGCGGCTGGATTAACAATCCCATCGGACAAACTCGCCGCATTCACGGAATTTCTCGACACACGCTTAGCAAAAGAAGTCGACAATGCGCGTGTGGGGCAATCAATGCAGCTGGACCTGTCGCTTGCACCAGGCGGCCTGACGCCGGACCTTGTGACCACATTGGAGCTGGCTGGACCCTATGGTGTCGGCTGGCCCGCTCCGCGCGTCGCGGTTGGCCCTGTGCGGATCATCAAAGCCGATATCGTCGGGAAAGACCATCTGCGCGTGATCGCGGCAGGCGGCGATGGCAGATCTTTTAAGGCTATTGCATTTCGCGCCGCCGAAACTGAGATGGCGCAAACACTCATGCACCGCAGCAAAGGGCGCCAGTTTCACCTTGCAGGGCGAGTAAAGCTTGACGATTGGGGCCCGCGCCCGGCGGCAGAACTGCACTTGGAAGACGCCGCCTTCGCCGATTAGGTGCGCGTGCAAAATACCCTGCGAATAAATTTTCACAAAAGCATCGCAAACGGGGCTTGACCCGTTGGGCACACCCCCCTAGATGCGCGCTCTCGCAAATGAGCGTGGCCCCTTCGTCTAGCGGTTAGGACGCGGCCCTTTCACGGCTGAAACACGGGTTCGATTCCCGTAGGGGTCACCAAATCATTGCGGTCAATAAAAAGGCGCGATTTTGATCGCGCCTTTTTTGTTTCTAACGATCAAAAAATCGCATTTTTCGGTAAGTCAAATGCTAGGGTAAATCCCCCTTGATCGCCAACAAACAGCTGTTTTTGATAATCTTTGGCAATGCTTCTTTATGCCACCCTGCTCTTCCACAACGAAAGGGTGGGACCGACAATCACACCGTCGTTTGGGAAACTTGCTGCATTGTCATTCCGAGCCTTATCATAGGCGAACGCTACTGTCCGCGTTCGGGAGTCTTCCGGCGGCTGCTTAAATCGTGATCCGCGAGGTGGGTTTGGCCCATTTTTCGCTTCGGAAATTCCACTTGGGCAGTTTAGATGCAAGTCAGAGGACGGGTGCTCGGCCTCTATGGGGGGAACCTGACCAATCCAACAGTAAAGATGCTTGTCGCAGCCACGTTTCTCGCCGCATCATCGCCCGCATTGTCCGCGCAGAAACAGCCTCAAAGCAACACTGCCCACGATAACCAAGACGATGCTGTCAGTCGTGCCAATGATCTTACGCAGGAGGCGCGCCGAGCCTATAGCGATGGCGATTCAGATAGAGCGGTGTCCTACTGGCTGAAGTGTTGCGATTGCGCCGAGGAGCGCTTGGCATTCGCGACTTGGAAGTCATTCGCACCCAAAGCGATTATGGCACTTGCTGGGATTGCTTGACCGCCCTGCAGAGGCAGAGCCATTGCTCGAAGAGGTTCTCCGTTTGCGCCGTGAGATTCAGGGAGGATCGTCATCCCGATACGCTTGAAAGCATCAATGATTATACACGTATTCTGCAAGCCCAAGGACGTGCGAGTGAGGCGGTTGCGCTCTTTGCTGAAGTGCTAGAATTAAGCCGTGAGCTTCTGGGAGAGCGCCATCCCGATACGATTGCGAGCCTTAACAATTATGGTCCCTTATGCGCGCTTTGGGCCGTTCGTCCGAGGCAGAGCCACTCTATGCAGAAGCGCTACGCCTGCGCCGTCAAGTGTTAGGAGAGCGCCATCCTGAGACAATTAGCAGTCTGAACAATTATGCTGGCGTACTTAGATCGCTAGGTCGGGTGGCAGAGGCTGAGCCGCTGCTTGCCGAAGTGCTGCGATTGAACCTCGAAGTGCTAGGAGAGCGTCACCCCGATACGCTCACTAGTCTGAACAATTATGCTGCCTTGACTCAACTAGCTGGGCCGCCTGCGGAGGCAGAACCGGTGTACGCGAAGGCACTGCGCTTACGCCGTCAGGTTTTGGGAGAGCGTCATCCTGAGACGCTGACAAGTCTAAGCAATTATGCTTTGGTTTTACAAGGCGGTAGGCGTCCGCCGAAGCAGAACCACTCGCTGCAGAAGCCTTGCGTTTACGACGCGAAATGTTGGGCGACCGTCATCCTGATACGCTGACCAGTCTGAACAATTATGCGATTATTCTAACTGCGCTAGAGCGATGGGGCGAGGCTGGTCTGCTTTATGCAGAAGCACTACGCTAAGTAGCGAAGTGCTGGGTGACAGCCATCCGATACACTCCTCACTCTCGATAATTTGGCGTTGCCCTGCTGGAAGCAGGCAGGCGGACCGCGCCCTACCGCTCTCCCGAGAATTGGCAGCCTGACACGGGTGCGCGCTGTTGACCTCTCAGGCGGCAATCTGCGTGGGGCAATGCAGCGTGACCGCGAAATAGGAGACCGCCAGTCGGTCGAGAAATTACTGGCGGACGTTTTGTGGGCGAATGTTGCCGAAACGGCGACCAATCAGACTGGTATGCAAGCCGAGGCCTTTACAGCATTGCAGCTGTCCAGTGCAGGATCGACATCACGCGCCGTGGCAGAGGCGGCCGCATCGCGCTTCGCTTCGGAACTGGGACTTCAGGCGTTGGTGCAGGAACGACAAAGTCTCGCTCGCAGTTGGAGCGAAATCGAAGCCGCTTTGGTCGAAAGTCAGGCGGGCGGGGAGACGGCCAGCGCTGAGAGGGAAGCCCTGCGAAGCGGCCTTAGCGGTGTAGAAGCCAGCATCGGCGTGATTGACCAACGCCTCGCAGCCGAAGCACCCCAGTATTTTGCAATACTGAACCAGCAGGCTGTTGGACTCGAACAAATCCGCGCAGTTCTTGGCGAAGACGAGGCGATTTTGTTCCTCGTTCCGACGCCGAGAGGCACGCATAGCATGGCCGTGACCCGCAATGACATCAGCTGGACCCGTGCCGCGGTCAATGATGACGAAATAGAGGTCGCGATTGCAGAGTTCAGAGCAGGGCTGGAGATTAAGGCGGGCGACCCAAATCTACCGATCTTTGATCTTGATCAAGCCTATGCGTTGTATTCGCGGCTGATCGCGCCGGTTGAGCCAGCGTTGCAAGGTATGAAAAGGATCTATGTTGTAGCCGATGGTGATCTGTCCCGCCTACCCTTGGGGACATTGTTGGTCAGCAAACCGGCAGCGGGTGCAGACTCCGATGATCCCGAAGTTTTGCGGCAGTCAGACTGGTTGGCTGATCGCTATGCGCTGGTTCAGCTGCCTTCGCTACAATCGCTGTTTTATATCCGGTCTTTCGGAAGCCAAGACAGTGCGGGAGACGCGATTGGTTTTACAGGCTTCGGAGCGCCCGTCCTTGCCGGTGAATCCCGGCTGCGCGGAGCACGTTCTGCCACACTCAAACCCGTCGATGCGGCCCGCCTGGTCAGCAATATTCGCGGGTCTAACGGCATACCGCTGATGGAACCGGATGCTTTGAGGCAGCTCTCATCGCTGCCCGGTACGCAAAAGGAACTTGAACTTGTTCGCGTTGCCCTCGGAGCATCCGAAGATGATTTGTATCTGGCTGAACGGATGACAGAAACCGCGATCCGCAACACGACGTTGTCGGGGACCCGCATCCTGCACCTCGCAACGCACGGTTTCACTAGCGAGGAAAGCGGCTCTCTTGCGGAACCCGGCTTGGTCTTCACCCCACCCACGGCGGCGCAGTCAGAAGATGATGGCTATCTCGCTGCGTCAGAGATTGTGGGGCTCGATCTTTCATCGGCCGAATGGGTAATCCTTTCAGCCTGCAACACGGCATCCGCTTCGGGAGAGCCCGGAGAGACAGGGCTGTCCGGACTTGCACAAGCGTTCTTTTACGCCGGTGCGGAGAGCCTGTTGGTAAGCCACTGGCCGGTGTTCGACGATATAGCGCCCGTGCTGACACTGGAAGCGCTCAGACGCTCACTAGATGGGCAGCCACGTGCCGAAGCACTACAGGCCGCAATGCGCACGGTTCGCGATGATCCTGACCTTGATGCCGCCCACCCCGCTGTCTGGGCACCATTCGTCCTGGTTGGTGAGGGGCGGTAATCTCGATGACCAGTGGAGGGTTTTGGCCGACAGTCTGCTTTCGCGCTGATGCAGGCTGAAATTGGCTAACCTGCAATCGGCCCGATTTGCGTCATCGCGTTGATCCACGCTTTGATCCTAAGGACATCATGATTGTCCGCATTGATTACCTCAGGGTTCACCCGTCCTACCACGGTTTCGTTTTTGCGTTTTCCCTCCCCGAATATCGGCAAACGATATTTGACCTGTCTGAAACGGACGGTAGAGGAAATTGCATGGGCTCACGGCAGACCATTCCGATTGTAGCCATCGTGCTGGCGCTGGGGACGTTTGTCGCCATGCTGCTGCTTGGCCTCGATCCGATCATCGCGCTTTCGATCCTGATCGTGTGGGTTGGATCTCTGCTGTTGGCCGCTGGCCGCCCGCTGGAGCCCGCGCCTGTGGTCGTCACCGAGCGATTCAGTCGCGATTCGATGCGCCGACTGATTGAGAACTCCTCAACCCCGCTGCTGGTCACAGAAAAGAATACCATCGCCATCGCCAATCGCGCGGCCCGCCGGATGATGGGGCAGCATGTGATCGGGCAAGACGCCCGTGTGGCATTCCGCCAGCCAGAGGCGATTGCGCTCTTGGCAAAGAATCGCAACGGGACAGCGATTGTCCATGGGCTGGTGCGGCGTCAGGACATTTGGCAAATCAACCGCCAATCTGTTGATGACAAGCTGGCAGTTATCGAACTGATCAACCAAACTGCTGAGGCAGATATCAGCCGTGCGCACACCGATTTCGTCGCCAATGCCAGCCATGAATTGCGCACGCCCTTGTCCGCAATCATTGGATATGTCGAAACCTTGAGCGAAAGCGGCGACAGTCTCGATTCGCCGATATCGCAAAAATTTCTCGGAATAATCGAGCGCGAGGCCCTGCGGCTTCAAAGCTTGATTAGTGATTTGATGAGCCTTTCGCGGGTCGAAGCGGAAAAGCACGACCTTCCCCAGCAATTGCTAGAGCTTCGCCCTGTCACCGAACGCGCAGCGCAAGACGCAGCAGGGACACAGAGGATCGACCGGCTCGAACTGGAACTGAACGCGGATCCCTGCATTCGCGGTGACCAGCAACAAATCGAACAGGTTGTGCGCAATCTTGTCGATAATGCGCTTAAATATGGCGCGGCTGACACGCCAGTGAAGGTTCAATTGGATCTGTCTCGTGACGGCATGGCGCGAATTTCCGTTATTGATCAAGGTGAAGGCATCGCACCGGAACAGCTTCCCCATCTTACCCGCCGGTTCTACCGCACTGATCCGGGACGCAGCCGCGCATCGGGCGGAACGGGTCTTGGACTTGCCATCGTCAAGCATATCGTAGAACGGCACCGGGGCAGACTGAACATCGACAGCGACATTGGCAAAGGGACACGGGCTGTGGTCAGAATCCCGGTGGCTGAGCCCGGCAGCAGGCCCGGTAAAGAGAGCCAAGACGACGTTATCGAGATTTCAGAAGGTCTTTCACAAAACGATTAAGCGGACGAAACGCCCAATGAGTCTTAGCGGTGTCTTATTTTTTCAACATGGCCGCAGAACAGCACATACTAGCGAATAAGATTGATAGCGGTTTTCCTGGCCGTGTTTATCAGCCTTCCAAGGGGAAACAGGTTTAATACATGTCGCCGATTACTCTCATTCTGATTGCCATCGGTTTTGGCCTGGCGGGCTGGCTTACCGGAAGGGCAAAGGCGTGGAGCTTTCAGAAAGCTGCCCCCGATGCTCGGCCGGTTGCGCGGCCGGTGTATCATGCGTGGTACGTTGCGCTGTGGGTCGTCATTCCGGTTTTGGTGTTCATTTTGGTTTGGTCCATTATCGCACCTGAATTGGTGACACAGAGCGTCCTCGCCTCTCCCGGCGCGGCTAATCTGCCGCTGTTCGGGTTTGAACGCGACGCTTGGCTTTCGGAGGCCCGCACCGTCGCCAATGGAAACGCTCCGGGTGTATTCAACGAGGGTGCAGAGGCGCTTGTTCAGCCTTTCCGCGACGCCATTTCGCGCTACGCAGTGATTGGCTACGTGCTCACCGTTTTAATCGCGTTTGGCGGCGGCGCCTTTGGTTTTACCCGTTTGCGCCCTGATTTTCGAGCGCGCACCAAAGTAGAACGCACCGTAATGGTCGTCCTTTTGCTGGCATCCCTTGTGGCAATCCTGACAACCTTCGGCATCTTTGCCAGCCTTGTATTCGAAACGGTCCGGTTTTTCGGAATGGTGTCCCCGCTCGATTTCCTGTTCGGGACCTATTGGGGCCCTGACCCGATGAGTAATCCGGACGCCGCCGACGGTTCGCGTTATGGTGCGATCCCGCTGTTCTGGGGCACCATCTTCATTGGCGCCATTATCGCGATGATCGTTGCGATTCCGCTGGGGTTGATGAGCGCGATTTATCTTACCCAATATGCCAATCCCCGGCTACGCACTTGGGTGAAGCCGGCTTTGGAAATACTCGCGGGCGTGCCAACGGTTGTTTATGGATATTTTGCCGCTCTGACGGTTGCACCGGCGATCCGCGATGCGGCGGTCGCAATCGGCATCACCAACGCTTCCACGGAAAGTGCTCTTGCTGCGGGTGTCGTGATGGGTGTGATGATTATCCCGTTCGTCTCCTCAATGGCAGACGATTCCATCGCCGCAGTGCCCAGCGCCATGCGCGATGGCAGCTATGCGATGGGCGCAACCAAGTCAGAAACGATCACCCGCGTCCTGTTCCCCGCTGCCCTGCCCGGTATCGTGGCAGGGATCATGCTCGCAATCAGCCGTGCCATCGGTGAAACCATGATCGTGGTGATGGCGGCATCAACCGCCGCCAACCTCAGCGCCAATCCGCTTGACCGAATGACCACGGTGACGGTGCAAATCGTCAAAATGCTGACCGGCGAAGGAAGCTTCGATCACCCCGCCACGCTTAGCGCGTTTGCGCTCGGCTTCGTGCTGTTTATGGTCACACTTGCTCTCAACTTCGTCGCGCTGCGCGTCGTCAAACGGTTCCGTGAAGCTTATGAGTAACACCGCAACACCACAGGATTTGGGGCCAACCCGGACACCGAAGTTTGAGAAGCTGCTCGCCAAGCGATACCGCAAGGAACGCAATTTCAAACTGATGGGCCAAGGCGCGATTGTGTTTTCCGTCGCGGTGCTGGTGTTCCTGCTTGGCAATATGCTGATCAACGGCATTGGCGGATTTCAACGCGCCGAATTGACCGTACCGATCAACTTTCCCGAAAGCGGTATCACCGGCGACGAGGTTTCACTGACTGCCCCGTCCGCGATCCAAGTTCTTGAGATGCAGGGCATGTCGGATGTGGTCGCGTTTTACGCTGAAGAAGCATTGGGCGAAGAAGGCGCAAACCAGCTAAGCCGTGACGGTTGGCGCGATGTCGCCGCTGCCTTGCAGGCTGATCCATCATTGCTTGGCCGGACTGAAACATTCTACCTGCCCGCCTCTTCCGATTTGTCTGCCGGGCTAGCGGGAGAAGGCTCTCCAGAAATTCAGGCGCTCGCGCAGCGTCTCTCTAGCGAAGGCAAACTCGCCGAAAACTGGGATCTGGGCTTCATGTGGCGTTCGGATGCGACCAGCCCGCAGCAGGTTGGCATTTGGGGAGCTCTCAAAGGGTCCATCCTCACCATGCTGGTGACCCTGTCGCTCGCATTCCCAATCGGCGTCCTTTCGGCGCTGTATTTGGAAGAATATGCGCCGAAGAACCGTTGGACCGACCTGATTGAAGTTTCGATCAACAATCTGGCTGCGGTGCCATCGATTATCTTTGGCTTGCTTGGTCTTGCCGTTTTCTTGTCGATCTTTCCAAACTTCCGCTCTGCCCCGCTGATTGGCGGTCTAACGTTGGCGCTGATGACGATGCCGGTGATCGTGATTTCAGGCCGTAACGCAATCAAGGCGGTCCCGCCGTCGATCCGCGATGGTGCACTGGCGGTCGGAGCTTCTCCGGTACAGGTCGTGTTCCACCACGTCCTTCCCCTTGCCCTCCCCGGTATGCTAACAGGCACGATCATCGGGATGGCGCGCGCTCTGGGTGAGACGGCACCGTTGCTCATGATCGGAATGCGCGCGTTTGTTGCGACGCCGCCCGATGGATTTACGTCGCCCGCAACGGTGCTGCCCGTGCAGATTTTCCTGTGGTCAGACGAAATTGACCGCGGCTTTGTCGAGCGCACAAGCGCCGCCATCATCGTCCTTTTGCTGTTCCTCTTGGTAATGAACGGCCTCGCCATTTACCTACGCAATAAGTTTGAGAAAACCTGGTGACCCTGATCCACGAAAAAATACAGCAAGACAAAACCGCGAAGATGATCGCGCGCGATGTCACTGTGTATTACGGCGATAAGATGGCTATCGACGAAGTGTCGATTGATATCTCGCCTGAATATGTCACTGCCTTCATCGGCCCATCGGGCTGCGGCAAATCGACGTTTCTACGCTGTTTCAACCGCATGAATGATACGATCCCTGCCGCCAAAGTCAGCGGCCTAATCGAGCTAGAAGGCGAAGACATCCACGGTGACGCGATGGATGTTGTGCAATTGCGCGCGCGGGTGGGGATGGTGTTTCAAAAACCCAACCCATTCCCCAAAACGATCTATGAGAACATCGCTTATGGACCGAAAATTCATGGCCTTGGCGAGAAGAAAGCCGACCTTGACGTAATCGTCGAGCGGTCGCTGACCCGCGCTGGCCTGTGGGACGAGGTGAAGGACCGACTTGAGGATTCAGGCACTGCCTTGTCCGGCGGTCAGCAGCAGCGTCTGTGCATCGCCCGCGCCATCGCGGTCGATCCCGAAGTAATCTTGATGGATGAGCCAGCCTCAGCGCTCGATCCCATCGCGACAGCAAAAATCGAAGAGCTGATTGACGAACTGTCCGGCCGCTACGCCATTGTCATCGTGACGCACTCGATGCAGCAGGCAGCGCGTGTCAGCCAGCGCACCGCATTCTTCCACCTTGGCAAAATGGTGGAGTACGGCCCGACCTCGGACATCTTCACCAATCCCATTGAAGAGCGCACCAAAGACTACATCACCGGAAGGTACGGGTAATGCCTGACCATACAGTCAAAGCTTTTGATGAGGATATCACAAGGCTTCGCGGTTTGATCGCGGAGATGGGCGGTCTTGCCGAAGTCGCGATTCAGGAAGCTCTCGACGCGATGATTCGCGGCGACGAAGAACTCGGCGATAGCGTCGTTGCGCGCGACAAGAAAATCGACGCGCTAGAAATCGAAGTCGACAAACTCGCCGTACGGATCATCGCCTTGCGCGCACCGTTGGCCGACGATTTGCGCGAAGTCATCGCCGCGTTGAAGATTGCAGGCGTGGTCGAACGGATCGGCGATTACTCAAAAAACATCGCCAAACGCGTTGGCATGATCGAAGGGCGCGACAGGTTTGAACCGCTCACCTTGCTTCCTGCTATGGGAGAGTTGGCCGGTGAAATGGTACACGATGTGCTGACCGCATACGCCTCTCGCGACCCTGATCTTGCGCGCGAAGTCATCGCCACTGACGCCAAGGTTGATGCGTTCTACAATAGCATCTTCCGCAACCTTGTGAGCCACATGGTCGAAAATCCTGCCACCATTTCGAGCGCGGCACAGCTTTTGTTTGTCGCCAGAAATCTTGAACGGATCGGCGATCATGCAACCAATGTCGCCGAAATGGTCCACTTCGCCGCGACAGGCACATACCCACCGGAAGAAGACCGCTAGTTCTTTGCTCCCCTGCAGTTTGTGGATAAGTAATCGGGCTGCGTTTCATCAAAGTGTAGCTGAAGTGAAACATGCCATGTTAGACCGCTCTAGCTGAGGTGCTGGGCGCGTTTGAGGAGACAGTACGATGTCCGCCGCCAAATTGCTGCTCGTTGAAGACGATCCTGCGCTTTCGGAATTGCTCGAATATCGCTTTCAGAACGAAGGCTATGAAGTCCGATGCACGGGCGACGGCGATGAAGCTCTGGTCCTCGCGGCTGAAGATGTGCCAGATCTCATAATCTTGGATTGGATGATCGAAGGGACCAGCGGTATCGAAGTCTGCCGCCGACTGCGCCGTGACAAAGAAACCGCGCATGTCCCCATCATCATGCTCACCGCGCGTGAGGCCGAAGATGACCGGATTCGCGGACTGGAAACCGGCGCAGATGACTATCTGACCAAGCCGTTTAGCCCGCGCGAATTGCTTGCCCGCGTTGCCGCCGTCATGCGGCGCATTCGTCCGGCGCTCGCAGGCGAAACAATTGAGGTTGGAGACATCAAGCTCGACCCGGTTGCGCATAAAGTTCAGCGCCGCGGTCGCTCACTTCAACTTGGCCCGACAGAGTATCGGCTGCTCAAGTTTTTTATGGAAAGCCCGGGCCGGGTCTTTAGCCGCGGCCAATTGCTCGATGGTGTCTGGGGCACGGGTTCGGATATCGAACTGCGCACGGTCGACGTACACATCCGCCGTCTGCGCAAGGCGATCGGAATTGAGACGGCGAAGGACCCCATTCGCACGGTCCGCTCTGCAGGATACGCTTTAGAGGCGGTCTAACGCGCGGCTTACCGGCACATGCCGGACCAGCGCGGGCTTTGATCAAAATGGAAGTGGTCGGCATGCGCAGCGTTGAAATCGGGCGAAAGTACGCTGGCGAATACCGCGCATGCATCATCGCGAATTGTGCGTAGGAATTGCGCTTCGTCCGAATCTCCATCCCAATCGCCAAGCACACTCACTCTTCTTCCATCAGCCAAAACGAAAGCCGATATATCGATGGCGTTGCCCGTGGCGTGCTGGCTCCATTCACCAGAGCCGCTGCCACGAATTCGCCGGCAATTGTAAGCGCCAAGATGTTCGATCCTGACGATGTCACTACCCAAGATATCACGCGCGGCCGGGACAACGCTTTTGGTCCGCCACAGTTCGAGCGCGGTTGCAACAGGGCAAGTCACCGCAGGGCTATTGGGCGCCAGTGGAAATTCGGTAAGCTGCGTGCGATCTGGCCGCGCACAGTCGCCCTCTCCCTGCGCTGGTAGCGCGGCGTAGGCGACATCGCTGCGATCTAATGTCGCCCGGCATTCTGGCACATCATCTTTTAACGCGGCCAGCTTCGTTGCTGTTGCCATTCCAATCGGATCGCGCAGGTCAAGCGGAGCCATGGGATTGTGTTCGGGATGCCCCTGCAACCATATCCACCATGCAAAGCCAAACATGCCAAGAATGGCGAGCAAGATCAGACGGCGTTCTGTTTTGAACTTGCCTATCTTACGGGAAATACGGCGTTTCTTTGGTGTTTGACCCATCGCGCGCTCTTAGCCTCTGCCGACTGTCCTAGCCTAGTGAAAATCACGCGATTTCGGGATGATACGATGATTGCGCGGATGCCCTCTCGCGTTGGGCAGTTCATCAATCAAATCGCGCGGCCTCACCGCTTCCTTCTCTATCCGCACTCTATCTGAGGGTGCCTTGCGCCCCATCAAAGGCGAATTGACGTGATCCGCGCGCGCGACCGGCGCGTTCAACATATCGTCGGACAGCGAGTATAATTGATCGCTCGCATCCGTCATATGCTGCGCAATCACATGGATCACCTCATCATCATATTCGACCCGTCCGCGCACCTCCATTAGGCGCGCACCCATCACAACGCGGCGCTGTTTCTCTTTTAGATCGGGCCACACGACAAGGTTCACAACCCCCGTCTCATCCTCCAGCGTGATGAAGCAAACCCCCTTCGCGCTGCCCGGGCGTTGACGGATCAGCACCACGCCAGCAACCTGCACCATGCTGCGGAACTTGCGGTCCCTCAGATCGCTGGCGCGCACGAAACCACGCTCCGCCAAAGACGGGCGCAGAAAAGCCAAAGGATGCGCTTTCAGGCTAAGGCGTGTAGTTTGGTAATCGGCGACCACCTCTTCGGATAGCGGCATAGCGGGCAGCCGTGTCTTGGCTCGCTCCGCCCCCTCATCGCGCTGCGCCGCCGCACGGAACAGCGGCAAGTCAGGCCCGGCGATCAGGCTGCGCGCATCCCACAAAGCCTGCCGCCGTGACAGTGCCATCGAAGTGAAGCAGTCGGCGCTTGCAAGCCGTTCGATATACGCAGGCGACAGCCCCGCCCGCTCACGCAGTTCGGCGACGTCTTGGTAAGCGCCATTCTCCACCCTTTCAGAGATCAACTGCGCAGCAATATGTTCGTGCAAGCCGTCAACCTGCCGCAGACCAAGGCGCAGGGCGATATGGCGATCGAGGCGGCCCGTCTCTTCCCCCTGCGTTTCCTGGGGCCCTTCAAGTGTGCAGTCCCAGTCGGAACAATTCACATCCGAGGGCAGCACCTCGACCCCATGTTCGCGGGCATCGCGCACAATCTGCGCCGGAGCGTAAAAACCCATCGGTTGCGAGTTCAAAAGCGCCGCAGCAAACGCCGCTGGGAAATGGCATTTGAGCCAGCTCGACACATACACCAGATGCGCAAAACTCGCCGCGTGACTTTCAGGAAAGCCATATTCGCCAAAGCCTCTGATCTGGTTGAAACAGCGCGCCGCAAATTCTGGGTCATAGCCGCGCTCCACCATTCGCCCGACCATCATATCCTGCAATTCATCAACCATTCCGCGCGATCGAAACGTCGCCATCGCTTTGCGCAATCGGTTCGCTTCAATGCTGCTAAACTTGGCCGCGTCGAGCGCGATTTTCATCGCCTGTTCCTGAAAAATCGGGACACCCAATGTGCGTTCGAGAATATTGGAAAGCTCGTCAGGCGGGCCATGCTGCGGTGATGGTGCGGGAATTCGCACTGGCTCTGCACCTCGGCGGCGCTTGAGATAAGGATGCACCATATCGCCTTGGATCGGACCGGGACGCACGATAGCGACTTGGATCACAAGGTCATAAAACTCACGCGGACGCAGGCGCGGCAACATGTTCATTTGCGCGCGGCTTTCCACCTGAAACACACCCAGTGAGTCGCCCTTGCGAAGCATCGCGTAGGTCTCCGGATCTTCACGCGGGACGGTGGCCAGCGTTAAGCTGCGGCCATGATGCGTCTCCAGCATATCGAGGCATTTTTTTATACAGGTCAGCATGCCCAGCGCCAGCACATCGACTTTGAGGATACCGAGCGCCTCAATATCGTCCTTGTCCCATTCAATAAAACTGCGATCCGGCATCGCGCCATTGCCGATTGGTACGGTCTCCGTCAGCGCGCCTTCGGTGAGGATAAATCCGCCGACATGCTGCGACAAATGCCGCGGCATTCCAATCATTTGCTCGGTCAGTTTGAGCACACGGCGCAGATGCGGATCGGACAGGTCCATGCCGATATCCTCGACATGTGCCTCGCCAATTTCGCGCCCCATCCCGCCCCATACGGTACGCGCCAGCGAGCTTGTGATATCCTCAGACAGACCCATCGCCTTGCCTACTTCGCGGATCGCCATGCGCGGGCGGTAATGGATGACTGTCGCGGTAAGGCCAGCGCGGTGTCGGCCATATTTTTTGTAGATATGCTGGATGACTTCTTCGCGGCGTTCATGTTCGAAATCGACGTCGATATCGGGTGGTTCTTTGCGGTCTTCGGAGATGAAGCGGTCAAACAGCAGCTGATGTTTGGCCGGGTCAACCGATGTGATGCCCAGGCAATAGCACACGGCGGAATTGGCGGCGCTGCCCCGCCCTTGGCATAGGATTGGCGGGTCGACTTCGTTGCGCGCAAAATCGACGATCCCTTTGATAGTCAGAAAATAGCGCGCAAGCTCCATCTTCCCGATCAGCGCCAGCTCCTTGTCCAAGGTCGCGCCGACATAGTCAGGAATGCCGTGCGGATAGCGCCAATCTGCGCCCTTCCAAGTTTCGCTGACGAGATATTCCTGCGGGGAACTGCCGTCTGGATATATCTCCTCCGGATATTCGTATCGCAGCTCGCCAAGGCTGAAATTACACGCATCCGCCACCTCACGCGCAGCGCGGATTGCATGGGGCCAGCGCGCAAAGAGGCGCACCATCTCATCAGGCGATTTGAGGTGCCGCTCTGCATTGGCATGGAGCAAATGTCCGGCTTCGGCGACGGTTGTTTTGTTGGCGATTGCCGTCATCACATCCTGCAAGGGGCGGCGCTCTGGCGTGTGGTAATGCACATCGTTCGTGGCGAGCAGAGAAAGGCCGTTTGCGCGGGCGAAACTGTCCAACCGGTCGATCCGGGCAATGTCATCGCAGCGATAGAGATAGCTGGCGGCAAGGTGACGAAGCGCAGGCAGACCGCGCATAAGATGCGGCAGCAAATCGGGGATCGCACCCGAAACATCGCCACTAAGGTCGCTGCCATCAAGCGCGATAACGTTGCTGGCCCATGCCGGGATGGTGAAGCGCGCGGCCAAATCCTCCGGCGGCATCAGGATCAGCTGCACATTGTCAGAATGCTCAGCCAGCATGGGGAGGTCGATCTCGCACACGCCCTTTTCCTGCCATTCGCCGGTGAGCGTCTGCATCCGGCCAGCGCTGATCAGGCGGCACAGACGGCCATAGGCGACGCGGTTTTTGGGATAAGCGAGGAAGGTAAGCCCCTCGCTCGTTTCAATCCGGCACCCGATTACCGGGCGCAGTTTCAGCGTCGCCGCTTCGGTATGGATACGCACCACGCCGGCAAAGCTGTTTGCGTCCGCAATCCCAATCGCATCATAGCCCTGCGCGCGCGCCGTCATCGCCAGATCAACCGCATCCGAGGCCCCGCGCAGAAAGCTGAAACAGCTGACGAGGCCGAGTTCTACAAAGGGCGCGCGCATCGGCGCTTCGATCAGGTCGGGATCAATCGCCAACGTGCGTTTGTCAGGGGTGAGCGGAGCGTCGGGCATGTCACTCTGCAAGCTTCATGAGCCGCGCTTTCACCGCAGTAAGATCGCTGGCAAACAGTGCCGCCTGTTCTTCGCGCGCTTCACCGTCGAGCCGCAGCAAGTAGGATGGATGCGCAGTGACCCACAGCTCGCTTCCATCATCAAGCGGAATGGGCTCGCCCCGCGCCTTGGAGATGCTCACCGTTTTGCCGATCAATCCGCGCGCTGCCGATGCACCCAAGGCAAGCACCACGCGCGGCTTGACCACAGCGCGTTCTGCTTCGAGCCACCAGCGGCATGTGTCGATTTCCTTCGCCGCTGGCGATTGGTGAATGCGGCGTTTTCCCCGCTGAACATATTTGAAGTGCTTCACCGCATTGGTGACATAAGCGGCGCTGCGGTCGATCCCGGTGCGCTCCAGATACTGGTCAAGCAATTGCCCCGCTGGGCCCACAAAGGGCTTGCCCGACATATCTTCCTGATCGCCCGGCTGTTCCCCCACGATCATCAGCGCCGCACCGGGCGCGCCTTCACCCATCACAGCGCGTGTGCCGCATTCAGCGATTGGGCAATCGCGGCATTTGCCAATGCTCGCCGCGATCGCGTCCAAAGTCGCAGGGTGTTGCCTCGTTTCCCGCTCGCCGGCGGCGACCATCCCCGCCTCGCGCGCTTGCGCCCCTGCAATGAGCGCGGGGATCAACTCCGCCTCTGGCATATTCTTCCAATACTTCTTGGGCATCTCCGCCATCATCGCACCGACTTTCAACCGCGCGGGGTTGAAGGTGGAGGAATAATAAGACTTCCAAAGTTCCTCGATTGGATCGCCCTGCGGCGCGTCAGATCGCTGTGCCGGGCCGCTTTCGCGCATCACCTCCCCATCCCAATGGATACAACCGCGCGGGGTCAGGATCGACCAATTCATATTGGCAAAGCGGCGTTGGAAAAAGCCTGCATTGGCGCGCACAATATGGTTATCGGGTTCAAACCATGCGACGTAATGTTCGCTTCCGTCTTCATTGGTCACTTCGCGGAAACGGACGAAGGCGTGCATTTTATGGCTGTCGCGCCGGACGGCTTTATCCAGTTCCTCTATCCGGCGGACATCGCCGTCGGCCTTGTCCTCCATCGCACGCGGGTTCGATTGGAGTCGCCACAGCATCCGGTAAAGCAGGCCAAACCGCTCCGGATCGACATGCAAAGCGGCGTTTCGCGCGAGCTGCATAAAACGCTTACTGGCGCGCGCAGGGCGTGCATTCCTGTCTGGCACAGGCAGGCGCTTTGCTTTGCGCAGCGGGCCTTCTGCTGCGAACAGATCACCCGTCTCGCCCGGCTCAACCCAGCTCACCCGGTCAGGCGGCACGTCGCACCCGATCAACCCCCGCGCCCGCTCTCGCCAAAAAGCAAAATCATCGGGAGCAGGAAGGTGAACGACATAGTGCGAACCAAGAGACACATTCTGCATCAAAACAGTTCCAGCTGCTCTTGCTTGGGTGCCAGCAGCGCGCGCAAATCCGCACGGTCTGTCAAAGTCGTAGGCCGCCAATCCAGCGCCACCAGAAACGGGCGAACCTTGCTGATCGACTGAGTCAGCTTCGCCACATCATCAAGGCGCAGCGTCCGATGTCGCCGCGCTGCCAAAATGCGCCCTACCGCCGTCGTCCCCAGCCCCGGCACACGAAGCAATTGTTCCTTGGACGCGCGATTCACATCGACCGGAAATTGCCCACGAAATTTCAGCGCCCAAGCAAGTTTCGGGTCGATATCAAGCGGCAAATTCCCCCCCGCATCCATCGCCTGCGCCACCTCTCCCGGTGCGTAGCCATAAAACCGCATCAGCCAATCTGATTGATACAGCCTGTGTTCGCGCATCAGCGGCGGGCGTTTCAGCGGCAGAACCGCCGATGCATCCGGGATCGGAGAGAATGCGCTGTAATACACCCGGCGCAGGCCAAAGCTGCCGTAGAGCTTACTCGCCTTGCCCACGATATCGGCGTCATTCGCGTCGTCAGCGCCCACGATCATCTGCGTCGACTGGCCCGCTGGGGCAAAGCGCGGCGCATGTTTAAACCGCTTGCGTTCATCCTTCGCCTGAATGATCCGCGCTTTGGTCCCCGCAAGCGCCCCTTCGATCTGGCGTTCATCCTTATCCGGCGCGAGGCGGGCCAGCCCGCTGGTCGTCGGCAGCTCAACATTGATCGAAACCCGGTCCGCAAACAGCCCCGCCTGATGGATCAGTTCGGGGTCTGCCTCTGGGATCGTCTTGAGGTGGATGTAGCCGCGAAAATCATAATCCTCGCGCAGGATCCGCGCGCATTCGACCATCTGTTCCATCGTGAAGTTCGAACTTTTGATGATGCCCGATGAAAGGAACAGCCCCTCAATATAATTGCGGCGATAAAAATTGATCGTGAGGTCCGCGACCTCCTGAGGCGTGAAGCGCGCGCGGCGGACATTCGAGCTTTTGCGGTTGATACAATAGTGGCAATCGAAAATGCAGTGATTGGTCAGCAGCACTTTGAGCAGAGAGATGCACCGACCATCGGGCGCATAGGCATGGCAAATCCCCATTCCTTCTGTCGAACCTATACCTTTGCCGCCTAGCGAATTTTTCTTGGCCGTCCCTGATGACGCGCAAGACGCATCATATTTTGCCGCATCGGCGAGGATTTCGAGTTTCTGTTTTAACGTCTGCTGTGCCATCGGAACATCCTTCGTGTTCCTTTTATGTTCTCATAGCGAATTAGCAAATGCAAAGATTGCACACTTGCCGAAACCTTATTGCGAATGGTAACGCTGAATTACGGACCGGGCCCCTCTGGCGAGCAATAATGCTCGTGATGTCGGACGTAGCGCGCTCGATAGAACGCGCTTTCGAAATGGCGGGGGCGTTCGATCTCCCCGCTGACGGGAGAATTGAAATGATGTCACGTCGTACTATTCTGGGATCAGCAGGTGCCGTTGGTGCCGCAGCGGTAATTGGTGCAAGCGCCGCGCGCGCAGAGCCGGGCGAAGAGCCTCGCCCACCCGCCCCACCAGCTTCTGAACTTTCACCTGCAGCAGCGCTTGCCCTGCTTCGAGAGGGCAATCAGGACTTTTTGGGCGGGGGTGTGACCACGGTGCTTACCGATGCGCAACGACGCCTTGAGCTGGCCAAAGGTCAAAACCCGTTTGCAGCCTATGTAACATGTTCAGACAGCCGCGTGCCGCCTGAATTGTTGTTCGGGCGCGGCCTGGGTGAACTGTTTATCATCCGCAACGCCGGCAACACTGTTGATACGGTTGCGCTCGGATCAATCGAATATGCTGTGGCTGTCCTCAATGTCCCATTGGTGGTGGTGATGGGCCATGAAAGCTGCGGCGCGGTGAAGGCCGCTACTGAGGTTGTCACGGACAATGCCACCTTCCCGGGGTCAATCGGACCGATGATCGAACCGATTATCCCCGCGGTTTTGCAAGCTCGCGGCCAAGAAGGTGATTTTCTGGAGAATTCGGTCCGTTCGAATGTGCGCCGGGTGGTCAAATTCTTACGAGAAGCCTCAGGGCCGCTGTTGAGCGATCCACAGGCATCAGGCAAACTGCGTGTAGTCGGCGCGTATTATGATCTTGATCAGGGTGCTGTCGATTTCTTCGACGTTCCTGATGATATACAAGCGGTAGTGCAATCTTGACGCCTTAATCTCACAATGCGGAGTCAGTGCGCGGCATTGACTCCGCAGCGTTTGCAAATTCGAATTAAAGCCTGTGGTAGCGCTGTTTTTCCGGGCCGAGATGAGCGGAATTGTTCTCGCATAGATGGTCGAGCACAGCCTGATGTAGCTGACCTTCGAACGCTATGCCGGCATAGCGATCATCAATCCAAGCGATCGTGCCTAGCGGTGTGTTGATGCCGCCAAGCTTCATCGTCACACGGTCACCGACACTGGCGAAACCTCGGCTGGCCTTAACCTTGCAACCGCCCTCTGAAATATCGATCACATCGACGAAGACTACGCGCGACTTCACCCGGCTTTTTACCATCAGGCTAAAGGGCCGTCGCTCAGATCCGCGGTTGGTCGTGTGCATATTCATGCCAGTTGTTTGGCACAAAATTGTAAACGAAGTTTAAGCGGGTCGGTAAATATGAATTAACGACGTTACGCAGATAGCCCTTGTAAGAACCAATCAGGCATTCCTCCGCGCCCATCTCCAGAAATGCCGTGGCGATAGATCCAGTAACGCCGCCCCTGCGCATCCTCGATCCGATAATAGTCACGCAAACGCGTGGTCGATTTTGCTCGCCACCATTCAGGCGCGATGCGTTCGGGGCCTTCTACGCGGACGACTTCATGAACATCCCCGCGCCAGCGAAAGCGCTGTGGATAGCCATCAGGTGAGGCGTAAAGCACCGCAATTCTTTCAGGTCTATCAAGCAATTTCAAAGGTCTGTGACGCAATTCTGAGAGCGTTTGCGATGTGGATTCATGGCTGAGCGGGGGGTGCCAGCGCTGCGATCGTTCAGGCAGATGACTGGAATGGGGAACCGGGCGGCGAACAGCATGGGGGCCGAGCCGCACGCTTAGCCGATCAATACAAGCAGAGAGCGAAGTGCCGCGCCGCTCCGCAACTTGCTCGACATCGGCTTGTTCGGCGTGGAGCGGTTCGGCCCAGCTGGTGCGCAGCCGCACTGTTTCAATCCCGAAGCCCGCATCAATATTCTCAAGCTTATCGGTAAACAACCGAGTAATATGCGCCGGATCACGCGTCGCCGCCGCCAGTTCGAGCCGCCGCACGATCACTTCGCCATCAACCCGCCACAGGCCAAGTTCGAGCCGCCTTGCGCCCTCGCCCCTCCCTTCCAATTCGCGCGCCATATCGGCGGCGAGGTCGTCCAGCACTTGGTCAAGCAGCGAACGATGGCGCAGCGGCTCCATCAGGCGGCGCTGCACCAAAGGCATCTGCTGCGGGATAACAGGCAGCAAAGGTTCAGGCACGCGGCCCAGCAATTGATCGAGCCTGACAAGCGGGTTGGCAGACGGCGATTTGCGATTGCGGAACCGGCGGTGAAGCGCATCGCGGGCAGCGGCTTCGGTGCGGTTGATCGCGCCTTGGGTAATATCGGTGAGATCGCCAAGACGTTTCAAACCGAGTCTGCGCAGGACGGTTAGAACATCGCCATCAAGGCGCAGCGCCGCGACTGGCAGATCAGAAAGACGGCGCACAGCGTCCTCCTGCGCCCCCAGAACCGCCTTGGCAGGCCCAAAATGCGCAAGCGCCCACGCCGCCCCCGCAGTTGGCGCAATGGCTGCACGCACCATTAGCTGTCGCTTTGCAAAAGCCTTCTCGACATCAGCCAGCAGCCTCGCCTCTCCGCCAAACAGATGCGCCGCGCCAGTGACATCGACCAGCAAACCATCAGGCGGATCAAGCGCGCTCCAAGGCCCCCATCTTTGCGCCCACACCGCCAGTTTTTCCAAGAACGCAAGGTCGCCCGCCGGGTCTGACGGGGCGGTCTGAATTTGCGGACACAGCGTGCGCGCATCAGCGAGCATTGTGCCAGGCTGCGCGCCTGCTTCGCGGGCAGCATCGTTTACCGCATCAATGCGCGGTCCATGGGCAGTTTCGGTGATGAGCACAGTGGGCTTCGCATCGCCCTCATCTTCCGCCTCAGGCCCATCTGATTCAGGCCCGCGCGACAGCCGCCAGCGATCGACCGACAGTCGGGCGCACCAGATGGCCAATATCCTGCGAGCCTGCCGCGCGCCGGTGAACGTTTGCGGAGAGGCGTCCTTTGTCATCGCTTAAAGTCCATTTGCCGGGGGCGTGGTTTGCTGCGCGGAAAAGTTCGGCCTTCCACGCGGGCGCACCGGGCGCGGCCGCATTCCATATCGGCGGCGCGGATGGCGCCGCCTCCACCCGCCAGCGCATCCGGGCTGAGGAAAGGTCCGCCTCCGCCTCCAACCGCACCAGCCACAAGGCGATCCCGTGCTTTTCTGCGGTAAGGCTAAGCCTGCGCGACGCGGTAAAATCGAGCGCGCGCGGATTGCCTGCAATCTCTCCAATCACGCAGGCCAGTTCCCGGCAGCGCAGCCCCTCCTCAAGCGCGAACAGCGCATCTTCCGGGCTTGCCGCTTCAACATGGATAAGCCGGTGACGCAATTCGCGCGGGAGCCCTTGAACATAGGGCCGGCCACTTCGCTGGATTGCGCGCCTGTCCTGCACCCACAGGACTTGCCTGCGATCCTCCGCCTCGGTCAGCGGATCTGCTGCTCCCTGCTCCGCCACTTCAAGAGCATCACGCGCCAAGGCCAGCGCCAGCCCCGCCCCGCTCGCATCCGCAGCGCCTGCAAAAATCTCGCTATGCAGCGGTTGATTGACCAATCCCGGCTGCCAGCGTCCCTCACGCGCTTTGGAGAGCGCGGAAATATCACTGGAAGAAAGGCGCATAGCCGCGCCCACACCTTTAGCCCCGCCCTTAGGCAGAGCCAGCATAGGCAAAACATCAAGCGCTTTTGCGCCGGGAAGGAGGACGGAACTTGTCATAAGGAACCCATGAGAGACTCGCCTGAGTCTCGTTTGTTCCCATTATGTTCCATAACTAAAGAAGGATTGCAATGGGGGAACAGCTAAAACTGATCCCCCAAAACGCTTTTAAAGCTCAGCCAAAGATGCCGAATAGGAGAATGACAGTCAGCACAACCGGGCAAACATAGCGCACAAGCGCACGCCAAATCTGATGGAGAGCCCCATCCAGACCATTCTCATCATCAATCAACCGCGCATCCGCAATCCAACCGACAAAGATACACGTCAAAATTGCACCGATTGGCATAAACAGTTTTGCCGTCACCCCATCGAGTGCATCAAAGAAATTTGCGTCTGCGAAAATTGGGATAAAGCCGAGCGGGCGGAAATCAGCGAGCTCGTTAAAGGAAAGTGCCGACAGAACGCCCAGAACAGCTGCACCAGCACCCACTATCAGCGTCGCCAACGGACGCGGCAACTTGGCCGTGTCCTTCACATACGCGGTCGGAGCCTCAAGCAGCGAGACCGAACTGGTCAGCGCCGCAAAGAACACCATCACGAAAAACAACAGCCCGATCAGTGAACCAAACGGCATCGCTTGAAATGCAATCGGCAGTGATTGAAACATAAGTCCCGGACCCGCATTCGCCGCAAGACCTGCCGCAAACACGATGGGAAAAATTGCAAGACCAGCGAGCAAGGCCACCGCAGTATCAGCGCCAGCGATGATGCCCGAAGTGTGACCCAAGTTCATCTCACGGCTGGCATAAGCACCGTAAGTCATCATCCCGGCCACACCCAGCGAAAGCGAGAAGAAGGCTTGGCCAACCGCCGCCAACATCACTTCGCCCGTTAATTTCGAGGCATCGAAGGTGAACAAGTAGCTCACCGCTTCACCAAAATTACCAGAAAACGCGCCGTAGATAGTGATTGCAAGAAACAGCACAAAGAACATCGGCATCAGATAAACTGCGACCCATTCGATCCCGCTGGAAATTCCGCGCGCTACAAAGAACATTGTGATTGCCAGAAACCCGAGATTGAGGGCCACCATCAGACCGCCATTGCCAAACAATCCGGGCAGCAGGTTTTCGATGTCGCTCGCCGCGCGCCCTTCGAACGCACCGCCAGTCAAACCGGTTTGAAACAAATCACCGGCGAACACGCCGATGTAATAGACGACCCAGCCGCCCACGACGCAGTAAAAGCTTAGGATCAGGAAGGCTGCAAAAACGCCCATCGAACCTAAAATACTCCACCCCTCTGACGCGTTGGAATCCTGCGCAACACGGCGCACGCTTTCGGGGGCGGACGACTGCCCATGCCGTCCGATCAAAACTTCCGACAAAAGAACCGGCAGGCCGATCAGCAGCACACAGAAAATGTAAAATAGCACAAAGGCTCCGCCGCCGTTTTCGCCGGCCTCAGCCGGAAATCGCCACATATTGCCAAGGCCAACTGCCGAACCAACGGCCGCCAGAATAAATGCGCTGCGTGATGACCAGCCATCTTTTTGGCGCTCACGATGCGTCGTACCGGTGGATGCTACCATGTCTGAAAATGTACCCTCTTGCCGCGCGTCCCAGTGCGCGATGTCCCGTTATTGCACCTATGTGCAATGATTTCGTGCCCGCGCCAAGGGGCCAAAGCAAACTGATTATGGACGGATTATTTGGTGTTTGCCCGATGGGACGCTAAATGCGGCGTCATGTCGACCACATTTCAGCTCGATACGAGCACCAGCCGCGCGAATCCTACACCAAAGCCAATGCGGAGGCTTACGGTCCCGCGTATCAGAGCGCGCAAAAAAGATGGTGTGACGGAACAACCGTTGGTGATGCTCACGGCCTACACCGCACGGCAGGCGCAGTTGCTAGATGCACATTGCGACCTGCTGCTAGTAGGCGATTCGCTGGGTCAGGTGATTTATGGTCTGCCCTCCACTATTCCTGTGACTTTGGAAATGATGGCCAATCACGGTGCCGCTGTGGTTCGCGGGAGTTATCATTCGGTCGTTGTGGTTGATATGCCCTTTGGTTCTTACGAAGCGTCGAAAGAACAGGCGTTTGAGAGCGCAGCCTATCTGCTCAAACAAACTGGCGCAGCGGCGGTGAAACTTGAAGGCGGTGAAGCGATGGCGGAAACAGTCGAGTTTCTGAATTCACGCGGTATTCCTGTGATGGGCCATGTTGGCCTCACACCGCAGGCGGTCAATGTGCTGGGTGGTTATGCAGCGCGCGGCCGTTCGGATACCGAAGCGGACAAGATCGTAAGCGATGCTGTTGCTCTCGAAAAAGCAGGCGCGTTTGCCATTGTGATAGAAGGCGTAGTTGAACCAATTGCGATCGAAGCCACACAGGCTGTCTCTTGCCCCACGATCGGTATCGGCGCGTCTGCGCAGTGCGATGGGCAGGTGCTGGTCACAGAGGATATGTTGGGCATGTTCGAACGCGTGCCGCGCTTTGTGAAACGGTATGACGATATTGCCAGCATGATCGACAAGACCGTGCAAACCTACGCCGAAGAAGTGCGCGCGCGCAGCTTCCCCAGCGAAGAACAGACCTACCAACCAAAAGACTAATCACGCGCGAGGACACTGGCCAGAGGCGCTGCAACCACCAACTGCATAAGGTGATAAAGCAGCAGCGGCGCAATGACAAAGCCTGCGACCTCTGCCGGGAACAAGATCGCTGCCAGAGGTGCACCGATAGCAACGCTCTTTTGCGCCCCTGCAAACAGGAAGGCGATGCGGTCTTCGCGGGCAAGGCAAAGAATGCCTCCGACCGTCCACGCTCCAGCCGTGCTCAGAATCAGGAAGGCGATCACCAATCCCGATAAGGCTGATCCACCCCAGCGCGCCAAACATCGTGCCTAGCCCTTGTTCAACCGCACCGGAAAACGCGACATAAACCGCAATGCCGATCACGAGCCTGTCGATCCAGGCGACTTTGGATTTGTGATCCTTTAGCCAGTCAATCGTCCAGCCTTGCACCGCCTGACCAATCATAAAGGGCAGGATCAGGATCAAACCAAT
This sequence comes from uncultured Alphaproteobacteria bacterium, assembly GCA_963789155.1. Classification (GTDB taxonomy): domain Bacteria; phylum Pseudomonadota; class Alphaproteobacteria; order Sphingomonadales; family Sphingomonadaceae; genus Erythrobacter. Next base: position 68,050 of record CAWBJN010000011.1, on the reverse strand, counting down.
GCGAACAATCGCTTCTGTACCGAAGGCAGCAGCTTGGCTGCCAGCCAGAGCCGCAAACAATGGCGCCGTTATGAACACACCGGCAATGTTGATCAGCGCCGCACCTATGACCGACAGCGCAGTGTTCCCGCCTGCCAGGCTCGTATAGGAAGTTGCCGATTGAACAGTCGATGGCAATGTTCCCAAATACAAAAAGCCTAGCGCAACCACGGATGGCAAAACGGTTCCAGCTATATTCGATATGCCTAGCCCGATGAGAGGCATCACTCCAAACACCCATAGGAAAAGCGGCAGGAAGAACCGCCAATTGGCCAGCCCCCGTGCAATCTCTCCGCGAGCAATCCGCATACCGTTCACAAGGAACAGCACGAATATCGCAGCATTGGACACGATCTGCGCTGTCTCTCGCGCATCGCCGGATGCTGGGATGACGATGGCAAGCGCGGTCGCGATCAGCAGCACCGCGATCATCGGATCAGCCAATAGAGAAAGGCGTGAAAACATGGTGCGCGCCCTGCCCGTTCGGATCGCTCATGTCGAGCGTCAGCAGAAACGAGTGTGGCGCGCTAACCTTTAATGAAATCGCCCGGTGTGAGCTGCGCGCGTACAGCTTCGAACCGCTGCGCGTCATCCGCACGTTCCAACCCACGCGCCGCCTGCGCGCGCAACGACAGAACTTCCAAATCATTGCCTGCTCCAAGCGCGATGGCTGTGTCGAGCAAAACCGCTACCCTAAGCCAATCCTCACCTTCTGCGCTGCGCTGAGCAAGCAGCAACAAGGCAGAAGTGTTTTGCGGATCTCCAGCGATGTAGCGCGTCAGAAGCACGTCAGCGGCAAGGTCATCACCATAGTCACGATAAGCAGCGATGATTTTACGGGTCAATGGCCATGAACGCCGCACGCCCGCAGCCACGGCATACAATTCAAGAGCGCGGCCCGCATTGCCGCTAGCGAGTTCAGTGTCCCCGGCGAGCGCATGAATGTCGCCCGATTGCGGCAACCGATTTAAAAACACACTTGCGATACGCCGCGCGGCATCATTATTCCCATTGCCAACAAAGTCCCGCAATTCGCCGGTGACAGCGGGTATCGTGCCGCTGCCTGAACCCTTAAGAACGAAGGGGCCCGGCTCGCGCGTTTGTAGCGCCTTTGAAATAAAGGGGATGGCGCGTTCACGTTCGCCCAATCGTTCCAAGCTGCGGCCAACCAGCATCACCAGATATGACGAGGCCTCAGGGCGCTCTGCCATGCCTGCGAAACGGTCCACAATTTCGCGATCACGCCCGCCCAGCCACAGCGCGCGTGCTAGCAATTCGCTCACTCGCATATTGGCCGGTTGCCGCTGCGCGAGCCCGTCTAATATTTCGACCGCAGTGTCTGCGTTGCCCTGTTGCAAGTTGACTATCGCATCGAGCATCAATGCCGCAGGCACCCCGTTATCGGTCAGGCCACTACGATTTAGCAGAGTGCTAGCGAGCACCGGGTCATTTGCGCGCGCGGCCAAGACCGCTTGGAGGTAGTGAACGTGCGGATGTTCGGGCGCGAGTGCCGCCAGTTGCCGCACCACGACGAGCATATCTTCGTATCTGCCCAGATCACCCAAAGTTGCTGCATAGTCCGCCACAGCATCTGGATGGCGCGGATCGGCTTCCACCGCGGCTTCAAACCAAGGGAGAGCTTCATTCATCCCATTCGCATCGCGAACCAATTGCGCGCGCATCAGCAACGCTGGCGCATACCGGGGATCAAGCTCAAGCGCGTAATCTGCCGCTTCGATAGCCGTCAGATGCTCGCCCCCGCGAAAACGCAAGCGCGCAATATCAACCCACAATCCGGCATTTTCTGGATCAATGTCACGCGCTTGATCATAGAAGCGGCCTGCTTGAGCCAGATCACCGTTGCTCATGGCAAGCCGAGCATCATCGACCAGTTCCAAAAAGTCATCGCTTCCTGTCATAACAGAATTGCTACCCGCCTCGCGTCCGGGGGAGCAACTCGCCAGAACGGCGATGGCAGCAAGCGTCAGATATCTACGCATGGAGATCGTATTGTTTTAGCAGGTCATACAAAGTGGGCCGGCTGATCCCGAGCAGTTTTGCGGTGCTCGAAATGTTGCCCTCACTGCGTGCCAGCGCATGACGAATGACACGGCGATCCGAATGTTCGCGCGCTGACTTCAGGTTGAGCACTTCTGTCGATTCCTCATCACCTTGGGCGAAATCAAGATCACCGGAACTCACCAGTTTACCGTCTGCCATTATCACTGCGCGCTTGACCCGGTTTTCCAGTTCGCGAACATTACCCGGCCAATCATGCGCATCAATCGCCGCAAGAGCATCAGGCGCATAGCCTGTGACCGATGGGTTCATTTCGGCAGAGAAACGTTTCAGAAATGCTTTGCCAAGCAACACAGCATCGCCGTGCCGTTCGGCAAGTCCGGGAATGCGTACAACAATTTCAGCCAAGCGATAGAATAGGTCTTCGCGGAAAGTGCCAGCACCGATCATCTCTTCGAGGTTTTGATGGGTTGCACAGACGATCCGCGTATCAACCGCAATGGTCTTTCTCCCGCCGATCCGTTCGATCGTGCGCTCTTGCAGGAACCGCAGCAATTTAACCTGCAAAGGCAGCGGAATATCGCCCACCTCATCCAGGAATAATGTCCCGCCATTCGCACATTCGATTTTGCCTTCGGTGGTCTTAATCGCTCCGGTAAAGGCACCCTTTTCATGCCCAAACAGTTCACTTTCCAGCAAATTTTCAGGGATCGCCGCGCAGTTGATCGCGACGAAGGGTTTATCCGCGCGGTTGCTGGCATCATGCAGACCTTGGGCGAGCAATTCCTTACCCGTCCCACTCGCGCCCAGCAGCATAACAGAGACGTTAGCGCTGGCGACGCGTTCAATTGTGCGAGCCACTTTCACCATTTCCGGTGCGCCCGTGATCAACCGGCCAAGCACAGTTTTATCGGCGCTCGCATGCGACACCAGACGGCGATTTTCCGCCTCAATCTGATGAAGGTTGAAAGCGCGCCGGACGATCAGCCCCAAGGCATCGATATCAACCGGCTTTTGATAGAAATCATAAGCGCCATGATCGATCGCCTGCAGCGCGCTTTCACGCGCGCCGTGACCACTGGCCACGATCACTTTGGTGTCGGGCTTCAGCTCCATAATCGCGTCGAGAACAGCAAATCCCTCGGTCGTGCCGTCCGGGTCAGGCGGCAAGCCAAGATCCAATGTCACCACCGCTGGCATTTCACTGCGCAACGCAGCAATTGCGCTGTCACGGTCGCCCGCAATCACGACTTCAAAATCGTCATAAGCCCATTTGAGCTGCGCTTGCAGGCCCTCATCATCTTCAATGACGAGCAATGTCGGTTTCTTATCGGCCATTATGCGACTTCTTTTTTGGTTGGTTTTTCTGATAGATGATTGCGCTTTTCAAGCAGCATCGCTGCCTCGGGCACTGGCAATGTAACCGCGAAACGTGTGCCCACGCCTTCTCGTGATTCCACACTGATGCGGCCGCCCATCGCCTTAATCATCTCGCGCGCTTCGAATGCACCGATCCCGAACCCACCCTGTTTGGATGAGACAAAAGGTTTGAACAAACCGCTGCGAACAAATTCAGGTGTCATCCCTTCACCGGAATCGATCACATCGACCTGCCCAGTCAGGCCATCACTGCTGACACTTAAAAACACTTGATCGCCCGGTTCGCTGGCATCAACTGCATTTTGTACAAGGTGGATCAACGCCTGTTCCAAGCTTTCAACATCGGCCAATACCTGAACCGGATCTGCGCGCATCAACGACACCGAATGCACCGCCTTAAACCGTTTCGCGATATCGCCAGCAACGCGCGCGAGATCGACTTCGCGCACTTCTTGGGCCTGTCCGGGGCCATACCGACTGAGCCGCGCCAGGAGCGCATTTAGCTTCTCGGACGAATTGCGTAAGGTGACGAGCATGTCTGCGCGGAAGTCAGGGTTATCAGCGTGCTTTTGCGCATTGCCGGATAGCAGCGAAATCTGGCTCGCGAGGTTTTTGATGTCGTGCATGACGAACGCCATCCGGCGATTAAACTCGTCAAACCGGCTTGCATCCATCAAGGCCTGCTGCCCGGCTTGTTCTGCCAGATAGCTTGCCAATTGCTGACCCACGACGCGCAGCAGATCGAAATCTTCCCAATCCAGCCCGCGCTCAATTCGCGGCCGCGCCAGAACAATCGCACCAACTAGCCGATCAAAGTGGATCAGCGGAACAACTGCCCAAGCATCTTCGGCATCGCACAGCCATTCGGGCACATGCTGCTGCTCACCGTGGTGATCGATGCCGCTCCGCGCTTCATCGAGATCAAGGATGTGGTTGTGCTGTTCCAAAAGACCCGAAAGTGCAAAGCCGCCCGCTGCCGCAGGCACATCAATCGTCGGCCAGTTCCAGCGCGCGTTCAGTTCCAGCTGCGCCTCTTCATTTGGCACCAGCAGCAATCCCGCCGGACTGTCAGTGATATCGGCAATCGCCTTCACCGCGCGTTCGTGAAAAGTCGCGTTGGCTTCCGACCCGCGACCAATGGTGCGGGTAAAGCGCAACCATTCCTCGCGGTAGTCATAGCGATGCTGAAACAGGTGTTTGATAGCGGTAACACGCAACCAGCCACGCACCCGTTCGGATGGCAGCCACAAGATCGCCGAGACACAGGCAAGAACCAGAAAAACAATCTGGCTCGCCCTCGCAATGTCGCCGCCAAGCAAGGCGAGCGAGCGGGTGACAAGCACCATAACCAGCAGATAACTGCCAATCACGAGCAAAGAGAGTGTTTGGAACGTCACCGCGCGGCTGGGGCGGAATTGCAGGCTCGCATTGGCGGAGTTCGCACCCAGCGCCATCAGGCCCATCATTGCCCCTGCAACCAATCCCTTTGATGCAATCAGCACGGTCGGAAATTCGCCGCCGAGGTAAGCCACAGTGAAGAAATTGAGATCGTAGGCAAAGATTCCCGCCAGTCCGAGCCAGCTCCAGCGGATAATCTTGCGCGAAGACGCAGCTGCACCGGCATACAAATTGTGCAGCAGAACCAACGCTCCGATAGCCACCAGCATATTGAGCACAGTGCCCACTTCATAGATGATCTGCGCGACCTGTGGAATCATGCCAGCCTGCGCGTTCACAAACAGCAGAACAGGCTGCAGCATCTGGACCAGCGCCAGAGAGATGATCACCGGACGTGTAGGCTTCAAACTCTCATCGCGGCCATCGGCGGAAAACAAGCGAAAAATGACTGCAATCAGCGCCAAGTTTCGCCCCGTCGCGGTAAGCTCAGTCGCAGAATCACCCGGCACGAAAATGACGGAGAAGACGCACCACACAACCGTGAGACCGCAGGCGGCTAAAACCGCTTGTCTGTCTGGCCGCTCGCGGTCTCCGAAACGCGCAATCCACAAGCCTGCCACCGCGCTCAACACAGCGCCGATCAGATAGCAAATCTGCATCGCATACAGTTCAAGGCCAGCGAAACTCACCATTATCGCGCGCCCTCAGGCCACAGAACCACGCGAACCGTCTGAAGCAGGATCACGAAATCGAGAAACGGCGTGTAATTCTTGGCGTAATACAAATCATATTCGAGCTTCTTGCGACTGTCTTCATTGGACGCTCCATATGGGTAATTGATCTGCGCCCATCCTGTAATCCCAGGCTTCACCATGTGGCGTTCGCCGTAAAAGGGGATCTCTTCCTGCAAGGCGTCAACAAATTGAGGGACCTCGGGACGAGGGCCGACGAAACTCATTTCGCCTTTCAGCACGCTCCATGTTTGGGGCAGTTCATCAATCCGAACCTTGCGAATGAAACGTCCCACGCGGGTAACCCGCGGGTCGTTTTCTGACGCCCATTGGGCCCCGTCCTTTTCAGCATCGGTGCGCATCGAACGCAATTTCGTGAGGTAAAATGTCTGTCCAAACAGACCGACGCGTTGTTGGCGGAAGAATGCCGGACCTTTGCTATCCATCTTCACGATAATCGCGAATATTAAGATTATCGGGAAAGTGAGCAACAGCAGGATGAGGCTGGCGGTGATATCGAAAACCCGCTTGGCAGCGCTCGACAGCATCCGGCTGCTCGAAAATCCGTCGGAGAAAATCAGCCAGCTCGGGTTTACCGTGTCGAGGTCCACCCGGCCTGTCTCACGTTCCAAAAAGCTGGAAAAATCATTGACGTGAACGCCCTTGGTCTTGATCCGCAGCAGGTCGTTGAGCGGCAACGCGTTCCGGCGTTCCTGTAAGGCGAGCACAACTTCGCTGACGCCGAGATTTTCGACGAACCGGCCGAGGTCATGGATTGCTTCACGCGCGATTGCCTCTTCCACGGTGCGCTCAGGCTCTCCCATCGCGATGTAGGATACGATTGCAAAACCGGCCTCAGGCTGGTCGCCCAATTTTCGCAAACGCTGCGCGCGATCACCCGCGCCCAGCACCATGACACGGCGCCGGAAGGATGAAGAGCCGAGGAAGCTGTTGAGGAGCAGGCGGTCCACGACCAGCACGAGGATCGCGAAACCCATCGAATATAACAGTGTGGAACGCCAGAACGTTTCGCCGGGAAGTATCCAGTCTATCGCCGCCAACACAATGATGCCAAGGCTAATGGCGACCAACAGACGCGCGCCCGCAAATCGCAGAGACCGCAGCGCGTATGGTCCGTAAACTCCCACAGCTATCATTGCGAGCCAGACCACACTGGCCGACCCGACCAACGGAATCCAGCGATCAGTTAGCGGGCCGGGATCCATCCCGATCTGCGACGCGCGAACCCTCCACGCCAATTCGCTCGCCACCATCAGCAGGACGTAATCGAGCAAGCCAAGCAGCAGCACGGCGTGGGGTATATAATGTTTGAAAAGTCGAATCATTAAAAAGCCGGTGCTCGCAATTCATGTGTGCGGGCACCGGCTTAATGCCGACAGTTTAAGTGTCGGTAAATTTTACAGCACTTCTTTAAAGCCACGTTCTGCGCGGCCCCGGGTGCTTAACAGCGAGTTTACTCGCCGGTGACGCCATCGGCAACATCCTGCGCCGCTTCGCCGACGTTGCCAGCAGCTTCGCCAACGTCGCTGGCTGCTTCAGCAACGGCGTTGTCTTTGGCGATCTCGGCTGCGTTACCTTGAGCGAGGATGTAACCGCCAACCGCAAGCGCAGCGACCAGGATAAGTAAAAACACCCATTTCGCTCCGCCACCGCTTCCGCTTGAGCTACCGTCTTTGATAACACGCGTGGTATGGGTGTTACCCTGAGCGTCGGTGTGTTCTGTTATGCGTTCTTCGGTCATGATTTTAATCCTTCTGTGCGATCAAACAGAGGCAAGCCATCAAGGTTCCAACATTCCGTGTTCCCCAGCCCTTTTAATTCCCGCTGGCAGACAGCCTTGGCGGAGCGGGTGTCAAACAATCGGGACGCCCACACCGCGGACATCCAATGCCCAAGGGTACAGCGTCTTGGGGATCAAGCGATATTCCACGTGCGTGAGCCAAATTACCCGCAAATCGCGCCTCCAATCCCAGAACGACAGACCGCCGGGCAGAGCAAGCAGCGCCGTCGACTTCGATTGTGCGAGCGATCGTAAACCAATGTCGCTGCGCCCCCTCACCCTCTCCAAATGCCACCGCCTGCACCATCATGGTGCCGCGGCTTTCAAACGCGGCATAGGGCGCCCATGCAGGCCACCGTGCGCCATCAAGCGGGTAGATTGCTCCGCTTGCTCCCGCACTGAAATGCACCATTCGCCCTGTCCGGCCGAACCGTGCGTTAAAGAAAGGCAGGCCTCGTTCTCCCACACGCTGCAACGTGGTGAGGCGCTGTGCGAGCTGATCAAAGCTGACAGCGAAGCGGCGCTGTAAGACCGCCAGATCATATCCGGTTTGCTCGCAAGCGCGCAAAAACCGGCGATATGGCATCAGCAACGCGGCAGCGACGTAGTCGGTGACATGCTCACGAAACCGCTCGCGTGCTTCAGGCGTAGAAAGCTTTGCACCGGCGACCAAGGTATCAATTGCATCGCGCTGTTCCAGACTTCCCACCTGCCTCGCAATCTGAAACCGGCGCGCTGCACCCGGCAACATTTCAGACAATTGCAACTGACGGGCATGCAGATCGAGCCGCTGGACAAGGCCCGGCATTACCTCCGCTGGCAACACACGCAATGATAGCCGGTGCCGCTCACGCAGACGCTCTATCAATGCAGCACTTATATCACCCCGCGACAATCGCAGCTCATCGGCGAGATTTTCGGCGGCATGGTCAAGATCAGCGAAGTGGTTCTGCCAGCGTTCTGCCGCTTGGCGAGCCTCGCTTATGGGGTCTTCACTGCGCTCATCACCCGGATGCGAATTATCGTAAAGCCGGGCGAAGGCCGCGGCGGCTTGAGGAGCGGCAGCAAGAAATTCCTGCACCTCCTCCCGATCGATTCCCAGATCGGCGAAACGTTTATCGGACATTCGCCGTGTCAGTCCGTCAACTCCGCCAATTGCTTCGTCCTCTCGCAAACTGCGTGGGTCAAAATCAAAGCGTTCGATGACTTGAACGAGCACTCGGGCAGACAGAGGACGCTGGTTGCGTTCAATCAAATTGAGATAGCTGGGGCTGATGCCCAGCGACGCAGCCATAGCCGCCTGCGTGAGGCGCTCACGCTTACGCAGGCGGCGCAGAGAGGGACCAGCAAGGAGAGAGGTTTCAGACATGACCGATCTGTAACTATCTTTACAACCTTACACAAGTTTCAACCGTATCCTACCGATACAGACATGATATTCTGTAAGTTTTCCTGTCACGCTGCACTGCAGCAGGGCATAAGCTTTTCATCGACTCCCCTCTCGAAGACACTCGGAGAAAATCATGACTTATCAAGACACCATCGCACAGATGCAGAAAGTTATCTCTGCAAATGGCCCCAGCTGGGGCGCGATCGACGCGGAAAGCGCGGCGCGTATGGCGATCCAGAACCGCTTTCCCACTGGGCTGGAAATCGCGAAATACACCGCCAAGATTATGCGCGCCGATATGGACGCTTATGATGCTGACTCGTCCGCTTATACCCAATCTCTGGGCTGCTGGCATGGATTTATCGCGCAGCAAAAGATGATTTCAATCAAGAAGCATTTTGGCACAACCAAGCAGCGTTACCTGTATCTGTCCGGCTGGATGGTTGCAGCGTTGCGCAGCGAATTCGGCCCTCTGCCAGATCAGTCCATGCACGAAAAGACGACTGTGCCGGAGACCATCGAAGAGCTTTATACGTTCCTCAAGCAAGCCGACGCCCGCGAATTGGGCGGCATGTTCCGCGATTTGGATGCAGCGCGCGATGCAGGTGACGAGGTTAAGGCCAAGGACTTGCAGAAGCAGATCGACAATTACGAAACGCATGTCGTTCCGATCATTGCCGACATTGATGCCGGCTTTGGTAATCCGGAGGCAACCTATCTGCTCGCCAAGAAGATGATCGAAGCGGGTGCATGCGCGCTCCAGATCGAAAATCAGGTGTCGGACGAAAAGCAGTGCGGTCACCAAGACGGCAAAGTTACGGTCCCGCATGAAGACTTCTTGCAGAAAATCCGCGCGATCCGTCACGCTTTCCTCGAAATGGGTGTCGAAGACGGCATTATCGTGGCTCGTACAGACTCGCTTGGCGCTGGCCTGACGAAGCAGATTGCGTATTCGAAAGAACCGGGTGATCTGGCCGATCAATACAACGCGTTCATCGACGCGGACGAGGTCGATCCGGCGAACATCACCAACGGGCAGGTCTTCATCAGCCGCGATGGAAAACTGATGGCGCCAAAGCGTCTGCCATCTAACCTGTTCCAATTCAAAGCTGGCACCGGCGAAGATCGCTGCGTTCTCGACTGCATCACCTCGCTTCAGAATGGCGCCGACCTGTTGTGGATCGAAACTGAAAAACCGCATGTTGAACAGATTGCTGGCATGGTGAACCGCGTTCGTGAAGTCATTCCAAATGCCAAGCTTGTTTACAACAACTCGCCTTCGTTCAACTGGACACTGAACTTCCGTCAGCAAGTGTTTGACGCTTGGGAGGCCGCAGGCAAGGACCTGTCGGCGTACAACCGCGCTGGCCTGATGAGCATCGACTATGACGGCACCGATCTCGCCACCGAAGCTGATGAGAAGATCCGCACGTTCCAAGCTGACGCCGCAAAGCATGCAGGCATCTTCCACCACCTCATCACCTTGCCGACCTATCACACAGCAGCTTTGTCGACCGACAATCTGGCGCGTGAATACTTCGGTGAGCAAGCGATGCTCGGCTACGTCAAGAATGTGCAGCGCGAGGAAATCCGTCAGGGCATCGCCTGCGTTAAGCACCAGAATATGGCTGGCAGCGACATTGGCGATGATCACAAGGAGTACTTCGCTGGTGAAGCCGCTCTGAAAGCAGGCGGCAAAGACAACACGATGAGCCAGTTCGCCGCTGCGTAAACCGGATCGAGTATGAGCCAGTTCGCCATCGCGTAATCGCGTTGGAGAGGGGTTCCCGCAAGGACTTGCAAAACGCGGCCTTGCGGGAACCGATTCATACCGTCATTAGCTTCATCATTATCCGTCCAGGAGATAGACAATGAGCGATACCGATACACCAAGCCGCGAGCCGTCACGTGCACGTGCACTGCTTTCCACAGCTGACATGAAGCTGCTTCGCCGTGCGCTGGAAAGCCATGCGCGTGGCACGGAAGACCGCGATGAACTCGCAAAGATCAACGCGCTTCACCACCGTCTGGGCACCTATGTGCCTGATGCTGGTTAGCACCGCGCTTTAGTTACCAGTTCTCCTGGGGAGGAGAATACGGTCGCCGGACGGGGAAACCCGTTCGGCGGCCGTTACTGTTTCGGGGCTAACCACCCGACTTCGGCATCAGGTCCAATGCAACCGCAGTCAGCGCTTCGGTAGCCGTGGCGATCACCACAGGCGCGTCAGGAGCCCAGAACGGTGAATGCAGGCTCACTAGTTCCACCTCACCGCGCTGCGATGCCTCATATTGCTCCATTGGGACGCCGCCGACCCAGAAGATGAGCGATTGCACATTATCGGGATCAGCTCGGTAGAATTGGCCAAAGTCCTCCCCGCCCATCACGCTTGGCACTTCCATCACGCGCCCGCCAAAGCGGTCTGACAGGCGCGCCATCACCTCAGTGGTGAACTCTGGCGTGTTGTAGGTTGAGGGCGTGTACGGGTCCTGCACTGTCACCACGGGCAGCAACTCTTCAGGCATCCCTGCCGCCATTGCCTCTCCGCGAGCGATGCGGGCAATGCCTTCGAGCAGGTGCGCGCGCACTTCGTCGGTGTAGCTGCGCACAGTGATTTGCAGACCGCGCCTCGTCACTGATGATGTTGTGCTTCGATCCAGCTTGAAAACTGCCAACTGTCACCACTGCCGGATCAAGCGGGCTGATCTCGCGGCTCACCAGAGTTTGCAGGCGCGTCACGATATGCGCACCGATCACCACCGGGTCTTTGGTCGTGTGGGGATATGCACCATGGCCGCCCACACCGGGGATCAGCACATCAACGCTGTCTACATTCGCAAGTGCATAGCCCGATGAATAACCAATGACGCCGGCAGGAGCCTGCGCCGCATCATGGAAGGCCAGCACAAAATCCGGTTTTGGGAAGCGTTCATACAATCCGTCCTCAAGCATCGCGAGAGCGCCCTCACCGATTTCCTCGGCCGGTTGCAGGATCATGACCAACGTTCCTGACCACTCATCCTTGCGCTCTGCCAACAGCTGCGCGGTGCCGATCCACGCGGCCATATGCGTGTCGTGACCGCAGGCATGCATCACACCAGTTTCAATGCCATTTGCTGGTACAGCGGTGCGGGTGGAGGCGTAGGGCAAGCCTGTCTGCTCAATCACCGGCAGGCCATCCATATCCGCGCGCAGCATGACTGTGGGCCCTTCGCCATTGCGCATCACGGCGACGACGCCCGTCTGACCAACACCCTCTGTCACTTCGAAGCCTAAAGCGCGCGCCCGCTCCGCCAGTTTGGCGGCGGTTTCGAACTCCTGAAAGCTGAGTTCGGGGTTCGCATGGAGATCCTGATACAGCGCCACCAGACCTGGCATGTCTTCCATAACAGCCGCACGCAGATCATCCGTCCCCGCTTCGGTATGCGCCTCCGCAAAAGCAGGTGCTGGCATCGCCGCGCCTGTCACCAATGCCATTGCAGCGCTTGCCGCCAAAGCTCGTTTTAGCATGATCTTCTCCCCTATCCCCCTTGCTGGCGCACCTGACACACAGTCCAAGGGCCAAAAATTCGTCTCGACTAACGCATCGCGCAATCACACGATGCAGGAAACTTAAAGCCCGTAAAACAGCGCTAAAAGGATCGACAAACTCGTCACCATTATCACCACCAGCGGAACGCCTGTACGAATGTAATCGACAAATTCATATTGCCCCTCCGCCATGATCAGCATGTTGGTTTGATAAGCAATCGGCGTCGCGTAACACAGGTTGCACCCGAACAGCACGGCCAGCACCAGGGGCTCTGCTGGTATGCCCAATTGCGTCGCAATACTAAACGCAATCGGCGTGCCGACCGTGGCCGCGGTTGCGTTCGATGCAAAATTGGTAAGCACCGTTACAAAGGCCATAATCGCCGCGATCACCAATGCAGGCGGCAGATACGCGAGCCCCAGCGACAAAGCTTGGCCGAGCCAGTCGGCAGCCCCGCTTTCGTCAATCACCCTGCCTATCGCGATACTGGCCGCGACCAGCACGATGACCTGACCAGAAAGCGCCCTGCCCACCCGGTCAAATTTAACGCAGCCCGTCACAAACATCAGGATCGCGCCCGCCAAGGCCGAAATCGCAATCGGGAAAATGCCAACAGCGGCCGTAATAACGGAAAAGCCCATAATCGCCGCCGCGAGCAGCGCCTTGGACCGGCGTGGCACTTCACGAATCCCATCGAGCATCAACAGCGAATCTGCACGGGCAAAGTCCTGTAAATCGGATTGCAGCCCAGTGACGAGAAGCACGTCGCCTTCCATAAAGCGCAAATCGCCGCCGCCGGAATATTTGTCCTTTTCACCCAGCAGCCGGTCTGGCCGATGAATACCCAGCACCGCAACGCTGTAGAGGTCGGCAATACCGGAACTGGGCAAAGTGCGCGTTATCAGACGCGAATCCGCCGTAACCGTCATCTCCACCACCAGAACATCTTCTTTGCCCGCTGCAGACATACGCTTGATCCGGTCGAGCACCCAGCTTGGCGCAAGCTCGCCCTTCAGAACGCGCGTCGCATCCTCCAACGCTTCATGACTGCCCGAAATATGAAGGCGTTGCAGAGGTTGCAGCGGCCCGGCCGGGACGTTGTAGAATTTGATGCCCTTTGGCAGCTTTTCCTGGATCGAAGACAGTTCAGCGCCGGCCAGCGGCGATTGGCTTCCAACGCGCAGTCTTGTGTGGAATTGCCGCTCTTGCTCTTCGTTTTCAGTGCGATTGTCTTTGAGCAAACGCGGCATGACCAGCCACATATAAGGAAACGCTACCAGCGCCGCGAGCAAGACAATTGGCGTGAAATCAAAAATGCCGATTTCGCGCATGCCCAGGTCCACCGCAATGGAAACCACCAGAATATTGGTCGACGTACCGATAGTCGTCGCAAGCCCGCCAATCAGCGAAGCGGCATTCAACGGCATTAACGTCTTTGACGTAGGCATCGCCCCGCGCTGCGCCAAAGCGGCAAAGATAGGGATCATCAGCACCAGAACCGGCGTATTGTTGACGAACATCGACAGGACGAGCGCGATCAACAGCGATACAAACAGCCCAAACTGTAGGTTAATCTTGAACACCCGTTCCAAAATACGGGCGGCCGGTTCCAGGGCCCCGGTGACGACCAGTCCCCTGCCCATAATCATCAGCGCACAAATTGTGATCAGTGCGTAATGCCCGAATCCACCAAATGCGAGCGCAAGCCCATCCGTGGGACTCGCTTCTTCGACAATGCCCGTGATGGGGTCGATTGTTTGAATGGGGAAGAAATACAGTCCAACCGCGATAACTGCGATCGTCAGCAACGAAACAATCTCAATCGACATCCGTCCACGCACAAAGCCGACGAACATTCCGATCGTAACGACCATTGCCGCTAGGGCGTGATAGGATGGAAGCTCTAGCATCTTACAGTTTGGCGATTTCTCAGAGCAGCAAGCTATTGGCAAGGTGTTTGTTTATCCCTTGCCCCTTGCCTTTGCCCCGGCAATGGTTCCGCAAACATTTTGGATAAGAGAAACAATATGCATGGATTGGTGTTCCACGGGCCGCGCGACATTCGCTATGAAAGTTACCCCGACCCAGAACTGCGCAGCGAAAACAGCGCGATCTTGAAAGTTCACAGCTGTTCCATCTGCGGCAGCGACCTGCACATGTATCACGGTGCGCATATCGGAAAAACGCAGTATGGTAAGGACACACCGCATTTTTGCGTGGGCCATGAATTTATCGGCGAAGTGGTCGAGGCGGGTAAAGACGTGCACAGCTTCAAGGTCGGCGACAAAGTGCTGGCCGCTGGCGGAACAGGTTGCGGAACTTGTCCTGCCTGCCTCAGCGGGAATGTCACTGCTTGCCGGGAACTGACCGCATTTGGGCTTAGCCAAGGGCTAGAGGGCGGACAGGCGGAATTCGTCAACGTCCCTAATGCGGATGCGACTTTGCTTTCCACCGATGGGTTGACCGACGAACAATCGCTATTGCTGACAGACGGGATGGCTACCGCCTATTTCGGGCTGACCCGCGCGGACCCAAAGCCGGGCGGCACAGTTGCGGTCGTCGGGCTTGGTCCGATTGGGATCATGGGGGTGGAACTGGCGTTTATTTTAGGCGCTGCACGCGTGTTCGCCATCGACCCGGTCAAATCGCGCCGTGATATGGCGGCGGCGTTGGGGGCAGAGGTCTTCGCTCCCAGCCCCGAACTGAATGCGCAAATCATGCAAGCGACCGGCGGCGTCGGCGTGCAGTCTGTGTTTGAGGCGTCAGGCGCAAAAGGCGCGATCAATTCGGTCCTGCCGCTGGTCGCGCGGCGCGGTACCGCGAGCTTTATCGGTATTCCAGAGCCGGACGATGTCCTACCCTTGCCGCTGATCATGTTCAAAAACGTGACAGTTCGCGGCGGAATTTGCGATGTGCAGAATATGTGGCCGTATCTCGTGCCGCTTATTCAGAGCGGCCGATTGAGGGCAAACGGGCTGTTCAGCCATCAATTTGACCTGCGCGAAGGCGCCGAAGCCTACCGCTTATTCGACAGCCGCGAAGATGGTGTGATAAAATTGCGGATAGATGTGGCTTGATCACAGCGCGCGGTGCAGCTAACAGCCGCGCTCACGCAGGGTGCCCCTGTGGTGGAACTGGTAGACGCGTTCGACTCAAAATCGAATTCCTAACGGAGTGCCCGTTCGAGTCGGGCCAGGGGCACCAATTTTTCCTCGCAGCTCGTTTGATGATGCAAATGCCTCCGAGGGCGCGGCCAACACGGCCAGAGCGCGGTCGGCCCCGCCCAAACCCTTGCGGGTTCGGCAATCGCTCATCCGTAACACTCAGATGTGTTAGCGCAGGCTTCCGGCCAAAATCTTATGCAGCCTGGAATGCAGCCCTTGGTTTGCAGCCAAGATCTGTTCCGAGTGAATCGGTTTAGACCGCCCGCGGAAATCGCTGACGAAACCGCCCGCTTCGCGCACAAGCAAGCAGCCAGCGGCCGTATCCCAATCGGACAGCCCGCTTTCCCAAAACCCGTCAGAGCGCCCTTGGGCGACATAAGCGAGATCGAGCGATGGTGCTCCTAGACTGCGGATACCGGCAATTTCAGGGCCGATGGCGCCGAAGATGCGGCTCCATTCGGCAAAGTCACCGTGGCCCGCATACGGGATGCCCGTCGAGATCAAGGCATCCGACAAATGCGAACGCGCCGACACACGCAACCGCGCATCCATGAGCCATGCGCCACGCGTTTTTTCCGCCCAATAGGTCTGATCATTGACCGGGTGATAGATCAGCGCAGAGGTGACTTCGTGCCAACCCGACCGGTCAAGACGCGGTTCTTGCACCGCAATACTGATCGCAAAATGCGGAATACCATGTTGAAAATTGCTGATCCCATCGAGTGGATTGATAATCCAGCGCGGCTTATCAGCGTCACCTTCGATGATTCCTGCGTCCTCCAGGACAAAGCCCCAGCCCGGACGCGTTACGGTCAGTTCGTCGTACAAAATGCGTTCTGAACGCATGGTGGATTTTGCAACGAAATCCGCAGGGCCGCTGCGGCTCACCTGCAAATGTTCGATTTCGCCGAAATCCTTGCGCAATCGCCCGCCCGCCTTGCGCGCGGCGCGTTCCATCACGCGGATAAGACCTGAAAACATCGACATTGTTCGTTAGCTCGCTTTGCCGACATAGGTTTGTTCATACACGTCCACGATGATCCGCGTCCCTGCTCCGATATGCGGAGGGACCATGATGCGCACACCATTGTCGAGCACAGCTGGCTTATAGCTGGAAGATGCTGTCTGCCCCTTCACCACAGCATCGGCTTCGACGATTTCGGCTTCGATCTGAGCAGGCAGCTCGACAGAGATCGGCTTTTCTTCCCAAAGCTCCAGCTTCACCTGCATCCCGTCCTGAAGAAACGCACGCGCATCACCAAGTAGATCAGATGGCAGCATGATCTGTTCGTAATTCACCTGATCCATGAAAACGAGCATTTCGCCGTCTTCATAGAGAAATTGATAGTCCGCTGTTTCAAGCCGCACTTTTTCAACCGTATCGGCGCTGCGAAACCGGACGTTGGTTTTGCGGCCGTCTTGCAGATTTTTCATTTCAACCTGCATATACGCCCCACCCTTGCCTGGTTGGGTGTGCTGAATCTTGGCAACTTTCCAGATGCCTTTTTCATACTCGATGATGTTGCCGGGACGAATGTCGACGCCGCTGATCTTCATAGGAAACGCTTTCTATCGGTGGGATCGGCGCGCTCGCCATATTGCGTACGCCTTTTCAAGCGCGCCCAATAGCCGTTGATGATGGCCACTTCAAGCGCACCGACCACTCAACTGCTCCCAGAGCGCCTTAGATGGTTAACGTAATAGCCTTCGCAACCGCACAATGATAAGGCTGTTTGCATAAGGGATACCCGACCAATGAAGACCATCCATGTTATCTTACTGACCGCCTTTGCTGCTGGCCTTGCTGCAGTTACACCTGCTGTGGGCCAGCATGACATCACTTTAGCGCAGTCTGACACAGATGACCGTGCGCCCTCAAGCACTGCTGCGGCGATTGAGGGCGGACCTTTGCGAACGATGCCGCATGGCACGTATCAATGTGCATCGCGCGGAGACGCAGGCGGTGCAGCCTATGTCGTGTCAGAGGCGGAGAGCTTCCGCATTTTCACCGCATCGCGTTATGAAAGTGGCGAAGGCGCTGGCACTTATATCCTTCGCGGGACGCAGCTCACCTTTACGCGCGGACCCCGCAATGGCGAAAAATACCTTCGTGTCGGCGACAACCAATTGCGTAAACTCACACGCGACGGACAGCGCACTGCGGTGCTGTGCACTCGTCTGGGGTCACGCTAGGCTTAGTGTTATCTGCCTGACGCAATAAGCAACGTATAAGGGTTCACCGGATTGGATGGTTCCCACCACTCCGAATCCGAAGTGGTTTCCATTATCGCAAAATGCAAATGCGGAGCGGATGGGTCGGCGTTGCCGCTGCTGCCCACGGTTCCCAAGGTCTGCCCGGCGCGTACCGTCTGTCCTTCGCTCAATCCCGCCGCGTATTGGCCAAGATGCGCGTAGTAATGAATCTCCAATCGGTCGTGGCTACGCACATATATTGAGTTACCACCCGGTCCCGAACGATGAAGCTTTGCGATGGTGCCAGGTCCAGCGGCGACCACTGCGGTTCCAGTCGGCGCCATAATATCGATCGCCTCGTGCACTCGCGCCCCATTCGCACCGCGCGCATCCGTAAAGCTATTAGTAAGCGACCTTGCAGCGACCCCTTTCACCGGAATGGTGATCCCAGTCTCCGGGTCAGGAACAGCCACCAATGCAGGATCGTCAGCCACCGTGTTCTCGGAAACGGCAACACTGGGGGGCCCTTGCGGAACCTCGGCCCCCCCCGGCGGTGTGGCTGCAGCGTCACCTGTTTCGCCGGTCTGGCGATCACCTGCAATCTCCATCAAAGTGCTGCCAAAGACGATCCATGCGGCCGAAGTCAGTGTCGCGGTGATGACGATTGTGAGGATACGATCTGCGATATTCATGCTGCTAGCTCTTTGGTCTTAGGCTTCGAAGATCACCTGCGTTTGCTGCGACACCATTTGCGACAACCGCGCCGCGTCCCAATTGGTGAGGCGCACACAGCCACTGCTTTGTGCGCGGCCAATGGTTTCGGGGTCGGGCGTGCCATGGATGCCGTAATGCTCTTTCGAAAGATCAATCCAGATCACCCCAACCGGGCTGTTTGGTCCAGCGGGCAAAGTGTAGGTCTCACCTTTGGCATCATCATTGCCCAACACTTTTGGGTCGTAAGAATACGGCGGATTATACGCCTCCCCAAGAATATCCCACTCGCCCAGCGGCAGCGGAAATTCGGCAGAGCCAGAGCTTACCGTGAATAGACCGATTAGTTTGTCGCCCTGATACGCTTTCAATGTCTTGCCGCTTTTGCTCACGACGATGCGATCGGCTTCGGGTTGTTCGGTGCCGACCCCCAGAGACGCGAGTGTTTGCTGCCATGTCCGGTCTTCGACTGAACCCGGTGCGATCCGGTCCCCGCCAATATTGGGCACACGGATTTGCTGACCGGGCTTGAAGAGGCTGGTCGCTTTCGTTTCGCCGTCTGAAGGTTTTCCAGATGTGGGTGGGCTGGTGGTGTTAGCATCTTGTGAGCCCGCGTCTGCGGCCATGCCAGCGGGGCGGCCATTGGGATTGAGCGCCGCCAGAACTTCAGCGGTGGTGTGGAAACGCTCCGCCAACCGCTCGTCGAGCGATTTGTAGCCAAGGCTTTCCAGTTTAGCCTTCTCGGCAACATCTTCTGGCATATCGGTATAGGTCGCCGAAGCCCAACTCGCGGGGATAGTCACCACGCGCGTTGCGGGGATCGCATCCCATTTCGCCAGTTTTTCCTCAGTCGCGCTGTCATGCGTGCCGGTGATTTTAAGGTCGTTCGCTTCCTGAAATCCGCGCAGAGCATTTTCAGTGCTAACACCCATCTTGCCGTCGATGACACCGGGGCCAAATCCAGCGCGGTCGAGCACCACCTGCAATTGCATCGTTTCTCGGTCTTCCGAATCGGCAATATCGCTAGACGACGAGCCATTGGTTAACCCGAACCCGTATCTCCATTAGCGGCGCCACCTTCACGACGCGCCATGTCACCCTCACCAGCGGGAGTCGCATCGTTGGACGCCATGCTGTCGGCCAGATTGTCATCGCTGTAGGTTTCGTAACCGTAGTCAGTGGTGTTTTCCTGCGTTGCAGCATCGGTTGCTTCGGCTTCGTCATCGGTAAAGCTGATGTTGCAAGCACCCAGCATTGCAGCGGCGCTGATGATGAGCGATGTGCGTAGGGTGGAGTTGCGGATAACGAACGGGAATATGCGATTGGACATTGCGACCTCTTTTACAGTTTCAAAGAGGTCAACGTCCGAAGCGCACTAAGGCTCCCGTGAAGTGCGCGGGCTATTCACAAGGCAGCCGCCGTGCGGGGCTCATCGCATCTGCTTGGCGAATGCCTCAATCGCGGCGACCTCATCACCGTTCCACACCGCGCCCGAAACTGCGATAAAATCTGCGCCCGCCTCAATGATCGGCTTGCAGTTTTCAGGTGTGATACCCCCTATCGCCACCATGGGAATTTCGAAAAGTCCGGCCCAGAATTCGACGATCTCAGTCGTTGGCCGCTCAGCATCGCCTTTGTCTTTGGTGGTGGAAGGGAAAAACGCGCCGAATGCGACGTAATCAGCACCCGCCTCTCCTGCTTCCATCGCCAAATGCCGCGATGCGTGGCAGGTCACGCCAATCTGCGTTTCGCTGCCCAATTCTTGGCGCGCATCGCGCGGGTCGCCATCACCCTGTCCAAGATGGACACCGTCAGCATTCAAACGTTTAGCCAAAGCGACATCATCATTGACGATAAAGGCGACATCATGCGCAGCGCAGATCACCTGAAGCGGTTCTGCCAGCTGTGCCGCCTCATGCTGGTCCAGCCCCTTCACGCGAAACTGAAACGCTGTGACGAGGTCTTTGCCTGCAGTCAGCGCGCGTTCAAGCCGCTGCGGAAAATCACCCGAAACGTCTAGCGGAGAGATCAGGTAAAGTTGGGTTGCGATTTCAGTCATGCAGCGGGCCATAGCGCCGCGAATTCGCTACGCCAATCTATCTCCCACATCTGGCTAACTGTCCAATCACGGTACAGATTGAAAAATCGGCACTCTAGCGGTGGCAAAAACATGGTATCCAACTCGTTAAGGAGATCTCATGATGTCGTGGCTGAGCCGAATATCTCTCGCAAGCGTTGCCGCCTTGGTGCTGATAACAGCGCCTGCGCGGGCGCAGGCCACTTACGATATTGTCGAAGATGTCACATTCGTTGAACGCGTATCCATTGGTGGTTTCGACGTCGAACCTTTCACGATTGTACGCGACCGGCGGTGTGCCGATATCCGGTTTTGCACACGTGAAAACACTCTGATCATCACCGTCGTTCTGTATGATTATCGCGGACCGCGTATCCTAGCACTGGAACTGGGCGAACCAGCACCCGTGCCGGGCGGGTTCCTGGTTCTT
Source organism: uncultured Alphaproteobacteria bacterium (assembly GCA_963789155.1). Classification (GTDB taxonomy): domain Bacteria; phylum Pseudomonadota; class Alphaproteobacteria; order Sphingomonadales; family Sphingomonadaceae; genus Erythrobacter. Next base: position 47,187 of record CAWBJN010000011.1, on the reverse strand, counting down.
CTGGACGCAGGAACGCCGCCTAGCGCGCGCAGCGCAATTCGCTTGCGCAACTACGCGTTTGACATCGAATTTATTCCGCTGCGCTTCGCAGAAGGTTCGTGATCAACCCGCGACGCTGGCAGCTGCGATCTGGTCGATGGCTTTACCCAATGTCCCATCGAATTCATCATCCGATTGGCCCTTGCGCAAATCCTGCAGCAATCCGCGGCTAAAACTAGCGATCATTCCCGGATTATCGGCCAGTTTATCGCATGCCTCGTCAGTGGAGAAACCGCCCGACAGCGCCACAACGCGCAGCACATTGGGGTGCGCGACTGCCGGAGTATAAAGCCCAGCTTTTACCGGGATCGACAGTTTGAGCATAACCTTGCGACCTTCGGGAAGGCTATCCAGCCCTTTCATGATTTCAGCCAGAAGGATATCTTCGCCCGCCTCACGATCAGCAGCGGTGATGTCAAATTCAGGTTCGAGCATCGGCATCAGACCGGCATCGGCGATTTGATTGCCGACTTCAAATTGCTGAGCAACGACCGCCGCGATTCCGGCAGGATTTGCTGATTTGATAACTGAGCGCATTTTGGTGCCGAACATGCCGTTCGCGACAGACTTTTCCAGCAAAGCAGGCAGCTTATCGAGTGGCTTCATCATCTGCGCGCCATTTTCTTCGTCGGCGAGTCCCTGATCAACCTTGATAAATGGCACAATGCCGCGCGCTTTCAGCGCATCGGCGGTGGATTTGCCATCGATTTTGCTATCCATCGTACGTTCGAACAAAATTGCGCCAAGGATCTTGCCACTGCCAAAACACGGCGCGGTAATCACGCGGCTGCGCATCGCGTGGATCTGCGCAAACATCTCATCGTCGCCCGACCATTCGCCGTCTTCCACCCCATATCCTCGCAGAGCTTTTGGCGTGGAGCCGCCCGATTGATCGAGCGCGGCGATAAACCCTTGTCCGCTAGCAATTTTGGCTGTCATCTGATCGGCATTCATGGAAATTCCCTCGTCAGTTTCGGCGGGTTCGCATAGCATTGCGTTCACCCAATGGCGGCGCATTAGACAGTGCCTTGGCGCGCTGCAACTACTCATACTTAATAGTGCCCATCGCTGGACAACTTGTAACTTTTTGCATGCTGGGCCGTATTACCTACCACACCATGCGGGACATCAGGCATCCCGCTCCATTTCTCAGGAGGCCCCCTTTATGCTCGACAAAACTCAAGACAATCTGTGTGACACCGCACCCGGCAATTATGGCGATCTTTCAGCGCTGTTTATCAATTGCACGCTCAAGTATTCGCCCGAACAAAGCCATACTGACTACCTTATCGATATGAGCGCAACGATCCTCGAAAAGAACGGCGTCGCGGTAGAGCGCATTCGCGCCAACGATTACGACTCGCTTACGGTGTTTATCCCGACATGACCGAACATGGCGCAAAGACCGATGAATGGCCGACAATGTGGAAGAAGGTGGAAGGAGCCGATATTGTCGTACTTGGCACGCCAATTTGGTTGGGTGAAAAGAGCTCTGTCTGCCAATTGATGATCGAGAAACTCTATGCCCATTCCGGTCAGGAAAATGACAAAGGGCAGTACATATTTCTACGGCAAGGTTGGCGGGACACTGATCACTGGTAATGAAGACGGCATCAAACACTGCGCGATGGGCATCCTGTACGCAATGCAACATGTCGGTTTCACCATTCCGCCTCAAGCCGATGCAGGGTGGATCGGTGAAGCAGGCCCTGGCGCATCTTATGGTGATGAAGCTTGACGATGGCAGCCGCGCTGGATTCGATAATGATTTCACCCGCCGCAACACGACTTTCATGACATGGAACATGATGCATTTTGCCCGCATGCTCAAAGACGCAGGCGGCATCCCTGCACATGGCAACAGCCGTGAATTGTGGAACGAGGGCCATCGTTTCGACGCGCCCAACCCTGAATATCGGTAAGAACTAGCATCATGATGACATACGAAAAAGCGTCCGACCAAACTGTGTCGATGGCGCACGATTGCTATCGCTTTGTTGATAGGCGGGATCGCCGCGGAAGTGTTCTTCGAAGTTTACGGATTGCTGATTAATCCGGCACTTTTCGGATTTCCTATGGAACCGGCAAATCTGGTCATCGGCTTAACGAAGACGTTTCTGGGTGCACCATTCACCTACCCGATGGCTTACGCGGCGCATTTAACACTTGGCGCGGTTGGGTTTCCGCTGGGTTATTTCATACTGCGCCGGACGATCTTTGCTCGCCTGCCCTGGTACGTCGCCGGGTTAGGTTGGGGTGTGATCCTGTGGTTCATCGCGCAGGGCATTCTCGCCCCGCTGATGGGCCGCGCCTTTATGATGGATTGGGTGCCCTACACATGGGTGTCACTGTTTGCTCACCCGATGATGGCTCTGATCATTGCAGGTGTTTATCACACGATGGTTGAGCGCAAACAGAGCAACTGAAGCGCAAGTTTCAGCGTTTTTTAAAACGCCGGATGATGCCGGTGAAACTGAGCGCAGGCTTTCCGTCACCGGTGATCATTCCGCGCACGAAGATCGTTTTGCCGCCTCCGCGAGTGACCTCGCCCCTTGCCTCCATCAGAGCGCCAGGCCCGGATGAACCGAGAAAATCGCTGGACAGGTTCATCGTCACGGCCATGTCGCCGCCAAGTTCATCGGTCGCGATCGCAAACAGCGCGAAATCGGCAAACGTCATCAGACATCCGCCATGCATGAAGCCAGCGCCATTCATATGGCGGTCTTCCGCACGAAACGCGCTGAGATAGGAGCCATCTTCCTCGCGTCGCATAAAAAACGGTCCTGATCGCGTTTCGAATGGGTCGTGATTCCAGTGGTGCCATCCGGCAAATTCGCCCTCTTGGCAGGCGACTGCGTTGCCGAAACCGTAATCGGTTGTTGTTTCTCACTCACTGAATGGCGTCCTATTGTTTTGTGCAAACCGGCATCACGCCAGTTGCAAACGCAATGCGCGTTCTAAGAATTACTGGCTAAAAATTACTGGCTGAAAGTTACTGCCAGAGCTGAAGCGCGCGAATGGAGTCAGAAAGGCGCTCGTCGCCCTCGACCGGCGATAGGCTGCGTTCGGCCAGCAACCAGCGCCGGCGAATTGCGCTTTTGCGCCAAAGGTCGGTGACGAGGAAATTTCCCCGCCATTCCTGACGGCCCAACTTCAATTCCAATTCGATATGGCCGGTAAACCAAACACTTTTGCCATATTTGCGCGCCGTCACCTCGTGAAAGCGGAAAGATTCACAAGCGAATTCCTTTTCCGCGCCAACCACAAAACTCGCCCGGTCGAGCAGTACCGGCGGTTTAATGCCGAACATCATGATGCAATCACCGCAGATTAGCGATTTGAGTTCACGCGCATCCCGGTGAACCCAAGCCCGCATCAATCGGTTTTCAAGAACTTCGAAATCTTGGTCTAGATCAGCCACCGCGTCAGTCAGCCCCCCTGTCAGTCAGCCACGATTGGCGGTCAAAGCCGCAACGCCGGGCAATTCCTTGCCCTCCATCCATTCAAGAAACGCGCCGCCGGCCGTAGAGACATAGGTCATTTCCTGTGTCACACCCGCTTTCGCAAGTGCGGCGACGGTGTCTCCGCCGCCGGCAACGCTGATCAGCGAGCCTTCCTGGGTCAGCGCAGCAACATGCCGGGCAAGCGACATGGTGGCGGCGTCAAATGGCTCTGTTTCGAACGCACCAAGCGGACCATTCCACACCAGAGTGCGGCAGGTCTTGAGCACATCGGCGAGCGCATCAGTAGCCGCAGCGCCAATGTCGAGGATCATTTCATCTTCAGCGACCTCGTGGACATTGCAGGTCCGCACAGACGCCGGGTTTGCGACGAATTCTTTTGCAACCACCACATCATACGGCAAATGCACAGTGCAGCCAGCGTGATCGGCAGTGTCCATGATTTTGGAAGCCTGATCGGTGAGGTCATGTTCGCACAGCGATTTGCCAACATTCACACCGCGCGCAGCGAGGAAAGTGTTCGCCATACCGCCGCCGATGATCAAATGTTGCACCCGGCCAACTAGATTTTCGAGCACGGCGAGTTTGGTCAAAACCTTTGCCCCGCCCACGACCGCCGCAACAGGAGCCTGTGGATTGCCCAGCGCGGCATCCAGCGCTTTCAATTCCGCTTCCATCGCGCGTCCTGCGTATGATGGGAGGAAGTGGGTAATCCCCTCCGTCGTGGCGTGGGCGCGGTGTGCGGCGCTGAATGCGTCGTTGACGTAGAAGTCACCATTTGCCGCAATCGCCTGCGCAAAATTGGGATCGTTGCCTTTTTCACCCGGCCAAAATCGCGTGTTGTCGAGCAAGCCAATGTCACCATTGCGCAGAATGCCAATGGATTGCTGCACCACAGGTCCTGTGACTTCGGGAATGAACATCAGTTCTTTGCCCAGCACCTCTTCCACATCGCCTGTCACCATGCTGGTTGAAAGGACGCTGGACCGCTGGCCGCCCGGACGCCCAAAATGCGCGAGCAATAGCACTTTTGCGCCTTTTTCGCACAATTCCAGAATGGTCGGCTTGACCGCCTCCACCCGCGTGACATCCGTCGCAGACCCGCCCTTCATCGGCAGGTTGAGGTCGACACGGACAAGCGCGACTTTGCCAGTCACGTCACCCAGATCATCAAGCGTTTTGAAAGCGGCCATGTTGTTCGTGCCTTTTAGAGGAACTTCGCCATTACACCGGCGGTGTCGATCATGCGGTTGGAGAAGCCCCATTCGTTATCATACCAGCTGACAACACGCGCGAGCTTTCCGTCCATGACCGAAGTTTCCAGGCTGTCGACGGTGGAGCTGGCCGGATAGTGGTTGAAATCTGAGGAAACGAGCGGCTGATCGGTGTAATCAAGAACGCCCTTCATCGGCCCTTCGGCTGCTGCTTTTAGAGCGGCGTTGATTTCCTCTGCGCTGGTGTCGCGGCCCGGTGTAAACACCAGATCAATCAGCGAGACATTCGGCGTAGGCACGCGAACGCTCGACCCGTCCAGCTTGCCGGCCAGTTCCGGTAGCACCAGACCCACAGCGCGCGCGGCACCGGTGGTGGTTGGGATCATGTTCTGCGCACCGCCGCGGGCACGGCGCATATCGCCATGCATCTGATCCAGCATCCGCTGGTCATTGGTGTAGGAATGGATCGTGGTCATGAAACCGCGCTCAATCCCGACAGTGTCATTCAGCACCTTAGCCACGGGCGAAAGGCAATTGGTGGTGCAGCTTGCGTTAGAAACGATCACATCTTCCGCAGTCAGCACATCATGGTTCACACCGTAAACCACGGTCGCCGATACATTCTTTGCCGGGGCGGAAATCAACACGCGTTTCGCACCCGCGGTCAGGTGTGGCTGGCAGGCCTCATCGCTTTGGAAGAAACCGGTGCATTCCAGTACAATTTCGATGCCTTGTGCGGCATGCGGCAGATTGCCGGGGTCACGCTCACTAGTTACGGCAATGCTTTTACCATTCACGATGATCGCGCCATCGCCGGTTTCGACTGTGCCGGGGAAGCGGCCGTGCGTGGAATCATACTGGAACAAGAGCGCGTTAGACTTGGTGTCAGCGAGATCGTTGATCGAAACCAGTTCGAGGTCGTGATCACTGCGCTCAAGAATGGCGCGGGCAACAAGGCGGCCGATACGGCCAAAACCGTTGATGGCGACTTTAATAGTCATGAATAAGGTCTCCTGATTAACCGTTCAATTTGGTCTGAATTTGCGGGACAATGGCGTCCGCTGTGAAGCCGAAATGGGCGAACAGATCGCTTGCAGGGGCAGAACCGCCAAAGGTTTCCATGCCGATATTGATGCCATCGCGGCCCGTATACCGTTCCCAGCCTAGCGTGCTGCCCGCTTCTATCGACACGATCAACGCATCGCGTGGCAGAACATCGGCTTTATACGCCTCATCCTGCGCGTCGAAGAGTTCAGTGCATGGCATGGAGACGACATCAGCGCCGATGCCGTCTGCCTCCAGCTGGTCAGCGCATCCCATCGCCAGAGCAACTTCGCTGCCCGATGCCACTATCACGACTTTGCGGTCAGCAGTGGCGTCGCGAAGACGGTAGCCGCCCTTTGCGCAGCGGTTGCTTTCCACGGTCCAGCGCTCATCCCCTTCCCCGCGCAATTGCGGCAGGCTTTGGCGTGTCAGTGCCAGAACCGAGGGCGTCTCAGGCGAAGACAGCGCAAGCGCCCAACATTCCGCCGTCTCAATCGTATCGCATGGCCGGAATGTGTTGAGGTTAGGAATAAGGCGCAGGCTCATAACCTGTTCAATCGGCTGATGCGTTGGTCCGTCTTCACCCAGTCCAATACTGTCATGCGTCATCACATAAATGACCTGCGTTTTTTGCAGCGCCGACAGGCGGATCGCATTGCGGCAATAATCGCTGAAGATCAGGAACGTGCCGCCATACGGCACCACGCCGCCATGCAGCGCCATACCATTCATCGCAGCGGCCATCCCGAATTCGCGAATGCCGTAATACACATACCGGCCCGAATAATCATCCGCGGTCATCGGCAAAGTGCTTGGCGTTTTGGTGTTGTTTGAACCGGTCAGGTCCGCCGATCCGCCAATCATCTGAGGCAGCGCCGCCGTCAGCGGACCAAGCGCCATTTCCGACGCTTTACGTGTCGCAACCTCTTGCGGCTCAGCGGCAAGCCCGCGAATGTATCCTTCAATCGCCGGACCGGCCAGATCGGCCACTTCACTGATCTGGCTTTCAAACGCTGCGCGCTGATCCGAAGCGGCAAGTCGCTGTTCCCACGCGCCATGAGCGTCCGAGCCTGCGTCACCCGTGGCTCGCCAATCAGAAAGGATATTTGTTGGAACAGAGAATGGAGGCGAATCCCACCCCAGCATTTCACGCGCCGCAGCAATTTCATCTGCTCCCAGTGGTGCGCCGTGAGTGGCGCTGGTGCCTTGCTTATTCGGAGCGCCCTTCCCGATCACGGTTTTGCACGCGATCAGCGATGGGCGATGGTCCTTTTTGGCTTCTGCAAGGGCGCGATCAATATCGTCAAAATCATGCCCATCGCAGCTGACAACGTGCCACCCGGTCGCTTCGTAGCGCGACTTTACGTCTTCGCTGGTCGAAAGATCGGTTGATCCATCAATCGTGATGTTATTGTCATCCCAAAGCACATTCAGGCGCCCAAGATGCAGGTGACCAGCAAGTCCGATGGCTTCGTGATTGATCCCTTCCATCAGGCACCCGTCGCCTGCGATAACCCATGTGCGGTGGTCAACCAGATCATCGCCAAAAACCGCGTTCAAATGACGTTCTGCCATTGCCATGCCGACAGCCATTGCCAAACCCTGACCCAATGGGCCGGTTGTGCTTTCGACGCCTTCTAGCAGGAAGTTTTCCGGGTGACCTGCGCACGGGCTACCCATCTGGCGGAAATTGCGAATGTCTTCCATCGTCGGGCGCGCATAACCGGTCAGATGCAGCAGCGAATATATAAGCATGGAGCCATGCCCCGCCGACAGCACAAACCGGTCGCGGTCGGCCCAATCAGGGCGCGACGGGTTGAATTTCAAATGACGCGAAAACAGCACAGACGCCACATCGGCCATGCCCATCGGCATGCCGGGATGTCCCGAATTCGCCGCTTGAACAGCGTCCATTGAAAGTGCGCGAATGGCGTTGGCCATCGAAAGAAGTTTGGGTGTATCGAAGGTCATGGCGCTGCGTATGCTCCGAGCTGGCGCTTTTATGTAGCAAAAGCGGCAAGATTATAGCCGGGCCGAGTGGATGATTCGATCCCTTGAACTCACGCGAAGTGCCATTGCCGAGCGGTCGTTCGAGGTCAACACTTGGCCCGGTAGCGTAACGCCGTATGTCGAAAAAATTCGTGCCTGGACGCGGTAAACCCAGAGCACTTATCAACAGGATGGCGCAACACTTTGCGAAACTGCAGAAACTTGGTAAATTCCAGACCATTATGAGCGCCTCTCGGATCGAAGAAGCGATGACACGCATCAACACCGCAATGGCGCGGATCGAAGCTGTGCGCGCACAGGAAACCGCTACGAAATCCGAAGCCAAATCTGAAAACGGAGACAGTTCTGGCTCCGCCCGCGTGCTGGCTTTGGTGAACGCTCATGAGAAATTGCGCGAGGAAGTGGCTGATACCATTGGCGAACTTGACTCTCTGATTGAGGAATTGGAGGGGTGAGCCCAGTCCTATGAGTGAAGTTCGTATCAAAGTTGGTCCCAAGACCTACTCCATCGCCTGCGGTCCGGGGGAGGAAGAACAGGTCGCCAAGCTCGGCGCAATTATCGATGAGAATTACGCAAAACTGGGGACATCACGCGCTCCTTTAGAAGCGAACAATGTCGTCTTTGCTGCGCTGTTCATGGCCGATGAGCTGACCGAAGCACGCAAAGCCGCGAGTGATGCGCGCGTCGAACTGACCGAAATGCGTCAGGAAATGCAGCGTGCCGCCGATGACGCTGCGAATGAATTGCGCAAAGCTAATGCCAGCAGCGATCAGCAAAAAGAAAAAGCTGGCGGGAAAAAGGCCGAGATGCGCGAAGAAATCGAAACTCTGCGCAAGGCCGAGGAGCGCGCGCGCAAGGACAACGAGAAATTAAAGGCGGAACTTGCCAAAGTTGAAGAAAGCGCCCGGCACCAACACGACATGTTCGGCGGTCCAGCGGAAGACGCCGCTTTGTCCGAAGCATTGGCCGAAAAGCTTGAAGCTCTGGCGAAACGTGCAGAGACTATGGCCAGTGAGCTTGCCAATAAACTTGAAGGTCAGGCCACTTCGCACTAAATCAAGTGATGGCGGGGCTGCTCGGCACGAGCTATCGAAAATCCCTGGGCTATAAGCAATCCTCGGGAGCTGTCCCTTCCTGAGTTTACGGGCCACTGCGTTCTTCGGAGCGGAACCTGGGAGCTCGGGTATACGGCGCCCACCTGACACTTTCGCGTCAGAGGATTTCCAGGCCAACGACCCATAGCGGTTCCGTCATTTTGTCTTCGCACCCTATCTGGGTTGCGATTTGTTCGGCCCTTGCGACCCTGCTGGCTGAGCACTACTTCCCGGTGATGGAAGATCAGCCAACCAAATCCGAGCTCCGCAAGGCCTTGCTCGTTGCCCGGCGGGAGCATGTCCTTGCACAGTCTTCTGCCATTCAGGCGCTGCTTTTTAACCGCCCCCCGGCCCCTCTGATTGCAAAAATTGGATCTGATGCTGTCATCGGACTTTATCATGCGACCCAATACGAGGCCCCAGCGAGAGGCTATGCGCGATTCTTTCAAGAAGCGGGCCATACGATCGCCCTGCCCCACTTTTCCGCTGAAGATGCTGTTATGCAGTTCCGCGCGCATGTCGATCCACATGGTGAAAGCGACTTAGTCCTAGGCCCGTTCGGATTGAGACAGCCGGATAGCGATGCCGCTGTCATCACCCCTGATGTCCTTTTCTTGCCGCTGGTGGGCTTTACAACGGACCTTGTGCGGCTTGGCCAAGGCGGCGGGCACTATGATCGCTGGCTGGCGGAACATCCGGGGCGCATTGCGGTTGGATTGGCATGGGACGCGCAGCTGGCTGAAACACTGCCAATTGAGCCGCATGACATGGCTTTGGACGCGGTGGTCACTCCTACCCGAATTTACGGCTTAGACTGAGAGAAACGGATCAATGCGCGATACACCGACTTGGCGAATTCCTTTTGGCATCATCAGCCTATTCATACTTCTCATGATCTACGGCATCATTATCGCGCGTTATGCGCCTGACATTATAGGCGGGTGGCCGGGGCTTGCGCAGGCGGCCATTTATCTGGTGCTCGGTCTGATCTGGTTGCTGCCGCTCAAACGTTTCCTCATCTGGATGGAAACCGGCAGCTGGTCTGCCCCAGCGGCTACATCCGAAAAGATTGATTAGTCGCGCCGAAGCGCGTCTTACCAATCCATCCAATTGCAAGAAACTCCCAAGTGGCGCGAGTGACGAGACTTGAACTCGCGACCTCCGGCGTGACAGGCCGGCGCTCTAACCAACTGAGCTACACCCGCATAAACTTGACCGTCTAAACTGGGGTTTGCACCGCTTGGGAGCCGGGCAATTAGGCCCGGTTCGTATGGCTGTCAACGCCTCTGACAACCAATTTGCATCATTTTTGCAAACTTATTCAGAAACCAGCAAAACTGGCGTTTCAATTAGCTTTTTTACGTCCTGAATAAAGCTGGCCGCATCAAAACCGTCCACCACCCGGTGATCACAAGAAATCGAGATATTCATCAGCTTACGCTTCTCGATTCGTTCCGCACCATCTGCGCCGGTCACGAACATCGGGCGTTCGATAATGCGGTTAGGACCGATGATCGCTACCTCAGGTCGGTTAATCACTGGCGTGGTCGCAACCCCGCCCAAGGGGCCGAGCGACGTCACGGTGAGCGTTGAGCCAGAAAGTTCTTCTGATTTGGCCGACCCATCACGTGCGGCCTGTGCCAGACGCCCGATCTCGGTCGCCAGCTGCCAAAGATTGCGCGATTGCGCGTCGCGAATCACCGGGACCATCAGGCCAGTATCGGTTTGCGTCGCCATGCCCAGATGGATGCTGCCGTGGCGTGTCACCACATTTGCCTCATCATCATAGCGCGCATTGATCATAGGATAGGCCGGGATCATCTTGCAGAACGCGGTGATAAGCAGCGGTAGCATAGTCAGTTTTGGTTTTTGCCCGCGCGCTGAGTTAAGATCCGCGCGCATCCGCTCCAGCTCAGTCACATCGCATTCTTCAACATAGGTGAAATGCGGGATGTTGCGTTTCGCCGCGCTCATATTTTGAGCAATTCGCTTGCGCAGACCGATGACTTTGATTGTTTCGTCGGCGCGCGTCGCGCCTGCGGGCGAAAAGCCTCCGCCTGAATTGTAGGCGATGAACTGATCGAGATCGCCGTGGCGCACGCGGCCATCATCAGCAGGCTTTACTTGCGCAAGGTCAACACCGAGATCGCGAGCGCGCTGGCGCACCGCGGGACTTGCAAGAACCTTTTCGGCGGTGGAAGGCTCGGCAACAGGCTCAGGGCTTGGTGAAGGCGTGGGTGCTGGCGACGGTGCCGCTGAGGGTGTAGGCGCTGGTGCAACCACTGGCTCCGGCGCAGGTTCGGGAGCCGTAACAGGAGCAGGTTTTTCCGCCTCAGCCTCAGCCTCAGCCTCTGCTTCTTCGCCGACTTCCCCTTCAACTTCCACCACTAGCAGCATCGCACCCACCGAGATGGTGTCGCCGACTTCGCCAGCAACTTCGGTGACCACGCCGGTAACAGGGCTTTCGATGTCGATCGTGGCCTTGTCCGTCATCACATCGACGAGGTGCTGGTCTTCCTCGACCCGGTCGCCGACTTTGACCTGCCATTCGACGATCTCCGCCTCAGCCACGCCTTCGCCGACATCGGGCATATTGAATGTGAACTTTGCCATTTCTCAGATCATCCTTCGTGTAGGGAATGGGTGACAGATCGAAAATGTGTCATCCGTGTCCTACACCCTCAAAATATTGTTTTTGAACCAAATTCACCCAAATCCCTTGGGTGACACTTGTCCTACATTTTTCATTTTAGCAGCCGGTTTGAATCCGCCGTCAATGGCACCAAGAAACAGATGTAGGAAAGCGTTTCGAACCATTGCGCTCAGTCTTTCAGAATTTTGTCGATTGCCTCGCCGATGCGAACCGGGCCGGGGAAATAGGCCCATTCGAGGCTGTGCGGATAAGGCGTGTCAAAGCCGGTGACGCGTTCCACCGGTGCTTCAAGATGGTAGAAACACCGTTCTGTGACGAGCGCCGATAGCTCCGCGCCAAAGCCGCTGGTTCGGGTCGCCTCATGCACGATCATGCAGCGGCCCGTTTTCTTTACCGACGCCTCGATGGCTTCGATATCAAGCGGCACCAGCGTGCGCAGGTCGAGGATGTCAGCATCAACGCCCTTCGCCTTGCACACGGCTTCGGCGACATGGACCATGGTGCCGTAAGCAAGAACCGTTAGTTCCTCGCCTTCTGAAACATGACGCGCTTTGCCGAGCGGAATTTTATAATAACCCTCGGGCACTACGCTGTCGCGATGCTTCTTCCAAGGTTCAACCGGCTTGTCGTAAAAGCCAGTGAAGGGGCCGTTGTAGATCCGCTTGGGCTCGAAAAAGATCACCGGATCATTGTCTTCGATGCAGGAAATCAACAGGCCCTTTGCATCGTAAGGCGTCGCCGGGATCACCGTCTTCAGACCCGCTACGTGGGTGAAGATGCTTTCGGGGCTTTGCGAATGCGTCTGCCCGCCGAAAATCCCGCCACCAAACGGCGAACGGACCGTCAGCGGTGCGATATATTCATTGGCAGAGCGATAACGCAGCCGCGCTGCCTCTGAGATCAGTTGGTCGAGACCGGGATAGATGTAGTCGGCAAACTGAATTTCCGGCACCGGGCGCAAACCGTAAGCGCCCATGCCTACGGCGGCTCCGATAATACCGCATTCGTTGATTGGGGTATCAAAAACTCGGGTCTTGCCGTGCTTTTCCTGCAGGCCAGCGGTGCAGCGGAACACGCCGCCGAAATAACCGACATCTTCGCCCATGATTATGACATTGGGATCGCGGCCCAGCATAATGTCGAGCGCTTCGTTGATCGCTTCGATCATGTTGATCCGGCGTTCTGCGGCGACTTCCACTGGCGCGTCAGTTTTCACATCGGTGCTCATGCGTCGGGCCTTTCCGAACCGAATTTTGTTACCCGCTCTCGCGTTGCCTGTTCGGCCTGTTCTTTCAGATGCCAAGGCAGCTCTTCAAACACGTCTTCGAACATAGTGCGGAATGGGTGGTGCAGACCGTGGCCAAGGATGCCGTTCTTTTCGGCTTCTTTGGTGGTCGCCTTCACTTCCTCGGCGCAGGATTTATCCATCGCTGCCTGACGATCCTCATCCCATTCACCGATTTCGATCAGGTGGTCTTTAAGACGCATGACAGGATCACCCAGCGGCCATTCTTCGCGTTCTTGCGCACTGCGATAGCCTGATGGATCGTCAGAGGTGGAGTGTCCCTTCTGCCCGGTAGGTGAAATATTCGATCAAGGTCGGCCCGTTATTCGCACGGGCACGGTTTGCCGCCCATAGCTGCGCGGCAAAACACGCCAGCGCATCATTGCCATCCACGCGCAGACCCGCGAGGCCATATCCCAAAGCGCGCGCGGCAAAGGTGGTGCGCTCTCCCCCGGCAAAGCCAGAGAAGCTGCTGATCGCCCATTGGTTGTTGATTACATTGAGGATCACAGGAGCGTTATACACGGTCGCAAAAGTGCAGGCGGAATGGAAATCACCTTCTGCCGTGGAGCCCTCGCCCACCCATGTTGCGGCGATTCGGCTGTCGCCCTTAATTGCGCTGGCCATTGCCCAGCCGACCGCTTGCGGGGTTTGCGTGGCGAGGTTGCCGGAAATGCTGAAGAAGCTGTGCTCGCGGCTCGAATACATGATCGGCAGCTGGCGGCCGAGCAGCTTGTCGCCTTTGTTCGAGTAAATCTGATTGATCATCTCGATCAGCGGATATCCGCGTGCAATCAGAATGCCTTGCTGGCGATATGACGGGAAGACCATGTCATCGGATGCCAGCGCCATCGACGCTGCAACGCTGGTCGCCTCTTCGCCGGTGCATTTCATATAAAAGCTGGTTTTGCCCTGCCGCTGACCGCGGAACATGCGTTCATCAAATGCGCGAACCATCGCCATATGGCCCAGCATCGTGCGCAACGTATCGGGATCGAGCTTCGGGTCCCACGGACCATGCGCCTTATTATCATCACCCAGCACGCGGACGAGATCATAGGCGAGGTCTTTCATGTCCTCAGGCTTGGTGCTCTCATCAGGACGCGGCTGAGAGCCAGCGGGGCTGATCGTGACATCTGCGAAATTAACCGGATCACCGGGGCGAGAGCGCGGCTCTGGCACATGCAGTGCGAGCGCGGGGCGGTTGTCACCGCTCGTGGCTCCTGTTGGTTTTGGATTATCGGCCGTATCGGCCATAAAACGCTCTCCCAAAGGGTATGACACCGCATGAAAACTCGCGAGACATCTCGCGTCGTTCCCAGCCTGTTAAAACGCGCGTAAGTCAGCCTTTCACCCTGGTCAAGGACGCGCAATCATACCGCAACAGGAGCCTTGATTGGGGGTAGCGGCGCGTAATCTTTCACCACGAAATCATCGATTTTGTAGTCGAAAATTGTTTCGGGCTTTCGCGTGATTTCGAAGGTCGGGTTCCCTTGAGGCTGGCGAGTCAGCTGTTCCTCGATCAAATGCGCGTGGTTGAGGTAGAGATGCACATCACCCCCCATCCACACCAGCTCGCCCGGCTCTAGGCCCGTTTGCTGTGCCATCATCCGCGTGAGCAGAGCGGCGGACCACAGGTTGAACGGCAGGCCGAGCGCGACATCGCAGCTGCGTTGGTAGAGCACACAATTCAGCCGGCCCTTCCCGTTTTCTTGGCCTGCAACGTGGAACTGATAGGTTTTGTGACACGGCGGCAGCGCCATCTGGTCTAGTTCTGCGACATTCCACCCTTCGAGAATATGGCGGCGGCTGCCGGGATTCGTTTTAAGGCTTTCGACTACTTGCGCGACCTGATTGATCCCCGGCCCGCGCTCGTACAAACCGTCTTTGCGATAACGATAAGTCGGCCAATCCACCCATTGCTTGCCGTAAACCGGCCCAAGATCACCCCAGCGCGCGGCGAACGCTTCATCTTCCGCAATCCGTTGGACGAAATCGTCCAGCGCAATGTCGTCGCGGGTCTCTTTGACGTAGCGGGCATGGGGCCACTCGTTCCAAATCTTAACGCCCTGCAATACGAGCGGGCGGATATTGGTCTCTCCGGTCAGAAACCATAGCATTTCGCGTGTGGCTGTTTTCCAATAGACGCGTTTGGTCGTCAGCAGCGGCATCGCGCCGTCCGCCAGATCATAGCGCAATTGCGCCCCCACGACAGAGCGCGTGCCGATACCGGTGCGATCAGCGCGCTCGCTGCCCTCGCTCCATATCTGACGCATCAGATCCAGATATTGCTGTTCGGGATGCGCCTTTGCGGGCGATGGGTGGAGAGTCGAAGCGCTGGCCATGCGGCCAACTATATGCGGCATTCACCCACTTGCCACCCCGGTTTCAAATGTTTTTGCCGCTTGTTAGACGATGGCATCAGCCACAAAACCCAGTGCAATCGTCAGCGCGCCTAGCCCCGCTGAGAGCTGCACCCGCAACCGCATAAAATCGCGCGACGCAAAACCCAGTGCGCGGTCCACCAATGGCGACAGGAGCAATAAGCGCGCCCAGATACAACAGCGCAGGTGCCGGCCAATCCCATCCAAGGCTCCACGGCAAAAACAACGCCACCGCAAGCAAGCTGGGCAGCACGGCGATCAGATAGACACCCGCGCTCGCACGTTTGCCTTGCGCAATGGCTTGCCCCCACCACACGCCGCCCAAAAAGCTGAAAATCGCCGCAGCATAAGCGAACCCACCCGCCAAGGCGGTGTATGCATATTCATGCCGTGTCGCGGCCAGCGCCACGCACAGTATCTGCGGCAACAAACCGGCATAGCCAAGCCAGCGCGCTGCGGGGGTCAACGTGTTATCAGTGTCCATGCACAGAGAAACCGAAGGGTGAGCGCGCAGTTCCCCGTATGCTTGCAGGCTGCAGCGAATTGCGCCAATCCTGCGCCCCATGAACCTGTTCGATTTATCGGGCCGCGTGGCGGTCATCACTGGCGGCAATGGCGGTCTTGGGCTGAGTATGGCGCGGGGTTTGGTCAAGTCCGGAGCCGATGTCGCGATCTGGGCGCGCAATAGCGACAAAAACGCCGCGGCAGTCGAAGAACTGAGCGGGCTTGGCGGCGGCAAAATCATCGCGCTGCCATGCGATGTGTCGCAGGACGCGCAGGTTGAAGCAGCAATGTCAGCGACGCTGGACGCCTTTGGACGGGTGGATGTTGTTTTCGCCAATGCCGGTGTCTCTGGCGCGGGTACGGCGATCGCTGATATCACCACGCAAGGTTGGGATGCGACAATGGCGATCAACGCGCGCGGCCCCGCGCTGGTCTACAAATACGCGGCTCGCCATATGATGGAGCGCGCGGCGAATGGCGACGCGGGAGGGAAACTGATCGTTACATCGTCAGGCCAGTCGATCATGGGGGTCAACAAAAGCTCCGATTATGCCGCGTCAAAAGCCGCCGTAAACGGCCTGACACGCGGCGCGGCGTTTGAATTGGCGCGTTACCAAATCACTGCCAACGCGCTGTTATTTGGATATTATGAGACCGACATCACCGCCTCTGCCAATCCGAAATTTGCAAGCTGGATGGAGCAACGCATTCCCTTGCGCCGTCCAGGAGATCACGAAGGGTTAGAAGGGCTCGCAGTGTTTTTCGCCTCCCCACACAGCGACTATATCACCGGGCAATGTCTGCCGGTCGATGGCGGCCTGTGCATCAGCTAGGAAGCGAAAGTAAACACACAATCAAACGATAGGTTCCGAAGCATTTTTTCGGAACTAAAAAACATGCATGTCCGTTGAATAGGCAAATGACGACGCGTCATAGCGTCGCGTGTCAAACCAATTGAGGACAAATTTCATGATGGAACTTCTTACACTCGTCGCCACTATTCTTCTGCCACCACTCGGTGTTGCCATGAAGAAGGGGCTTAGCTCAGATTTCTGGATCAACCTCATTCTGACGCTGATCTTCTTTGTCCCCGGTCTGATCCACGCGGTGTATGTAAACTACATTGCAGGCGGCAGCGCGCGTATCGCGTAACACCTGACTAAAATTTTGAATTCGATCAATTGATCGAGCGGCGCGGGCCCGGGATACATCCTGGGCCCGTGTCGTTTGGCCCATATCGTTTGGGTTATGGATTTGGTTTCCGGATACAACAGGACTACGGCGCGAACATGGACGAAGAAAAGCCCGACAAATCAAGAGAGCGTGCCGTGCCATCTGGCCGCTTGGCGCGTCTTGGTACTTTTGGGCGACTTGTCGGCGGTGTCGCTGGCGGGATGGCCGCAGAAGGCGCGCGGCGGCTGACCACCGGACAATCGCTGTCGGCTCGCGATCTGATGCTCACCCCCGGCAACGTGCAACGCATGACAGACCGGCTGGCGCATTTACGCGGCGCGGCGATGAAGATGGGGCAGATGATCAGCCTCGATTCAGGCGATTTTTTGCCGCCCGAATTGTCCAAAATCCTCGCTACTCTGCGCGATCAGGCCAATTTTATGCCGACCAAACAGCTCGACACCGTGCTTCGCGCGGAATGGGGCAATGATTGGCGCAAACAGTTCAAGTGGTTCAACCCCCGACCCATCGCCGCCGCCTCCATCGGGCAAGTGCACAAGGCGCTGACCCGAGATGGACAGGAACTGGCGATCAAGGTGCAATATCCCGGTGTCGCCAAAAGCATCGACAGCGATGTCGACAATGTGATGACGCTGCTCAAGGTCGCAGGCTTTGCCCCGCCCGAACTCGAGGTCGACAAACTGCTCGCTGCTGCCAAGAAACAGCTGCACGAAGAAGCCGACTATCAGCGCGAAGGCGAACAGATGGCGCTGTACCGCGAACGTTTGGCGGGCACTGAGGGCTTCGTTGTACCCAAATTGCACGAAGAGCTGACGCGCGGATCAATACTGGCGATGAGCTTTGAAGAAGGCGTCGCCATTGAGGAATTGGAGCAGGAACCGCCCGAACGCCGCGATCAAGTTGCTTCTCGGCTTATGCGTCTGGTTGCGCGCGAATTGTTTGATTTTGGCGTGATGCAAACCGACCCCAACTTTGCCAATTTTCGATACCGCCGCGAAACGGGCGAGATCATCCTGCTTGATTTCGGAGCGTGCCGCGCTGTCGATCCTGACGTGTCAAACGGCTACCGAAAAATGCTGATCGCGGGGCTTAATGGCGACCGTGACGAAGTCTTAGCCGCGACCATCGAGTCAGGCTTTATGATGCCGATTGTCGCGGAGAAACACCCAGAACGCGTGAACCGCATGATCGACATCGTGATCGGAGAAATGCGTGAAGATGCACCGTTTGATTTTGGCGACCGGGCATTTATCCCGTTGTTGCGCGATGAAGGCATGGCGATTGCGCAAGACAAGGACACATGGGCATTCCCGCCAATAGAAACCCTGTTTGTGCAGCGCAAAGTGAGCGGCACTGCGCTGCTTGGTGCGCGGCTCAAGGCGAAGGTAAACATCCGGCGCATGACCGAAGAAGTCCTGGCCACAACGCAGCCCTTCCCCGCCAGCGCAGCCTGATGGTCATAGCGCTGTAAAACACAGGTGTCGGTGCGTCTGTAGCTGCGGCCACCGATCAAGATCTTACATCTTGTAACTTGCGTGCCGCTGCCCAGCATCTATTTATATGACGTCATGACGCAAGAACCCTCTGATAAACCGTCCGTTTTGTTCGTGTGCCTTGGCAATATTTGCCGGTCGCCGATGGCAGAAGGCGCCTTGCGTCATGCTGCGACCAAGGCGGGCCTCGATATTCGCGTCGATTCCGCTGGAACAGCAGGATATCACATCGGCGAAAATCCTGATCCCCGCGCCATTGCGGTCGCGCGCTCGCAGGGTGTCGACATCAGTGCTTTGATCGGCCGGCAATTGTCCGCAAGCGACTTTCATGATTTCACGCATATTTTCGCTTTGGACGCGGCGAATATGGCCGGAATTGACGCGCGCGCCCCGCGCCATGGCACCGCGCATGTCGCCATGTTGCTGGACGCGATTAAGGGCCAAGAGGGCAAAGCGGTGCCCGACCCGTATTACGGGGACGAAAGCGATTTTGAAACATGCTGGACCACAGTTAGCGATGCCGCAGATGCACTGGTCGCGCGGTTTTTAGAACAAGGTGCAGACGCGCGGTTCTAACCCCCGCGCAGCAACTGCACTCCCCAGTCGCGCTCAAACAGATACAGCAGAATACGCGCCGCCTCCCCGCGATCGCTCTTTAGACCCCCGTCCCGATCGATCAGCATCCGTGCATCGGCATGCGCGATGGGTAGCAGTTTTTGAACCTGCTCCAGATCGGCAACACGAAACGCCGCGTCACCCGATTGCCGCGTGCCCAGCAATTCACCGCCGCCGCGCAGTTCGAGATCTTCCTCCGCGATACGAAAACCATCCTGCGTCTCCCGCATCAGCGCGAGCCGCTTTTGCGCGGTTTCGCTTAATTCACCGCCGCGCAGCAGCAAGCAGCGGCTTTTCTCGCTGCCCCGGCCAACCCGGCCGCGCAATTGGTGCAGCTGTGCCAGGCCAAAACGTTCGGCTTGCTCAATCACCATCAGGGTGGAGGATGGCACATCGACGCCGACTTCGATGACAGTGGTTGCCACCAGCAATTTGGCACCGCCGCTGGCAAAACGCTCCATATTGGCGTCCTTCACCTCAGGCTTCAGCTGGCCGTGAACCATCACAACGTCGTCGCCAAAATGCTCTTTTAGCTCGGCATAGCGTGCTTCGGCTGCGGCGATATCACCCGTCTGCCAATTGCCGTTGGCCTCCCGCACCATCGGGCATACCCAATAGGCCTGCTGACCTGTGGCGAGATGACGCCCTACTCCGGCGATCACATCTTCGGCGCGGTCTTGCGAGACAACCAGCGTCTCAATCGCTTGGCGTCCCGGTGGCAATTCATCGAGGCGGCTCACATCCATCTCGCCATATTGCGCCAGCGTCAGGCTGCGCGGGATCGGTGTGGCGGTCATCGCCAGCGTATGCGGCGCGCGCCTGCCCTTCCCCGCCAGCGCAAGCCGCTGGGCCACGCCAAAGCGGTGCTGCTCATCAATGACGACCAGCCCGAGGTCTTTGTAATTCACCGTATCTTGAAAAATCGCATGCGTGCCGATCAGGATGTCAATCGACCCATCAAGCAATCCCATCAGGATGCCTTCACGCTCCTTGCCCTTTGCGCGGCCTGTCAGCAGTGCGACTTCGACGCCGGTCGGCGCAGCCATAGTGCGCAACGTTTCAAAATGTTGCCGCGCAAGGATTTCAGTGGGGGCAAGCAACGCCGCCTGCTTGCCAGCCTCATTGGCGATCAG
Organism: uncultured Alphaproteobacteria bacterium; assembly: GCA_963789155.1. Taxonomy (GTDB): domain Bacteria; phylum Pseudomonadota; class Alphaproteobacteria; order Sphingomonadales; family Sphingomonadaceae; genus Erythrobacter. The sequence continues at coordinate 27,063 of CAWBJN010000011.1, read as the reverse complement.
CATCGCTTCCAGAGCGACCACCGTTTTACCCGCACCCACATCGCCTTGCAGCAGGCGCAGCATCGGCGATTCCTGCTGGAGATCGCCTTCAATCTCTCCGACTGAGCGTTTTTGCGCCCCCGTCATCTCAAACGGCAATTTGAGGCGAGCTCGCAAAGCTCCATCGCCCGCCAATGCCTGCCCCTTGCGTCGCCGCCCCTCCGCCTTGACCATCAGAAGCGCGAGCGAATTTGCAAGCAGCTCATCATAGGCGAGCCTGTCACGCGCTTTTTCGTGAGCGTCCTTATGCGCCAGATGCAGCGCGTCGCGCCACGCGGGCCAACCTGCCTGTTCAAACTGGCTAGGCTCAATCCACTCTGGCAATTCGGGCAACCGGCCCAGCGATTGAGAAACAAGCGATCCGAGCTTCGGCTGAGTTAGCCCTTCTGAAAGACCATACACCGGCTCATTCAGCCGCGCGAGATGCGCGGCGCTGTCTTCCTCCACATGGTCGGGATGCACAATCTGTAGCATATCGCCATACCGGTCGAGCCGCCCCGCCACCCAGCGTTTCTCCCCCACAGGGAACAGCTTCTTCGCACTGTACGATGCACGGCCAAAATAGGTGAGCGCGCAGATATTGCCCGCCTCATCCTGCGCCAGAACCCGGTACGGCCCGCGTCCCGGGTTATAGGGCGTGCGGTGCTCGGTTGCGGTCAGTGCAACTATCACCTGCTCACCCTCCGCGCCCTCATCCAGATCGGTGATCGCGCGGCGCGTCACAAATCGTTCGGGCAGATGATAGGCGACGTCCTTGATCCGCGTCAGGCCCAGCTTTTCGAGCGGCTTGGCCATTTTGGGGCCAACGCCGTCCAATGTCTGGCTTTCGGCAAAGATCGGATTGAGAATATCGGGACGCATCGCAGGCGCTTATACCCGGTTGCGCCCATTCTGCGAGTGCCTTACCGCTGCGAATATGACCGATATGCCCACATTCCAAAATCGTCTCGCCCGCGCAAAGTTTCGCAGCTGGCATCGCGGCACGCGAGAGGCGGACTATATGATCGGCGGTTTTTTCGACCGCTATCACGCCGAATGGAGCGAGGCGGAACTGGTGTGGTTTGAAAATCTGCTTGATGAAGACGATGTCGATATCATGGCGTGGGGCCTGCAAACTCAGGCTGTGCCGGAAAAGTTTCAGGGCGCGCTGATCGAGACAATGCAGAAACTCGACTACGTCGACATCCCCAGCTAGGGCCGCGCTTCTTTTCCTGTGTGCGGGAACGTCTGCGCGCAATTGATCTTTGAATAAGACACCTATGCCAGACCTCAATCGCATCCTTTCCGCGAGCGTACCGCTCACGCTGTCGTCGCTGCCTCGCGGTGCGCAACCGCTGGTGATGAGCGATCTTGCCCGCGCCGCAAAACAGCGCGCCGTTTTTATAGCGCCAGACGATTCGGCGATGCGAAGCATGGCGGAAGCTGCGCGGTTCTTTGCTCCTGAAATTGAGGTGCTGGAATTTCCCGCGTGGGATTGCCTGCCCTATGACCGCGCCAGCCCTGCGTTAACCATTAGCGCGGCACGCCTGTCCGCGTTGTTCCGGTTGCAGAAACCATCTTCTAATTCTCAATTGTTGGTGACCACGGTCAACGCCGCGCTGCAACGCGTGCTCACTCCGTTTCGCGTGCGTGAAAGCGTGCGCGAATTCAAACCGGGAATGACGATTGGGCACGACAGTTTGGCGGCGCTGCTCACGCGCCAAGGGTATTCGCGCACAGACACAGTCATCGATCACGGCGAATTTGCGGTGCGCGGGTCGATTGTCGATATCTTCCCATCCTCGCTTGACGAAGGCTTGCGGCTCGATTTCTTTGGCGATGAACTCGAAAGCCTGCGCCTGTTCGACACTTCGACGCAGCGTTCAACCGGTCGGCTTGATTCGCATCTGCTGCTGCCCGCATCCGAAGCTTTGCTCGATGATGACAGCATCAAACGCTTCCGTTCGCGCTACCGCGAATTGTTCGGCGCGGCGGCGACGCAGGACCCGTTATACGAGGCGGTGAGCACCGGGCGGCGGTTGGCGGGCATGGAACATTGGCTGCCGCTGTTCGAAGAAAAACTGGCGACATTGTTCGATCACCTCAGCGCAGATGACGTGGTGGTGATCGACCAAGCCGCCTTGGGCGCCGCCGAAGAACGCATCGGAGATATTGGCGATTATTTTGACCAGCGCCGGCGCGTTGCTGGCGAAAAGAGCGGAAGCTACCGCCCGCTATCCAAAGATGCCTTGTATGTGGCCGCAGAAGAATTTTCCTCTGCAGTGGACGCCGCGCCAGCCCACCGCGCCAGCGTTTTTGCAGCACCGCAAAGCGATACCAATCTCGATTTTGGCTTCAAGCCTGCGCGTGACTTCACACCTGAGCGCGCGCGCGGTGACAATGTCTACGAGGCCGCAGCGAAACACCTTACCGCGATCGCAAAATCGGGCCGCAAGCCCATGTTCGCCGCCTATTCCGCGGGCAGCCGTGCTCGCATCGCCTCCATCCTCGAAGAAGCCGGTGCACCCACCGTGCTCGCCGATGGTTGGCAAGAGGCGCTCGGCCTGGCTGTGCCGAAAAACGGCAGCGCCAAATCCGCCGCAATGGTGCTCCCGCTCGAAACGGGTTTTGCAAATGACGATCTGGAAGTCATCACAGAACAGGATGTGCTGGGTGACAGGCTGGTGCGGCGTAAGAAAAAGCGCAAGGATTCCGATGCTTTCCTTGCCGAACTTCAGGCGCTCGCGCGCGGCGATCTGGTCGTTCATGTCGAACACGGTATCGGCAAATATCTTGGCCTCGACCCCGTACCTGTCGGCAAAAGTCAGCACGATTGCGTCACGCTGGAATATCGCGGCGGCGATAAGCTGTTCATTCCGGTTGAGAATATCGACGTGCTGTCGCGCTACGGATCATCCGAAGAAAGCGTCCAGCTAGACCGGCTCGGCGGTGAAGCGTGGCAGAAACGCCGTTCGCGCCTCAAAGAGCGCATCACCGCAATTGCAGGCGAATTGATGAAAGTTGCCGCCGCACGCGCTCTGAAAAAGGCACCGATTTTCGAAGTGGAACAGGCCAGCTTCAACCAATTCGTCGACCGTTTCCCGTGGGAAGAAACCGACGATCAAGACGCGGCCATCGGCGATGTATTGCGCGATCTGGAAAGCGGCAGACCGATGGATCGGCTGGTATGCGGCGATGTCGGATTCGGCAAAACAGAGGTCGCTTTGCGCGCGGCATTTGTCGCGGCGATGAGCGGCCAGCAGGTCGCTATCGTTGCGCCCACTACACTGCTTGCGCGCCAGCATTACCAGAACTTCGCAGAACGCTTCGCGGGCTTCCCGCTCAAAGTCGGGCGGCTATCACGGCTTGTCTCGTCCAAGGAAACCACAGAAACACGCGAAGGTCTTGCCGACGGAACGCTCGATCTGGTCATCGGCACCCATGCGATTCTGTCGAAATCGACCGAGTTCAAAAATCTCGGTCTTGTGATCGTTGACGAAGAACAGCGCTTTGGCGTGACCCATAAAGAGAAGCTGAAACAGTTGCGCTCTGACGTGCATATGCTGACGCTGACCGCCACGCCTATCCCGCGCACGCTGCAAATGGCGATGAGCGGCCTGCGCGAACTTTCCACGATCCAGACGCCTCCTGTCGACCGCCTAGCGGTGCGGACCTATGTGATGGAGTGGGACGAGATGGTAATGCGCGAGGCTTTGCTGCGCGAACACCATCGCGGCGGACAGAGCTTTATCGTTGTCCCGCGCATTTCCGACATGGCCGATGTCGAAGCGTGGCTGCATGAACATGTGCCCGAGATAAAGGCGATCTCCGCCCACGGCCAAATGGGAGCCGCCGAAATCGAAGAGCGCATGAGCGCTTTTTACGAAGGCAAATATGAAGTGCTGCTATCGACCACCATCATCGAAAGCGGCCTCGATCTGCCGAGCGCAAACACGATTATCATCCACCGCGCAGACCGCTTTGGCCTTGCACAGCTGTACCAATTGCGTGGCCGCGTGGGCCGATCAAAACTGCGCGCATACGCCTATCTGACGTATGAAAAAGACGTGCAGCTTTCCGAAGTGGCGGAGAAACGCCTCAAGGTTCTCAGCGACCTCGACTCGCTTGGCGCGGGCTTCCAACTTGCCAGCCACGATCTCGACATTCGCGGCGCTGGCAATCTGCTGGGCGATGAGCAATCGGGCCATATCCGCGAGGTCGGGTTCGAGCTGTATCAGTCGATGCTGGAGGACGCGATTCTAGCGGCCAAGGCTGGTGAGATGGGTCTGGAGAAAGCCAAGGACGCCTTCTCCCCGCAGATCACCGTCGATGCGCCGATCATGATCCCAGAGGAATATGTGCCCGATCTCGCCGTGCGCATGGCGCTCTATCGCCGCCTCAACCAAGCGGCGGACAAGGCAGAAATCGAAAGTCTGGCCGCAGAAATGATCGATCGGTTTGGCGACCTGCCCGGCCCGACCAAGAACCTTGTGCGGCTCATCGAAATCAAACATCAGGCGATTGGAGCCAACATCGCCAAGATTGACGTCGGCGCGCGCGGGACTTTGGTCACTTTCCATAAGGACGACTTCCCCGATGGCCCCGGCTTGGTCGCCTATGTCGACCGCCTGAATGACAGCGCGCAAGGCACCGCGAAACTGCGCCCTGATATGAAGCTGGTGATCAACCGCGCATGGAGCGACCCACAAAGCCGCCTTAACGGCCTGTTCCAGCTGACCAAGGGACTGTCAGGGATCGCGCGGAAGGCGACGAACCGCACCCGCGCAGCTTGATACTGCTCTTTTTTTCGATTGGGGCTTTCACTGCGTTCATAACTTGCTAGCATTTCGTAATACCGAAGTTACGGGCCGTTGGTGCTTTGGCGCCGGAGGCTCGCAAATGCGAGTTACGCGATGAAACAAGCCCTATTCGATCACCTGCCGCCGATTCATATTGCTGTCATTTGGGTAGTTTTCGGTTTCGCTCCTGCGGCATTGATGGATGCATGGTGGCTCATCCCGCTCGTGTCATTCGGCGGAATGGCCTTTGTCCAATTGATGGAACTGTTTCACGAACGGCAGGAAGGCTGGCGGATCAACAGCAAAGAGCTTGCGACTGACGTTTTTTATATGCTCCTGATGATCTTCGTCATCAGCGCTCTGGTGGGAATCTCAGTCGATGGACCGCTTGGCCAAGCGAAAGAGGCGCTTGGTATTGCCACACCGTGGCTTATGGAATTGCCGTTTCTGGTTCAAGTCATTGCGATCATGTTGCTTTATGAGTTTGGCCAGTATTGGATGCATCGGTTTATGCATAACAACGAATTGCTGTGGTCGACGCATGCACCGCATCACCATGTGACGCAGTTGAACGCGCTCAAAGGTTTTGTCGGCAATCCGATTGAGCTTTTCCTCATCAGTCTCACTGTGCTGGCGCTGTTCGATTTTGATGCGAACGCCATCTTCGCAGCGATCTTCTCACTAAACGCTATCGCACTCTACGCGCACGCCAATATTCGATCCAACCCGCCTGCGTGGTTTGGGTTTTTCTTCACCACGATCCGTCATCACAGTCTGCACCACACAGCTTTGAGCTATGAGGACACGCGCTGCAACTACGGCAATTCGGTGATTCTGTTCGACCGCATTTTTGGTACATTCAGAGACGGCGAATCGGAGATTGTGGGTCAGGATGACCGCAAACGTCTTTCGATCAAAGAACAGTGGCTATTTCCGGTCACTTACTTTCGTGAAAAGCGTCAGCAGCGGGAACTGGCCGAATAAAGGCCACAAAATTCCCGGCTATCACCCGTGCCCGCGCCCGCGCGCAGTGCGGGACAACGCGAGCATTTCTTCGCTCTTCATCGGTTGTGCTCGCAGGAAGCCCTGCCAGTAATCGCACCCTTCGCTGATGATCGCTGCGCGCTGCACGTCATTTTCGATACCCTCGGCGTAGATTTCGAGATCAAGCGCTTTGCCCAGAGCCATGATCGCGCGCAACACCGCCAACGCCTTTGAATCGCCTGGCACACCGTCGACCATGATCTTATCAAGCTTGATCGCATCAAGCGGCAATTCGCGCAGATACCGAAAGTTGCAAAAGCCCGCGCCAAAATCATCGAGCGCCGTGCGAAAACCCAGCCCTCGCAAAGCGCCCAGTGCCGCGGCGGCTTGCTCCAGATTGCGCAGGAGCAAATCTTCCGTAATCTCCAGCATCAACCGTGCGGGCGCAATCTCGCTCTTGCTGATCAGCTCGGCAAAATCAGCGGCGAAACGCGGATCGCCCAGTTCCTCTGGCGTGATATTGAGCGACAGAGTTAATTCCTGCGGCCAAGCGGCTGCGTCTTCCAACGCCCGCGCCACCACATGGCGTGACAGCGGCGCAACCAGCGCCGCCCGCTCCGCAATCGCAAACAGGTCCCGTGCGCCGATCTCTCCCAGCGATGGATGCTGCCAGCGCGCCAAAGCCTCCGCTCCCAACTACCGCGCCCGTCTGACAGGAGAATTGCGGTTGAAACAGCACTTCGATCTCGCGCCGGTCCAACGCGCGCAACAGATCGGTTTCGAGCGCAGCCGACTTTACACCGGGAAAGTTCCCGCGCACCGGCCCTCTTAGAGAGCCAGACAATGCGCCTGAATGCGCGCTGGAAACTTTTGATCGTGCGTTACTCATATGATTCGCTTTAGACGCACATCACGTCCTTTGCGCTCTCCAATTGCAATCCGCCCGAATTTGGAACATCAGGATCATGGACAGGCGCCAGGGGGGCGAAAGTTCCAGGTGCCGGACCAGTCTTTGGGTCAGCCTAATCGAATAATGTTAACGCGAAAGGCACGGCAAAGATGGGATATTCTTGCAGAGGGTGCAAATGGGAACTGCTACATTGACCGAACCAATCGGCGACATGGCTGAAGAAGGGGCGGCAACCAACGCGTTCAAGAAAGTTGCCCTGCTCGCATCGGAAACCCCGCGCGCGCAAGAGGCATTTTCAAAGCTTTGGGCGCAGCGCGACTGGGCCGCTTTGGAAGAGGCGGACGCGGTCGTCGTTCTGGGCGGCGATGGGTACATGCTGCAAACGCTCCACGCCATGCTCGATACGGGGCGTCTGATCCCCGTCTACGGCATGAATCTGGGCACGGTCGGGTTTCTGATGAATCGTTATCACAAACGCGCAGCGGTGATGACGCGCATCAATCGCGCGCGCGGAAAGACGATTACGCCGCTGAAAATCACCGCGACGACCCAAGATGGCACGCAACACTCCATGTGCGCGATCAACGAATTGTCGCTGCTGCGGGAGACGCGACAGACGGCGAAGATCGAAATCACCGTGGGCAGCCGCGTGAGAATCGAAGAACTGGTCGGTGACGGTGTATTGGTGGCGACACCGGCGGGCTCCACCGCCTATAATTTGTCCGCGAACGGTCCGATCTTGCCTTTGGACAGCGGAATGCTGGCGCTCACACCGATAAGCCCGTTCCGCCCTCGCCGTTGGCGCGGGGCAATTTTGCCTGACGAAATGCCGATCAAATTCCGCGTGCTTGAACCGGCTAAACGCCCAATCTCTGCGGTTGCCGATCAAAAGGAGCTGCGCGACATCGCAGAAGTCACAATCGAGATCGCCCACGACATGGAGCTGGAATTGCTATTCGACCCCGGTCAGTCGCTTGCAGATCGCATTGTTGCGGAGCAGTTCGCAGTCGATTGAACTTTTGCGCATTTTCCCCCCTTGCAATACGCGCGCACGAATCATATACGCGCCCCTCGCACTCGGCAGACAGATCGAGTGATGTTCCCCGATAGCTCAGCGGTAGAGTAGGTGACTGTTAATCACTTGGTCGTTGGTTCGAATCCAACTCGGGGAGCCATTTTTTCCTATAAAACTTTGCTTTATCTTGGAAATATTGCCTACCTCGGGGCTGGCTCCCACACTGGTCTACCAGTTTTGTGAGTGCACTTATGGCGAAATCGAAGAAGCCTGACTCCAGCGATACTGAGAAGGCCCTGCTTCAAGATCCAAACCGGCAGTTTGCAAAACGCGATCAGCACGCTCTCGAACTTGCAAGAGCCGATGAGAAGCTCTGGCCTCCTGAGCACGATCGAAGCGCTAAACCAACATCAGGGCATTCTACAGGTTGCGCGAGAGCAGCAGGAAATTACTGCCAGGCTGAAATCGGTAGTGCCGACAACAGCCCACATTGCCCAAATTTCGCAGCTTAAAGAGCGCCTCGGAATATTCGACACGATCGAAAAAATGCGGGCGATTGGCTGCAGCCAAGTGTCATTGAGACGATGAATGAGATACGAAGATCGATTGGAACCATCCTCTCGATCCGATTCCATTCGTTCGGCTCAATTTTGCCGCGCTGTCGGCCCTCAAAGAGCACAAGCGAGATGGACTTGTAACGGTTTTTTGTCGGTCACTTGAGAGTTTAACATTCGCTCAAGGAGACTGACGAAATGAAGAGGCATACAGAAGAGTTCAAGCAAGAGGCCGTGCGTATTGCGCTGAGCAGCGGGCTGTCACGGCGGCGAGTGGCGTCAGATTTAGGCGTAGGTTTGTCGACCTTGGGCAAGTGGGTTGCGCAATACCGGCCATCTGATCTGGTGGCTGCGCCGCAGGCCGATCTGGCCCGCGAGAATGAGCGGCTCCACCTAGAGAACCGCGTGCTTAAGGAGAAGCGGGACATCCTTAAAAAAGGCCACGCAGTTCTTCGCGAGCCAGCGGCTGTGAGGTTCGCTTTCGTGGAGAACTGGCATCATGTGTGGCCGGTGGAGATGCTCTGCCGGGTGATGCGCGTCAGTTCGCGCGGCTATCGTTCATGGCGTACACGGCCGATCAGTCAGCGGGACCGCACGGACATGGCGGTGCTGGCCCATATCCGGGAGCAATATAGTCTGAGCCTGGGCAGCTATGGTCGTCCTCGCATGACGATGGAGCGCAAAGAGGCAGGCCTCGATGTCGGCGAGCGCCGGGTCGGTCGATTGATGCGTATCAACAGGATCAAGCCGGTTCGCACTCGCAAGCACAAGGTTACGAGTGACAGCAACCACCGGCTAGGTGTTGCGGCGAACTGGCTGGACAGCGATTTTGTGGCTGAGACACCCAACTAGAAGTGGGCCGGTGACATCCCTATATCTGGACGCACGAAGGTTGGCTCTACCTCGCCGTCATACTTGATCTGCATAGCCGCCGCGTGGTGGGCTGGGCCGTCAGCGACAGAATGAAGAAGGATCTTGCGATCAGGGCGCTCAATATGGCGGTGCGCCTGCGCCAGCCACCAGAGGGCTGCCTTGTCTATTCCGATCGCGGCAGCCAATATTGTTCCTATGATTATCAGAAAAAGTTGCAGGCCTACGGCCTGCGGCCATCGATGAGTGGCAAGGGTAATTTCTATGATAATGCCTAGGTCGAGACGTTCTTCAAATCGCTGAAGGCGGAACTGATCTGGCGGCAGAAATGGTCAACACGGGGCAAGCTGAGGCGGCGATCTTCCAACACATCAATGGGTTCTACAACACCCGCAGACGACATTCGTATCTAGGTGGCATCAGCCCGCTCGCATCCGAAGCCAAGGCGGGATAATGCAATCAGTGATCGGCACAAAACCGTTACAAGTCCAGTTCAGAGTTCCCAAAGAGGTACTTAGCGGAGCTTGAAGCGTTGATGACACCCTTTGATGCGGCCAATGGAACCACCAGTAAGCAGGCATCATCGGCAGTTGACAAATCCGTTGAATAGGTCGCCAAACCCACTTCTCGAATAAGTTGGTCGATAAATGTAAATTTGGTGGCGTAAGAGGGACCTGCCCCCCGACACGCGGATTATGATTCCGACAGAATTGCGCTGTGATGCGTATACATAGCCCGAAGCATCACGATGCCTCCCCGGGCACCCATACCCAATTGCACTCGCCGCGCTTGTGCAGCAAGCCCTCGAAGGCGATCGGTAGCTCACCTTTGCTAATGAGCCTCAAACGAAAATGTGGATAGGCGTGGGTGTGGACCCCGACGGTCGTCGAAACACTTCATCCATCACCAAGCCTTCTCTAAGCTTTAGACCTGCATTGTAGCCACTCTGATTGATATTGACGCCGGGCTTAACGTCTGCCTGAGGCTGATATTCAATCCACGACAAACGTGATGGTCAAAGAGTCGCTGTACTGACCTGCTGCTGCATTTGGATTGCCATTGACACTGATGTCCAACGCCAGGGGTTGATATAATGATCCAGTGTCCCTGAGCCGCAATATTTGAGCGGAATTTTGAAGGTTCATCTCATTATTACCGAGCGACAATGTGTAAGGGATGCCCGGCCCGCCAGCGAAATGAGCGAGCGTGCCGTTGTTCTGCGACGATACACTTGCCGTAATTGCTGCATTGCTCCGAACGTCGAAAATCACGGTTTTATTTACATCCCTTCCGAGATTGCCGAGATCGACATCCATTGATCTGAGACCGGGAGCGGCATCGGCGATATCGACACTGAGCACTGAGGGTACCGGTACAGTTACATCGACTACAACTTCGTCCAATAGGTCTGGGCCGGTTGGATCATCACGAAAAACCCGCAACACTGGTTGACCATTATACAAGCCGCCCTGGATTGTTTGCCCAGGTGGTATCGTCAAATACAATTCGACGACCGTTGTCCCCGGCCCAGCGCCGAACCGACCAGAAAGTCTGCTTATCTGATCACCCATGAAATCAGGCGACAGAATGGATGGGCCAGATGGCTGCCTGCGCAGATCGTAAGCGAGCTGACCACCGGAACCATTCAGACTTGGCCTGACTGAACCGCCAAGATCTGCCGCCGTTATGAAAAATTCGCATGCCGGGCCGATATGTCTGATTTCGATCATGATGACCTCAAAATCCTCCGAGGGTTCAAAAACCTCGTAGCCACGTCCATAAAGGCCTCGCCAATCGATCGCGCTGTCCGCTGTTATCGAAAGGTCGCACGTCTCCGGCTCAATAAAATCCTGAGCGGATGCCGGCGCAGCATAAATCGCTACGGATGCGAACAGAAAATACTTAGTTATAGGGTTAAAAGGTGACATCATTCTTCTCCCACGGGTTGCGCTCCAGCCGCGACGCCGATTGGAGCATCAAGACTGACCGGTTGCTCTTCGCGGTAGAGGCCCACGATCCCTGCCGGTACAGTGACAAGTGCAGTTGCCGGCCCATTCGGCCCTGCGACAGTCACTTCATATGTCGACCCTTCCTTCAGTCCTTCTAGTAAGAACCTACCAGATCCGTTGGTGAAAATCGAGATCGGGTCGACTTCGGTATTGATCTGGCCGTCTGGCAGTAGCTCCCGCGCCTCTCCTGAAACGAGATTCGCCGGGTTACCATTGCTGTCGACAAGAACACCGAGCAATGTGACGTTGCGGTCGCTACCAACCTTCAGGCGAAAACCAGATAAAAAGCCTGGTTTGACGGAGAAGACCTGATTTCCGACTGATGTACCAATAGGTGCATCGGGCGCCACCACTTCAATGGTCCGATCGAAGTATGGCGGAAGATTGGGCACGACAGCAGGTCCCAGGGCGCCACTGTTTGCAGTGAAGCGCGTTTCCGTGGAGCCGAAACCGGTGCGAGGCTCGACAGCAATCTGAAAGTCAGCAGCGCCCGCGTTGACTTCAAATATTGCGAAGCTGTTCGTCACCGGTCTGGAAAGGCCGAATGCACCGTCTGCCATGACGATAGCCGTGCCGAGTGTCGCGCCGGTTCGAACATCGCTTCGTCCACTTCCCGCCTGCCGGGTCTGGATTAGCGAACCTTCGAAACGATTGCCGAGATATGTCACTTGGGCGCGCTGCCTGTCGAACCCATCACGCCGTTCGAATGAGGCACCATAGCCAAAGGAATTTACGCCGACCGCCGGGGGGCGATTGAAATCGAAAGACACGGAGTTTCGTTCGCTGATGTAATTTCCGCTAACGGTACCGCGGCGGCCAAGCGGAACCGTAAATGAAGCCCGCACCGTTAGTTCGTTCTCAAAATCGGCCCAGCGGTACTCTGCACCCAATGAAACCGTTCCCCAAGAATATCCCTGCGAAACCAAGGCGCCGACGACGGTGGACTGACCAAATCCCCGTAAATCTTCGTAGCTGGCAAAAGCTTGTGCACGGGTACGACGCGCGATAACTTGGCCAGCACGGACATTGGCTGTCAACTTTGACAGATTGCCTCCGAAAATCTGATTGAGCGTTTGGTAGTCGCGACCCGTGATTGTGATTTCGGCATCGACCGCTCTTCCGCGCTCGGTATCGGTATCGCGCCAAGCGTATCGCGCAGAAATGCGCCCGCTGCTGTACGACGGATCATTGATGTTGACGCCGGTATTCACCAGGAATGAGCCTATGGGCGATGCCCAAATGACTTCGCCGCCTACGGTGTTGAAGGTTCTGTCGCCCTCCCAGTTCACAACCAGAGTGAGCACCTCTGACACACCAAGTCGCGCAAATCCCAAGAAATTGTACTCACCATCATCGTAAACCCGCCCCCTGTCATCGTCGACAAACGGCACGCCGATGTTGAATGCAAAATCGAGCAAGCCCGGTTCTAGCAATTCAATATCGTAAAAAGCGGGATAGCCGTCGCGCGACGACGTACTGTTGCTGAGCGAACTGGACAGCTCATCGATTGCGGCGATGCGCTCATCAATGCGACGGACTTCCTCAAGCGCTCGCTCTCGGGAGAAAGAGTTGTCGGAGTATCCTTCGCTGCGGTTGAAGCTCCCGCTCTGCGAATAGCTACCAGCGTCTTGCGTGGCGTTCGACCCGTTGGAACGATTATCTGACGTTGATGAGTTGAAACCTAGAGACTTCTGATTTTTCATTGCCTCTGCTGACGCTATCGGTCCGTAGACGGCCACCTGTGACACCAACATTTGCTCCGCCATTTACGCCGGCCCCAGACCCTAGCTTGGGACTGCCTCTCGAATTTCCCCGACCGGCAGTCCCAGACACACCAAGACTCCCCCCGCGGTTAGTCTCCAAACGGTCAATGTTGGTTTGCTGCTCGCCCTGACTTCGCGAAATCCTCTCACTCTCATTCACGCTGTCTCTTGAATCCAGCGACTGATTGTCGAAGCGCTGCAGGTTTTCGCCCGACCGGAATCCGGCCGTGCTCTCGCTCCCACTCGAATTGCGCACGCCGCTCGTCTGACGACTTGAGGTGCGATCAAGGAAGGACAGGGCACGCGAACGCTCTTCGCTGAGCGTCGAGCGCGCCGTTTCCAGCTCGGAGAGTGTCTGCTGGCGTTCGGCGTTGTTGAACTGGCTGAGCGAGGCGCCAACAGCCAGGCGGCTCATGCCGGGCGATGTGTCGAACACGGTCGAGCCATCGGCGGTGCGCTTGGTGAAAGTGCCGTTGTCGTTGACCGTGCTCATCATGGCGGAGCCACCCGTAAACGAAGGTGCGGTGTTCCATTGGCTCGACTGCCGGTTGAAGCTTGAGAGGTTCATAAAGCTCTCATTGCCGTAGGAATAATTGCCGGTGGTGCGCTCGACAGCCGCCGCTTCGGCCGCCGCCTGCGCGGGCGCGAGCATTGAGGTCGCCTGAGAAGACACTGCCATCGCGCCGCGCGCCATGCCGGCGGCGAGAAACGGGATCGACATCATCAGGAAGCCAGCGATGGTCGCCGTATCCGCGTTGACGGCATCAATGCCCGCCATGCCAGCCATCGTGATCGCACCTGGCGCGGTGGCGTTCAGCGAGTCTGCCGCACGATCCATGATGAACATATGCAAGACATTGGCGTTCGCGTTAAAGGTGGCGCGGATTGATTCAGCCATCTTGGCGGCCGACGGAGACATGAGTGGCCCAGCAATCGTTCCTTCAAGCTGTCGACTGATCGTCTTGAGGTCTGAATGCATGAGGAAGTATCCGAGCCGCGCCGATTGGAAAAATCGACAAACCAAATGGTCAGAGGAACACAGATGAACGATGCCCCAATGAGCGCTGACACCGTCACCTGAATTGCGCGCGCCCATGCGGCTTCAACCGCTGGGTGAGAGGGCACCATTTGCATCGTCCCGCGAACCACGTTGCCTGATGGTAGGGTAAGATTGATAGCCTTGGTTGGATCGAGTGACATCCAGTTCCAAGTGACAGCCATGCGGCGCATCAGGACGAGCTGAATTTCATGGTTCTTGAAGGTGAAAAATCCGAGGCCGCAAAGCAGAATAATTGCGGTTGCCGCCCAGATAATCAGGGGCAATCGCACCCCCGCCCAGGTCATCAGGACTTCGTGATGAAAGAGCTGGGATCCGCGCGTAAAATTGGTCGCGTTTCGTTTCACTCTCCCACGCGCAGAATCGTGCGTAAGCGTGGCTGCGTTCTTGCTGAAGCGGATGTCCTCACGCATGATATTCACGCACGTTGGACAACGCCTGATTGATAAGCTCGTTGACGTCCTCGGGGTATTGCCGCTCAACCAGAAAAGAAAGCGCAAGCTGCGTGTGTTCGAGGATCGTGAGCGCGCGTTCCGTATTGAGAGCCTTACCAAGCTTCAGGAGCGGTAAGCCGATATCAACGGAAATTCGGATGGCTTCGGAGCGGGAAACCCCGCGTGCCTTTGCAAGCTCGTCGATCTGATCAACGATGTGTGGGCCGAGAGTAACCCCGACACTTTGTAATTTGGTAACCATACATAACCTTCAAGGTTGTGCATGGATTGAGTATCGCCGCTACAGTATAGCGCGAATAATCTCATTGGAAGCCGTTTTGCAACTGCAGTCGGCTGCAGCGCTAACTTACTGATTTTCAATGAGTGTGAGACACTGGCCAAAAAACTGCAGTCCGCTGCAGGTGTAAGAACAAGCACAAACCTCCGGCTAAGTCATTAATTGCAAATGATAAACTCGCTACAGTAACCTACGGCTCAGCCGTGTTCGGTGTGCATACCACGCAGGGACTGAAATACCCGCCCTCCCCGCACAATGCAATCGATCTATCAGTCTGATTCTTGGCGCTTAACTGGGAAATAGCATGGCCGCATGGCCATGAGCGGTTTTGCCAATTGGGCCCAATGTTCTTCTTATGTCTCGCGTGGGGACACGTATGGCCAACAGAAGATCCAAAACTGCTCGTGCAAAACACGGGGGTGG
This sequence comes from uncultured Alphaproteobacteria bacterium, assembly GCA_963789155.1. Classification (GTDB taxonomy): domain Bacteria; phylum Pseudomonadota; class Alphaproteobacteria; order Sphingomonadales; family Sphingomonadaceae; genus Erythrobacter. The sequence continues at coordinate 11,929 of CAWBJN010000011.1, read as the reverse complement.
GGCACGATCCTTAAAAGCATTATTCGGCTCAGAAAGAGGCACAAAAAGAGGCTCTGCCACCGTGTGGCAGAGCCTCAAATTGCAATCGGGTTTTGGACGGCTCAGTCTTCGCTTGAGCCCTTCCCACGTGTCAGGAAATCGACCTTGTCGGCAAGGATTTCGGTGCCGTAGCGGGTGACGCCATCGGCGTCGTCCCACTGCGTGTAATGGATCCGGGCCTGGACCGAAATGAGCTGACCTTTGGTGCAGTGTTCGGCGACGGTTTTTGACAGGCCGTTGAAGCAGGTAACGCGGTGAAATTCGCTTTCCTTGGCGGTGTATCCGTTCTCATCTTTGTAGGTCTTGCCCTCGGCGTTTCGGGCTGGGCGATCGGTGACGACGGTCATCGCAGTGATGCTTGTTCCACCATTGGTCTGACGGGTCTCAGGATCGCGTGCGAGGCGGCCTGTGAGGATAGCGACGTTGGTCATGATAGTGCTCCTTTTGCGCTTGACCGGAGACCATCTCCGGCTTGCGGACACCCAAAAGAAACAGGTCATGGGAGGACGGCACCGAAGGTCGCAAAGACCGAAGGGAAACGCCGCTCGCAAGGGGTGGTGCGGGCAGGCAGCGCAGCTGCCAACACGGCCCGTAGCGAGCGTGCGTTACTGGCCTCAGCTGAGCTGGTTCAGGACTGTTCGCGACAAATGCCGGATTGGTATCGGACACAAGGTAAAGGGAGTTCGTGGTTGAGCGATCGGGTCAATCCTCTTCGGCCTCTTGCGATGCTGCGAGAAGGTCCATGAAGTTGCGTGCGGCCTCGCGATCAGTCTCGTCTTCGAACGCCACATCAACGTCAGGGGCAGCTCCCAGCATATGCAGAAACGACCACAGCGCGAAGCGTTTGCCGCGATCTTGCTCCAGTCCGAAATCTACTCGACAACGCTCAAGACCAGATGACACTGCGTCGGAGCTCCGGAGGACAGGTCGTCAGTCGGGAAATAGCACTGAATGAGGTCATCTAGCGCCATCAATAGCAACGACATCAGTGGATAAAGGTTGCCCAATGTTCCGCATGAAGATGTCATGGAATCGAATTCGACAATTCTACGTGCATGTTTCGACACGAAGGCCATGGAGAAGCCATGCGCGAGCTGCAATTCGATCAGTGACTTCTCAGGTAGGTCGCTCCTGCCTCAAGGTTTTGCATCACGTTTTTCTGAAGCATCCGCTAAGTTTATGCCTGCAAAGCGCCCCAGCAGCGGACGTAGCTATCACGGACGCTGATTCCCGAAAGCGGACATGTGCAGTTGGTTTTGAGTAGCCTGCGATGATGTGCTGCATTTGGTCCACCAGCAAATTCAGCAACTTGCTCCGCCTATCAGCCGCTCAGCGCGGCGGCCTCGGCTGCCAATCGCCGCTGGCGCTGAAGATGGATACCCACCGGAATGCAGATTGCGATCATCCCCGCCATGACCGCGCCGCTGATCGGTTCGGCGATAACGAAGCTGGTCAGGAGCGCGAAATTGATCAGCAGTGCGAGCGCCGGGAAAACCGGGTGGCCCTTTGCACGGAAAGGCCGGTCAAGGTCGGGCCGGTTCTTCCTGAGCGCGAAGTAGGACAGCACGAACAGGCACGACCCGAACAGGACCATCGCTCCCGCCAACCGGAACACGAAGACATAGCCACCCGAATAGATCAGCGGGATTGCCAGTACGGTGCCTAACGCGAGAGCGAAGGTCGGTGTTCCGCCGCTGTTGACCCTGAGCGCGGATTTGAGGAACAGGCCGTCCTCGGCCATGCCATAGAGCGTGCGCGGGTTCGACATGACGACCGCATTGAGCGTCCCCAGCGCCATCAGCACCGCAACAAGTGCCACGATGGTCGAACCCCACGGCCCGGTGGCCGCCTCAATCACTGTCGCCATCGGCAAGGTGGAACGCCCGCTCAATTCGACACGTCCGCTGCGATGATCCAGCGGCCACCCACCTTGCGCCAAAGCAGTGAGGCGTAACCGCCGAACATCCGCTCTCCCGCTGCATCGAACACGTCGTATTTCTGGATTTCGACGAAGGCATCGGGGCCGAGCCGCTCGATCCTCAGCACTTCGAGCGTCGCATCTTGGCCGCCAGCGTGAGGTGCGACGATCGGCGCGCGGACGCACAAAAATTGCCGCGACGCGTTGGCCGTTGAATCCGGTTCGTTCTCTATCGACCAGCACCATGGATCCGTTGTGAACTCGCTGCCGGAATTCCCGATCGAACCGGCTCGCTTCAACAGCCGAAAAAGACGCCCAAGCCAGATTTTCACGATTGTCGATCCAAAGCCCTGAATAATAGACTTCGACGTCGCCGCCCGGGCGTCCGGGATTGGAGATGTATCTGGTCACTGCTTCGATATCCATCGGTCGGAAATTGCGATCGCGATTGGTGCGCCAGCGGCTGTCATAGAGTTCCTTCGGTACGCCCGCGACTAAATCCCACCCCCTGTTTTCGGTGTTTGGCGCAGAAACGAGATGAAACCGAAGACAGCGTTTGTTGAGGCTTGTGCATTCTACGATGTTTTCCATCTCAACATCGATCACGATCCTACCGCTTTCGCGAAGGGTGGTGGCGAAAGCATCGAGATCGTCGCCCGTGATGTTGCGGTGAAGGTTGTTGCGGCCCTCGATAAAGGGTTGCAGGTAGCCTTCTGCTTGCGCAGGTTTGGTCGGCACAAACAGGGTGAGCGAGCCCAACTTGATCAGGACGCAGGCGCGAAATATTGATCGAACAGTCATAGCGGTTTCCTTGACGCTGATGATTGGATTGCACTCGGTTTCAGCAGGCTGCCTCATCGATTTGTGCGCCGGGGGGCGTTCTTGGTTGCGGCCACGTAGGCGTCGAAGAGCGCCCGGGCGAGGTCACCCGACGATATCTCGTCACTGTTAGAAACTGCGACCCCGTAGCGCTTGCCCGGCAATTTAATCACGACTGCGGATGCCCCCCCTGAACGTGCCGCCGTGATAGACCCAGTCTTGTTTCGAAGTTTCAGCGAGGAATGTCGTCTCACGAATGAACCTATTAAACACCAGCCGATCGTTGGTGTCGCCTGGCGCGATCATGCGCCTGCGAATGCCGCGGCCGACCAGCGTATTGGTGAAACCCAGTTGCCGCGCAAACCGCGCGAGCTGGCGCGCGCTCATATAGAAGTTGCCCTGTGGGTTGCAGGTTTCCGGTTCGGTGAAGCCGCCAGTATTGTCGCTCAATGAACTGTAATATTTCGCGAACCCTCGCGGCCCCTGATCCCGCGCTGCATTGCAACTTGGGATTGTCCCGCGAAACACAGTGTCGAAAAACTGCGTGTACATAAAAGCGGTGAATAGGAACCGGTATGCAGGCTCAATGGCTTTGCCGTATTCCGCACCCGACTTATCCGCGTGAGCCGCGTCGATGGACGCAGCTTGTTCTGGAAAAGCGATGCGCGGGATAACGAAGCGCAGGACCGAGATGTTGCAATTGTCGTATTTACGATTTGTACCGGCACCTTGCGCGCCGCGCGATAGGGCATAATCAATGTTCACCCAGCCATCAGGCACCGGTGCACCGCCATCGCAATACCCAACGTCACCCGGAGCGCGAACAAGGCCCGATTTGTGCATCAACAGGCTGCGCAAAGTCACCCCAGTAAGGCGCGTTCTATAGGCCTGCTGCATCTTTTGCGGCAGAAAGTCAGAAAGCGGCGCGTCAAGTTGCTGGTTCACAGTGCCATCGGATATCGGTTTCTCCCGAAGCAAGTAGAGCAGCGCAGTGCCGCTCATCAATTTGCTAACCGAGCCGATATGGCTGGGGGTCCGGACTGTCATTCGGACATTCCCGTCATCCGGTTTCTGAGCCCAACCATCCGCGCCTTCGGCAAGTATATTGACCGGTCCCGTGAGCGTGAAAGCATAGCCGACGGTATTGCCGCGCAGACGATCGTGCATTGAGGCTTCGAAACGTTCGCGATTTAGCGGCGGAATTTCCTGCGCCTGCGCCGCAGCGGTGCCGACCACAGCGATGGCGATGGACAGGGCGGCTTTGAGCATTACTTTCATATCTGCCTCCTACAACCGCAGGGATTTCGCTTCTGTGCATTCCCACAGACCCATGCGTTTTCCGGAAACGTGATAATGCCTTGATTACCGGGAGCATCGGGGGCTCCACCCAATATTCTGGGCGGCGCTACCCAAATTTCGTAATCGGGGCGGAGCTCTCAGCGAATGCCCGTCGGTCCCTCCCCGGATTCCCCAATGATCCACGGTTCGTCGCGCAACTTAAGCAGCACTCCCAGCCGGTTTTCGACCTCAAGCTTCTGCAAAACTGCGGAGACGTGGTGTTCGACGGTGCGCTGCGATCGAGACATTTCCTCGGCGATCTGAGCATTGCTAAGGCCCCGGGCAAGGTGTTCGAGCACGATCATTTCTTTCGCCGTCAGCCCAAAGGGATTTTCACGCGATGTACGATATGGCCCGCGGGGAAGGGTGACATCCTCACGTGCGATACCGCGGCTCTCAAGCGATTCTATTAACCGCAGCGTGGCACCCTTTGCGCCTTGACGGTTGAGTGCGGTTAAGCCCGAAGACACCGTCTCTGCACTGCTTGACAGACCGAAGCAGAGATTGGCGAGATAATCCGCGCCGAGCCTCGCGAAACACATTCCGGCCTCGGCATAATCACCTGCAATGGCCGGTCCGAAAGCAGTTGGAGCTTCAGTTTGGGAACATTGGGAGGAAATGCCGGTGAGATTGCACCAGAAATCATGTTCCGCGCGGGACCACACGCTGAAACATGACGGTTCAATTCGGGCCAAACCACCCTCGGCTTGCGCTGCGAGGTCTTCCGAATCCTTCAACCACGCCTGTTCCAGCATAGCGATCAAGACCGGTATGCAATACTGCAGCTCTCCGGTCGCCAGCGCGTCCTTATAGGCTTTTTGGATCGTGTGGGCTGCGTCCTCATGGGCAGTTCGCACGTAAAAACGGGCCAGCATGATCCGGGCGGGGAGTTTCATTAGCAAGGTCTGTCCCGGTGTGGCAATCACCGAGTGACAGATCGCCGTGACCTCTTCGAGCCGTCCTTGCTCCAACCGGAGCTGCGCTTTGCGACCGAGCAGGTAGAAGGTCCAGCTATCGAGTTCGTGCTCGGTATCGAACGCGATCCCACGCTGGAGTGCGCTCTCTGCAACGTCAAACCTGCGCATGTCGATCGCGTATTCGGAAAGGTTGGTAAAGACCCGCGCTGCGTCTTCATGAAGGTTGCTTGCCAGCGCAAGCTCAAGGCTGTTTTCAAGGTCCGCGATCCCCTGTTCGTCGCCTAGGAACATGCGCGCCGTGCCGATATTGTTGAGCGCATGGACTTCTACTTCGCGATTGGGTTCGTGCTCGATTAGCGCGAGCGCGCGCTGCCCCCAATCGATCGCTTCTTTCATCCGGTTAGCCAGCATGTGCATTTGAGAGCGCATCGAATGGGCCAGCGCCAGTTTGCTCTTGTCACCGAGCCGTTCAAGCAACTCAATCGCGTCGTCAAGATAGCGGTTCGCCTGAACCGCCTCTCCGCGATACCAGTGCAAGCGCGAGATGTGGCGCAGATTATCGGCGATACGCTCATCATCCCCAAGCGCCCGCCACATGGTCAGCGCGTGGCGCCGCGCTTCGATGACGCGGTCGTCAATCCGGTGCGCAATTGCGGCTTCGTAAGCCCAGCTCTCATAAAGCCGAGCGGCCTCTTCCGGTTGGGCTTCGTCGACAAATTCCAGCGCAGTTTCGAGATAGTCGGCTGCTTCCTTGTGCGCACCAAGCAATGCGGCTTTCTCGGCGGCTATGGGGGCAAAGTGAAGGACCATCTCTGCATCCACCGCACCGCGCGCATGATGAAGCAATTCGCCCGCGTCGTGGCTTTCGGAATTTTGGAAGATGAAGGCGAGATGTTGGCAATGCAGGTTGCGAAGTTCGATTGATGAACAGCGATTGCTGGTCGCGAGCCGGGCGAGTTCATGCCTGAAGCGCAGGCACCCATCCGCATCCTCAACAAGGATCGAAAGGTCGAGGCAATCGCGCAGCAGTTCCTCATAATCGTCGATCCAACCGCAATGCAGTTCCGGTACGATTTGGACGGGAATAATGCTCAAGGCTTCGAGCAACTTGATCTGCTGCGATGAAAGCCGCGCAAGCCGCCCGTTAACGGCGTCTTGAACCGACGCGGGGACCTGCCGGTGGCCATCTTCGCTCGCCAGGATTTCGGATAGAAAAAACGGATTGCCGTTGGTCACAGCGATCAGCTTTTCGGGATCGCGCCCGCTATCAATGGTCATGCGCGCAACGGCAGCTAGCGATAGTGGTTGGAGTTCCATTCTCTCAAGTTGGTCGCTCGGAATGTCACCCAGTACGCGTAGCAAGGGATGATCGCATCGCAGTTCGTCGCTGCGAAAGCTGATAATCATCAAGGCACCGCACATGTTAATCCGGCGCCCGAGGAAGCGTATGAAATCGAGTGTGCCGATGTTGGCCCAATGCACGTCCTCAATGATCAGCACGACCGGCTGCTCGCTGCCCGACAATTTTGCCAATAGCTGAGAGAACAAAGACGGGCCGCCCGAATTCTGCCAATTGTCCTCTAGCTCTGTCATCATGGCGGCGATGTCATGCACCGGACCCAAGGGCCGCGGTGTGAACAAGGCATCGCACATGCCCCAGATGAACCGGCACCCCTCCGCATGACGCGCGGCAAATTCGCGGAGCAATACGGTCTTCCCGATTCCAGCCTCGCCGCTCACCGCGACCACACGTCCTCCAGCATCGATGTTGTCCAGAAAAGTGGACAAGTGGGAAAGTTCGATGTCGCGTTCAGCAAGCATATCGCCAGCTTGCCGAAATGATGGGCCCAGCTACCAGCAGGATCTGGCAAATTGGGTAGTGAAAGGTGAAAATTGGGTGGTCCAAAGTTCAGACGCGCCCGATCTAATTAGTACGAAGTTCCGACGAGTTTTTGCAACGACCGCAACTGGGTCGATCTCGGCCATAACTGCTGCGCCGATTGAGCGTTTGCTTTCACCGTCCTCAGTTTAGAAGCAGACCTTCCGCACAGCACCCCACTTCCGGACATTGTCATTGGTACTCATGCTGGAATAACGCGGTCTGAATGCCGACGCCAATCCCGCAAGCTAAAGAAGCACCCGCATTAGACAAGAGTGATAAGCGCCCACTTGCTTTTGGCCGGGTTCAGTCTCCCTCAATGAGCCGCTCGTTCATCGCCGCCCAATCCTTGAAGGGCCGCGGATAGCGTGTCTCGATCGTAAGGCCGGACCGACGATAAGCGGCTTGCGCCTTGCGCGCAGCAAGTCGTCCTGCCCTGTCGTAGTCGGGCGCCAGGATGAGGTGAACGAGGTCATCGGGAAGTCGTAGTAGCGGCAGGCGTTCTGCGCCCAGCGCGGCCCAGCAACGGATGCCGGTCAACTTCGTAAAAGCGGCGGCATCCTCGAAGCCTTCGGCGAGCGCAAGCGTTCGGGCTGATCCCCCTTCCCGCCAGGTCCCCCGTCCCGGCTTGCCAAGCAGCATTTTGGTTGTGCAGCGCGCTGTGCCCTTATTGAGAAAGATGCGCTGAATGGCTTTGAGTTCGTGTCTCTCCCGTAGTGCCACCAGCAGCGCTGGCAGATAGCGCGTGCGCGGTTTGGGTCCTAACGGACAACGAGGATGGAAGCGAACGTCGGGCAGGTCGATCGGGAGGTGGCGTCCGGCAAGATATCGGGCACCCAATGTGCCCACAATCGGCTTACCGTTCTCCCAAAGGCGGCGGGGATTGCCGCGAGATTGGCGAGAATACGCTCCTGATGTTGGCACAGTGGCTCGTGCGCCGGCAGGCAATCGTGCAATCTCGCGTAGCACATCTTGAGGCTCACAACCAGCGAAGCAATGGACCAGAATGCCTCTATGGCCTTGCCGGACCGACAAAGACGGTCGGCGATCTTCATGTGCGGGACAATGGCACATTGCGTAAGCGCCGTGCCATTTGCCGCGTAGCGCGGCGACGTTGTCGATGGTGTTCTGGGTCGGGCGCAGCGCGACATACATAGGCCGCTCCTTTCATCGCTCTTCCCCTTCCCTCTCTTCTTTTCCCCTCAATCCTGGCTTCTCCGCTGGTAAGGGGATTGGCTGAGCGGACAATCCGTCTCCAGCCAATAAGCGAATGTCTACCTTCCTACTTTAAAGAGACCATAAGTGGACATTGTGCAGTTGGCATGAGTGGTTGCCCAGCGAAACCTAAGCTCTTCATATCGCAACCATCGCGTGATCTGTTCCTATGAACGCCGATCATCGATAACCTGGTTCACCCATTCATCTATTTCTGACTCGACCCAGACTGAGCACCTAGGACCAAGCGATCGCGGTTTGGGAAACTCACCTTCTTTGACGCGCTCGTACACAGCGGTTCGGCGAAGACCCACTCGATCCATCACCTCAGGTAAACGAATAAGCCGGGGCGGTCTGACGCGTTCAGGATTGTCCGGTGAACTGCTATTAAGACTGTGATCATGCATGACATTCACACACATTGGACAAAGCCTGATTTAAAAGTTGGTCGACGCCCTCAGAACATTGCCGCTCGACCGGAAGCGCAAGCTGCCCATGCTTTAGGATGGAAAAAGCGTGGTCGGCGCTAAACGCCATAACAAACTTGAGCAGCGATAGGCCAGTATCAGCGGAAATCTGGATTGCTTCTAAGCGAAAAGCTCCGCGAGCATTGGCAAGCTCGTCAATCTTATCGGCGGTCTGCGGGCCCACGGTAACCCCGACACTTTTTAATCTGGTAACCATACATAACTCTGAAAGTTGTGCATGGTTTGGATATCGCTCTAATAATATACCTCGACAAAGCTTGATTGGAAGCGATTTTCATCCTGCTGTCGTGTTGCGCGCTAACCGATTGATTAGTCACGACATTTCCTAAAATATTGACGCCCTATAGCCCGCTGCAGCTCGTAGGTATGAGTAGAAATCACCTTAAGCCATTGTTTTAAAGACGTTTTGCTTGCACGAAACCGCACCGACACCGTATCGACTGTCCAGACGACACAAAAACTTGGATTGATCAAATCCTTCGCGAGTCGTTATCAATCATTCGAGAAAAAGTCGGAGCCGACGACGCGGCGAAGGTTGTAAGGTCTTCAGTTCGTGGCTCAAACCTGCAAGCTCAAGTGACAAAAGCGTCAATTCTTCTGCACTTCGCTTTTGTCCTGGACTACGGACGATCTCTCGGTGAAGAAAGTCCGCCCAGTCTTGAAGCATGGATCGGCGAGGCGCGAGATACTCAGCTGCGTTGTAAGCCCCGCGCACTTCGTTATCTTCGCTATGCGCTAGCTGCAATTCGACCCAATCCGCATGGTATCGGCGCATCCAAACGGCAGGCGTACCCGAATGAACCATTTGCTCGTTTGCCCAGGTACTAGCCAGCCCCCTGAACCCATGAACAGTTTGCCTCGAATGAAAGCCGAGGCGGTAGAGAGCGTAGATCATGGTGTTTTCTGAAAGGGGTTGCATGGGCTTTGTTCCCGGAAACACAAACTCGGATTCAGTGAGCGCAATCAGTTCTGAAGCAATTTTTGCGGCTTGCCTGGACAGTGGAACGAGATGTTCGCGGCCCATCCTCATCCGGTCGGCACCAATTCGCCAGACCGGCGATGGTCCGTCCAGACCTTCAAACTCATCCATTTTAGCAAACCGAAGCTCCTTGGTCCTGACCCAAGTGAGCAACACGAACATCAGAGCAGCTCTTGTTATCTCAGACCGGCGCTGCCCCTCCTCGGAATAGTGATCAATTTTTGAGACAAGTTCAGGGAGCTGGGCGAGAGGCAGCTTCGCCATGTGTTTAACTCTCGGTCGCGGCTTCAGAGCCCCACGAAGATGAACAGTTGGATCGCTTTTGCAGATGCGGCTAGCAATTGCGAACTGAAATATCTGACCGATACTCTGCTTTGCGCGTCGACTTATATCGAGCGCCCCGCGATCTTCGATCTTTCTGATGACCTTCAACACATCCGGAGGAGATACGTCCTGCAGCAGCATATCCCCCAGTGAGGGAAATACGTCGCGTTCCAATCGGTACCAAACACGTTTCGCATGCGCGGGATCGAGGCTGGATTCACGGTTCCGGTGCCATAGCGTGGCAGTACTCCTGAGTGTCTCGCCATCACGGGAGTCCTGTCCCGGTCTAACGACCATCGGGTCTTCGCCCTTAGCCAGCGCACCTTTCGCAATCGCACGCAGTTCTCTCGCCGCAGAAATTCCGATGTCAGGATATGCACCGAAAGAAAGCAACTTTTCCTTTCCCATGAATTGATATTTCAAACGCCAAAGTTTCGATCCGTTCGGTTTGACGAAGAGGAAAAGGCCCTCCCCATCCGCAAGCTTGTAGGGCCGGTCTTTTGCCCGGGCATTCTTGATCTGGATTTCCTTCAAAGCCATTGGGGGTATCGCTCCATTTGCTAACCCCGCAAAAGTACCCCCAAAATACCCCCATACCAAATCCGGCTGCAAGCGAATGCAAGCGAACACACGCGGACAGAACCCAGCGATAGGGCACTGATTCGTTTTACTTTTTTGGACTTTGCCGAAGGATCGCGAACCCATGCGGATTCGGCATTGGTAGCGGAGGAGGGACTTGAACCCCCGACACGCGGATTATGATTTCGCTGCTCTAACCAGCTGAGCTACTCCGCCCCGTAAGGGCTTCCGCTTGATATTTTCAAGCGACATATACGCCATTCGCTAACGGTCATTTGCCCTTGGCGAGCGGGGCATTTAGGGCGCGACTTGTTCGGGGTCAACCACAAGTTTTGCAGCTTTGGTTTACGCCCTAGCGAGAGCTTTCGTTCATTCGCAGCACCTTGACCGCAAGACTGCGATTGAACGCCCTATCAAGCGCTTTGCCGATCTCCGGCAGACTGCGCGCCAATTGGCCCAGAGCATCGCGATCAAGCCGGGCCATTCGCATATCCTGCGTCACAGTGACAGTCGCGCTGGCGCGTTCGCCGGAAACGTGGCTCATTTCCCCCAAAAATTCGCCCGCACCGCATTCGCTGACGATAGCCAAATCGCGTTCAATTTCTGCCCGGCCACTGGCGATATAGATTAACGGCGGGTCGGCCTGGCCCTGAGTGATTAATTGCGTGCCCACTTCGACATCTTGCCACAGCATCAGGTCTCGCAGGCGGCTTTGTTGTGAAGGTTCTTCGATTTGCATTACGTGGTCGAACAATTCGCGTTCTTCGCGCGTCATAACGCCGTCACGCGCGCGCCGGCGCAGTTCAAAGAGCTGGGCGACGTTGACGATGATATAAGCAGCAACAAAGGCTAGTTCTGCGCTCAAACCTTTTGTCAGGCCGAAATAAGCGATCCCAAGCAGGCCCGCGATCAGGCTGACCCAGCGAATATGTCGCACTTGGTGCGGGATCATGGATGCCATCAGCACCAGTCCTGCGGCCAAACCCAAGATTGTTGTAAAAACGCTCATGCCGAATTGCCCACCATTGCCCCACCAAATGCGCTCTCCACTCTGTAAAGCGCAGTGAAGTTCTATGCAAATGCGCCGTGACTACAAACGCTCCTTGCCGCGAAACGCGCAGCGTTTGACCGGCTCCCACGGGCCGTCCTGGTAGAGATATAGCTCTAACGCGGGGAACGTGAACGGCCCTTTTGCGCGCTTCATTTCCACCATCGGCGCCAATTCCGCTTGAAGCGCGCGGGCCTCCCGCTTTGTCACCTTGTTCTGGATCGTAATGTGCGGACGCGGCTCATACAAATCTTGTGCGGTCAGGCTACCGTGAAAATGCTCTGCAATTAGAACGCGCAGCGCCAAAACCGGGGCGCTTTGAAGCGCTATTGCCGTGCCAGTACCCAGATCAAGCAAGCCGCTGATCTCTGCCTTTGGCGGGGCAA
>CAWBJN010000010.1:0-211682 GCA_963789155.1 uncultured Alphaproteobacteria bacterium | reverse complement strand
TCAGTGCCTGAGACTGGTGAGAATTAGCGGATCAAATTGACTGAATTCGCGTCTCTTAGCCTGCGTCTCTGACTGCAGATGACTACCGGCAACAGCAAACACCGCGCAAACTGCGCCCTTTCGGGCCAGTTCCTGTTTTCTGGTGATCTTTTGGTGTCCACTCAGGACTACTTGGTGCGGTCGAGAAGACTCGAACTTCCACGGCCTTTCGGCCACAACGACCTCAACGTTGCGCGTCTACCAGTTCCGCCACGACCGCACTCGGGTTCGGCAAGAGCGCTGATGCTCCCTTGCGAGGTAGGAGCGGGCCACTAGCAAGGGGGCTCTTTGCGCGCAAGGCCTTTGATGCCGGTGTGGGGTATTGTCATCAAAAGTAACGCTGCACGGGCAATTGTCCCGTTGCGGGACCGAGTTAATGAGCAGCTTGTGAGAATGGTAAATTCTGCGGAAACCATTTGGTATGAGCTTGGCCATAGCCCTTCTTGTCATCGCACAAAGCGTTGCTCCCGCGGCGGGCACGAACGCTGCGCCTGCTCGGATCGCTCCCGTCGCAGAGCGGGTGACTGTTAGCGTGACCGTGCTGCGTCCGGCTCGGATCAGCTTTAAGATAACCGGTGAAGACAAAACAACAGGCGAAACGCAAAATCGCGCGGTTCAAAGGGCGCGTGATGCGGCCGGTATTGTCTGGATAGAATTTAGCTAAGACGAAACCAATTTTCGAGCCCAGTCTGTTTCAAGACCCAATCAGAATCCGGGCTAAGCTAATTCGGCGACCACCCTATTTCGGCTGCCTTTGCAGAGGTCGGAATGTCAGTCACAGCCTCTGTTACGTTGAGGCTTTCGCCCGGCGCCAATTCACCTTTAGAAGGTTTGACCACCCAACTGTAAACGTTTTTCTCACGCTCGTCGCGGAACACGATTAGCAAATCCGGTACGCTCACGCCTTCCTGTCCAGTGTTGCTGATAGTACCACGGACCCGGAAAATCTCCTCGCCAGTATCAAGCGTTTCCTTACGCTGCTGGCTAGAAGGGAAGTTCAGTTCAAGGTCTGCCTTGCCGATTCCAAATGTCGGACGGCTAATAGGCAACCAGTCGGGCAAACCGTAGTAGTTCACAGCAACCACAGTGCTTGATGCAAGCAGTGCAAAGACGCCAGCCGCGATAGTCCACATTTTGAGCGAATTGCGACGCCGCGTAAATGGTGGGCTGTAATCGAAGCTCGACCCTTCGTTTTCATCATAGGTCTCTTCGAAATCGAAGTCACTGTCATCCGCCGGGGTGTCGCGGCTCTCTCCGGCCAGCGGATCTGCTCCAGGCGCAAACGCTTCTGCCCTCGTGTCGTCTGGAGCTTTGGTTGGCGGCTGATCCTTACGAACCATACCTTGCCTGAGAGCGCGCGCGGTGATCGCTTCGTCAGAGGAACCATCGAGTTTCCCTGTGTCGGGATGGTCGTCGGTTCGCCAATGGCTAACTGATGGTCCTGCAGTCGCGCCGTCAGCACGTGTTTGTGCAGAAGGCTGAGTGGTCTCGGCTTCTTTCTCCACCACCGCAGGCGGCGTGGCCGGCTCTGACTGTGGTGCCGGCGGAGACTTCGCCTCACTTGGTGCCTCAGCAGCTCGCTGTGTCAGGTCAAGCAGCTTGGGTTCCTGAAACCAACTATGCTTACACTTTGCGCAGCGCACAGTTCGACCATCGGTGCCAATTGCGGTTTCTGGCACAGCATAGCGTGTGCTGCATGCAGGGCAGGAGATGATCATTACCTATTGGCAATAGTGCCCCCGATTGGCGGCACAAGTCTAGCCGCGGCGCAACGGTGCAAATCAGGGGATTTTTCCACATTGCTGCGCATGTATCGGGCATAAATTGGTCCGGAGCGCCCAATTGATGGGCAATTGCGAGCTTGTTGGGCTTCCCCCGCGCCTGCCACGCTGATAAATGCGCGGCATGACCGATAGGCCAGCAGACATCGTAAAATTCGACAATGTGGGCCTGCGCTATGGTACCGATCCAGAGGTGCTGAGCGACCTCAGCTTCACCCTGTTCCCCGGTAGCTTCTATTTTCTGACAGGAGCAAGCGGCGCAGGCAAAACCAGCCTACTGAAATTGCTTTACCTCGCGCAGCGGCCATCTCGAGGCAGCATCCGCATGTTTGGCAAGGACATGATCACTCTGCCGCGCACCCGCTTGCCCGATTTCCGCAGGCGGCTGGGCGTGGTATTTCAGAACTTCCGTCTGGTGCCGCATTTGTCGGCCTTTGATAACGTCGCTTTGCCCTTGCGTTTGTCCGGCACGAATGAAGCAAAGGTGATCAAAGCGGTTTCCGACATGCTCGAATGGGTCGGGTTGTCTCACCGGGCGCAGGCGATCCCGGCAACGATGTCAGGCGGGGAGCAGCAACGTGTTGCGATTGCTCGCGCCGTGATTGCGCGCCCGCAAATGCTGATCGCGGATGAGCCGACAGGCAATGTCGATCCTGATATGGCGCTGAAACTGTTGCGGCTGTTTGAGGCGCTGAATAACCGGGTCGGGACCACTGTGATCGTCGCGACCCACGATGTGCACTTGCTCAAGAAGGTGCCAGATTCGCTAATTATGCGGCTGCAAAAGGGGCGGCTGTCTGATCCAACCGGAGCATTGCGCTACCCGCCGCGACCAGCCCCAAAGCCGGCCTCACATACGTCAGATCTGGGCGGTGAATTATGAGCGCCCCTCCCTTGCCAGCCGAACAAACGCCAAGCTCAGGTCCGATGAAGCCGAGCACCACCGCGAGCCTGCTGCCGCAAACACGGTTCGGCGGGCCAATCCCATGGGTAATCGCAATCTTGATCGCACTGGTGGTCATGACATCAGCAGGCGGTCTGGCTCTTCGAAATTTGGCCGATAACGCGCGCGCCGATCTGTCTGATGCGGTGACGGTCCAAATCATCGAAGCTGATCCGGAAATCCGCGACGCTCAGGCGAGTGCAGCGGCAGGAGCGCTGGGGAGGCAACCGCTTGTTACTTCAGTGCGAATTGTGCCCGAGGCTGAGCTCACCGAGCTGCTTGAGCCATGGCTTGGTGCCAACGCGGCGAGCGAGGATGTACCGATCCCGGCACTGATAGACGTGGAACTAACCCGCCGCGCGAGTGCCGGGGAGGTTGCGCAATTGCAAAGTGCTCTGGACGAAGCGCTTAGCGAATTTGCATCAAGCGCGCGGGTGGATGCGCAATCCGAATGGCTTCGTCCTGTCTATGACGCCCTCGCCGCGCTGCAATATCTTGCGCTGGCCTTGATTGCGCTTGTCGCATTTGCGACGGCGGCCGCCGTTTGGCTTGCAGCACGCAGCGCCTTTTCCAATCACGAGGATACGGTTGAGATTATCCATCTGCTTGGCGGAACCGACGCGCAAGTGACGCGCATTTTTCAGCGTTCAGTGCTACGCGACGCGGCATTCGGGGCTATCGTGGGTTTATTACTGGGCCTTGGCGCGGTGTGGCTGTTAGGCAGGCAATTCGCGGCGCTCGACAGCGGAATGATCGGTGGAGGCGGTTTGGGATGGGGCGATTGGCTGATCATCGCCCTTATTCCCGTAGGCGGTGTTCTGCTTGCGCTCATAACGGGGCGCATAACTATAGGTTTTGCGCTAAGGTCGATGTTGTAAGCTAATGTTTGTGTTTCGTTACATCCTTTCTGGCAGTGTTCTGATCTGGGCGCTCGGGTTTCTGTGGTTCACGGTTGCCTTGCCTCAGCCAGCGCAGTCTGTTTCAACCGATGCCGTAATTGTGCCAACCGGCGGGGCAGGCAGAATTGCACAGGGTCTGTCGGTGCTCGACGAAGGGTTGGCGCAGAAAATGCTGGTGACTGGCGTCGATCCTGAAGTGACTAAAGAAGAATTCGAAGCTCAGTTTGAAGTCGACCAGTCTCGGATGAATTGCTGCGTCACGCTTGGCTTTGTCGCGGTCGACACGCGCGGAAACGCAGTGGAAACTGCGGATTGGGTGGAGCAAAATGGGGTTCGCTCTTTGCGTCTGGTCACCACAGATTGGCATATGCGCCGTGCAGCGGGTGAATTGGACCGAACGCTGCCCTCATCGGTGAAGGTTATCCGCGACGCGGTTCCCTCAGAACCTAGTGTCGCGAGCCTATTTCTTGAATATCATAAGCTACTCGCCAGTTGGGTAGCGGGCCTGTTTGGGTATTGAGGTGATTGTGGCGTTTTTGCGCAGCCTTCTTTTCTATCCCGTGTTTTACGGTTTTAGCGCGGTGCTGGTGGTCGCATCAGTGCTCGCGATCCCTTTTGGACGTGAGCAATTGAAGAAAGTTGTTGCCCTATGGGGCGATTGGCACATGTGGTGCGTCCGTCATATCTTGGGCATCACCATCGTTCAGGAAGGCGCAATCCCGGACAAGCCGGTTCTGATCGCGGTCAAACATGAAAGCTTTTTTGAAGCTATCGACATGCCGCGCCTGTTTCAGTTTCCCACCGTCTTTGCCAAACGAGAGCTGTTCCTGATCCCCGGCTGGGGAATGTCAGCGCGAGTTTACGGCCTGATCCCGGTTGCCCGGGACAAAGGCGCTGGGGCGCTTCGCCAAATGATCTCAACCGCGCGGACACGGGTGGATGAAGGTCGGCCGCTGGTGATTTTCCCTGAAGGCACCCGCGTCGCACATGGAAAGGAGCCGCCGCTGCAATCGGGTTTTGCCGGCATTTATAAGCTGCTGCGTCTGCCTGTGGTGCCGATCGCAGTGGACAGTGGCCCGCTCTATCATGGGATCATCAAACGGTCCGGGACGATCACTTACCGAGTGGGTGAAACAATCCCCGCCGGGCTTCCCCGCGCCGATATGGAGCGCCGGGTACACCGCGCCATCAATGTACTGAACACGAGTGAGAGCATTCCCACTGGCACTCGTCCCGCGAGCGCTTAGCCCGCGCGCCTAGTGATCTTTGCGTCCAAAGTCAGGGCGTTCGTCATCTTGCCCTTCTTCGATAACCTGCCGCCTGATTGCGCGGGTGCGGCTGAACAGGTTGTGCAAAGTTTCACCATCGCCAGATCGGATGGCGCGCTGCAGTGCGGTGAGATCTTCGGAGAAGCGCCCCAACATCTCAAGCACTGCGCCCTTGTTGTTCAGGAACACATCGCGCCACATGACTGGGTCGGACGCAGCGATACGGGTGAAATCGCGGAAACCGCCAGCCGAATATTTGATGACCTCGGACCTAGTGACATCCTCTAAATCGCTGGCTGTGCCTACGATCGTAAAAGCGATGAGATGTGGGATATGGCTTGTGACCGCGAGAACCAGATCGTGATGTTCGGCGTCCATCAACTCAACATTTGCGCCCAGTTTTGTCCAAAAGGCGCTGAGCGCCTCGACCCCTGCCTGATCAGCGTCTTTGGCCGGAGTCAGGATGCACCACCGATTGATGAAGAGCGAGGCAAAGCCTGCTTCGGGTCCGCTCTGTTCGGTGCCAGCAACAGGATGGGCAGGAATGATCGTATGACCCGGCAAGGCGCGAGCAAGGGCGTCTGCGACGCTCTGTTTGGAGGAACCAACGTCCGAAATAATCGCATCTTTGCGAATGTGATCGGCAAACTGTGCGGCGGCGTCTTCCATGGAGCCGACCGGCACGCATAGGATCACCAAATCTGCATTGCTCACAGCTTCTGCTGCCGTGTCGCATACTGTGCCGACTAAACCGCGTTCGCGCGCCTTTTCTCGCACAACTGGGTCGCAGTCGTAACCCATGGTGGCGAGACCGGGAGCATGTGCCTGGACTGCCAGCCCTACCGATCCGCCGAGCAAGCCGAGGCCGATAATCGCAACGCTTTCAATGTTCATGCAGGTTCCCCGCATAGGTCACGCAAAGCTGCGATCACGCGGGCCATATCGCTGGATTTTCCGATGGTGATCCGAAGAGCTTGCGGCAGGCCCTGCGACGGCAGATGGCGCACCGCATACCCTGCCTCCGCTAGCGCCGAAAGCGCTGCGTCTGCCGTCACTTCCCCATCGAACAGCACGAGCACGAAGTTCGCCTCGCTCGGCAGTACGGATAGGCCGTGATTGCCCAGACCCTCGATGGCTGCGACAAATGTCGCACGCTCGGCAGAATTGTGATCGCGGCTGTCCTGCAC
Source organism: uncultured Alphaproteobacteria bacterium (assembly GCA_963789155.1). GTDB lineage: Bacteria > Pseudomonadota > Alphaproteobacteria > Sphingomonadales > Sphingomonadaceae > Erythrobacter. The sequence continues at coordinate 205,565 of CAWBJN010000010.1, read as the reverse complement.
GAATTGTTGATCGTCCAGCGCGGCGAGCGCGGCCGTCTGACCGCTTCCCGTCACATTGAAAGGACCACGCAGCCGGTTGATTAAATCGATCAGATGCGCTGAGCCTGTGGCCCAGCCGATCCTTTCAGCGGCCAGACCGTAAGCTTTAGAAAGAGTTCGGCTGACCAGCACATTTTCATGTGCAACCGCCAGCGCAAATCCGCCGTCATCAACGCCGTCATCAAGGTATTCTGCGTAAGCTTGGTCGATCACTAGCAACACGTCTGGGGACAGACCTGCGTGAAGCCGTGCAACCTCATTAGCGCCAAGAAACGTGCCGACCGGATTATTGGGGTTGTCGAGAAGCACGACTTTGGTCCGGTCTGTCACCGCCCCCAGCAAGCCATCAACCGATGCAGCAAGATTATCGTCCTGTGCAAAGACCGGCGTCGCTCCGACCTTATGAGCCAAAAGCGGATAGAGCGAGAACGAATAGCGCGAAAAAACCACCTCATCCCCAACGCCAGCTAAAGCCTGAACCGCGCAGTGCAACAATTCCCCAGAACCGGTGCCACAAACGATCCTTTCAGGGTCAAGGCCATGAACCGCAGCGATTTTCTCACGCAGCTTTCTCGCGTCAGGGTCGGGATAGCTTGCGGCGTCCAGCCGCGGCGCCTGCAGTGCCTCGACCGCCGCCGGGCTGGTGCCAAGCGGGTTTTCATTGGCGGACAGTTTTACCAGCGGGCGGCCATCGGAGGTGGTCGATTTGCCGGGAACATAGGCATGGATTTCGGCGATCCATGGCTTGGGTGATGGTCTGATAATCATAGAGGGAAGCGCGATAACGACTTTGCCCGCGTAAAAACAGCGGAATTGACAGCCCGCGCGCCCTCGCCCAAGTCGCGCGGCTAATGAACGCCGCATTTGCCTCAACGGTCTACACCATTCCCGAAGCGCTGCCGCTGGATAGCGGGCAGACGCTTTCCGCTGCGCAGATTGCCTATGAGACTTATGGCGAACTAGCCCCTGACAAGTCCAACGCAGTGCTAATCTGTCACGCGCTTACCGGGGACCAATATGTGGCGAGCGATCACCCAATCACCGGCAAAGCCGGCTGGTGGGAACGGATGGTCGGCCCCGGCAAACCGATCGATACAGACCGGCTGCACGTCATCTGCGCCAACGTCATTGGCAGCTGCATGGGATCAACCGGACCGGCGAGCCCTGACCCAGAGTCCGCTGACGGCTCGCCCTATGGCATGCGTTTTCCCGTTATCACCGTTCGAGATATGGTTCGCGGGTTGGTCGCTTTGCTCGATGGCCTCGGGATTGAACAATTGCACACGGTCGTAGGCGGATCGATGGGCGGTATGCAGGCCCTGAGCCTTGCTGCCAATTGGCCAGAGCGCGCCGCGAGGGTCTTGGTAATCGCTTCGACCGCTAGGCATTCGGCGCAGAATATCGCTTTTCACGAAGTTGGCCGCCAAGCAATTATGGCGGACCCAGCGTGGGCGGATGGCGAATATTATGCGAGCGGTGCCTCACCCGATAATGGCCTCGCTGTGGCGCGAATGGCTGCGCATATCACGTATCTTTCGGAAGAGGGGCTGACCGCGAAGTTTGGGCGGCGTTTGCAAGATCGTGCGTCGAAGAGCTTTGGTTTTGACGCTGATTTTCAAGTTGAAAGCTACCTGCGCTATCAGGGCAGCGGCTTTACGCAGCGGTTCGATGCAAACTCCTACCTCTACATCACGCGGGCAATGGATTATTTCGATATCGCTGAGGAGCATGATGGGAAGCTCGCCAATGCTTTTGCAGGCACTTCGGCGCGGTTCTGCCTAGTCAGCTTCGATACCGATTGGCTCTACCCAACGGCAGAGAGCCGCCATATCGTCCATGCGCTCAACGCGGCCGGGGCCAAGGTCAGCTTTGTCGAACTGAGCGCGCCCAATGGGCATGACAGCTTCTTGCTCCCACACGATCAGCTTGACCGTGTGATCCGAGGGTTCGTCGAATGAAGATGCTCGTCGATTTGCGCCCCGACCTCGCCGCCATCGCCGCACATGTAACGCCAGGCGCGCGAGTGCTCGATATTGGTTGCGGTGACGGCGATTTGATGGGTGTTCTTGAAGCGGAAAAAGGCTGCGATGCGCGCGGGCTTGAGCTCAATGGTGCGCTCGTCGAGCGCTGCGTTTCACGCGGGCTTTCCGTGGTGCAGGGAGACGCCAATTGCGACCTCGCCAATTACCCGGACAAGGCATTCGATTACGCGATTCTTAGCCAAACGCTGCAAACCGCTACGCGCCCGGACCTGATGCTTGATGAACTGTTGCGGGTCGGGACCCGCGCTTTTGTAAGCTTTCCCAACTTCGCCCATTGGCGCACCCGCACCGCGCTGATGCTTGGTGGACGGATGCCGGTGACGCGTGCCCTGCCGGTTAGCTGGTATGCGACCGACAATATCCACCACGTGACAACTCACGATTTTCGTGATCTTGCAAAAGCCAAGAGCGCCCAAATTGAGCGCTCTTGGTTCTTTGCCAATGAGCGCGCCATTTCACCCATTGGGGCAAATTGGCGCGCCGAATTCGCGGTGTTTGAGCTGAGCCGTTAAGGCCCCGGCTCAAATTAACCCTCGCGGTGGATTCCACACATTTTGTGGCCATCGGGATCGAGGAAATAGCACAGGTTCATCGTGCCCATTGACCCTTCGCGTGGACCGGGAGGGTCTTCAACGCTGGTGCCGCCATTGGCGACCGCGACGTCATGCAGCTTCGTCACCTGCTCCAGCGAATCGCATTTGAAGCCAATCGTGAAACCATTGGCGCAGTTGGCCGGCTCGCCGTTAATCGGCTCGCTAATTGAAAACGTGCTGCCATCGTGGCTGTAAAATAGACGTGTGTGCCCTGTATCATTCACATTGACGAAGGGTTCGCCTGCACCCAGCACGCCGAGCACTGCGGAATAGAAGGTCTTGGAACGTTCAATATCATTCGAACCGATCATCACATGGTTGAGCATTTGTCTCTTCCTCTCTTGAGTTTCCAAATGTGAGTTAGGGGCGGGTGCGGCCTGCGACAACCTGTTTTGTCGCTCTATGCCTTCCAGGTCGTAGCCAAAGGTTCATGCAGCAACCTGTAGAAGGGGGCATGATCTCGCATTTCATGGCCGCGATTATCGCGCCGCTCGCTCTCCAAGCCGCTCAAGCTCCGATATCTGGCGACACGTCTCCGCTCGCATCCGAGCCCCCCGTATCGCTGACATCGTTTGATCAGCTACCCATCGAAGAAGCCGCCACTGCACGATGCGGCGTTGCTTTTGCCGTCGTCGGACGCTGGCAAAGGGAAGGCGGTCCTCGCGGGGCGAACTATCCCGACATGGCGACGGGAGGCGGACGTGAGTTTTTTGTGCGCGCGATGGCCAATTTGATGGACACCCGCGAACTTGACCGAGTCGCTGTGGAGCGACTTATCGTGCGCGAAGTGGCCATGCTCGACAGCGACGAAGGTTCCGACCGGGTGGAAGCAATGATGCCCGCCTGCCTGTTGATGAAGCAGTCTGCTGGCCTATAATCTTACTTGCCCTTAACGGCGCTGGAAACCCCCGGCGTTTTCGGGCAAGAGACCCGGCATAATGTGGCAACTCTATCAATTCCCTCTGTGCCCCTTTTCGCGCAAAATCCGCCTGCTTATGGGCGAAAAGAACGTTGCCTATGAATTGGTGCGCGAAGATCCCTGGGCTGCGTCTGATGCATTTCTAAATCTCAACGCCGCGGGCAGCACGCCGGTGCTTGTGAATGAAGAGAAAGGTATTACCCTCGCCGATAGCCGCGCGATTGGTGAATATCTTGAAGAAACCGTCGACCGATCACCGATGATCAACGGCACCGCGGCAGGCCGCGCCGAAATCCGCCGTCTGACCGCGTTGTTTGATGAAAATTTCTACAATGACGTCACCGCGCCGCTGCTGATGGAGCGGATGAAGAAACGCCTGGTTCTACGCCAACCGCCCGACAGCCGCGCCTTGCGAGAAGCGATGAAGATGGCGCACGGGCATCTGGACTACATGGATTGGCTGATCGACAATCGACCGTGGCTTGCCGGATCGACGATGAGCATGGCCGATCTGTCCGCCGCAGCTCAGATCAGCGTCGCCGATTATCTTGGTGGGATAGATTGGAAGGGGCATGAACAAACGCGCGGCTGGTATGCAGTGTTCAAGAGCCGCCCAAGCTTCCGCCCGCTTTTGTCCGAACGAATGGATGTGATCAAACCTCCTGCGCATTATGCTCTGGTCGATGGCTGATTGGTCTAAGGGTAGAGCGCTCAGCGCGTATTAGTATCACTATGAGCAACTTGCAGGCGGCGTTAATCAACCCGATATTGGCGGCAAGAAATGAGGCACTCAATGACAGATGATCCCAAGACAACCTCCGACGCTGAATGGCGCGCCAAGCTCACGCCAGAGCAATATCATGTGTTACGCGAAGCAGGCACAGAACGCGCCTTCACCGGGCAATATGACAAGCATTATGATGAAGGCGAATACACCTGCGCGGGATGCGGCACTGTGCTGTTTGCCAGCAATGCGAAATACAACAGCGGTTGCGGATGGCCAGCCTTTACCAAACCCGCTGATAGCGAGACCGTGGAAGAACGCCGGGATGTGTCCTTTGGCATGGTCCGCACTGAAGTCTTGTGTTCCGCGTGCGGGGGGCATCTTGGTCACGTGTTTCCTGATGGGCCACCCGAAGACGGGGGGCTGCGCTACTGCATCAACTCCGCGTCACTCGATTTTGCGCCAGAAGATTAGGTATCCCAGCGCCTGGAGCCGGTTAAGTGTTGGGGGATGACATGCTCCGCTGTGTTCACGCCCGGTTACAAGTGGTCTATACATCGCAGACACTCTGTCATTTCAGGCGCGATCATATAATGAATTTCCATGTCGAAGCGGGGTGACTCTCTCCAAAATAGAGGCAAACGCGGCTCTCGCCGTGCGGCCAGCGATCGTGCCAAGTCCAGTTCTGGATCTGGTGGCGGTAAAAAGCGCCTGTCCCGCAACGGAGGCACATCCGGTGGAACTTCTGGCGATGAGCCCAAGCAACCCTCGCTTGTTTGGAAATGGACAAAGCGGATATTTTTATGGGGCGGCATGGCCGCAATTTTGGGTGCGATTTTCCTCGCTTTTGCCGTCGGGTTTGCCGCGCAATCCATTCCAAGTTTTCAGCAGCTTAAAGCCAATCAGACCGGCCAGACCATTCTGGTCCGCGCACGCGATGGCAGCGAGATCGTTGAGATTGGCCCCAGCTTTGGAGAATGGCTCGATCATGACGAAATACCGATAAACATGCGCAATGCGATGATCGCGGTCGAGGACCGGCGTTTCCAATCGCATTTCGGGGTGGACTTCTGGCGCACAGGCGGCGCGATAGTCGAAGGCATAACCGGATCACGATCCCGCGTAGGCGGCACATCGACGATCTCTCAGCAGCTCGCCCGCAACCTGTTCCTGTCATCTAACCGCACAATTGATCGCAAGGCGCGCGAGGCGGTGCTCGCAATGGCACTCGAATGGCGGTTTACCAAAGAACAGCTGCTCGAACTTTATCTCAACAAGGTCTATTTTGGCGGCGGAGCTTACGGCGTTGATAGCGCCAGCCGAAAATTCTTCAGCCATCCCGGCACCGAACTCAGTGTCGCAGAAGCCTCCATCATTGCAGGCCTTGTGAAGGCCCCTAGCCGGTATTCACCGACTGCCGATGTTCAGGCCGCCGTAAACCGTGCGCGCGTTGTGCTGCGATTGATGCGAGAACAGAATTATATCACCGCTGCGCAGGCAAATGTCGATGTTGATACAGTGGAATTGAAACAGCAGTCGGGGCAAAATTCCGTTCGCTATTTCACCGATTGGGTGCTTCCTCAACTCGATATCTTGCTGCCCGAAACCAATGCGCCGCTCGAAGTGTGGACGACGCTCGATATTGGCATGCAACGCGCCGCGACAGCAGCGATTGATTCGAACACGCCTGCTGATACGCAGGGCGCGCTGGTTAGTCTCGACCGTGACGGGGCAATTCTCGCATTGGTGGGCGGCAACGATTACGTAGAAAGCAATTTCAACCGCGCGACCAATGCGATGCGCCAGCCCGGTTCTTCATGGAAATTGTTCGTCTACCTCGCCGCATTGGAGGCGGGTTACACGCCCACCGATACAGTCAAAGATGTGCCGGTGACGATTGATGGGTGGAGCCCGCGCAATTCCAATGGGCGCAATGTCGGTGACACGACTCTGCGCGGAGCATTCGCTTATTCAATCAACACCGTCGCGGCAACATTGGGAGATGAGGTTGGCTTTGGCACTGTGGCCTCGATGGCGCGGAGATTTGGCGTGAGCAGCCCCATCTCCACCTTCCCTTCGATGGTTCTTGGATCCAGCGAAGTGCGTGTGATTGAAATGACGCGCGCTTTTGCTTCGATTTCGGCCGGTGGGATGGCGGTTGAGCCTTACGGCATTCTCAAAGTCACAACAGCCGACGGCGAAACAATTTATGAGCGCGAAAAACCGCGAGAGAGCCAGTTGGTGCCTGACTACGTCGCCGCCGGTATGACCGATTTACTTCAAGCGGCGGTGCAAACGGGCACGGGACGCGCAGCGCAGATCGGCAGGCCAGTCGCTGGCAAGACCGGCACAACAAGCTCCAATAAGGACGGGTGGTTTATTGGCTTTTCCAGTGGGATCACCACAGGTGTGTGGATGGGCCGCGATGATGCGCGTGCTGTTCCCGGATTACAGGGTGGCCGTGCCCCGGCGCAGGCCTTTGCCGCCTATATGCGATATGCGGTGAAGGACCGTCCGATCGAGGAGTTTAACACCGAGCTGAACCTGCCAGAATGGCGATTGGAGCCTGACGACGAGGCTATGTTTGGCGATCCTGATGACTATTACTTCATCGACGAACAGGGCAATCTGATCGAGCCGGGGCGCCGTGATAATGGCGTGAGGGGCTTTGATGGAGAAGGCGAGGGTCCCGGCGGCCTGGTTCCCACGCCAGAGCCACCGCCGGCTGCGAGCCAAGACTTCCTTGAGCGAGCGACAGGGCAAAGCATTGAGCCGCGAGAGGGACCACGCCGCGAGAATCAGCGTGTGCCCCCTGCCCCCAATACGCGGCCACCTGTTCCGCCAGCTACCGCCCCACCGCGGCAACAAGGCGGCGCAGTGCCAAACAGCCGAACAAACAACAGCGAGCTGCTTGAAAACTAGACAGGCGGCGCTTGAATTGGAGACAAAGAAAAGCCCCCCGGTGCGCTATGCTCCGGGGGGCTTTTTGATACTCATCCAAATGGCTTGATCGTTAAATCACCGCAAGCGCAATGGAACAAAGCGTGCAGGAGCACCGCGGCGTTGAAAACGTATAAGCACGGCCTCACGGTTGTCGCTTTCGGCAGCATTGATCTGCTCGCGCAAACCTTCGATTGTGCTCACGGCCTGATAATTGGCCGACAGGATTATATCGCCCCGGCGCAGTCCTTTGCGCCCCGCATCTGAATTCGGATCGACCGCGCCGATAACCAAGCCAGTCGTGTCAGCACTGACGCCAAGGCTCCGCGCGATTTGCGGGGTCATCTCCAGCACCTGTAGACCCAGCTTTTCAGCGATCAATTCATCGGATTGCTCCGGCGCCATTGGCTCTTCAGAGTCGGGATCAAAGGTTTGTTGCTGCTGCGCCAATTCCGCTTCGCTTGGGCGCTTGCCCAAAACTGCGCTCAACGAAACGGGATTGCCGCTTCGGATTGCGTCAATGCCGACGCTTTCTCCGGGCGCGATATTTGCGACCAGGAAAGATACGGTCTGTTCGGAAGAGACATCTTGGCCATTCACTCGGACAATCACGTCGCCGGCACGCAGACCCGCATTCGCCGCAGCACTGCCATCCTGAACAGACTGCACCAATTCGCCGCGATTCCGCGCAACGCCCAATGAGGCGGCGAGGTCATCGTTCATTGGCTCAAGACTGACGCCAAGGAAACCGCGCTCAATTTCACGACCTTCACGCAATTGCTCGACAATTGGCGCGGCAATTTCAGCTGGAATAGCAAAACCGATACCAACGCTGCCGCCTGATGGCGAAAAGATCGCATTGTTGATGCCGATCACGTTCCCGCGCATGTCGAACAGAGGACCGCCCGAATTGCCGCGGTTGATGCTGGCGTCGGTCTGGATGAACCGGTCGTAAGCACCGCCCTGCCCGGTGTTGCGATAAACTGCCGAAACAATCCCTGAGGTAACGGTACCACCTAGGCCAAACGGATTACCAATAGCCACGACCCATTCACCAACGCGAGTTTGCGCCGAATCGCCGAAATTCACGAATGGAAAAGTATTGTCCGACTGGATTTTCAGAACCGCGAGATCGGACGCCGCATCGGCCCCTACCAGTTCGGCCTGATACTCCGTACCATCGGGCATGGTGATCGTAATTTCTTTTAGCGTCGCACGATTATCGGGGGACACCACGTGATTATTCGTCACGACATAGCCGTCAGCGCTGATAATAAAGCCAGAGCCAAGTGACTGCGCTTCACGCGTCTGAGGCGCATTTTCGCCGCCGCGCCGACGGTTGAACAATTCTGCGAACGGTGTTCCTGCGAATGGATTGCGGTCGACTTGGATTGATTGACGTGTGGCGATATTCACCACCGCTGGTTGCAATTGCTCGGTCAGATCAGCGAAACTTGCAGGCGCGCCTTCTATCGGCACCACCCGGTTCATTACTGAATCTTCGTTCTGCGCCACTTGGGCTCCCGCTGGATAGCCGGTCATCAACGATATCGCTGCACCGCCGACTAAAAGCGCGCTCGTCAGTCCATAAACATACCGCACGTTGCTCACGTCCTCTCATTCCTTCTCATCTTGAACGCCCATTGTGAGCGGTCAGTTTGCATCTCAGTAACGTCGCCATATTGCGCTAGGACGCACTTAACGGCGATTGAACACGTTTGTAATCGGTAGGGCTATGTCTGTCGTTCGTCAGATTGACCCAATAAGTTACTTTATCGCTGACCACGGAATTGGCGCAGATACTCATTGTCCTGCGACATGATGATCGAACTTTCCCCGCGTCCTTCACCGCGAGCAAAGCTTTGTTCGTAACTTTGCATCGCACGGTAAAAGTCATAGAAATCACCATCTTGGCTGAAACTTTCAGCATAGATCCGGGCGGCTTCGGCGTCGGCCTCTGCGCGGATGATGCGTGCATCGCGCGTACCGGTAGCGCGGATGGTACGCGCCTCACGGGCACGATCCGATTCCATTCGCTGGAATGCTGATTGCAACGGAGCGCCAGAGGGCAAATCAGTGCGTTTTATCTGCACGTCAATCACCTCTGCACCATATTGGCGCGCTTCGCGATCGAGGTTGGCTTGCACATTCGCCAAAGCCGTGCCGCGTTCAGCGGTCAGCATGGAGGCAAATGTCCTCCGGCCGAGTTCCTGACGCAGAGCGGAGTTCAAAATCGGCTCTAGAGCGACACGAACGCCGTCGGTTGTACCGGCGCGTTCAATCATTTGCTTGGGATTGACGATCCGGAACCGGGCATAGGCGTCAACGAGCAAGCGTTGCTGGTCATTCGATAGCACTTCTTCCTGCGTCATTTCCAGATCGAGGACACGCTTTTCAACTTTGCGTACCGATTCAATCAGCGGAATACGGAAATACAATCCAGCAGGATAATCGCTGCCCGGGCGGTTCACGATCCTGACCGGTTCACCCGTGCGGATCACGACCGCCTGCTCTTCTTCGCTCACGACATAAGCGCTCATCATCAAGGTGATAAAAACCACGCCCACTGCGATGACGGCCCAGCGGTAATTGTTCCAGAGAGTTTCCATGGTTACTGGCCTCCCGTTGATGTGGATGGTTGGGCAGTTGCGTCAACCGTGATTTGCGGCTGATTCGCGGTGGCCCGGCGCCGTATTTCAGGCAGCGGCAGATAAGGCGTTACGCCATCTGCTTCGACAATTGTTTTGTCGGTCACTGCCAAAACACGCTCCATTGTTTCGTAGTAAAGCCGTTGACGGGTCACACCCGGCGCAAGACGATATTGCTGATAGACCTTGTCGAACGCTTCGGCCTCACCCTCGGCCTCGGTGATGGTCTGCTGTGCGTAACCTTGTGCCTGATTGCGCGCGCGGTCCGCGTTTTGTTCAGCAACAGATACGTCGCGGAACGCTTCGTTGACTTCGCCCGGAGGGTCAGCCTTGGCAATTTCTACACCGACCACTTGAATTCCCGAGCGATATGCATCGAGCGATTCCTGCATCCGTTCGCGGACCGATTGCTGGATTTCAGAACGGCCCTGGCCAGAGAATGTGTCGTCCAGCGTTTTTTCCGCAACAGAAGCGCGCATTGCGGCTTCGGCAACTTCATTGACCGTTTCTTCTGGTTCAGCGAGCTGAAATTTGAAATCTTCCAAATTCTTGATCCGCCAGCGAACGATGTAACTGAGATCGACGAGGTTCTGGTCCCCGGTCAGAATCAGCTTTTGCTGTGAACCATCGGGAATGTTGACCGCGCGAACACCTTCGACATCTTCGATATCGACGGTTTCAAACGGGAATGGCAGCGTCGGGTGCAATCCAGGTGTTAGCGTTCGGCTGTAATTGCCCAGAGTTTTGACAACCGCGTTCTCTCGCGCGTCGACCAGATGCAAACCGGTGGCGAGCCACCACAGAATAACGCCCAAGACCACCAGGATCGGTGCCCAGCTTCCGCCGCCGGGTCGTTCGGGAAAGCGAAAACCGCCTCCACCACCGCCGCCTGCGCGCCGCGGCCCCTCGGGGCCTCTGTTTTTGAAAATATCTTCTATGCTAGCAGAACGGCGCTTTCCGCCCCCACTGCCGCCGCCACCGGGCAGCCACGGATTGCGCGGTCCGCCATCATTTCCTGATGAGCCCCCGCCCGGCGCAGAATCGCCGTCGTCTCCGGCGCCGCCTCCGCTTTCAGAGCCGCCGTTGCCGGAACCACCCCAAGGATTTTTCTTACCAGCCATAGCCAGAGCGAGATTCTTTTTGAAACCATCGAACAATTGCATGTTTCTCTTATAGGAACGCAATTTGAGGAAAAACAGGGGTTGGCGTAGTGAATTTGATGGTAGAGGCCTTTCATTATGATCAACAATGACAATTCAGGCCTAAATGCCTCTGATGCAGAGGCCCTAATTCGCGCTCAATTACCAGTGGAAATCCAAGGCCGTGTCCGTTCCGGACGCATCGCGGATCGGCGTGCAGTGGTCGTTGCCGAGGCTGGCGACTTAGGGGCGAAAGCGCGCGAAGAGCTGGAAAAGCTGATTGAAAATTCGATTTCAGAATTGGCGGAAGTGGATGAAGTCCGCGTTGCTTTGATCGCGGATCGCCGCCGCCGCATGATAATTGCGGTGGGTTCGGGCAAAGGCGGTGTGGGCAAGTCGACGCTGACAACCAATCTAGCGGTCGCTTTGGCGCGGATGGGGCACAAGGTCGGCGTGATTGACGGCGATATTTACGGCCCATCACAACCGCGTCTGCTCGCCACGGACCGCGCCAAACCGATGAGCGAAGGCGATAAGCTCGTTCCAATTGACAGCCCGCATGGCGTCAAAGTGCTTTCGATGGGGCACATTGTTGCTCCGGGCAAAGCGCTGGCATGGCGCGGACCGATGGCGGGAAAGGCTCTGGCTCAGCTGGTGGATGCAGTATGGGATGATACCGAATTGCTGCTGATCGACCTGCCGCCGGGCACGGGAGATGTGCAAATTTCAATGATGGCCGACAGCAAACCAGATGGCGCAGTGTTGGTTTCAACGCCGCAGGATCTGGCCTTGCTTGATGCGGCGCGCGCGGGTCAATTGTTCGAAGATGGCGATGTGCCGATCATTGGACTTGTTGAAAACATGTCCGGTTATGCCTGCCCTCATTGTGGCGAAATGAGCGATCCGTTTGGCGCAGGGGGTGTGGAGAAATTCGCGTCAGCGCTGGATATTCCCTTTCTTGGTCGCGTGCCGCTGACCATGGAAACGCGCAAGAGCGGCGATTCAGGACAGCCTCCTGCTGCGGGCGATGGAGAAGGCGCAGAGCCGTTCTTGGCGATTGCGAAGAAGCTTGACCGCTGGATGAAAAGCGGAGCCGTATAACTTCATGCGGAACGCACAATGGATATAACTAGGCGCGGATTGGTAACGGGCGCAGCGCTCGGCGGCGGACTGCTGGTTGCGTGGTGGTTCGTGCCGCGCTCCTATCCTAATCCACTGGAGCCTGCGCGCGGGGAACAGGCGTTTGGCGCTTGGATCACGATTGCAGAGGACGGCGTCGTCACTGTGGCAGTACCGCAGTTGGAGATGGGACAGGGTATCACCACTTTGCTGCCGCAGATCGTAGCGCAGGAATTGGGCGCTGACTGGCGGCAAATCGCGGTGGAACCGGCCCCGATCGCGGCTGCTTACCCTAATGTTGTTCTTGCAAAAAAGTGGGCGGAATTGTGGGAGCCATTCGCCCCTGGTCTGTCCGACACGACCGACGATATGCAGGCGCGGCAATTTTCCCGCACACAGCGTTTCAACGCGACCGCCGATGGCACATCAATCGCCGCTTATGAGGCACCGTGCCGAGAAGCGGCCGCCGCTGCACGAGCGATGCTCGCACAAGAAGCCGCGTCGCGTTGGGGAACATCGTGGGAGGAATGCGAAATCGAAGGCGGAATCGTCAGTTGGGGTGATAACAGCGCGACTTTTGGGGAGTTGGCCACGGGAGCCGCTGAGCGCTCAGCACCCGATCCCGCGCCGATCCGTCCCGAAGCGCCCAGCGCAGCTCCCCTGCCTGCCGCCGCTGGCGAGAATGTCGCGAACCTACCCGACTTCCCGCGGATCGATCTGCCTTCGAAAGTCGATGGCAGCTTCACCTTTGCCAGTGACGTTCGCCTGCCGGGCATGGTCTATGCAGCAATTCGTCACGGGCCAAACAATGGCAGTGAGCTTACAGGATTTAATGAAACCGGCGCGGCAAACATCCAAGGGATTGTCGGCGCGGTAAAAACCAAGCGCTGGCTCGCGGTCGCAGCCACGACATGGTGGAGCGCAGAGCGAGCGCTGGATGCGATGGAGCCGCAATTTACCACAGCATTTCCAGTTGATAGCGATGATATCGATGCCCGCATGGACACGTTGCTGACCGGCGGGGACAGTTTCATAATCGCGGAAACTGGCTTTGGCGAAGAGGCGATGACTCGCGTCGATATAGCACGGCAATACGAGATTGAGCCTGCGCATGCTGCTCCGCTCGAAACGGCCAGCGCCGCGGCGCGCTATGCAGATGGGCGCCTGGAAATATGGATCGCCAGCCAAGCGCCTGAACAAGCGCGCGCTGCGGCTGCCAAAGCCGTGGGTCTCAGGCCAGAAGAAGTGGCACTGTATCCCATGCCCGCAGGCGGAAGTTTTGATGCGCGATTGGAACATGAGCATGCGATTGAGATCGCGCATATTGCGAAATCTCTGGGCAAACCGGTGCAGCTCACTTGGAAGCGGCGTGAGGAATTGATCCGCTCGCGCCCACGCGCACCAGCTTTTATGCTGCTGGGCGCACAATTGGCCTCTGGCGGCAGTGGTTCAATTGATGCACTTAGATTGCGGATCGCGACACCGCCCTCGGCGCTGGAGTTCGGCCGCCGGCTGTTTGGCAATCTCACACCGTGGGCGGCGATACAGGAAACAACTGGACGTAAAGATGCGCTGGCCTGTGAAGGCGCGGTCCCTCCTTATGAACTGCCCAGCGTGACCGTGCGTCATATCCCGGTCGAAACGGGGCATCCCGTTGGGCGAGTGCGCGGCAATACGCATGGCGCAGCGGCATTTGCGATCGAAAGCTTTATTGATGAAATTGCTGAGGGCGCAGGACGCGAGCCGCTGTCCTACCGGATGTCGATGTTGGGATCGGATATTCGCCTTGCCGCTTGTCTTCAGCGCGCGGCGTCGATGGCAGAATGGAATGGCGGCGTTGCCCAGAGTGGGCAAGGCATCGCTTGTCATCGCATTGGCGACCCAGACACCGGCGCGAGGATCGCTTGCGTGGCAACCGCGCGTCAGGGCGAAGGCGGCGTGCGCGTCACTCAGCTGTCGGCGGCGGTTGATATCGGACGGATCATCAATCTCGATATCGCCCGGCAACAAATCGAGGGCGGATTGCTGTTCGGAATTGGAATAGCTCTTGGTAACGCTATGCGGATGCGCGGCGGATTGCCGACCCGGTTCGACTATGCAGACTTCGGTTTACCAACGCTTTCAGACTGCCCGGAAATTGAGGTAGATTTTATTCCCAGCTCAGCTGCACCCGCCGATCCAGGCGAATTGGGCGCAGTGATCGCACCGCCTGCGATTGCAAATGCTCTGTTTTCTGCCACAGGGTTGCGGTTACGGCGTCTGCCCCTACTTTCGGGTGGGATTTGACGCGCGATATTGGCGATGCCTCTTTGTTTGGGGCGGCGACGTATCTGAACACAAACAATAATGAATGAGTGTTTCCCGCCCAGATGACTTGGCAAGAACAGCGCCTTCCAAACGACCACCCGCCTGTAAAGAGCGGGACCATTGGTGTGCTGCTCGTCAATCTGGGCACGCCTGACGCTCCCGATCCGGCTTCGGTAAAGCGTTACCTCAAGCAATTTTTGTCAGACCGCCGCGTTATCGAGATACCGCCGATCGCGTGGCAGCCGATCCTGCGCGGCATCATTCTGAACACGCGCCCGCAGAAAAGCTCGATTGCGTATACGAAAATTTGGACGGATCGCGGATCGCCGTTGGCAGACATCACAGCGAAGCAGTCAGAGGCCATCGCGGGATGTTTTGGCGAAAATGTGATTGTGGATTACGCCATGCGTTACGGGTCGCCTTCGATCGAACAGCGTCTTACGGAATTTACCGAAAAAGGCTGCGACCGTATTCTGATCGCGCCGATGTATCCGCAATATTGCGCCGCGACGACCGCGACCGTTTTCGATGAAGTCGCGCGGGTTATGGGTGCAATGCGCTGGCAACCGGCCTTGCGCTTCCTACCGCCGTATCACGACGATGCTTTATATCTTGAAGCGTTGGCCGATGATCTCACACGGCAGGTCAGCACGCTGGCGTTTCGGCCAGAGGTGATGCTGCTCAGTTTTCACGGCATGCCGATGCGCACGCTGGAAAAAGGCGATCCCTATCACTGCCATTGCCATAAAAGTGCGCGCCTGCTTCGCGAGCGGCTTACCGGGCGGCCCGAGTTTGACGGGATGCGGTTCGAGACGACATTTCAATCGCGCTTTGGCCCGGCGCAATGGTTGGAGCCCGCGACTGACGACACTCTAATCGCAGAAGGTGAAAAGGGCACAAAACGACTTGTGGTTGCGGCGCCTGGCTTCGCAGCAGACTGTGTCGAGACGCTGGAGGAACTTGCGCTAGAAGGGCGTGACGAATTCCTTGAGGCGGGCGGCGAAGAATATGCAGTGCTCGATTGCCTTAATGTCTCAGACAGCGGCGTGACCATGGTCGAAGGGATCATTCGCCGCGAGCTTTCGGGCTGGATCTAGCGGCTTCGTGCCAAGTGGCCGGATTTGTCCTATATTCTGATCATTGGCGGCCTATTTACATTGTGGTAAGTTGCACTCAGCATACGTACCCTTCACAATCTAAGCGCCCCGGAGCATCCTAGAATGGCAACTGCCGCCAAACCGCAATCCGACGATAGCCAAGCACATCAATTTAATCATTGGAGCGAAGGCATCCCAACTGACGCGGATATCGCGCACATCCCCGGTGATGCTGGCTGGCCAGTTGTGGGCGATACATTCAAACAACTTGCGGACCCGCATGCTTTCACGAAAGCGCGGGTGGAGCAATATGGCAGGGTTTATAAGACTTTTGCCTTCGGCGGTTGGAACGTGGCGCTGATCGGAGCAGAGGCGAATGAGCTCGTCCTCTTCAACAAAGACAAGATTTTCTCCAGCGAGCAAGGTTGGGGGCCCGTGCTGGATCAACTGTTCCCGCGCGGATTGATGCTGCTGGATTTCGATCACCACCGGATTGATCGGCGCGCGCTTTCGATCGCTTTTAAACCCGGTCCGATGCGGCATTACTCGGGCGCTCTCAATTCTGGCATCGCCCGCGAAGTTGCCAAATGGAACGGGCCAATGCGGTTCTATCCTGCTATTAAAGAGCTGACGCTTGATCTTGCAGCCGACAGTTTTCTTGGCATTCCGTGGGGACCGGAGGCGGACCGAATCAACACCGCTTTTGTCGACATGGTTCAAGCTTCGGTGGCTCCAATTCGCAAGCCGCTGCCCTTCACCAAAATGAAACGCGGCGTGGATGGTCGCGCCTATCTGGTTGATTATCTCACCAAGGAAACCGAGCGGCGCCGCGTGCAAGGCGGCGGGCAGGATATGTTCAGCCAATTCGCAACCGCCACCCGCGAAGACGGCGAGATGCTGCCGGTCGATGAGGTGGTCGACCACATGAACTTCCTCATGATGGCAGCGCATGACACAATCACTTCCTCTGCAACTGCGCTTGTTTACCAGCTCGCAACCAATCCCGAATGGCAGGAAAAGGTGCGCGAAGAGATCATGGCAGTGACCGGCGGACCTGACGGGAATGGCGAGGCGCGCCCGCTAGACTATGACGATTTGGGCAAGCTGGAACTCACCGAGATGGCATTTAAAGAGGCACTGCGGATGATCCCGCCCGTGCCATCAATGCCGCGCCGTGCGCTTAAATCCTTCGAATATGGTGGCTATCGCATCCCGGCGGGACAGATGGTGGGCATCAATATCCATTGGACGCACCATTCGGAAGAATATTGGGAGAACCCCTTCACTTTCGATCCGATGCGTTTCACGCCGGACAAGGTGAAGGCTCGCCACAAATATGCGTGGGTGCCGTTTGGCGGTGGCGCGCATATGTGTCTGGGGCTGCACTTTGCTTATATGCAGGTGAAGGTTCTGGTGGCGCAACTGCTGCAAAGGTATCGGATCGAAGCTGCCGACGGCTACGCCCCTGAATGGCAGGCGTGGCCAATTCCGCAGCCAAAGGACGGCTTGCTGGTGGAGTTCAATTCTCTCTGACGTTAAGCGGCTGGTAATGCACCCTGAGCGAATTTACGATGATGAACCGTCATCTAGTGAGTCTTGCCTCGGCCGCTTGCCTCGCCGCTTCGGCCCATTCCGGAGCTGCCGCGCAGGCGGACGTCGCCGAGCCAGTCGTGGTGGAGGGGCGTTGCAACTACTCTGACCGTCTGGCTCCACTGATTGAACAGGGTCACGTTTTTGTCGAATGCGACAGGCTTGAGATGCGTCAGGTCGGGCGGCAAATGGAGATTACATTCGCCTTTCCGGCGCGACTGAGAGCGATCGAGTTCCGTGGTGGCTTCGAAGACCAAAGTTGGTTCGAAGTTTCCGCCATTCGCTTGCGTTCGCAGCGCGAGTGGGAGGATGCCGAAGGACAATGCGAGTTCGGTCAGCCGGACCGCAATGATCGCACGGTGACCTGTGTTGTAAGAGCCGGGCCACGCTTCTTCGTCGTCAATTTCGCACCAGCACGATAGGGGGGTTTAAAAATCCCAAGCAATGCCGTTTTTTTCCCAATCGCCATAGCGAGTGGGTGAAAGTTCACGCGGTTCGTCCTTTAGCGGATCGACCGCTTTGGGCTTTGGCGCCGGATCGTTGGTCCAATGCGCGGGCTTGGTGAATGTCTGGGCGGCGGAAGATTTCTGTTTTGTCATATCACTCTATCAACGCACGTGCTGGCACTTGGTTTCAATGCTGGTATGGGCACTGCCTCTATGACCCAATCAAAACCTAAAATATCCGGAAGCAAAATTGCAGGACTGGCCGCTCGCCGCGCTGCGCTTAAATTGCTCGATGCCGTGCTACGCCGCGGCGAAACCCTCGATCAGGCGGAAAAATCTGCGCTTAACGGCGTCGATGGCCCCGCTGACCGTGCCTTGGCACGGGCGATTGTGGGGGAGACTTTGCGCTGGATGACCGATCTCGACGCGCTGATCGATAGCGCGACAAAGCGAAACCTGCCCGATGATTCCAAAGCGCGCAGCGTGCTGCGGTTGATGCTGGCGCAGACCTTGCGGCTGGAGACACCTCCTCATGCAGTGGTCGCAACCGGACTGGAACTGCTCCATGGCGGGCCGCGCAGGCTGGCGCATGGGGTTTTTTCTACACTGATGAAGCGCGAAGTTTCGCTGCCAGATATGCCGACCCTGTCCGATGCCGTGCTTACCCGGTGGGAAAGCCGCGCCGAAGCAATCGCGCCTGGTCTAATCCATCCACCAGAGGTTGATCTGGCTCTCAAACGCCACTCTGAAACGCAGGAACGCAGCGTGTCGATGGGCGGAGTGAGCCTCGCGCCGGGACATATTCGCTTACCAAGAGGCACGCCGATTGAACGCCTGCCCGGATATGAAGAGGGCGCGTGGTGGGTCCAAGATCTTGCAGCGCAGATACCGCCGCATTTGCTGGGTGATGGAGCCAATGAGCATGGGGGCAAACGCGCGCTAGATCTGTGCGCTGCGCCGGGAGGCAAGACGCTCTCGCTAGCGGCGGCGGGGTGGCAAGTGACCGCACTCGACATCAGTGAAAAACGGCTTGAGATGCTACGTGAAAATCTTGCGCGGACCGGATTGGAAGCGGAGATCGTCAAGGCCAATGCACTGACTTACATGCCCGCCAAGAAATTCGACGCCATCTTGCTCGACGCACCTTGCACCGCCACGGGCACCGCGCGCCGACACCCCGATGTGCTGCACCGCGTCGGCCCGCGCCATATCGGAGAGACGACCGAATTGCAGCAATCGCTGATCTATCAAGCGGTGGAATGGATGCAGCCGGGCACGGTGCTCGTTTACGCGGTGTGCTCTCTGGAGACAGAAGAAGGTGAAGATCAGGCCGCTTGGATTGACGAGACGTTTGGCCTGGAACCCATGCGGATTACGGCGGAGGAACTACCCGATGGTTTGGAGCCGACGCCTGAAGGCTGGTTACGCACGCATCCCGGCATGCTGGCAGAGCAAGGCGGGCTGGACGGGTTTTTCGTGGGGCGGTGGCGGAAACCCTAATGCACATGCGGGCGCTCTTCTTGACCGGGCTGCTCGCAGGGTTGCTGACCGCATGCGGCCCCCCTTTGGGCGAGTATGAGGTCGCTGAACTATCTATTGTCGACGAATTGCCCTCAGCAATCCGTCACACACGCCCGCCGGAACCTTATTTGCGGATCGAGGTCACTTCTGACTTTGACATCGTCGCTGGTGCAAATGGCAACATCTACTCTTTCAAGGTCGGTTGCGGCTATTTCGGTGATGAAGAGCGCATGATTTTCGGACCGGTTACCGCTGGCGATCCACCTGTGGATTCGTACGACGCGGAACCCGCGATGCCGCGCGATGCCAATGGCAAAGCGCACTACCTGCTCTTCATCCCTGTAATCGCTGAAGCTAGACTAGCGTTCAGCAATAGCGATGAAATACTGCCTGCCCATGACCTGCGCACAGAAGACGGCGACCTGTGCTTAGCCATAAAACAGCGCGGTTATTTCATCACCGATTCGACCTCAGAAACGATCCGGATTCCTGCAGCTGACATCGCGTCAGTTTTAGACCTCTAGACCGCTAGCTCTTCACATATTTTTGAAAGCTTTTGCGCAGCTTCATGATCTTGGGCGGAATTGTCGCTTGGCAATAGGGGTTTCGCTGGCCTTCGCCTTCCCAATATTCCTGATGGTAATCTTCTGCCGGATACCACGGGGCTGTTTGCTCATCGCCATCAAGTCCTTCAATTGTAGTTACAGCCATTTTACCGTTTTCCGCGTTCCAGCGTCCAATCGCAGCCTCTGCTTGCTCGCCCTGCTCCGCCGATAGCGGAAAAATTGCGCTGCGATATTGCGTGCCGACATCGCCGCCTTGGCGGTTCAGCTGGGTTGGATCATGCGTGCCAAGAAACACGTCATAGATATCTGCCAGAGTAATCGCCGCCGGATCGAATGTGACCCGAATCCCTTCTGCGTGGCCAGTTGTGCCGGTGCAGACCTCTTTATAGGTCGGGTCAGCTTTAACCCCGCCGATGTAACCGCTTTCAACCTCAGTCACGCCCACGACATCGCGGAACACCGCTTCGGTGCACCAAAAGCACCCGCCTGCGATAATTGCCTTTTCCATGCAAAAATTCTCCTTATTCGATTAACGACATAGGAAGGCTGACGTTTATTGCCAGTGCAGCCCAGCGCCCTGCGGTCTTAACTTGTCATTGCGCTGCCACTGCGTCAGGACATGGCCCAGTTATCCACAAACAGAGGACCGACCCGATGAAACTCAGATTAATTGCCCCGATGGCCGCTTTGGCTGCTGGCACTGCACTGTTCACTTTTGCAGGTCCTGCTGCGGCTGATGCGCATATGGAAGCTGCCGCACCCGCCCTCGAAACCGTGCTCGCCGACGATCGCCGTGACGGTGATCGCGCCCGCGATCAATATCGCAATCCGGCCGAAACGCTGGCATTCTTTGGCGTCGAGCCCACCATGACTGTCGCCGAGTTTGCCCCGGGTGGCGGCTGGTACACGCGCATTCTGGCGCCGTATCTCATGCCTGCTGGCCAATATGTGGCCTTCAATGCAGACAGCGACGGACAAACTTATCGCAGCCGCGCACAAGAAGTGCGTTCGAAGGGCTGGACTGAGGCTTTCAAGACCGGAATGGCACAAGCCATGGGTGTTGAAGCTGCTGACGTGATGGCGTTTGAAACCGATGAAATACCTGACGGCGTTGCCGGGACAGTTGACCGCGTGCTGATCTTCCGTTCGATGCATGGGCTGAATATCGGCAACAATGCAGACTCTGTGCTGAAGGCTGCCCGCACCATGTTGACCGATGACGGCATGGTCGGTGTGGTTCAGCACCGCGCTCCTGAAGGCGCCAGCTATGACGATTACGGCGCTCGCCAGCGCGGCTATATGCGCAAAGCAGATGTTGTCGCGATCTTCGAAGCCAACGGATTTGAACTTGCTGCCGAAAGCGAAATCAACGCAAATCCTGCCGATCCCGCCAATTGGGAAAACGGCGTATGGACATTGCCTCCTATCCTGACGACGGGTGAAGACGATGCCCGGCGCAGCGAATACCTCGCCATCGGTGAAAGCGACCGCATGACATTGCTGTTCCGCAAAGCAGACTGACCAAATGCGGGCTCAAATGTAACAACATATCATTCAACCCGCATTCACACAGAAAAACCGAAATGATCCTCCATCGGCGCAGATATTGCGTTTCGGTGGAGGAGAATTTTTCATGAATATCAATTCGCTCGCAGGTGCTTCGCTGCTTGTGTTCATGCTTGCCGGGTGTAGCGGTTCCACCGATGACGCGCGCGGGGTGGATCGGTCAGAAACTCTATTGTCTGTCAGCGCAACCGGCGAAGCCGACATGCGTCCAGATGAGGCGCGCTTTCAGGCGGGTGTGCAAAACTGGGGCCGCAACGCCGAAGGTGCCTCCGCCGAAACTCAGGAAGAAATTGAAGAAATTGTCGCGGCGCTCCTGGCCATGGGAGTCGCTGAAGAGGACGTCCAAACCAGCGCAGTCAATGTCCAGCGGATTGATTACGGTGACCGGCGCGGCCAGTTCGCGGCTTACAACACTTTGACGGTGCGCGTGCGTGACGTTGATTTAGCCGGACAGGCGGTGACCGCTGTGACTGGAGTCGGAGCGAATATCGTGTCCGGACCTGAATTGCGCATTTCCGACCCGGAGGCAGCCGCCAACACGGCTTATGCCAATGCTTACGCAAATGCGAAAAAGCGCGCCGATGCTTATGCCGAAGCCGCTGATATGGAAGTCAGCCGAGTGCTGTATATCCGCGATGCTGGCGGGTCGCAGGGTGGCCGTTATTTGGGCGGCGCGCAGGCGACAGCGATGGACGCCGCTGCCTTTAACCGAGCGCCTCCTCCTGTCGCACCGCCCCCGCCGCAATCAGTTGTCAGTACGGAGTCAGTCCAATCGTCCACGATCATGCCGGGACAGACGACCAGCAGCGTGAGCGTGCAAGTGGACTTCGCACTGCGAGAGAAGTAACTGGCATTTCATGACGAAACTTACTGTTGCCGCTCTCCAGCTCGCGCTTGGTCGCGAAGACGAAGACGCCAATATCGCCGCGGTTGCCGCCTTGGTGGAACAGGCCGCCGCGAATGGTGCGAAACTTGTGCTGCCACCGGAGCTCTTTTCGGGGCCATATTTTTGCCGCGAAGAAAACGAAGCGCTGTTCGCGCTCGCCCGCCCCACGGCGCGGCATCCCAGTGTCATCGCCATGCAAGAACTCGCCGCGCGGCTGAAGATCACGATACCGACCAGCTTTTTTGAGCGGGACGGCCACCATTATTACAACACGCTGGCCATGATCGGGCCCGATGGCGCGGTTATGGGAACTTACCGCAAAAGCCACATTCCCGATGGACCGGGTTATGAAGAAAAATTTTATTTCCGGCCTGGCAATGACGGTTTCAAGGTATGGGATGTGGTTGCTGATGAAGGCAAAACAGTCTGTGTCGGCGTCGGGATTTGCTGGGATCAATGGTATCCGGAATGCGCGCGTGTGATGGCGCTGAAAGGGGCAGAAGTCTTGCTTTACCCCACCGCTATCGGGTCCGAACCTTATGATGCCGATCTCGACACCAGTCGCATGTGGCGGCGCGCGATGATTGGCCATGCAGTGTCGAACTGTATGCCGGTTGTAGCCGCAAACCGCATTGGGACCGAAGGCGACCAGAGTTTCTACGGCCACTCCTTCATCGCCGACGAATGGGGCGATTTGCTTGAAAGCTTTGGCGCGCAAGAGGACGGCGTACTGATCGCGACACTCGATATGCAGCAAGCCGCCACCCACCGTGCAGGTATGGGATTTTTCCGTGATCGCCGCCCGCAATTGTATGGCCGCATCGCAGAAGATATCTGATCGGTTTGAGCAGTACCTATCTTGTCGCAGTCGGTTCTAATCGCCGCCATCACCGTTATGGTGCCCCACGCTCTGTAGTGAACGCAGCGATGGAAGAATGCGCAGCGCTTGGCACAGTCACGGCGCGCTCCCCCGTTATGGATTACGCTCCAATCGGCGCTGCGCAGCGGCGCTTTGCCAACGCGGCATGCTTGATTGAAAGCGAATATGATCCGCCCGCGCTGCTTGCGGGTCTAAAACGGATGGAGCAAGAGTTTGGTCGTCGTACCGGGCGGCGTTGGGGCGACCGTGTTCTCGATCTTGATATTATTCTGTGGAGTGGAGGCATCTATTCCTCGCAGCCGCTCAATATCCCCCACCGCGAATTTCGCAGGCGTGAGTTTGTTCTCGCGCCAGCTATGCGCATTGCGCCGGAATGGCGCGACCCGGTGACAGGGTTGAGCATTCGTCAGCTCGCCGTCCGGCTACGCTAGTTTTCCGTCCCGCCAATCGAAACCCGGCCACGAAAGGCCCCACCGGTTTCCCGGCAGGGCGCTTCGTTAAATACCAGAAGACCAGTCTGAGACTTAAGCTGCGGCCGACTTTCGGCGGCGGCGGCCAAGGCCGAGCGCTACGAGTGCAAGACCAAACAGGCCGAGCATGCCAGGCGCTGGCACTTCAGCAAAGTTTGGGTTTTTGCGGATATAATCGCCGCCAACGATTGGGTTACCCCAGTTTGCCCAAAGGTTGAACCGATTGCCACCGATGATCAGTTTTTCCGGGTGACGTGGGTCGCTCGAAACGGCCGCAGTCTTTCCGCCGATAATTCGATTTCCGCTGATCGAGTCCAATACAGCCATGAAGGATGGGTTGGCACCACCTTGGAAATTCGCAAAGTCGCTGCTCGTGAACGAGGCGTCGATATTGCTGCCTGTCCATGTGCCGGATTTCGTATCAGTGTTGATCGTCAGCACATCGCCGCCGCTGAATGTGTATTCAAAGATCGATGCGGATGCAGGCGCCGCAACAACCATGCTGCTAGCCGCAAGTGCGATTGCTGCGTGTTTGGTAAACTTATTCATTGGTAACCCCCGAATATGTGTCGTTTGAAGCGAAATGAATTTCATCCGCCAATTCTTCCGTCTAAAATTGGTAAAGATGTTAAAGCAATTGCCGTGCCAATCGCGTCAGAATGCTGAATTTCTGGGGCATCTAATGGTTAACGGCTACGAGGGTTAACGCGCAGTTGTAAAAACATCCGACGCATTTAGCGACGCAAACGGGCCGTTAAGTATATGCGGCTAAACGCACTGCCATGGAAACGCGCAAATTTTTCTGGAAATCCGGCGCCGCAATGGCGTTGATGCTTAGCCCTGTCCTTGCAGGCTGTGACAGCAGACCAAGTGACCCATTCGCCGCCGCTCAAGAAGCGTTGGCCAATAGTGAGCCGCGCACAGCGATGGATTTGATTGCGCAGGCAATTGATGCTGACCCTGATAATCCTGAAATCCGCATTTTAGCCGCCGATATTGCTATGGCTTTGGGTCAACCGGACAGAGCCATAGCGGAATTGCAGCGCGTGCCACAAAACGCTGCGCAATACTCTGTGGCCCGCGCAAAACTCGCTGAAGCACAAGTTGCAGGCAATTATATGCAGGGCGCGCAGGAGACGATTGATAGCCTCAGCATGGACAATCCCTCAGCCTATGTCGCCGCAATCGGTTTTCATCTTACGAAGGCCGATGCCGATACGAGCTTTGCCTTGCTCGACGAAGCGCTCGCGAAATTCCCTCAAGACCCACGCCTCGTGACGATCGATGCCGAACGCCTTTGGGCGCAGGGTAAGGCAGATGAAACATTCGCGCGTTTGAAACCGGTTCTTGCGGTTCGCCCAGCCGTGGCTGAAGCGCATTTGTTTGCAGGCCAATTGCGCATGGGATCACGCGATATTGCCGAGGCTCAAGGACATTTTGAACACGTGCTCAAAGTCCGCCCGGCAAATCAAACAGCCATGTTAGCGATGGCGGCGATCGCTCGAGACCGCGGAAATACAGAAGAGGCGACCAACTGGATCAGCAAGGCTAATCAGACCGGAACACCGCATCCTGTGGGCCTGCTGTTTTCCGCACAGATGGCCTATGATGCTGGCGATATTTCGCGCGCTTTCGAACTGATTGAACTTGCGCCGGCGGTCTATTCAAGTGAACCAGAATTCGCGCGTCTTCGCGGTTTTATTGATGCCGCCCGTGATCAACATGCGATGGCGGCGATGGCGCTCGGCGATTATGTGAAGACGACTGGGGGTGACCCCTTGGCGCGTCAGGTTCTGGCAGCCAGCTTGGCTGAACAGGGCGAATTTTCCAAAGCCTGGATCGCCATTGAGCCCGTAATCGAACACCCGCAAATGGACAGTTCCGGCTTGCTTCTGGCTTTACAATTAGCCGACAAAACCGGGCGCGCAGAGGCAAGGCGAATTCGCGCTCTGATCGAGAGCCGTGGTACGGCACCTTCTATCGCCGCACAAATGCGCGAAGCAGGCAGCGCGATCCGCGCTGGTGATTGGGCGAAGGCCGATCAAATCTATGCCCCGCTGCTCGATGGCGCTGGCAAGAATAACCCTGCACTGCTCAACAATGCCGCGGCGGTGAAAACCAAGTTAGGCGATCATACCGCTGCTGTGCGCCTAGCGCGCCGTGCCTTGGCAGAATCACCGACCAGTCCAGAAATTATGGACACACTGGGTTGGGCGCTTTGGCAAAAAGGGGGTGCAATCGCCGAAGCACGCGCTCTGCTTACCAAGGCGCGCGAAGGGGCTCCTGGCAATCGCGAGATCGCAGAACACTGGTCAATTGTCCACGCTGGCTAACGCGAAGTGGCTTGTCCGGCTCTGCCTTAGGCATAGACTGATACGCGGTATCCGAATGAGCGTCTTGACCTAGCGCCGGACCCTGACTAGGTGAGCGCTCCGACCGCGCAACCTCGACGGTTTGCGCTGACCCTTTGGGGGCCCTTAGCTCAGTCGGTAGAGCAACTGACTTTTAATCAGTAGGTCGCTGGTTCGAACCCAGCAGGGCTCACCATACCTTGTTTTTCAATGACTTATGGCTAGTGTGAGTCGTGTTGTCTCACACGATTGTCTCACATCTCATGAAAACCAATCCGAATCGAAATACCGGACGCTGAAAGCGTCGCTCACGTGAAGCGCGGCGATTGTTGCGAGATCGCAAAATCTTCGCAAAACTGCGGGTCTTAGCTGCCGAAGGCGAGCGCCAGCATGAGCAATGCGATGAGCCGATCGAACCCCTAACAGTATACTATGGGAAGCCAGATAAACCGGCTTCATGGGAACTCTCTCCTTTTCCAATGAGAAAGCAGGACAATGGGAAACCAATGCCTCAATGGGAAGACCTGTCTCAATGGATGAAGGTCCACATGGCAACCATAGTGTGCTTCGAGTGGGATCTGCTAACATTCAACATCAATCTGCACCCGGAGCTTGAAAGCGAATTAATCGCGAACGGTTCAGTCAGAACAGCCCTTTCTGAACGTGTGCGCAAACATCTTGGAAGAGCGCTGGGAACTGGCCGAGAATACTTCTTCGTCATCGAGGGGCACGAGAAGGTCGCTGGAGCGCAGACGCATCTACATATGCACGGAGCAATCGCCACCCACGCTGGCGACGTTGAGAAGACGATACAAGATGCACTTGCAAAAGCGGCTGGTCATGATCTGCGGCGACGATGCCGGGTGCCAAAAGCCGTGCATTCGAAATGATTTGGCCTCATCCAAGCTGCGTATGGAGACTATCTCTTCAAGTTCGTGAAGCGTCGTGATCCAAGGTTGGATGAGAAGCGGCTGGTCATGTCGAGATAAATGACGCAGGCCGCAAAGATGTTCTGGGATGATATATCTCACCGGCGCTAAGTTGACAGTTGTTGGTCGTATGTTGACCGATTTCATGCTTATCTTCAGCATTCGTTTTATTGCGCCCTTCACTTCGGCGTTCTGAAAACCCTGGAATTATGGGCTTCCGATGACTTCCAGACATTTCACGGTGGTTTGCATCGTCAACTTATGGCTCAGCAATTTTCTGGGAATTATATACTTTACTTAGCAGCCGTATTGCTGCATAAGATTGGGTATGGACATGAACATCACCAACCCGATTTTTCACGACGCTGCAAAAGCGGAAGCGCACATCGAGGCTAACCGCTGGAATGGCGAGCCTGTATGCCCTCATTGTGGTTCGGTTCACGTCACTCGGATGGCTGGTAAAACGCAAGCCGGGATGTTCCTCTGTAATGACTGCCGCGACAAGTTCACTGTTCGCACTGGCACCGTCATGGAGCGTAGCCATCTGCCGCTAAACAAGTGGCTTCTGGCTATCCACCTTATGGCCGCTTCCAAAAAGGGCATGAGCGCGGCTCAAATGGGCCGCATGATCGGTGTCACCTACAAAACCGCATGGTTCCTTTGCCATCGCATTCGTGAAGCTATGGACAGCCCTAGTGGCCCTATGGGTGGAAAACCTGACAGTGTAGTCGAGGCCGATGAGACTTATGTCGGCGGCAAAGCTAAAAACCGTGCAACGCGTAAGCCAGCACCCAAGAAGGCCGTAGTTGCTCTGGTAGAGCGCAACGGTAAGGCTCGCAGCTTCCACGTTGCCAATGTAAACGCTAAATCTGTCCGCTCACTTATCGTCACCAACGTAGAGCGCACCGCCCACCTTATGACGGACGAAAGCCCTATCTACACCCGTCTAGGTCGCGAATTTAACGGTCACTCGGTAGTGAATCACTCGGCTAAGGAATACGTCACCACAGGCGGCTTCAAGCATTCCAACACCGCTGAAAACTTCTTCTCCATATTCAAGCGCGGCGTGATCGGCACCTACCACCACATGAGCGAAGCGCACCTTGGCCGCTACTGCCGAGAATTTGATCTGCGCTACAACACCCGCGATATGAACGATGGTGAGCGCGCCAACGTCATTTTAGATGGCACTGTTGGCAAGCGCCTGACTTATCGGCGGACTGATAAAGTCGCCGCCTAAGCATGCGGTGATTTCCTGCCAGATTGGCGAAAAACGTAAGCGTTGGACTAACGGTTAGGCGTAAACGCGTTTTGGCTCCGGAACGACACGTCCCATTTTGATGGACGTAGCAATCCAAACTGCGATGGCATCTCGAACATTATCGAGCGCCTCTTCTTGAGTTTCGCCGTCGGACATGCAGCCCGGTAGCTCAGAAACGGTCGCAAGGTAGCCGCCGCCATCCTCATCAGCGAGGTGGCTGATTACGATCTCGTAATCCTCTCTTGCCATAACTTTGTCTCCCTTTCTTCGGCTTCAGCCGCGCCTTCGCGGGGCGGTTCTCTGCTGCCTTTGCTCGCGCAGATTGCACATCATCTATGAACGCTACAAGCTTTTTAATGTAGATCGCCTTAACGGGCCTGCCAGAAACAATCGTTAATATCTCGGTCTGTGTGGGGTCTGACACGCCAAAATGAGACGTTTTGTTTGGTTTTTCACATGCCACGCCAAAAGCGCGACAAACAACTTGAACGTCCTCTACCCGCCAATCGTCGAGCGGGTTAAGGCGCATTTTTTCAAGTCTTTTTTGACCTTGGCTCATTCGACTCAGTTGGCCCACCCTTTGATTTGTGGTCAAGTGGCTTATGCGGCTTATGCGGGGTTTTCAGCAACCGCTTCAACGCAGCCTCGCGGCGGCGTTCGGTTTCCTCTTCGGAATAGGTTTCACTCTCGTTCATTAGGCACCCTCATATGCAAAAGTCCGCTGTAGAACAGGCTCGTAGACGGCTCTCCACAGCCAAAACTGCCTATCATGACTACCAATCCGCGACCAACTTCGAAGGGAAAAAGCAAAATTGGACGCTGTTCTTAACTGCGCTTTCAACCATCTACTCAAAACTTGAACAGGGTTCAAAAGGCAGTGGCAAAAGTCAGGCTTGGTTTGGACGTAGGAAAAGAGAGCGTAAGACAGATGATCTGTTGTCTTACCTTCATCACGCCAGAAACAGCGACGAACATGGATTAGAAGAGGTTACTGAGGCAATCGAGTGGCGGGTTGACCTTAATAAGGGACGCGGGTCAATAACTTTGGATGGAAACCTAGACATAGTTGGTGTTAGCGCTGGCCCAAAAGGCTCTCCCAAGGTGTCGCGCATGATCCTTGAACTGGTGAGCGTTAGAGACGACCGCTACGTGATACGTTTGACCCACCAAAATTCCACTTGGGTAAGCCTATTGTTGGCGCGGATATAGAGGAAATATCTAAAATAGCACTAGATTACATGACCCTAATGATTGAAGAATCTAATGATCTAATAGATTGACTTTTCTTTCTGCTTCCATCGCCAAGTACACCACCCATACAAGGTCGTGCAGGGATGCTCCCAGCGCATGCTCTCGCGCCGCCCAAGCCCCAGCCTCAACCATCTTAGGCGTTATCTCAACTTCAGCACCGGCATGTCTCGAATCGTCTGGCATGTTATTCCTGCTAAGTAAAGTATATAATTGCCAATTTTCTGACGCGCAAGAGTGGCTTCCATCGAAAATGGTGGCCAAACAACTTCGCTTGGATCGGGCAAATAGGTCTCGCTCTTCAACCGATCAATCTTCTCGAATGCACGGTAGACCATCGTTCGAAGTGATCGCTTTGAGCAGCCATGGTCAAAGCCACGCAAAAACAGCCATTCCGCAATCCTAGTCGGGCTAGCTTCTCCCACTCCGTGCTTTTCTTCGAGCACTACAATGGCGGCCCATACATCTGCTGAAAATTTAAGCTGAGTATAACGGTATGCAAGCGTGCCGAGGTCGGGATGCCGCCACATCTTGTATTCGCGTTGCAACCGATACTCTCGCTCGGCGAACACAAGGTCAATAAATTCATCGGACGGTTCAGTAGGCTGTTGTAGTGGCGGCTGACGACGACGCTGCTCGGCCTTCCGCTCCCTCCAGTATTTGCGCTGCTTTTCGCGCTTTTGATCATCCTTGCTCACGTTGCGTTCAATCACTGATTGGACATCAAAGTGCAACAGAAGCCATCACGACATCTAACAAAATCTGTATATTTAAACCGCTGGTTTCAATCAGAACGAAAGGCAAACCAGCACATGAAAAAATCAGCATCAGCCAACACTGCGATCGCACATCTACCATCGCGCACCGTTCGTGAACTCGACCATTTCGATTACCTGCAAAAGCTCCGGCATTGGGCGCGGCCAGATGCGTGGCGACCGGGCGGCACAAAACTTGTCTTCAAGAATCCAGCTTTTCGCATCGGAAATCTGAGCATGGAGGGCGGAAACATCACGCGCTCAAAACCGCTCATCGGTCGCCCGTGCTTCGGTATCGCCACTGCATTTTTGCGTTACGAGCATGCAACGAGGTTTGTGAAGGGGCGCGGCCAGATAGCGACTGGTCGTTGTTCCTCTTGCAAGTCGAAAGATGCTTGCCGCTCGGTCGTAGAAAAACGACTTCGAGCTGTTCCAGAACTGGAGAGCGCATGGACTGATTGGCTTAAGGATGGCGGTCAAAACGTTTTTACCAATGCAAGGTTCGAGCGAACCCCAGCCTACAGATCTTGGAGCGCCTTGACCCGTGAGTTGCAAAAGCACCCCTTCACGTCTGTGAACGACCTTAATGTGTCTGAAGCCTACACCAAACAAGACAACGACAACCGCGAAAAGGACCGGCAGCGCAAGGCACGTGATCGCAGAAAAGCCAGACGGGTCGGCGAGATTGATGATGTGGATTTAGAGTTGCTGAGGAAGGCAGCAAAACGTCGCGCTCAAAAGTTGGTCGGTCTTCGTGAAAGCACCGACTGCCCAAGAGAACTATCTCGCGTTGAAACCAAACAATTGACGGAGCTTTTGCAGGTCTGGCTTGGCCGAGAGAGTCTGCGTGTCCGAAAGATGAAAGACAACGCTCCCAGCATAGCTCGATGGATTGAAGAAACGGGCCGCTCGCACACCAGCAAGAACCATGCGGCGCTATCTTCTCGTGTCGTCAAAGACCTCAAGCGCATCTCAAAGTGGGAACGACTGCTGTGGAATGACGAGCCGCTTTTATCGCCATTCGATCGCCTAAGCGAGTTTCCAAGTGAGGTAAAAGCGACCGCAAACGGTTAGCCAAACCCTCTAGAAAATGCTCGATCAGATTTCCATCGAAAGGTCTAGAAAACACGCCGGGCAGCGCCTCTTCACTCACAATGGTAAATGTGGGGCTGAACTCCGAAGTCTTGGATTTCTGCGGCGTATACTATCTAGAATTCCTGTCCGCTGGTGAAGGGGGAGTCTATCTTAAAATAGCTCCCTCCCCTTGCCGTCATACCTAAACCACCCAAATATATTTTTTCTCGGTGTGATCTGGATTCATTAGCGCATCAAGCCTCCAGTGTTGAAGATACTGCTCATCACATTAGCGCGGTGTTTCTTGAGAATTGAACGTCATGGGACTGACCGGACATCGCTACCCGGATGACGCCGAAATCCCGGCGATCATGTGTGCTTTGATTTCGCACAACATAGAGGGACTGCCGGTGCTTGTATTTACCAGTCAGTAGGCTTGTGGAAGTAAAGCTGGAAGCACCCCGAAAAGGGTCAAACGAAGTTTTACGATCGCCATCGTGCAGTCGTCTTGTTGGGCTTTGATCCTTCGTGAGGAAAAAGGAATTGAGAAGTGAATGAACCCGTCTTTGGCCGGTTGGCGGATGTGCCGCTTCGCGAAGCTTAGCGTCACGAAGCACACCGATTTACGCCTTGGCTGGCCGACAACCTTGATCGCTTAAGTGATGCGGTTGGTATTCCCCTTGAACTTACCGGCACAGAGACGCGGGTTGGTCCATTTAGTGCAGACATTATTGCAAGAAGCTCCCTTGATGACAGCGTTGTATTGATCGAAAACCAGCTCGAGGGATCAGACCATACCCATCTCGGACAAATAATGACTTATCTTGCTGGCTTAGAAACACAAACGATGATCTGGGTCGCTCCCTCATTTCGCGAGGAGCACCTTTCCGCGATCCGATGGCTGAACGAGCATACGGTTGAACCCTTCGCCTTTTTCGCCTTGCGGGTACGGGTGGTGCAGATCGGGAACTCAGCCTTCGCGCCGCTTTTTGAAGTTGTAGAGCGTCCAAATAATTGGGATCGTCAGATTTCGGCTGCGAAGCGAGAAAATAGAGAATTGTCTGAATTGGGCCAGTTTAGGTCCGATTTCTGGCTTAAATTTGCTGAGGTGTTTCCCGATACTGTTCCTGGCGCAGCAAGCTCTCAATGGGTTGCGCTGCCCGGAACTGATGCGGTTTTAGTTCAATATGTGTCGCGCAAGGGTGTGGGACTATTCGTTCGTGCTGATCGGGGCAGCAGCGCTGAGGAAACAAGAGAGAGTCTTGAACCTTTTGCTTTTGAATTAGAGCGAAGTTTAAATGTTCCGATAGGTGACGACAAAAGCATGTTCATCTCAGTCCACGAAGGCGATATGGCTGAAAAAGCGAACTGGGACCGTGCTTGTATTTGGCTGGCTCAAAACACGCAAAGCTACATCTCTGCTTTTTCTAAGACGACCGGAGGAGCTATATCCTGATGGGGCGAAATCGGCCCAGTATTTGATAGATGTGAGATTTGACGAAATGACTTACCGAAAGCCTGCCAAACCTCGTTATGGTCTTTCTAAGTCGAGGGTCACCTCATTTGAGCAATGTTCTAAGAAGCTTTGGCTGTCGGTCCATCACCCAGAATTTGGGGAGCGTGATGATGGTGCCGAAGCGGGATTCGCAACAGGGAACAGAGTGGGCGACCTGGCCTGCGCTTTGCATCCTGAAGGAATAATGGTCGAAGCTGATCCAAACTTGGCTGCAGCACTGGAAACCATCACAAAACTGATTGCGGAAAGCCACCCTGGCCCGATTTTCGAGGCGACATTCCAATATGAGGGTGTTTTGGTTCGAGTTGACGTGTTGGAGCGCGCCGACACGAGCACTTGGCGCGCAGCAGAGGTGAAAAGCTCAACGAAGGTAAAAGACTATCACCGGGGCGACCTCGCAACGCAGATCTGGGTCATGCGCGGGGCTGGTATCGAGCTAAGCAGCGCAGCGATCAGGCACATTGATACCAGTTTTGAGCTATCGCGTGAGGGTGACTACACAGGCTTATTTGCTGACACAGATTTATTGTTGGAAGTGGAGGAGATCAGTAATTCGCGTCCTGCGGTCGTTGCCGCTGCCAGAGACGTACTCGCGGGAGAGGAGCCAGACTGCGAAATGGGCGATCACTGTTCGTCCCCCTTTGATTGCGAATTTGCTGCATACTGCGCTCGTGACCTACCGCCGGGTCCGGCTTGGCCAGTTACAATCCTTCCATATGGTGGAGGAAAAAAATGGGTTCGAGAGGGCATCGATGACTTGCTTAAATTATCGGAAAGCAATCTCAGCGAGAAGCATGCCCGCGTGCTGGCTGCCACGCGAGATGATGTGCCCTTTCACGACGAAGCGGGGGCTCGAAAGGCTATTAGTCAGTGGGGTTGGCCGCGTGCATGGCTAGATTTTGAAACCGTGAGTCCGGCTATTCCTCGCTCGCTCGGTACACGCCCATATCAACAAGTCCCCTTGCAGTTCTCGCTTCACTTGGAGCAAGAGGACGGGACGATCACTCACCATGAGTTTCTGAGCTGTGATGGATGCGACCCCCGGCGACCCTGTTCAGAAGCACTGGTGGAAATGGTGCCAGAAAACGCAACAATTATCGGCTATAATGCGTCGTTCGAAAAACGGGTCCTGCGCGATCTTGCTGGTTGGTTCGACGATCTTTCCGAGCGTTTATTGACAATGGCCGAGCATACGGTCGATCTTCTGCCGGTGGCGCGCAACACTTGGTATCACCGAGACCAAAGGGGAAGTTGGTCAATTAAGGCTGTCTTGCCCACAATCACATCTGAATTGGATTATGCTTCTCTTGAGGTGAAAGACGGCGTGAACGCACAAGAGGCTTGGTACGAGGCGGCTGATCCGAGCTGCGATCCTTCGAGAAGGGAAGCACTTGAAGAGGCTCTTAAAGCATATTGTGAGCGGGATACTTGGGCGATGGTCGCGGTGGCTAGGGGCCTAACTGGAGAAGCCAGCAAACAAAAACAGGGCATGCGCGAAGTTAAGTAAATCGCATGTGGCGCCTTGGCTCGGCGGGTTTGGACAGCGCATAACCATAGACGTCATAAGTCAAGGTAATGGATGAATCCGCCAACATCGTCGGGATCTCCTTCGGCGGCCAAACCGTTTCGATAGAATGTGGACTCGCGGCGTGACTCTAAGAATTTGAGTAAACTGCTTCTCATTCAACAGCGACGCTCGCTCGGCTGGTGCGCCAATATTCTTTTTCTGACATTTCGTAGACGTGTAAGACTCGCCCACCTTCATCGGTGGCATCTCGAAGTGCGCGGTTTTCGACAAATCCCAGCTTCATTGCGACCGCGATGCTCGCTAGATTGTGAGCGTCGATACGCGACACAACTCGCCCAACATGCCATACTTCAAAAAGATTGGAGAGGACCGCGGCCGCGGCTTCGTAAGCGTAACCTTGGCCCTGAAATTGCTCACCCAATCGCCAGCCGATTTCCCATTCCCCTTCGACTGGCGATCCCTCATCATCTACCTTAATAACTCCACTGAAGCCCATCAGCGCAGAATCGCTTCTCCGCTCAAGCGCCCAAAAAGTCGGACCAGATCTTCCAAGTTCAGCAAAAAAGGAAACGTCCTCACGCAGCTCCCATGCTGGCTGAACGCCGCCAAGAAAGTGCATGACCGCTGGTGTGTTACAGGCTTTCCCGAACGCCTTGTAATCGCCCTTGCGCCATTGGCGAAGGTGGAGCTGAGTAGTCTCAATTGCAGGCAATCCATCCCACTTATAATCGGTTTTACGCAGCGCTTCGGACTCGTAGGGATACCAACTGATCGGTAGCGTCGCGCGGCTCAAATCGTGAGGCGTTACAATCACGTTTCCGACCCTCCGCTGGCGACCGTGTCCCACGCGAAATCGCCACCGATGCGCGGAGGGATCTGCTTCACCTTGAAAGAAGGTGTCCAGCCAATGTGCACTTTGGGCTGGCACTTCCAGCTCGCACCAGTCGGTTCCGGCCAACCATTCGCTGCCGGGGCTAAGGGATCGTCGGCTTTTCTGTATTTGAAGCGTTAGCGGTTCGTCCGAATGGTTTACGAAGTAAGCTCGAACCAGCCGCTTCCTGTAATCAGGTTTCAGCATTAGCTCATGCTCGCACTTTCCACGCTTCGCGGAAATGATGCTCACACGACAGTTTTTGCGTTCAATCACCTTGAACCGCTCGAAACGCTTTTGCGCCTTGCGAAGAGAGGTTGAGCTGGCATGCGAGCGCAAATCAAAGCCTGCTAAACGGATGCTGACACCATCCTTCGCATCCAACAAATCGGCTTGGGGCAGAAAAGGGTCTCCGCTCCCAATCCCATCGGAGCGCAAGACGATGACCGTGCATTCGCCTTTGGCTTCGGCAATTTTTGAGGCCGCGTCCAAAGCGAGCTGCCATCCCGCCCTCGGTTCAAGCCATCCACAATAGGGTGCAGCAAATTCAGGATCGCCAAAGCCACCAAGGCACTTGTAACCGTAATCGCGAAGTTCGCTTCTTGTCTCTTCCTGCTGAGCTAGTGCAAGGGCGTCGGCACGCCGCTCGATCGAACGTGAGCGAGAATAAGTGACGCAATACTGATAATTTTGCTTGGACATTCGAATTTTCTCCACCGCCTTGGTTGTAAGCCAGGCCGAAAGAGAATTCGGATCTCGGAATAGGCGCGGATGTCCTTCCCGATGCGAGCAAAAAAAATGTTAATTGAATTACCGTTCTAGATCAACTGATCACGATTTTCCTGCGAGGGTGCTGAGCGCATCTATGGCTTGTTTGGCATCTTGCTGAAGTTCTCGCAAATCAATCGATGCGATCGCTGAACGTTCTTTCTTGATCCTGACCTTTCGCGTCCACATCTGATCGGTGTCATCATCTTCGAATTCCCAACCCATCTCTTCAAGCAAATTTTTCGAAGATTTTGTATGCTTCTTATTGGAACCGGCCTCAAATTCGATCCCAAGCTGCAGGTCGGTCGTGTCGAAATAAATTATCAAGCCGACAGTCAAATTACCTATATCGATGTGCCGCGAGCTCCAGTTGTCCCACCAACATTCAAGGATCCCGCCTACGTCAAGCAAGTCATCACTTTTGGCTCGATCGGAGTATCCAAACCGGCCATTTACCGCGAAGCCCCAAGTCTCTTCCCAAAGGCTCGAATATGTTTTGCACCATTCCGCAACCGTCTGTTGAGCGGCCAGCCAAGCATCCACATATTCCGGGAACTCATCCCATGAAAATTCCGTATCGTATCCTTTGGCCATCGTCTTTCCAGCCAGATCATCAACCGCGCTCTGAATACGAGGATCGGTAAGATATGAACTGACAAGTGGCGCAAACTCAAAATTTTCGGTCAATGGACATTCTCCAACTTGGATCTTTGAAGCACGGTTCTTCGGAAGCGCTTAAAGTCACTATCGTCGCATTTGTTATTTAAGGCATTTTCGAAGCGGATCAGGAATTCTTGCCACGAGAGAAAGCGCCATTGGTTGTTTAGCATCCGGTATTGATTTCTTATGTCGGCACGCCAGCGCGGCGCGACAATGATGAGACAGCCATCATCTTTGTCACCGATACTGTGGCTATCAATGTCGAATAGCTTACCCTCATAATTTTCGAGCTGATCCGCAGAAATCGTGTGGCCGAATTTCGCTTCCATGCAGACCGCCACCGAACGACCGTCTTCAGTCTTACCTTTGATCAAAAGATCAATCTTTTCCGCCTCTGCATCAACGCTGAGCACTCGCTTGAGCAGCGGCACTGGTTTTGAGCGGTCCGTCCACGCAGCGTCAAAGGCGGCCTGACACCTCTCCAACTTGAATTGATCAGAGAGAAAGTATTTCCAACCTCCGGTGATCTGTGGCTCAGTGAACTTGGCCCACGCATGTGGTGCTTCTGCGAGAAAACGATCAGTGCTTTCGAGAGCATCCCAGCCAGAGATGTTTAGGAGCCTCCTAACCACCACATCGTCGGTTTCACACTTCGATATTAGAATTTTAGATCGCACGACTTGAACTAATACAGCTGCATGCCGGTCGGCATAAGCTGATAGGCGTAAAATCGCAGAGCTAGACTCTTTGAATGCAGGTGCTGCGTGCGACAAGTCTCGAAGTGCTGAAGATAGACCGTTCATGCTTTGACACCTCGCCTTGCATACTGAAAACTGAAGAACAGCGTTTCGCAAGAAAACGCCTTTAAAGCAAGATCATACAGCCCATAATTCTCTTGGTCGGTTCAGTCTTGCCCATCACGTCTTGCGCATCACATGAAGCACTGACTGTGCATCTAAAGCCAAGCTCGGTTCCAAGCGGATGTAAGAAATGTGGATGTCCTAGGGCCGTACGCAAACCGCCACCCGGATGACGCCGAAATCCCGAAGGGTTTCATTCGACGCCATCCATCGGCGATTTATCCAGTTCTAGTAAGCATGCCGATTTCTAAGATTGCCATTTTTGCGCCCTTCGCCGGCTCTATCTTCAAAGACAGCTAGGGCGAAAACAACTGACTTCACCAAATCATCTGGGATCTCTGGACTCTGAAGCGCCCCTCGACAAACCGCCGCGAGCCTTTGATAATAAGCAACGGATACGCCCTCAGAGTCTTTCAATTTTTTCCTAAATTCAAAAAAGTCGTGCGATGTCGCTCCTTCAATCATCACAGCATAAGCTTCGTTGGCCGCATCCCAAATGTTATAGGTAAGGTGTTCATCATCGCTAAATATGCCTCCTTTATCCAGCGCAACCGCCATTTTCCTCGTGTGCTCGGCACGCTCAATTTCGGTTTCATGATGCATGGTTCGTCTCCAATTAAAGTTGTGAATTTGAAATAAATGATGATGGCCGGTCGAAATGTTGTTTTCCGTCCAACAAATCGCTTCCATGTCCAAGCTGCGCCCCGGTCTGCTTGAAGTTGAACACAAGCCCTAATCCAAAACTTTGGTCTCTCAAATCACGAGCCCAATTGAGATCCATGGGCCGTGCGCCCCTCCCACTCTCGCCGCCAACGATAATCCAGTCCGGCGCGGTCAGGACATCCAGCTTGACCGGTCCAAGCAGCGGCTCGAAGCTTCCAAAAGTGAACAGTGGTTTGAGCTGCGAAGCCGCATCGCACTGCTTGGGTGCATCACGATCATATTCAGTTTGGTTGGCGAAAGTCACACCGAGAGCGACATTTTTCGGAAGCCTTTCGACCATCTTCGTGACGTTCCCGACGCGCTTGGTCAGCAATAGCCAGATGAGTTGCGGCGTTTGTTCGATGAGTTCGAATAGGTCGGACCGCCATTGCGGATCGACCTCGTTATCGAAGACATCGGCTAGGGAAGCACAAAAGACGAAAGGTCTCGTCCCGGCAATCACCGCATCGCGATTCAATTTAAGCGGCTTCTTCCAGCTTGCGTCAGAAGTACGAGAACGCGCTTCTCCTGTACCCCAGTTAACACGCCCAAATCGCTGATCCTGCTGGACTTGCGCGTAGCAATGATCGCAAGCGGGGCTTACTTTAGTGCACCCAATCCACGGATTGAACGTGTGGTCGGCCCATTCGATTTTTGTGTGTTCCATTTAGTCATCCTTTTGATTGCCCTGTCGAGGATCGACTGGATGACCATGAATTTTAGGCACAATTTTGCGCCCGTCGCATGCCAAGTTTTGTTCACTTTTGTTCCACCTGACACCTCATCGCAATTAATATTTAGCTCTGATTTTCATATGTTTAAACAATCAGTAGCCATAAAGCGATTACGGTCATATGTTACGTTTATGGCAACCTTTAAAGCAGACGATATTTGGTTTCCGAGGATTAGAGGTGGCTACGTCGCATATCTGCGCAGTTCAGATCGCCCTCACACTCGCCTGAATATCGATGCGCAACGACAAGCAATCTCGGCATTACTATCTAAGGGACGGTGTCATCGGATCGATGAAATTATCGAACGCGAGCCACTGGTCGCAGGTGATCGGCCGGCATTGAAGCGGGCGGCCGGTCTCTGCAAAAGCCATGGTGCAACACTCGTTTTCGGCAAACTTGATCGCATGCGCGGAGGGGTCAGTTGGCTGGAACATCTCTTTGACCAGCGTATAAAATTTCGGGGCGCCGACATTCCACATCTCTATCCCTCCACTTTCTACAAACTAAAACGCGACGATCATGATTGGCGACGCCTAATGAGCGAAGCCGTCAGTGAAGCACTCGCTGACGCGAAGTCACGTGGCAGTGTTCTCGGAGGCGTTCGCGCTAATTCTGAGGGTTTGAAACTGGGACCTGCAGCCAGTTTGGAAGCAAGAAAAAGAAGAGCGGGATTTCGAGATCGTTCGACAATGAATGAGATCGAATTACTTCGTCGCCGCGGTATCACGTCGCTCAAAAGTATCGCCACGAGGCTAAATCAGATGGGTCACACCGCCCCACGCGGGGGCTCTTGGAGCCCACCTCAGGTGCGACGAGTCATCAAGGAGTTTGACGACTAAGCTTACCACAAATCTAACATTTCCCGCCGCTGCCACCGTATTGCCCACCCGACACCCAATCGGGGCTGACCTAAGCTTGTCTCATCAACAACATGATGAAGGACAAGCACACCATGAAATTCAAACTATATCGCTCGGAGGTAATAGGCTCGGACGGCAAGACAGTCTTGCACGTTGTCGCTGCATGCATTGAGATGGTCTCAGAGGTCATCAGAGACCACTACCAAGCACGCGGCATTCGGCTCACGAGAACCGCAACCAAACGCGTTGATGAGAGCTTAGGTCCACGACGACAGCTTGGGCTCCAATCGATGCTAGAAACAGCTCCTACGGGCTTGGCTACATACATACTGAAACATGGTTGGATGGTCTACGATCAGGTGAGGCTCAAGCTGAAGCTATTCAGGGTAGATGAGCTTAGCGGGGAGCAGTCGTTCGTTATCGCACCCAATGCTTATGTTGCTGCGGCGGTCTGGGGTGTTTCACTGAAGCTCAATCCCGGTAAGCAGCGGCCATATAAGGTCTCTGATGGCTTCGAAAATCTCGTTGATGATCGCCATCGCGGTCTAGACGAGCTGCTAACGTCAGGTCCGATCGGATTAATTGCATATAAATACGGTCACGGTTGGTTCATGGCGAAATAGCACGAGATTACAAATTCAAGCTTGTCGCGTTGTGGTGTTCCATTTCACGGCAAGCTTTTCTGCCGCGCTGTCACAGTATCAGGAAGGTCGGCACAGATTACTGGCTTGCCGATGACTTCATGGTGCGGCACTAATCCCCCCACAAAGGGGATTTCTGTGAATCATCAGTCGCTTTCGGCCTTCATTTGGTCCGTCGCAGACCTACTGCGCGGCGATTACAAACAGTCGGAGTACGGTCGGACCATCCTGCCCTTTACTGTGCTGCGGCGTCTGGACTGTGTGCTCGCGCCTACCAAGGAAGCTGTGCTCGAAGCGGCTGGCAAGGGGAAGCCTGACCCCATACTATTGCGTGCATCCGGCAATACATTTTTCAACCGCAGCCCGCTCGATCTCGTGAAGCTGATCGGCGATCAGGATAACATCGCCACCAACCTCTTAAGCTACGTGCAGGGCTTCTCGCCTGAGGTGCGCGACATCTTCGAGCAATTCGAGTTCGCTGCACAGATCGACCGGCTGGCAAAGAACGGCCTGCTGTATCAGGTCACAGAGCGCTTCGCCGGGATCGATCTGCACCCCGACCGCGTCGATAACAACCAGATGGGGCAAGTCTTTGAGGAGCTGATCCGGCGTTTTGCTGAAATCTCGAACGAAACGGCTGGTGAGCACTTCACTCCACGCGAAGTCATCCGGCTCATGGTCAACCTCATCTTTGTCGAGGATGACCATGTGCTGTCCAAGCCCAGTGTAGTGCGCACGATCTACGACCCCACGGCGGGCACCGGCGGCATGCTTTCGATCGCGGGGGAATACCTGCACGAACATAACCCGCAGGCGCATCTGACAATGTCGGGACAGGAGCTGAACCCAGAATCCTACGCGATCTGCAAAGCTGATATGCTCATCAAAGGTCAGGACATCAAAAAAATCGTGCAGGGCAACACGCTCTCCGATGATGGCCACCCGCACGAAAAATTCGACTACATGCTGTCCAACCCTCCATTCGGCGTGGAATGGAAGAAGGTGCAGAAGGAAGTGAAGGAAGAGCACCAGCGGCTCGGCCACGCGGGTCGCTTTGGTCCCGGCCTTCCGCGCGTCTCCGATGGCTCGCTGCTGTTCTTGATGCACCTGCTGTCCAAGATGCGCACCAAGGCGGAAGGCGGCTGCCGCTTCGGCATAGTGCTCAATGGCTCACCACTGTTCACCGGCGCGGCTGGTAGCGGGGAGAGCGAGATCAGGCGATACGTTCTGGAGAACGACCTAGTCGAGGCGATCATCGCGTTGCCGACCGACATGTTCTACAACACCGGCATCGCCACCTATGTCTGGGTCCTGTCGAACAAGAAACCGGCGGAGCGCAAGGGCAAGGTGCAGCTGATCGACGCCAGCAGCTTCTGGCAGAAGATGCGCAAATCGCTGGGCAGCAAGCGCAAGCAGATGAGCGAAGACCAGATCGACGAGGTGACACAGATGTTCGGCGCGTTCGTCGAGGCGGAAGTCGCGACGGTGCTTGATGCCGATGGCAAAGAGGTTTCTCGGCATGTCGTGTCCGAGGGTGAGGCAGCACCAGCCGCGCCGGAGG
This sequence comes from uncultured Alphaproteobacteria bacterium, assembly GCA_963789155.1. GTDB lineage: Bacteria > Pseudomonadota > Alphaproteobacteria > Sphingomonadales > Sphingomonadaceae > Erythrobacter. Next base: position 163,754 of record CAWBJN010000010.1, on the reverse strand, counting down.
GTGGGAAGGTTAAGGTCGCGCCGCTTTCGCGTATCTTCGATAATCAGAGCTTCGGCTACCAAACCATCACAGTCGAGCGTCCGCAGCTGGACGAGCACACGGAGAACTATGCGGCGAATATCTTCTGCGCTGTTTCCAGAACGATGCCTTTTTTCATTACTGCGCGCCGGATTTGACTGGCGTCAGCGTGCCACACTTGAGCGGCGGTCAGATTGAAGAGTTCAAAATTGCAGTGCCACCACCTGAAGAGGCACAAGCCATTGCGGATGCCGTTACAGCCAAGCTCGAAGGAATCCGCGCGCTTGAGCAACAGGCGAGCCAAGCAATCGACCTGCTCAAAGAACGCCGAGCCGCGCTGATCTCCGCAGCCATCACCGGGAAGATCGATGTTTGTGGGCTGGTCAAACAACACGAAATGGAGGCCGCATGAGCGACGACTTTCCCGTCGATGCGCTGCTGCCCTCGCTTGGCTTCATCCAAAGCGAGCCCGGCACACTGGACGATTGGGTCTTCAAATCCGAGCACCTAGAATTGAGCGTCATTCTCGGCCCGAATAAATGGATGATGCCTTCGGCGAACTTCACAGGCCACTACAATGATGGGCGCACGATGCGCTTCATCGATTTTTCCATAGGCAAAACTGTTGCATCGAAAGAGCAGGCGCTGGCGCTCATCGCTCACCATCTCGACGGCCTTCCCGAAGATCGCGTGCCCGATTGGGTTGCTGAAGGCATATCTCTCAAAGAACATCTGCCATGGGGACAGGCTAAGACATGAATGACGCAGCAACTGACGCAGCAACAGAAGAGTCGCAGGGCACAGTGGGCAAGGCCAAATGGTGGCTACTCGGCATCGGCGCGTTTCTGGCACTATTCTATGTCTTTTGCGGCTTCTACACCGTCCAACCCATCGGTGCATTGCCGGAAGGATCAACGGCCATTGTCTGGCGCGACAGCGGTGAACCCTTTTTCAATTCAGCTGATGCACTCTGCCTCGAACGGACAGGTAGCGTTTCGTTGATGTGCCGTGGCATGGCCATGGGACGAGCGCCCATTGATCGCATCATTGTGCGCCTGCCTTACATGCACTTCGCATACACGATGAGCACCGGCGGCAAGGAGTTTGACAGATGAGTGGTGTGATCGAAAGGCTGACCCGCGTCCCACTTCGCGAGGTCTGGGCGCATGAAGCATACGACTTCACGACGTGGCTTCAGGCGAACATCGAAATTCTCGATGAAGCACTAGGTTTAACCCTTGAGAATGCCGAACGCGAGCAGTCGGCAGGCGCGTTTAGTGTCGATCTTGTCGCCGAAGATGAGTCAGGCGCGAAGATCATTATCGAAAACCAGCTGGGAAAGAGTGACCACGACCATCTCGGCAAGGTTCTGACATACCTTGCAGCTATGAATGCGCGAGCGGCTGTGTGGATTGTCGCAGAGCCGCGCCCAGAGCATGTGGCTGCGGTTGCATGGCTCAACGACAGTAGCAGCGCTGACTTCTACCTTGTTAAGGTAGAGGCCGTTCGGATAGGTGACAGCGATCCTGCACCGCTGCTGACACGCATTGTCGGTCCGTCCGAAGAAACTGCGACCGTATCGAAAGCGAACCGGGAATTTGCCCAACGCTACGATCTGCGCATGAAGTTCTGGTCCGAGCTGGTAGCGAGACCTGACGTCAAGCACCACAGCCACATCACGCCGGGCATCTACTCATGGATTGGTGTTTCGACTGGTGTGCGCGGGATTGGGCTGAACCTCGCGACTAGGAAGCTAGACTGCCAAGCCGAAATTTACATCGATCGAGGGAAGAACAATGGTGACGATAACCTCGAAATCTTCGACCAGCTCTACGCTCATCGGGAGGCAATCGATACCGCATTTGGCGGCGAGTTGCGCTGGCAACGGCTGGAAAACTCGCGCGCATGCCGGATTGCTGCCCCATGCTCCGGCGGATGGCAGTCGCCTGAAGAAGAATGGGAGGGCATTCACGCGCAACTGCTGGCGACCTGCGATCGACTGCATGATGCGATCTCACCCTATCTGAAGCGTCTGACAATCGGCGGTAAGCCGGTATGAATCTGCACAAGGAAATCAGCTTCGAGAACGAAATCTGCGATCATCTCGACGGTGCAGGCTGGATATACGAAGAAGGCGCAGCGGCACGCTATGATCGTGGACGCGCGCTGTTCCCTGAAGACCTGCGCGGCTGGTTGCAGGAGACACAGCCGAAGGTCTGGGAAGCTCTGGAGAAGGCGCATGGTGCCGCAGCGCTCGACGTCCTTGGGGATCGCCTGCGCAAGCAGCTCGATGATCGCGGCACACTGGATGTTCTGCGCCACGGGTAGGAGTTAATCGGTGTTCGGGGGCCAGTAAGCCTAGCGCAGTTTGCCCCCGCATCAGGCATGAACCCCGACATCGTCGCACGCTACATGGCGAATAAGCTGCGCGTGGTCCGGCAGCTGCGCTATTCAAAGTCGAACGAGAACAGCATCGACGTCGGCCTGTTTCTGAATGGCATACCTGTCGCCACCGTTGAGCTGAAGACGAACTTCACGCAGAGCATCGGCGACGCAATGGATCAGTATAAGTTCGATCGGAACCCTAAGAACGAACCACTGCTGACCTTCGCTCGCGGCGCGCTCGTGCATTTCGCTGTGTCGAACCGCGACGTGATGATGACCACGAAATTGGAAGGCGGTAAGACCTGCTTCTTGCCCTTCAACCGGGGCAACAATGGTGGGGCGGGAAATCCGGTCAGCGAGACTGGGCATTCGACAGCATATCTCTGGGAGGAGGTCTGGCAGCGCGATAGCTGGCTCGAACTGATTGGCCGCTACATGATCGCGAAACGCGACAAGAAGAAGCAGATCAACGCTGTGATTTTTCCACGCTACCAGCAGCTCGACGCAATAAGAAAACTGCGCGAGCAGGTGCGGGTCGATGGCGCTGGCGGGCGTTACTTGATTCAGCACAGCGCAGGTTCGGGCAAGACCAACTCGATAGCGTGGTCAGCACACTTCCTTGCTGATTTGCACGACGAGAAAGACCAGAAAGTGTTTTCGAGCGTGATCGTGGTCTCTGATCGCAATGTCATCGACGCACAGCTGCAAGAAGCTCTGTTCGAGTTCGAGCGCACCAAAGGTGTCGTCGCGACAATTACAAGCGACGGTGGGAGCAAGAGCGCTGCATTGGCTGATGCGCTTGATGCCGGGAAGAAGATCATAGTCTGCACCATGCAGACCTTCCCCTTTGCGCTAGATGCTGTTCGCGAGCGCGCTGCAACGGACGGGAAGAAGTTCGGGGTAATCGCTGACGAAGCGCACAGCAGCCAAGCAGGTGAAACCGCCGCCAAGCTCAAGGCAGTCTTGTCGCCCGAAGAGATCGAAGAACTCGGCGATGGCGGGGAAATCAGCGCTGAAGACGTTCTCGGCATTATGTAGCAACCGCACCAAGAGGGTGATGGTCGTAATTGCTGGTGATGAGTAATGTCATCATATGGCAGACACACACGTAGTTAGCGCGCTCAAAGACAAGCGCGGGGAATTGGCAGGGCAGATAGACGCCTTGCAGGATCAGTTGCGGCAAGCGTTCATTGATATGGACCACATAGACGCATCGCTGCGCATGTTCGCGCCAGACATAGAGTTGGAAGAGATAAAGCCGAAACCGCTCCCACCACGCCACAGAGCGTTTAAGGGACAAGTAACGCGGGCAATCCTAGCTATGCTGCGCGCAGAAGGCGCTATGGACGTGAAAACGATCACGCTCCGACTGATGGCGGAACGCGAGTTGAACCTAAACGACAAAGACTTGCAGAAGGCGATGCAAAAGCGGATTGGCGCTGCGCTGCGGAATGCGCGGGAGCGTCAGCTTGTGGTGAGTGAGGCGGGTAAGAGCGGGATGCTGCGGTGGACCATCAAAGGTTGATTTTGTGAATCAGGAAGGCATAGACGCACTATGCGTTACCCACCCATCATGGTTTCTTACGGTCAGCAGGTGCTTTTCCGTCAGTTTTCCGACGGCAATGTTATTCTGCCAATGGATAGCGCGGAGCGCGGCATTGTAGCTGACACGCTCCGCGAAATCTTAGAGATGGTTGATGGTGATGTTACGCTGCCATCTTTCTCCAGCGCAGGCGACGCCAATTGTTCGCCACAAACTGCGAAAGATCACGGCGACCATACGTTTTGTGCTGGTTCGCCCCTAGAAGGACAGCCGGACAACCAAACCTTTGGCTATAGTGTGCCACCAAATCGTTGGCATCCGAACGACAACTAATGACGTGATCTTTCACAACCACTGTCACGAAAGTCACACCTTGCTCGCACGTTTTTGAGAATTGAATCATTGCTTCATACCTTATTCGATAGGTTGAAGCGGGTTGACATTACACAACCGAGTCGGCATTTCGACCAAGCTTAAGCAATTCAACCACGCTTCAACCGTGGTTTCATATCACCCCCAAGCGCTACAACGCTTGGGGGTTTTTGCTGTGTGTGGCCAAGGTTATTAAAAAGCAACCCAAAACACTCATAAAGCCCACAAGAGCGTCGATTGTTTGGCTTGCGGGGTCTATATCCAAAATTGCGCTTAACCGGCCTCTGTGAGCCGCTGTGAGGGGATTTAGAGGCTAATTCGACCTAGGTTTAGTGGTGATTTGGCTTAAATCGTTAATGTTCCGATCTTGTTCTAGGCCGCTCGCTGCCAATACCCCGTCCAATCCCGGCTCTGGCGGCTAGCCATCGAACCATGAACCAGCTTCATGGCCTGCCCGCCGTTATCAACGCGGCGGTTATCCTCGCGCCATGCGGCTTCGCCTGCGTATGAACGGAGGTAGGGGCCTGCAATGTGGTGGTGCGTTCCAACTTCCATTCGGCGCAAGCGTGAGAAGTAGCTTTCCGCTTGGTTGGTGCAGGCACCGTCCAGTGAATAGGCTTCCGAGTGATTGATGCGCCAAGTCTGCCAACCGGCGTGAAGCGCATCCCAGCTTGAAGCTTCGTCCGCGTGGACAGTGGAGAGTGTCGAGACGTGATCGCGCACCATCGGCACCGCATCGCCCTCTTGGCGCACGATAAATGGCAGGGTGCGACCGCCGCGCTGGCGCATAACGACAACACACTGGCGCTTGCCGGTTTGGTTCTTGGAAAGGCGACGGTCCACGCGGTCTTTCTTTTGGTTCGCAGGGCGCATGTGTCCGCCAAAGTAAGCACCGTCCATTTCGACAACACCATCCAGCTTCACGCCTTCGAGTTCGCGCTGCATCGCTTCGCGCAGCTTGTGAAACAGCACGAACGCAGTCTTGTATTGAACGTCCAGATCGCGGCTCGCTTGCAGTGCTGACAGGCCTTTGGCACCGTTTACGAACAGAACGATTGCCGCCAGCAAGTCAGTGAATGACAGCTTGCGCGATGCAAAGATTGTCCCGCTGGTGACGCTGAACTGGTGGTGGCAGGCAACGCACTTGAACTTGCGGCGTGTGCTGATGTGATAAGACTTCGGTGCAGCCGCAGCGCGGGCAGACCGGCTCGCCATCGGTTTCAGGCCAGCGCATATCGCAGAACGTGCCGTATGCGGCATCCTCTCCCATACGAAAGACTTTTGCCAGCGAGAGAGTGCGGGCTTTTGCGGAGAGGAGAAAGTGTTGTGCCATTGTCATTGTTTCCAGTGCTTATGCATCTTATGTAGTTACATAGCATACTGTTGTCAACGACAAATGCATCGCTTATAGTGACAATCATTATATAAGGACGCGATATGGTAGACGTTAAAGAAAGAGAATGGGAGAACCGCGTTAAGGGCCTCCTGAAAGCCGAATTGAAGCGGCGGGATATAACCTATGCGCAGCTAGTCGGATTGCTCGCAGATCAAGGCGTTATGGACTCTGAGCCTAATATCAGGAACAAGATCAGCCGTGGTAAATTTACAGCGGTGTTTTTTGTTCAATGTCTGACAGCAATTGGGGTGTCCGAGATAAGGTTGTAGTCAGCCTATTTGGGCTGTTTCTAATCTCAGTGCTCGCGACTGCGATATTCGCCACAGGCATCTCAAAAGGAGCGCATGGCGCTGATGCACAGAATGCCGCCAGCACATATTCCACCGAAGCCAACCAGAGCATAGACGAGTGTCCTGTCGAACCGGTCATTGACTTTAGAGAGTGCGCTGAAAAAATAGTAAGCGCCACCCGCGACGCTCAACGCGCCGAGTATGATTTGAATGCTCAGCGGAATATGGCTGAATGGGCTTTTTGGCTCTTGGTAATATCGGCTCTTGGCCTTGCTATAACCGCGCTCGGCACCGTGTTCCTTGCTTGGCAGGTCAATCTTACCCGTGAAGCTGTCAAAGACACTGGCGAAGCCACGGAGGCCATGCGTGAGGCGAACAAAATTGCTGAGCGCAATGCGCAAAGGCAGGCCAGAGCTTATATTTTCGTTAAAAGTGCCACCATCGACGATCCGCTCTTTCCCGGTCACGGATTGTCTCTCATCCTCTATCTGAATAATGCTGGGCAAACACCTGGGGAGGTCAAAAATATCTCTTACAACCTCTCTTGGCTTTCTAGTCCCACTGTTGATTTGATCGGCGAGGACAGCAAGCTGAAAACTAAAATCCAGCCAAACTGCCCTTATATAATCCCCTTTTCTATACCCGATCCTGTTCTTGGAAAATGCCAAGAGCCGGGCAGATTCGTCTTTATGGGTAGGATTGACTACGTTGACGTTTTCGGCATTGATCATAGCGAAATGCTGTCGTTCATCAGCCATGACGAAAACAAAGCCCTTCTCGATGAATACGCCATCCCAATCAATTTGGTCGCGTTTCCCTTCCCCGATAAGGAAGACATTCGTGCCGAGAAGAAAAAGCGCAAGCGCGCCTCTCAGAAACCATAATTTTAACACTGAATTTCACTCCTGTAAGGAGCGGCATTTGAAGCTTTATCACCGTTTGCGAGACGTGTGCCGCCGTGTGTGACAGCGTTCGTCATCGGTTTGGTGCGTCTGCTACATAATGCCGGACGTTCTTGCTGCGCAGATGGCAGCGCGTGCCGCCGAAGACGGCGTCACTTATGTCGCCTTCACCGCCACTCCCAAAACCAAGACAATGGAGCTATTCGGTCGCAGGCCGAACCCTGATGCCCCGGCAAGCGAGGACAATAAGCCCGCACCGTTCCATGTCTACTCGATGCGGCAAGCGATCGAGGAGGGCTTCATTCTCGACGTGCTGAGAAACTACACGCCTTACAAACTCGCATTCAAGCTCGCCAGCGGCGGGGACGAGTGGGACGAAATGGAGGTCGAGAAGAGCACCGCCATGAAAGGCATCATGCGGTGGGTTCGGCTGCACCCTTACAACATCTCGCAGAAGGTGCAGATTGTCGTCGAGCACTTCCGCGAGAATGTCGCGCCGCTGCTGGAAGGCAAGGCCAAGGCAATGGTGGTGCTGGGAAGCCGTCTGGAAGCCGTTAGATGGCAATTGGCGATCGAAGCCTACATCAAGTCTCAAGGCTACCGCATGCGCACCCTTGTGGCGTTTTCGGGCGAGGTGAATGATACCGACAACAAGCAAGATGGCTTTACGGAAACTAGCGCCAAGCTTAATCCGAGCCTGCGCGGACGCGATATTCGCGATGCATTCAATGACGAAGAGTGCAAGCTGCTCCTGGTCGCCAACAAGTTCCAGACAGGCTTTGACCAGCCGCTGCTGTGCGGCATGTATATCGACCGGCGCTTGGCAGGCATTCAGGCGGTGCAGACGCTGTCTCGCTTAAACCGCTCGCACCCCGGTAAAGATACAACATACATTCTCGACTTCGTGAACAGTTCCGAGGAGGTGCTCGCCGCATTCAGGCAATACTATGAGACGGCGCAGATTGAGGCTGAGACCGATCCGAACCTGATTTTCGACCTGCGTCAAAAGCTCGATGCATCCGGTCACTATGATCAATTTGAGATTGATCGGCTGGTTGCCGTCGAGCTTGATCCCAATGCTACGCAGGGCAAGCTCATCGCAGCGATTGAGCCTATCGCGCAGCGCATGCTGACACAGTTCAGCGCGGCCAAGGACCGATACAAGGCCGCGATCGAAGCAAAGGACAAGACTGCGGCGAACGAAGCGAAGGAGGAACAGGACGTTCTGCTTCAGGTGCGCGGTGACATGGCTGCTTTCACGCGCATGTATGCATTCCTGTCGCAGATATTCGATTACGGCAGCACCGAGATCGAGAAGCGTTACATGTTCTACAAGCGTCTCGCACCGCTGCTACAATTTGGTCGTGAGCGGGACGGCGTAGACCTATCAGGCGTTCGGCTCACCCACCATAATCTGAAAGACGAGGGTGCACGCACACTACAGGTCGGGGAGGACCGTCCCGCGCTTGCGCCGATCACGGGGGTTGGATCTGGGTCATTGCAGGAAAAGGAAAAGGCGCTCCTCGCGGAGATCATCGCCAAGGTGAATGACCTGTTCGACGGTGAGCTGACTGACGACGATCAGCTCATCTATGTGAACAACGTCATCAAAGGAAAGTTGCTTGAGTCCGAGGAGCTGCGATCGCAAGCGCGGAACAATAGCAAAACCCAATTTGCCAGCTCACCAACCTTGTCAAGCTCGATCCTCGACGCGATCATCGACGCCATGACCGCGCACGAGACAATGAGTTCGCAAGCGTTAAACTCGTCGAAAGTGCGTGAGGGGCTGCGTGATGTGCTTCTTGGGCCGGGTCGACTTTACGAAGAGCTGCGGAAATCTGAAGGGATAGGAGAGGGAGCCGAGTGAACGCCAAATTGAAATTCATCTGCTTGCTCGCTGCAATCGGGTTTTGCTCGTCTGCAATTGCTCAGGAGACAAATGATGTGGAGCGTGCTGTCGATGGTGCCGTCGAAGAAGCTGTGAGAGACATCGAACGTAGTGCTCAAGCGCTTGACGGGTTGGAGCGACAACTTCGCGTCTGCCGAACCGCGCAAGGAATGGCTAATTGGGTCGAATTTGTTGAGACTGTAGTCGCAAACGATCCTACGCTGGGCACCAAATCAGATCAAATGCTTGTTTGTATCGCATACTCGACTGGGAGACGAGATCAGCTTCTCGAAGAGCGAGAGCGACTTCAAAGCCGCTAGTTTATGTTTTCGGAGAATGAGAAGTCCTACTGAAACTTTTTAGTCGTGACCCTAGTGCTGCCAATGAGGCGCTTGCATCTGACGTTCTGCCATCCGGCAGCGCAGGCTCCTAGAGCAGGCATAAACGGAGCTTACAAAGGCGCTCTTCAGCAGCGACCCTAGATTACTGGGGTTTATGACGATGTTCGCTTTGATAGATGACACCGGAAACACCGGAGCGAAACTTCTTGATGAGGCGCAACCTGCGTTCATGACGGCCTCTCTCGTGACACGTTCGGATCTCGATTCGCAGTTCTCGGGTGACGTCCAAGCAATTGCGCGTTCAGCGTGCGCTGGCGAGCTTCATGCCTCGGTTCTGGGGGTTCGTCGCCTTGAGGAGCTCGCCGAAGACTTGTTTGAAGGTCATAAGGAAGGCCAGACATCTTGGCATTCCCGGCACTGTCAGAGCAAACGCACCCGATTGAGATTTGAGGCAATTGAGCTGGGCAGCGCAATGCCAAGACCCAAAAGGCCAGCAAGCCCGTATCGCTCTTTCGCCTCATCGCCTGAGGTAACTCACCTGGTTGTGATTATGCCCGCTTTCCGCTGAGCCTACGGAATGTGGAAGACCTACTGGTTGAACGCGTCATCGACATTTGCCACGAGACTGTCCGTGTGTGGTCGAACAGGTTCGGGCCGATCTTTGCGGCTCATATGCGGCACAAAGTGTTTTTTGGGTCCGTTGACTGACAGCACTGCCTGACAGCACCTATAACCTACTGTGTCAAAATTCGTTGTCTAGCGCCCTTTTGAACTCAGCCATCCGCTCATCTGCTTTTGCTTGCGTCGCATTGTTTGCGTTGCCTGCCATCACGAGCATTAGGTCAATGGAACGACCGCTTTCAGAAAGAGCGACTGTCATGGTCCGCTGCGCCATGATCCCCACCAATGCAGACCCGAGTCCTTCATTATCATCGAACGAAATCGAATTTCGTGAGGAACTTGTACTCGTGACCTTGTAACCGAGCGCTTCACCAACAGTAATGACTCGCTGTGTGAAATTCGTAGGCGAGCTTGAGACTGAGATGGTGTCATCCACCATATAAGATCTCGTCTCTCCAACTATCCCGCCGACAGCGGTACACCCGCCGAGTATCGGTGTGGCAAACAATAAGGCCGCTGCAGCTAGACGCATCAATAAACTCCTTGGTTTTTGTGGGTTTGGATCGAATGAAGACGGCATCTATGCCTAACTGCTCTCTTGCTTAACTGGCGTTTCAGAAACGCCAACTACGATTGCCGTGATATGCAATGCAGTCGGAACGAGCGGGATCATGCTAAGGCCAGGAATTATGTCAAAAACGGCTGCGATAATCGGGAGAGCTACGATCCAGGTCTTCCCCACGACAGACCCCCGGAGCCACGCAAGTAACGCCATGCCCCCCAAGCAAGCTAGGTGCACAAACAGCAACAAGTTTAGCCCCGAAACTTCCGACGCAGCAGCATCGGCAGCAGCAAGCGTGGCGTTTGCAACCAGTGAGTTAGAACCAAAGTATGGAAGAATATAGGTCGGAATCATAAAGAGAAGATAGAGACCGACATATGATGGACCGCTTGCTAAAATGCGCTTTAAATCGTTCATACTGCCCCGCGTTAAAGATGATTAAATGAGCGTTGTGTACGCTTGACAGTACCTATGGCGCAGTCTGGACTTGCTGTTTCTCCATTTTCTGCGAAAAAGTGAGAAAGGCGGTTGTGGATTAGCGTTTCATGGGGGGGGTGAATGCGATTTCATCTTAAATCGGATTTGATGCATTGGTTGTTTGAGGAGAAATTTGGGGGGATTGATAATTTTGCTGATGCTTGGGCGAATTCGACCAAGAAAGGCTCGGATCAACCGACGGCGCGTAGTGTAAAAACAATCTACAAATGGTTGGCACAAGGACTTCCAAAAAACGAGGAAACTTTTTTTAGTTTCTTTGGCGTGCTTGGCGTTGATCCTTTTTCCCTCATCGATTTAGATAAAAGCCAGTTTCGCAAGCACTTTGGTGTTTTACGGCAAGCAGTCTTACTTGGTGGAATCAATATCGGCGGTTTCCGCCCACTGCTTCATGTGCTCAAGCCTAGCCCACAGTGGCCAGGATCTACGCTCGTCAAACATCACTATGGGCGGGATTGGACAACGCGCGACTTGGCCCATGAGGCAGAAGAAACGAAAAATCTCGATGTTACATTGAGGATCGAAGGCCGTGGAGACTACCCCACCGCTTGGCCCCGCGCCTACCATATCGCTTATCGCCGCCTTTCAAATGCAGATGGACTTTGGAGACCCTTTGGAACGGTGATAACCCGAAACTCTGAGGCAATCCTCGTCCATGAAAACGGTTCGATGAAGCGAATAGAGATGCCATATCGGTCGAAGCATCAGGTCGCTTTCAAAACCTTTTTTGGGCCTAGCCCAGCTGACTTTCGGATAGCGTCACTGCATCCTTTCGAAATCGAGCTCGAACTCTATGATGATCCTGAAGTTGTCTTGCAGTTTGCGGGATGAATGATCCCGCATTGCATAATGAACTACCCCGTTGGCGCCGCGCGGCTTATGGTTTTGGCGACTTGGGCTATAATCTGTATTGGACCACCGTCAGCTTCTACATTCTCTATTTTTACACGGACGTCTTGGGCTTTTCGGGCAAGATTGCCGGGCTGATCTTCCTCGCCGCAATGCTTTGGGATGGGATAACCGATCCAGCGATTGGATTTATAGCTCAGCGCACACGGTCTCGCTGGGGAAGCTATCGGCCTTACATTCTGTTTGGGGCTTTGCCGCTAGCGATGTCTCTTGTACTCATATTCTACGATCCTGGCTTTGAAGGCGCGGCTTTGATCGCATTTGCTCTCGTGTCGCATATGATCTTCCGAACGGCTTATACGGTCGTAAATATTCCTTACAGCGCGCTCTCTGCAAAGATGACACGCTCAACACAGGTTCGGAATGAACTCGCAGCTTGGCGTATTTCATTGGCGACTATCGGAAGCGCCTTCGTAGCGTACTCAACGCTCAAGCTGGTTGCGGTTCTTGGATCGGGCGATGACTTATTCGGCTTTGTCGCGACCGCAAGTATATATGCAGTATTGTCACTCCCAGTGTTCCTAATTCTCTTTGCAAGCGTTCGTGAACGAGAACAGTTCACAAAGGGGTCGGAGCCTCACGATCTAGGAGCGGCTTTGGCAAGCCTATTGAACAATAAGCCATTTCTTATCGTGCTGGGCGCGACCGTCTTTGCCACTTTGGGAGGGGTGCTCGTTAGCAAGCTGCTGGTCTATTACTTCAAATACACGCTTGGCGACGAAACCGCCGTTGGTGTTGTGTTCGCTGTGAATTCGCTTGTCATCTTAGTCGCTGCGCCATTCTGGGCATTCGTCACCTCAAAAACTTCCAAGCGCTTCGTCTGGAGATTGGGCGCCTTACTCTCTGTCGCTGGCTTGCTGCTCTTGTTCGCCAACCCGTTCGAAACTGTCCCAGTGGTCGTTGGCATCGCGGCACTGTCTGCTGTCGGATCTGCTGCGGGCTATTTGACTTTCTGGTCCGCTATTCCTGACACTGTCGAGTATGGCGAAATGCGCAGTAATCGGCGTGATGAGTTTTTCACCTTTGGAGTGATGAGCTTTATTCAAAAATCTTCCTACGGCATGGCGGCCGCAATTGCTGGCTTTATTCTCGATCTGATCGGTTATCAGGCCAATGGGCTTCAAGATCAGGCTGCGCTCAATACCCTGAAGGCTTTCATGACTTTGTTGCCCGCTGGAATGATACTGGCCGCATTCCTCATCATTGGAAAATATCGATTGGATCAACCCACGCACGCCAGGATTGTTGCGATATTGAAAAAGAGAAGGTCGGCAAAATCAGGCGCATAAAAAATGACACCGCCAGAACGGTGTCTCAGGTCATTGACCTCAATGCTCCGTAGGGGGCACTGTCAGAGCAAATGCACCGACTAGCGGAATCTCGTCGAAAGGTAAGACCGGTGTCATGTCAAGACCCAAGACACCAGCCAGCCCGTTCCGGTAGTCCAACTGATCGCCTGAAATCATCCGCCTGGTTATAATGATGTACGTCCGCTCTCCGCTGAGCTTGCCCAATGTCGAAGACCTGCTTTCAGAGCGCGGGATCGAAATCTGCAATGAGACAGTCCGCTGTTTGCGGCCGATATTAAGCGACATCGGGTCAGCCGGATGCGCGGTTTCCGACAGTGGCAGGGCACCTCGATGAGGTCTACGTAAAGATCAACGGAGAGACGCATTACCTGTGCCGCGCAGTTGATCACGAAGGCGAAATCTTAGAAAGCTACGTTACCAAGAAACGGGACAAATCAGCGGCTTTGCGCTTCTTCAAGAAGACGCTCAAGCATCACGGCAAAGCTGAATTTGTCGTCACTGATGGTCTCAAATGCTATCCGGCAGCAATGCGCGAGCTTGGCAATTTGGACCGTCAGGAGATGGAGCGCTGGCGGAATAATCGAGCGGAGAATTCGCACTTACCGTTCTGACGACGAGAGCGGGCGATGATACGGTTTCGGCGAATGAAGGTCCCGCAAAAGTTCGCATCTGTCCATGCCAACGCCCATAATCACTTCAACGCTGAACGCCACCTAATTGACCGACAGACTTACCAGAACGCCCGCTCAGCGGCACTGGTTGGGTCGCAAAATCTCATGGCCTGAATTGACATCGGGTAAGGGGTAAATGCGCCGATCAGAGACAAGTTGCGACTAGACTGATAGCACCGGCAGCTGCACCGACCAACAACAAAAGAAAGTCATACAGCACCAATGTAACCTACGCTCCATCACAAATGACCACAACTGATCGTTAGCAGCTAGTTCGCTTTACGGACCATACATAACCTAAGCCGTCAGCAACCCCCCTCCATCTCACCCATAAGGTCCACGTCCTTCGCAGGGTCATGAAACAGGTGCCCATAAACGTCATAGGTCATTATGATGGATGAGTGCCCGAGCATCGTTTATATCTTCTTCGGCGACCATCAACGTTTTGCGCAAGACGACGCTCATATGTCAGGCGCCAAATTGACTGCCTAAAGCTTGTCATCACGTCGATAGAAGTTAGGGTGGCGAGATAACTCGCAGCTGAGGGGGAGGCGATGCGAATACTCTGTGCACTCGTAATTATTCTAGGCGCATTGAGCGTTTGGCAAGGCCCGACCCAACCCGCACATGCGCAAACTTCACAGGCGTCAACCGGAACGCCTTGGACTGAGGTTTGGGTCCAGAGTGCAAATGGCTTTCCACTCTATGACCAGCTGAACTCCGCCAACGGAAAATTGTATGCATCGGCGGCATGGGCGAACGGGGAGGACACGATTTCGAAGAGGGAGCGTCGGCTGCTGACCTGCTTATCAACAGTCTACGCTATGATCGAGCACTCACGAGGCAGCGCCTACCTCGTTGGTGCTCATAACTATTCCGACACGCAAGGCTCAGCTCGCCTTACTGGCATAAGTGAATCGAAAGCGCTTGATTTGGGTGTTATCAGATCGGAGCTAAGCAGCGGTAGACCAGTGATTTTGTGGGGTCCGATACCAGGGGACGATTTCGGACACTTTGTTCTCGCAATTGGCGTGAATGCGTCTGGCGAAATCATTGCTCACGATCCGATCGGCGCGAAACGGATCGAGATTGATCCATCGACCCGTCTGGTGACCAACAGCGATGCAATCTCAGTCGTTACGCAATATCGAACTGTCGAATACAAAGGAGAGGTAGCGCCCAAGAACGAAGGTCAGTGGACTATTAGGACAGACCCAGATCACGTAATTAATTTGGGCGGCTCTTGGTCTGGCTATGCACTTAGCAGACGAGGTGTCGCTACTTTCAACGGGAAACGCCTTGGAACCATCCCTAGCGCCGGCCGAATGTCCATAAATATTTACACCTCACCCTTGGGGCGCTTTGATCTTGCTGTTCTAAAGGACGAGTTTTTCGGAGGGCTCTTTGGATTCATGATCGAAACGCAATCGGGAGACGTTTGGCAGGTTTTCACGCTCGAAGATGCCGGAAAATATGGGTTACAAAACGAGATTGCATGGTCACCCGATGGCACACTTGTAGCCCTCCCTTTATTCCAATGGGAAGGAATGACTTCTCTCCTAGTCGCCAATGCAACAAATCAAGATCGAGGATTTGTTGACCCACTTGGGATAAATCAAAACGGTTCGGCGGCGGCGGGGCAGTTCGAGGCAGCGAGCGTTCGCGGCTTCTCTTGGTCCCCAAAACTAGAGACTCTTCTGACACTTCAGTCGGCCACTCAGGTCGAGTTCAAGGTTGAGACCTGCAACTGGGATATAAATCAATGCACGCCAAGCGCCCTTGATAGTCGGTCGGTTGAAGTTGATTTTCTATCGGGTCAAAGCGATCCTTTTGCCAGCTATTTTGATCAATTTTTGGAAGGTGAACTGGTCGACATGCGAGTAGCATCGGCAGCGAACCGGCGAAACTACCCCTCGACTAACGGAACTGAGGTGCTTGGAACGCTAAACTCTGGTGCCACACTAACAGGTCGTTGGGTCCGCGACATCGAAAACGAGCGGCGCTGGCTTAAAATCAGCACGGGAGGCTATGTGTGGGAAGGAAACCTGCACTCCAGCAAAGGCGAAGTCGACTTTGACCAATACAGGACGATTCGCATCGGCACTTCACCGAATCCGGCTGACGATGAGGCGATCTGGACGCTTGTTAGGGCTGCTGTGGCCGATCCGAACATACTACGGCGTATTGAATTTGACACAGGTGCCAGCGTGCCGGTGCAAGTGGAGGGCAATCGCCTCCTGTTTTTTGGTATTTGCCAAAAACTGTGCATGACCGTCGAGGATGATTTCTCGTATTCAATAATTATTGATGATGTTCCGCATGGAGCCTTTGCTACCGTTTGCTTCAACCCCAGCCGCGTAAGCACAAGCTCCAACAACTATGCTCGCTGGTTTCAGGGGGGCCAAAGGGTCTCAATCGCGCAACGGGATTGTCCATCGAGCATCGCGCAGGTGCCGACGCTGTTTCGCCAAGCAACAAGTGATCGCGCTAACAGTCAGGTATCTTCACCTATTGCTCCTTCTAATCGGATTACGCTCGCACCGTCATCTTGGTACGATGGTGGACCAGGGTGCGCATCGATAAATCCGGGACGTCATGATCGCGAATTTGTTTTTCGTGCATGGTATTGCGAGGCAGGGTCGCGGCGAGCCACGCCAATCTACATTGAGTATGACGACACCATTAGTGCTTATATCCATGAAGAAACTGCACTCAGAATTGATGTCGTTGGGACAGGCGAAATAAAAGTCTCTGCGCAAGGGAGTATCCGGGACCGTTTGGGTGCAGGCGTATACATCGCCGATGAGATCACAGCATATTCCAGACAATGAGAGGGCTCTGAGCAATCAGGAAAATAGTAAAGTTTCGATCAAGATAATCGACCCTCGAGAAGGTGAATTTGCACGAAATACTCATGCCGCCAGCAACCCCCGCTCCATCTCACCCATAAGGTCCATGTCCTTCGCAGGATCAGGGAACAGGTGGCCGTAGACGTCATAGGTCATGGTGATCGACGAGTGCCCGAGCATGGTCTGGATCTTCTTAGGCGGCCATCCCTGCTCAATGAAGAGCGATGCAACGGCGTGTCGCAGTGCGTGGAGTGAGAAGCGCAGCTTGCCCTCGCCATCAACGATACCGCACTTGACCATCAGCGGCGTGAATATGCGATTGTAGATGTTGGAGTGCGTTTCGACATTCCCAACACCGTTCGGAATTACCAGGTCGAGATCACCCTTTGGACACGCGACCTTCCATGTCTCAAGCACCTTCGCCATCTGCAGCCCCATAGGGATCTTACGCCGGCCAGACTTGCTCTTGGTATTGCCCATGTCGCAATAGCGGTCAGCGCGCTTCCTAACGGTGATTGCGCTGCGCTCAAAGTCCACTGCGTCCCATGTTAGCCCTCTAAGCTCTGACATGCGCATACCGGTGAGCAGCGCAATCGAAATGAGCGGCTGGTGGCAAAGCCAGAACCTCTCCATTGCCGAAGTCGCCATCTCGAATGCCCCTGACTTTTCTGAAGTGGCAGGACAAATAGCGCATCTAATGAATGGTCCTGTTTTCAGTCATACGTCCTATAACCGAAACGCTATCAATTAGGCCTGCTACGCAAACGACTGCACGTTTGAAGGCATGCTTTTGGTTGGATAGCGCCCAAATCGCTCGTCGCGTTGGGCCTGACAAATATGCCTAAAAGGGATTTGGCTTAAAAAAACCTAGCAGCCGACCTTGAAATTATTTGCAGCATCGTAACGCCTGTGAGGACTCGCGCGTTGCGGCCGAGATTGTTCTTCGCGCGTGCGAGGAGTCGTCTGCTAGCGTGGCGGATTTGGTTCAGCGCGTAGAGCAGCCAAGCCCTGGCGTTCAGGGCAGAACCAAAGACCCCAGGAAAGACGGTAACACCGATGGACCATTTTATGGTGAGAACGTAGTTTTCACAGGAGGTTTTTCTACAACGAAGGCGGAGCAAGCTATAACTGCGGCATTAGCGGGCTGTTCGGTAGCGAATGGCGTTACAAAGAAAACTACTTTGGTCGTGGTCGGTGACGATCGTTTTTCGCGCGGTGACCTTTCAACGAAATGGCGGAAAGCTGAAAATTTTAGAAGAAATGGAAAGGACATTCAGATACTGTCAGAAAGTCATTCTAGGCCACCCATTGCGGAATAATGAGACGTAATCGTCAATACGCTGTGGCCTTACCTCAAAACGGTAATATGCTTAGGGCCACGGTGGTTCGAGGCAAGTCTCAGGATTAGGCCGCGTTGACAAAAGGGATTTAAGCCGCTGTAAATCACCCGAGTATGTCGAACGGGGGTTGAGGGAAACCGTCGTTAGAAGACCGGTTCGTGAATATTGAAGAGGCCTAAATGAGAATAGTAACGACGGCATTGGCGCTCACGATCACTGCACTGGCTCTATCAGGTTGTGCGGACAAGCCAAACGATGCAATAATTGAAAGCGAACTCCGCGAAGAACTCACCAAGAATGTGCCTGAAAGATGGATGAAGGCGATGGTGACCGGCGGCAACGCACAGATAAACACTATCGAAATCCTAGAGTTTGGGGAATTCAATGATGCGGGTGAGTACTGGCCCGTACGGGTTGAAGTCAGCGGTAGTGCCACTCTCAACGTTCCCTTTGGGGTGCGGGAGACCCGTAGTTTCCGCGAAGTGGCAGAAATGCGTTTGAGAAAAGATGACTACGGTGAATGGCAAGGGACGCTCATGCGTCCGCCCCTCTTCGGAGGCTAACCTTGTAATCGGTCAACAGCTCATTCTCGACTGCCCAGCCGAACCCCCGAATGAACAGGTCTTTGTCGAACGGCTCCTCATCACCCATCGATGCGAGCGTGGCGGCTGCTTCGCTAGCCTTGGCCTTCATCCCTTCCCCGAAAACGCGCGGCGTGGCCGTCATGCAAAGGCGTTTTTTCGCGGCGATTGTTCCCCGTCAGCAACCCCCGCTCCATCTGACCCATGAGGTCCACGTCCTTCGCAGGGTCATGAAACAGGTGCCCATAGACATCATACATCATTGTGACGGTTGAATGCCCCAACATTGTCTGTATCTTCTTCGGCGGCTATCCTTGCTCAATGAAGAGCGATGTAGCGGCATGTCGCATGTCGCATGGTGTGCAGTGAGAAGTGAGGCTTTCGGGGACAAAGCAACACCTAGTTATTTCTGCGGCGTGAGTGGCAAGATCGTAACCTCGGTCAATTGAACCTGTTGCTGTCACAAATAGCTATACCCTGCTGATACGTCTCATGGCGTCCACGGAGTGTCTCATACGAGTTCGATTCCGATTGTGAGACGCTATGCTGCGCTGACTCTAGACCCAATTGAGACAGTGAGAAACAGAATATGAGCATCGTCGGATACGCGCGCGTCAGCAGCAGTTCGCAGAACCTTGACCTTCAGCTTGAGCAACTGGCCAGCACGGGGTGCGAGAAAGTCTTCGCCGAGAAGGTGACAGGGACATCGCGCAATGACCGTCAAGCGCTTGCCGAGTGCCTAGACTGGATGCGCGAAGGTGACACGCTAATCGTCACGCGCCTAGATCACCTCGCTCGATCTGGACGTGATCTGCACGACATCATTGCGCAACTGTCAACAAAGCAGGTCGGGTTCCGGTGTGTGCAGCAAGGAGCGGTCGATACTACCACGAGCATGGGGAAGCTGATTCTCGGCATCCTCGGTGCGGTGGCCGAGTTCGAGACCGACATTCGGAAGAGACGTCAGCGCGAAGGTATAGAGCGCGCGAAGGCGGCTGGTGTTTACAAGGGGCGCAAACCCACCGTGGATGTCCAGCAAGTTCGCTCTTTGCGCGAACAGGGGCTCGGTGCGATTGACATAGCGACGAAGCTGGGGATCGCACGTGCGAGCGTCTATAGAGCGCTCAACACAAGCTAGGGTCGGACAGTCTCAGAATGGCGCATATCGAGAAGCCCTAGACGGATTTCGAAACGCTGATCCTGATGGAGCCAATCAGGCGACCTTTTGGCTGGTTCTGCCATCCACAACGAAAAAAGCAGACAGTCTGCTAACGACCCAATTCAAGACATAAAGGTCAGCGTCTGCAACGCGCCCCAGTTTCGGACGTTGTGTTGATGGCCGAGTAGACCCGAAAACTGCTCCTCATGCAGATTGTCGCCAACAGCAGATAAGCCCCCCCCGTGAAGCGAGCAGTCACGTTCAGCAGCGCAGACGTTAACCTTAAGCAATAATGGTCTGTCAAGTTTCTGTTACGCGGCTCACTTGATAGGACGCGGCAACAAGACCTCGTTTATAAGTGCAGTGATGGAATTGCCACTCAATTCAGTTGCACTCCGGATACCGACTAAAAAATCTGCACAATCAAAGTCAAAGAATGAATTGGCGGATTGGCCTTGGCAACGACCGTCGGACTCAAGGCGGGAGTGCTTCAAAATGGGACAAGCTTTTGTGACAGAACCAATACACTTGATCATTGGTTAGCAAAACGTTAATTAAAACTAATCGGAACGAATCGCAGATAGCGAAGTCCGAGGTGAGGGGCGCCCATAGTCGCACGCGGACCTTCGGCATTACTTTTGACCTAAGTTGTAGAGGATATTTACTATGAAAAGATTTGCTTTCGCAGCGATTGCTGCATCGATGATTGCGGCCCCGGTTATGGCTCAGGACTCGGTTGTTATTCCGCTTTCGGGTGAGCTCGAAAAGGACTGCAACATTTCCGCATTCCTGAATGGTCCGTTTGACGTGCTCAATATGGAATCGACTGCTGTGCAGGGCGGCGAGTTGGTCACTATTAATTGCAACTACGGTGGTACGGCGTCGGTTGAATTCGCTTCTGCCAACGGTGGTACGATGGACAGTGGCGCTAATTCTGTCCCTTACAACTTCCTTTTGGCCGGTACTTCGCTCTCCGGCGGCGTTTCGTTGGCATCCCCACAAACTGTGACCAATTTCCCTGCTACGGTCAACACCGACCAGTCGCGCACTATGAGCGTTCAACTGACGTCGGCTGCTACCGTTGCGGGTATCTACACGGATACGATCACCGCTACGGTTACTCCTAACTAATTGATCTTTTGATCATTGGCCCGGCGCAATGTATGTTGCGCCGGGCCTTTTTGCTTTGGGGAGAGTGCAAAAATGTTTCGGTCATTTCTTGGGTTGATGGCGCTCGCCGCATGCGCTCTGCTCGCCATTCCTGCTGCGGCAATCGATGTCCAACCAGTCGTCAATGTTATCAATCTGCCGGAGGACCAGCGCGGAGTTTCGATCGTTATTCGCAATCCCCGCGAAGTCGACCTTCCCATTGAATTCGACATTGTTGAGCGCTCGGTAAATCCCGACGGTTCCGAAACCAGCGAACCAGCCGATGATCAATTTGTGATATTTCCGGCGCAGACCCTTATACCGCCTGGGCAATCTCGTACTGTGCGGGTGCAGTATGTCGGTCCGGCGCTCGATACCTCACGGTCTTTCACGATGTATACGACGGAGCTTCCGATCGCTGAAAGCGAGATCGGCAATTCCGGGGTGCAGCGCATCTTGCGCATGGGCGCCTCGGTCCATGTGGCACCTCAAGGTGTCGTCCCAGAACCCGTGCTGGAAGCGTCGCGCGCGGTGGAAAATGGCGTGGAAGTCTCGATCCGAAACGGGGGAAACAGGTTCCTTTACGTCGATAACGTCTCGCTCGAATTTGGCGACACCACAATTGAAGGATACGAGCTTGCTAATATCGCTGAACGGACGCTTATTCCGCCAGGTGCGCTTCGGACGTTCGTGGTGCCGGGAGTCAGCGGGGAACCGAAGATTAAACTGTTAACTCCCTTCCAGTAAAAGTGGAGATGTCCAGGGTTGCCTGCTCTAGGCGGGGACCCGGGGGAGGGGTTTCTAATATGCGATTGCAATCATTTATATCTGCACTGTGCCTGATCGCGATCACGCAGTATTCAGTTCCGGTCCGCGCGCAGGAGCTGTCGCCATTGATTTTCGACCTCGCTCCGGAAGGCGACGGTGTCTTTCAACTGGTCGATGTCGCCAATTCGGGCTCGGCGCCGATAGCCTTCGAAGTCACCACGTTTCACCGGACATACGACGAGAAGGGCGAGTTCACCGACACTCCGAGCTCATCGTCATTTGAAATCACTCCGGACGCGATCTGGATCGAGCCTGGGGATCGCAAGCGGGTTCTTGTGAAATGGACTGGCGAACCGTCCCCTTTCGACTCGCAGATGCATGTGATCGTCTTTGACCAGGCCCCGATCCAATATACGAGCGCAGACGGTGGCTCGGCGATAACCCTGCGCTACCGCTTCCTCGCCATCACCCACATTGTACCGTCCAAAGCGAAAAGTAATCTCGGGTTGTCTGAATGGCGCAGGGAAGGCGGCACACTTCGCATCGTACTTGAGAACACAGGCAACAAATACGGCCGCATCGATAGTGGCGATCTCGTCATCGGCGGTCCCGAAACCTGCGCGATCATCGCGCGCGAAGAGTTGTCGGTCAATTATGGCCCGACGTGGCTTCTGCCAGGAGCTCGCCGACAGGTTGAAATCGCCTTGCCTGACGAATGTAACGTTTCGGAACTCAATGTCACCTGGCCGGTCGAAGCGATGGACAACGAGTGATTTCGCGGTGGGGGGCAAATCAAATAAAGAAAACGAGTGGCGGGCAAGGCCGCTAATCGCGTCTGCCGTGCTGCTATGCGTCGCAATTGCGCTTCAGCCGACCACTGCGCTTGGGCAGGATTCACCGGCAACGGACGAGAAGCGGGTTCTCATCAACCTGCCGTTGCTGCTATCCGAGCGATACATAGGCGACGCGGCAGTCGAGATCAGTTCGGACCAATCGGCTGTCTTCGTCCAGACAGACGATATCGAAAGACTGCTCGGCCCGCAAATCGAGCCCGAAACACTGAAAAATATTCTCGCTGCGGCCGATCCGAATGGTTTCGTATCGAAAGACGGGTTCGATGCGAATGGGCTTATACTTCAATTCGATCCATCGACATTAGAGATCAAAGTTAGTTTGCCGGTCGATCTTGCTCGCGTTGGTACGGTTGCGGTCTCGCCGCAGGAAGATCCCGCCAACTTGGCGAATTTCATCGAGCCCGAGCGCGTCGCTGGTGCGATTATCCTGAATTACGAACAGGCGATTGATTATGACGAGCCAGGAGCGGCCTTCGAAGCACCGGCCGCTCTTGCTGAGCTGAGCCTCGCGCTGGGTGGGAGTAAGGGTGTTTATCTCTTTTCCCAACTGCAATATGATGGAGAGAGACAATCCGCTTTTGCGCGCGGACCGACCTTACTTGTCCATGACGACACCGAGAATGTCCTTCGCTATTCGTTTGGCGATGTCCTGCCTGATGTGCGCGGGTTTCAAACCGCACCTCAGATCGGTGGCTTTGGCTTTCAACGCAGTTACGAAGTGCTTCAGCCCAACCGCAACGTGAGACCTGCTGGCCAATTCCGCTTCCAACTGGACGAACCGGCCATCGTCGAAATTAATGTCAATGGCGCGCCGACACGGGTCCTGAGGTTAGAGCGCGGCCAGTATGACCTGCGCGACTTCAATTTCATTACTGGGGCCAATCAGGTCGAGATTTTCGTCATCGATGATTTCGGGCGACGCTCCGTGGCGGTATTCGATCAGTTTTTCGATTTCAATCTGCTGACTGAAGGGCTGGACGAATTCGGTTTCTTCGTAGGGCCGCGGCAAAATCAGGCCGACGGTGGATTCGACTACGATTTCGACGACATTGTCATGACCGGTTTCTATCGTCGCGGTATCTCGGACACACTAACCCTTGGCACCAATTTTCAGGCCGAGAGCGGCCGGTTCATGGTGGGCGCCTCAACCTTGACCGCTTTGCCCATCGGGACCGTAGCTCTTGCCTCGGCGTTTTCTTCCGATCGCGCGTTCGGGAATGGCTACCGACTGCTAACCAGCTATGAGAAATTCTCTGACCGGATCGGGATTTTCGAATTTCCGAACATCAACTTCGAAGCTGAATATATCAGCCCACGCTTCACGAGCGTCGGTCAGCCTTTTTTTCTCAACGATGTCAAATTCGACCTGAGAGCTCGCGCAACCGGGGCCATTGGCGGACGCGTAGGCGTAGGCGTAGCTGCGACCTATAGTGTCCGGCGGAATGGTCTTCCCGATCGCTACAATTTCTCAACCAATGTCGGCACCAGCATCGGAAAACTGAACTTTAATGCTCGCGCTGAGCATGCGCGCTTCGATGATGGTAGGACCGAAAACCGGTTAATTGCATCGGTCGGGTTGCGTTTAGGTCAGCGTTCCACATTTAGAGCGAGCCATGATACGAGGGATTCTCGTTCGCAGATCGACTTTGCACGTTTCCGTAATGAGGTGTTGAATGATTTCGGTGTTCGGGCAAACATCGTGCGGGAGGATGGTCGATCAAACGGGCTTGCCGAATTTTCATATAACCAGAACCGAGCGCTTCTGACCGCGCGGCATGAGGCAATCGGGGATGCGAGCCTTGGCAACCTGAGGCACCGGAGCGTATTTAGCGCGAGCACCCAGATCAGTTTCGCGGGCGCCAAGGTGGCAATGGCACGGCCAGTCGGGCCGCGTTTTGTGATGGTAAGTTCTCACGAAACACTCGATTCTCAAGTGCAGATCAGGCGCGGCATCAATGTCGAGCAGCTTGAATCGGAATCGGGTGGGTTCGGGCCCGGCGTTGGTACGGCGGGCGATGCTTACACCCAAAGACAAATCACAGTGCGCGCGCCGGATGCACCGCCGGGTTACGATGTTGGAGAGACGGTCTTCACGCTCTATCCGCCGCCCGTCGCAGGCTATAATATCCAACTCGGAAGCGATGCCTCCTATTCCATTTCTGGGACGCTCGTAGATGGGACGGGTGAAGTTGTTAGCCTCTTGGCAGGTCAAGCCGTCTCACTCGATCGCCAAGATGCCGAACCTGTTCGCTTTTTCACCAACCGCTCTGGGCGATTTGTTGCCTATGGATTGGTTCCGGGCAGGCATCGTATCAGTATGGGTAGCGGCAGGCTGACGGCGGTAATTAACGTGACTGAAACCGAGATTGGGACTATAGACCTTGGCGAGGTGATCGTGGAGGAGGCTGTGTCAGATGGCTAAAGGTGACCGTTTCACTGTAATACCGCAAGCAATGGCAATAGCCTTTTTCGCGATAGTCGGAGCTGCGGCGGCCCACGCACAGACCGAAGAAGCCGGCGCGCCATCGACCATCGGTTGCGAAGCCGTATTGGAGCGATCTGACCGTCTGGTGCGGTTCATCTACGATCCTTTCGAGCCAGACCTTTCCAGTCAGATTTTGAATATCAGTATCCGCAACTCTGGCGAAGGCCGCTGCACTCTTGCCCTCGCCGTCGCTGGAGAGGGTGGTCGTAACAGGCGCTCACTCGGGCGCGGCGAGGACAGGCTCGAATATGAAATCCTTCAAGGGGGCGTCGTAGTACCCAATGAAAAAACCCTGCCCCGGTTTGCTCCTCCCATAGTCGTCGCGGCTAATTCGTCCGTGGACCTTCGTCTGCAATTCCGTATCCGGCCTGGAGAGTTTGCAAAGGCAGGCGAGTATTCGGAAGAAGTTACCTTGCGTCTCTTTGATGTTGGCAGCGGCTCCACACAGCTTGTCGGCGCCGAGACGCCTTTGCTCGTCTCAGCGGTTGTGCCCGCCCGTGCTCAACTCAATGTGGCGGGATCGCGCGCGTCGAATTTCGGGGCAAATCCCGCTGGATTGGTCGATTTTGGCGAATTGCAAACCGGCAAGCAGCACACTATTTTCGTGCAGGTCAGGTCAACGTCAGACGTGTTGCTTCGGCTTTCTTCCGAACAGAATGGGCAGATGACACACGCCGTTTTCGCCAATTCGGTAGACGGAATACCTTACACGGTTCGCTTTGCAGGAAGGAGCCGAACTCTTTCTGGTAGACCCATGGAGGTCAGCGGAGCGGTGAACCGGCGCCAGGTCGGGCGCGTCGCGAATTACCCTTTGACATTCGAGATCACCGACGCGTCGGATCGGGTGGCAGGCATCTATAAAGATACGGTCACTATTACGGTGGAGCCTCGATGATGCGTCTGGCGCTGACTGCGGCCGCGGTGACCTTGTTGTTTTCTGGACCTTTATTCGCTCAAGGCGACAGCGTGAGGGTTGAGTTAAGGGGCGAGCTCCCAGCGCGCTGTTCGATTTCAATCGGCGCGCCTCTTATCGCCGAGAACGGTGGAAATGTCTCCGTTCGTATACCGATCAGTCATGTTTGCAATTCGCGCAGCACAATGATGGTCACACTCAATGCTGGATCAACAAGAACCTTGAGTGACATTTCAGTTCGCTATGAAGGTCGATCACCCACACAGCAAAACGACGTACTGGTCCGGTTCATCGAAAATGACCCAGTAGACCGCGTTCAGGTTTTGGAGTTTATCCTCCCAAATGCAAGCGCGGCGAGTGCGGAGGAGTTTACTGATTTCATAGGGTTGGCACTTGAACCGAATTAGGCTCAGGCCCCCTTAAAACGCTTGCGCTGGCGAAAACTGGTTAATTCAATAGCGGCACCATGCAGACGTTGCCGATGTCCGAGTTATGGTTTTTGACCGAGGCGCAGATGCGCCGGATTGAGTCGTAATTTCAATTGCCGCATAGCATTCTGCGGGTCGATGATCGGTGCGTCGTGAGCGGCATCATCTTCGTGATCAGGAACGGATTGCGCTGGCGTGATGCGCCTGCCGGCTTCCGCCCGCACAAGAAGAAATATAACCAGTTCAACCGCTGGAGCCGTCTGGGCCTGTTCAATCGGATCTTCGCCGAGGTCGCAGCTAAGGGCGGCAAGCCTGCTAAAGAAGAGCTCTACCCAGACGTATCGGGCGCACCAACGGGGGCATGAACTCCAAGCTGCAGGCAGTCTGCGACGGCAAGGGCGATCGTTGATAATGCTTCTCAGCGAAGGGCAGATCAGAGACTACCGAGGGGTGGCGCTGATGATCAATGCCTGCCCTAAGGCCAAGGCGTTCCTCGCCGACCGGTGCTATGATGCCGCATGTTCCGCTACGCAGTGGGACAGAGACGCATCACACCCTGCATCCAATCAAAGACAAACCGCAAGCTGCCCATCTCGTACGACACCGCCCTCTACCGCCAGCGCCACAAGGTCGAGAATGTGTTCGGCAAACTCAAAAACTGGCGCCGCATCCACACCAGCTATGACAGATGCGCGCACACCCTGTTCTCCGCCATCTGCATCGTCGCAACCTTAAAATTCTGGCTGCCAAAATGAGTCCTGAGCCTAGCTCGTTGGCTTGATTACCAAGTTGCGCGCATGGCTCAAGGTTTGCGGCGCACACCTAACTAGCGGTAGGACGTTCATCCGCACAACTTAGTCAGATTGAACTAGTTCGTTTGTATGACGGCTTTTCCAATCGTATTGCATAAAGCTGACAGTCCGCTTTCGGCCCAGCTCCACCCATTAAGTGGACTGCCCTAAATATCTGCTTTTCACCCCAATTGCGGACAGTCGACGAGCGCGGTGTTGTTCCCAAAAGCTGCCGTTGTAAGCGGCCGCATCCTGTAAACCCCGCCATCACCAAGCTTTACGAACAAAGGGCAAATTCGGTTTACAGTTAATTCATAACTTATTGAAAAGAAAGCTGCGTCTTTCGGCTCGGTTTACAGCAAAAAGCGCAGAAGTCTGCGGTTGTCGTCAGCTTGGGAAGCTACCGTTCGGACTGAATGCGCGACGCAATGGGATTGGCTCGTTGATTAAATCAGCGTTTTCATTCTCTAGCCCGGTGGTAAAGGAATCTTGATCCCTTGGTAATTGCATCCCCGCATGGCGGGGTAGGTTTCCGAAATCGGGATGGATTTGACGTAGCGTCGATCCAGTGCGTCCTTTGCATGTCCAACGACTTCATTAATATAGTTAGGGGGCAACCCCCACTCTTTTCGCTGAAGCATAGTCTTGAACGCACCGCGCAAGCTGTGAAACGTGACTTCTCGGCGGGCGCCAGACTGTAACCGATCCCCTAGGCTTTGAGGAATGACTGTTCGGTTGAATGACCGCAAAAGCGACGCATTGGACCACGGTGTCGCATCTGGATCAATTTTACCCCTAGGCGGAAGCCAATCTTCAAAAAGGCGTGTTGAGCCGTTCTGACGTGCGGTAGAAACAAAATCTGCAAACCCAATATTCAAGAGAACGTCAAAAATGGGAATCAATCTAGTGTAGCTGCCTTTGGTGGACCGGAACTCATTATTGACGATTGCGATGTGAGGACATTGATCCTCCAACCTAACCTCAGAAACCCTCAAGCCACCGATTTCTCCCGCTCTACAGCCAGTATAGATCGCAAGGATGGGCACCCAAAAGTGCATTCCAGACAATCGATAGCTACCGAGTTTATGGGTCTGCGTTTTGCTTTCACAGCCAACAAACCAAGGGTGCTCAAGAATTGAGTTTATCTCCTGAACTTCCAAAGGTCGTTTATCAGGCATGAGGTGAGGGGCGGCTGGTTTAGCAAACATACTCGCATCGATCTGCGCAGCGGGATTTGCCCCCTCATATTGACCAGTCTTGATCGCTCGATTGATTGAGGCACGAAGGAGCGAGACCTTCTTCTTGATTGTTTGAGCCGATACAGGACGTGATACGCTTTCGCTGTCCTTACCACCAATCTCGCGCGACGCTTCCGCAGAGCAGAGATCCAGAAAATGGCGTCGGCTTATCTCATTCAGCCGCAGGTCGCCGTGGAGTGAGATGAAGACTTTTTTGGCGCCATCCAGCTCGGCCAGTGAGCGCTTCTTAGTTAGGACGTTCGCGTGGGCTTCCACGACTTCTGATAGCCTTGGAGCTTGCGTAGCCGATTTCGTCACGTTGCTGGGAAGCGATGAAGCGCTGTCAGATAGCATTTCATCAACTTCGCGCTCTCCGGCAATTAGCCCCTCACGGATCGCTCGGCTAATTGCGTCGAACGCAGTGCTTCCCTGTGGTGCATGTAGGAGCTCGTTTTCGACCTCTGCTTCAACCATCGCTGCGATGTTAGGCAATCTTGGCGATTTCGGTGTTTCTGACGGCTGGTAGTGGAGCAGAACATCACGGAGGTCAGAGGCGTATATTTCACGTTCGCGCGCCATCTCGCCCAAGTCCTCTCGCGCTGTGTTAGAGGATTCTGCCGCGATTTTCAGGCGTCGCCATCTACTAGTCGTTCGGTTCTTTACGGCGGCGCGAAGGCTGTCGAGGTAAGCTGTTGTGACTGGGCGAGTGAAGCGACCAGTGGCTGGGCGGAGCGCGACAGAAGTCCCCGCGATTGCATTCGCTGAGTGAACAAGCCGCTCAAATTCAGTATGAGGGATTTGCGCCGCTACCATAGCCTGCGACTGGCAACGGGTGCCTAACGAACGACGAAAAAGTGGACGAGAATCGAAGGCTTTTTGATAGGCACCCGAATGGCCTACTATCATTGCGGGAACGCGCCGATGATACTCGAAAATACCGTTCGCCCTCTTCCGCACATATTTGATGTGACCCGCCACTTCATACTCCATTGTCTCACACGATTGTCTCGCAGCTGACTAGAAACTTTCTACAGGAAAACAATTGGTTAAATTAATCAACGCGGTATTATTCTCGACGTTCGAACCCAGCAGGGCTCACCATATTGCTGGAAATATTAGCAAATATCACGACTGCGGTCTGGGGGTGGCTTTGCAGCCGCCATGTGTCGAAATAGCCAGACGACGGCGCACGCAATACACGAATGAATCGATGGCAAAGCCAGTTGCGTTCTGTCGCGGCTTGCGACCAGCCAGAGCGAGACGGGCCAGAGCGAATCGCGTACAACTTGAATCCAGTATGGTGCACAGCGCTGCAAACGCGTCTCCTTAATGCAAGGATCAAAGATTGGGAGCGCTTCGGCAGCAGGGGCTACCTCAACAGAAACGATCTTAGGCTGTGCCATAGATGCCGAAGTGAAATGAATGATCTGCTTAAAAGAAACAGCAGCCAGACCTGCGGAGCCCAAGAACACTCGAAAGCACGCTGATTGGGCTCATAACGTCCAGGCCGCCACCATTTGGGGCAAGCTTGGCCTACACATTGACATCGTCAATTAACTCGCAGGCGAGGCACCTTCAAAAAGCACTTGCTCACGCGATGGATTGTCATTGGCGAAGTCACTGCTGTGCTGGCAGGAAGCTGCGCCGACCCCTGAGCAATTCGAATGACGATTTCCAAAGGAGAGGTCCTCTACCTTTGCACTCGGCCTGATCCGTCGCCGCCCATCTCAAGGATTGCAGGCCAGTCGAAGTCACCCGGTCCCGCTTCGCAAATTGAAGAACGCGCACGGTCATAGACGACCTTGAAAAGACGCTGGTTCGTACCGGCTTCCAAATAATAGTTGCCTACCCGATCACCGCTGCGGAGGATCATAGAGGTGTCGGCGCCGAAACTGCGCAATTCGCGGATTGCCGCATCGCCAAGGTCATTGTCAGGCAGGCCGCTGAAAACGCCAGAGTTGAGGCCGTAATTGCAAAGCGCCACGGCAACATTGGCGTCGCCGCCGCCAAAGGTTGTTTCGAAACTGGGGTTTGGCAAACCCGTTCGTGCCCGGTTGTTATGGGTCGGAGCATAATTCCGCAAAAGGCTGGAAATCCAGCCATAGGGAAGAGCCGTCGCAATCAGCGAGCGGCTCGGGCTATCGCAACTGCCTCGCTCGCAAGGTTGGTGATTTGGGAATAATCGCCCGCTGCGACTGCTTCCTTTGGTGTGAGCCAGCTGCCGCCGCAGGCGAGCACACTGGGTAACGCTAGAAATTCAGAAAGATTTCCCGCTGACACGCCGCCGGTGGGCATGAAGCGCATCTCGCGAAAGACAGAGCTGAACGCTTTCAACATCGGCACCCCCCCTGCGAGGCTTGCTGGGAAGAACTTTACCTCCCGCAAGCCTAACGCAAAGGCGCGTTGCACTTCTCCGGCGGTCATTGTGCCGGGAAAGAATGGGATGGTTTCTTCGATGCAATACAAAGCGATCTCATCTACGAGCCCCGGAGAAACGATAAACTGCGCTCCGCTGGCTACCACCGATTTAGCCTGATCCAGAGTGAGCACAGTGCCCGCGCCTACGATCAGACCTTCGGTTTCAGCCAGAATTGCCTCCATACCTTTTTGCGCGTCAGAGGACCGCAACACAACCTCGATCACGCTCAGCCCGCCATCAGCGAGCGCCTGCGCGGTTTTCACCGCACGCTGCGCGTCGCTTTCACCGATTAAAGGGACAACGGGGGCGCCCGCCAGGCGCGTGGACAGATCAGAACTCATTGGCTTCTCCGGTAGCAGATAGGCTTATGAGTAAGCCAGACAGCCATTGGTATCGAGATTTAAGCGATTGCCCTGCCGCCACCATCGCGTCCAGCGAGACTTACAAGATTTACGATCACAGAACCCTCGCTCATAAACGGCAAAGCCGCTTTACAAGCAAGGAAGGTTGAAGTGTCATTTACCGACGATACCGCTGACGGGGCCGTGCTCTGCGGTCCTTTTGGCTTCCTGATCGCCGGATTGCGCCAGTGCGCCTTGGCCTAAAAAGCCTTGCTGACGCGCAGGTTCAGACGCGGTGATTTATCATCGGTATCATAGCGCGGACCAGTGAGCGGGACAGCGACCTCAAAATCCAGATCCAATGTCCGCGTGACATCAGCTCGAAACCCGGCACCGCTTGATGCAAGCGAGCCGCCGCCAAATCCATCGTCCAAATTGGTGACCACACCTCCATCCGCAAAAGCGTAGACTTGCAGATCATCAAACAAACCAAGGCCGCTTGGCAAATCATAACGCAACTCGCCCACGCCCATCGCGCCCTGATCACCGACGCGCGTGCTGAAATCATAGCCGCGAACATAGAAATTGCCGCCCAACCCAACACTTTCCCCAATCAACAAAGGAGCGGTTGAGAACTGACCTGTCGCGTTCAAAGACAGGCTGAGTTTGCGACCCAATGATCGGTCATAGTTGATCCACCAGTCCAGAACGGTGAAGTCAGGTTCAGCGTCGAGCCGAGATGCGAGCTGTGTCCCCGCCTGTGTCGCGCCGAGAATATCTAACCCCTGCGTCACTGTGACTCGCGACCGGAAACGCCCGCCCAGCCCTTCAAAGAAGGCATAAGCGCCAAGCCGTGCCATCGCGGTACGATCGTGCCGCGCCAATACATTTAACCGATCCTGACGCAAATCTTCCAACTCAAAGCTGCCCTCAAGCCATAGGGCCCGCGTACGAGATCGGATCAAGGGATGGCGGACGCGTGCACCGCCTCGCCACGATTCGCCAAGAATATCTAGATTCGTAAGATACGCTCCGGGTTCTGACCTGGAATAAGATCCGAAAGCCGACAAAGCGGTACCGCTATCACTCACCACGATGTTGTAACGGCCGCCAAAAAACACCTGTTCGCTGGGTTCAAACGGCGTGACAGATATGCTGAGTTCGGCACTGTCGCGGTCTGACAAAAGCCCGTTTGCATCAACCGCTATTCGAGCGCGTGCAGGGCCAACGGGCTTTGTACCATCTGTCGAAAATGACGCGTAACCGACCCAGTCTTGCCGATACGCTTCCACAATGAGAATACCGCGATCACCTTCGCGTTCATAGCGGGTGTTGCGGACAAATACGCCGGGCAGATCATCCGCGAGGAGCACCTGCCTCTCCAGCGCGCGAACTGTAACCGGTTGCCCATTGCGCAGCGGTGCGAGCATTTGCGGAATGCCTGGGTCAGAAGAACCTTCCACCCGAATTTCATCGATCACGCCTTCATCAAGCCGGACTCTCAATATCCCGCCAACAAGTGATTGTGCCGGAATTGATGCATTTGCGAAAAGGAAACCCCGTTCTCGCGCTGCATCGGCAAAACGCCCAGACAACTCACCCAGCTCTTGTGGGGAAAGCGTGCGGCCTGCATATTCTTCCATCAGCTCAGCGAAATCGGATGGTTTTAACGCGACCAGACCATCGACAATTACGGCACTTACCGAAAGCGCGGTGTTACCACGCGGCGTCGTTGGCATCTCCAAGACAGGCTGGAAATCAATGCGAGCTGATTCGTTTTCAGGCGCGAGCGCGTCTCTGCGCTCCTCCTCTTGCGAAGGCGCAGTGACGTCCAGCGCATTCTGTGCGCTGACGGTTGAACTCGCGCAAATCGCAAGTGTGATCAGCGAGCCATTAATAACATTATTCACGGTGAGGTCCTTTGAACATGGCCGCCCTATGCCCTGCCGAAGGTTAAAACTCGGTCAAATTAACGAACATTTCACCCTGCTTCGAAACGCTTCTTGGCAAGGTCAGGTCGTAGAGGGAGGCAACGGAGAACCGAAATGCGTTTGTTTTTTGCCTTGCTTGCCCCCTTCTTGCTGTTGTTCGCGGCCACTGCTGCGCACGCACAGGCAGGCCCTTGGAGAGTCAGCGAAATCAATGGCTCTGTCACGGTCCTGAGCGACGGAGCGCGGCAGACCGCCCGTGCGGGTACTACCCTATCACCCGGCGATTCGGTTCAGACGAGCGCGCGATCCAGCGCCGTGATTGTGCGCGGCCGCGAATTCGTAACCGTTCGGCAAAATTCACGCATTCAGATTCCTGAGGCTCAGCCAGAACGTTCTTTGGTTCAGATCATTCAGGATTACGGCAGCGCTCTGTTCAACATCGGTCGTCAGCCAAATCCGCATTTTGCGGTCGACACCCCGTATTTGGCCGCTGTGGTGAAAGGCACGACCTTTTCAATAACGGTTTCAGAAGAGGGTTCGACCCTGCAAGTTACCGAAGGTGTGGTTGAAGCAGCCACACGCGATGGCGGGGCGCGAGAGCTTATTATGCCTGGCGTGGTCGCAATGATCGCAGCAAACGACAATTTGCGTATGGTCGTGGAAGGGGAAACGCGCCGCGTGATTGATTCGCCGGCGCGCCCTGCTACACCAGCAGCAGCAACACCGGCGCCAACCGCTGCTGCGCCTGCGTCCACATCGACCAGCACCGCAAAGAGTTCAACTCAGCCCGCGACGCCAGTGCCTGTGGCAACCCGCGCTGTGCAAAATGGTGCCGCGGCACCGCAACTTCAGCGGATCACGCAGACCATTTTTAGCGCGCCCACCGACCTCGATAGCGCGTCAGGTGGATTGATCAGTGGTTCCGTCGGAGGAACAGTCGCAGAATTCGCAACAGCAGATATCGTTGCTGATACAGCGGTGCGTGAGACGCAAGCGCAGGCCGCGATCGAGGAATTCCGCAATCCCAATGCCGGGACAAATGACGACGCGCAGTTAGATCTCGATGCGGCAGTCTGCTTCGAAGGAACGTGCGGCGATTCTGGTAACGGAAACGGCGCTGACAACGGCAACGGTGCTGACAACGGCGACGGCAACGGAAACGGAGCTGACAACGGCAACGGTAACGGAACGGTAACGGTAACGGAGCCGACAACGGCAACGGTAACGGAAACGGAACGGTGCTGACAACGGAACGGTAACGGAAACGGTAACGGAGCCGACAACGGCAACGGCAACGGAAACGGAGCTGACAACGGCAACGGTAACGGAAACGGAGCTGACAACGGCAACGGTAACGGCAACGGAAACGGAGCTGACAACGGCAACGGGAACGGAACGGAGCTGACAACGGCAACGGTAACGGAGCTGATAACGGCGACGGCAATGACGACGATGACGACGGCAGTTTAGTCGACGACCTGCTCGATAATCTTCTCGGAAACGACGACGACGACGATGACGGCGACCGTGACGATGATGACGGCGACCGTGACGACGATGACGGCGACCGGGACGATGATGACGGCGACCGGGACGACGATGACGGCGACCGGGACGACGATGACGGCGACCGGGACGACGATGACGGCGACCGGGACGATGATGACGGGAACAATGGTCACGGCAATGATGACGGCGACGATTCTAGCAATCCTGGCAATGGAAACGGAAACGGAAACGGAAACGGCAACGGAAACGGAAACGGAAACGGCAACGGAAACGGCAACGGAAACGGAAACGGCAACGGAAACGGCAACGGAAACGGCAACGGAAACGGAAACGGCAACGGAAACGAGAACAGCAGCGACAACGCAGACAACGTCGATGGCAGCTTAGTTGGCGATCTTTTGGGTTCGCTTTTGGGTGACAACGGCAGCACAGAACGCGGTGACCTTGGCGATTTCGGCAATGGAAACGACCTTGATAACAGCGGCCGAAACAATGGGCGTATTGACGATGTCCTTGGCACTATAGATTCCGATAACGGCCAAGGCCTTCTGGGCTAAGCTGCTGTTCGTTATGGCATTGACCGTACCATCCATCTCGCTTCGTAGAATTTGGCTGCGGTTGATTCTTGCTGCCGGATTGGCGCTTGCCATCGCGGTTGGTGCGGCTTCGGGTCAATTTCAGGCGGCTGAAAATAGTTTGCGTTTGGTCGGATTCGAAATGTGGCAAAAGCAGGCGAGCGGGCAGATTCACATTGTTGAAATGGATGCGGCGAGCGTCGAAGCCATTCAGCAATGGCCGTGGTCACGCAGCCATTACGCAACCGTCGTCGATCAGCTCAATGCAGCAGGTGTTCGTTCGATCGGGTTCGATGTCGACTTTTCCAGCTCTTCGAATCCAGCCGCCGATCAGGAATTTGCAAATGCTCTCGCGCGCGCCGATGCCCCGGTAATCCTGCCAACCTTCGCACAATCCGAAAGCTTTCAAAGCGAACGTAAACTCGACGCTCTTCCGATCCGGCCACTGCGCGAACACGCGCAGCTTGCATCTGTATCCATCGCGCCAGACGCTGACGGCTTTATTCGCCGCATGCCGCTGGGTACAATCACCGCTGAAACGCCCCGTCCATCACTCTCCGCCTTTTTCGCTGGCAAAGCGGGGATTGCAGGGGAGAATTTCCCAATCGATTACGCGATCAACGCGGCGAGCATTCCCCGCCACAGTTTCATCAACATTGAACGCGGCGAATTTGATGCTGATGCTTTGCGCGGGAAAGACGTTCTAATTGGTGCCACCGCGATTGAAATGGGCGACCGTTATGCGGTCCCGCGCTATGGCGTGATTCCCGGCGTAGTGGTCCAAGCGCTTGCGACAGAGACTCTTTACAGCGGGCTACCCATTGCTGGGTCTTGGCAATTGCCCTTGCTGCTATCGGTTATCTTCGCCGTAATTATCTTGGCAGCGTCGACCTATGCGTTGGCTGCGCTGCGCATGGCAGGTTCGGTCGTGATCATTTTGACTGCATCCCAATACAGCAATAGCGCGTTCGGCATCTGGTTTGAGGTCACGCCATCTTTGATGCTCGCGCTGTTGGCAGGCGCACTGCGTGCGTTATGGATCGCCCGCGAAGGCTATGCGCTTGCCCAGCGGATCGACAGAGAGACAGGTCTACCCAATGCCATCGCGCTTCAGGATCACGCCGACCAAAGCGAACCGACTTATATCATTGCTGCGATGATTGGCGAATTTGACACATTGAAGGCTGTTTTGGGCGGACCTGAATTGCCAGTGCTTTTGCAACGGGTACTGGATCGCCTCAAACTTTCATCAGACGCATCTCTGGTTTGCCGGACAGATGATCGGATGCTTGCGTGGAACAGTTCCTTGCAGCTTTTAGAAATTGAGGAATTGCTCGGCAGCCTGCGTGCAATTATGCTCAGTCCGATCGAAATAGGCGGTCGGCGTGTTGATGTTTCTCTTACCTTCGGCGTGGCGGATGCAACGAATGATCGCGCTATCGTCAATGCGGCTCACGCTGCGAGTTCCGCGCACCGGGCAGGTGAAGCATGGCAATTGCACGCAGCAGACCGCAGCCAGCATCTTGAGCAGCAAGTCTCTCTTTTGGGCGAATTGGACGAAGGGTTGCGCAATGGCGATGTGAAGGTCTTCTACCAGCCAAAACTTGATCTAAGCACTAACCAGATCACCTGCGCGGAAGCGTTGGTGAGATGGGAACATCCAGAAAAAGGGATGTTGCCGCCTGACACATTTATCCCGCTGGCAGAAGAAAGCGGGCGCATCGAAGACCTGACTGTGTTCGTCATCAAGCGGGCAATCGAAGACATGCAGAATTGGGAAGCCCAAGGGCTAAGCATGAGCACAGCAGTCAATGTCTCTGCACGCTTACTATCCACGCGCACCTTTATGGAACGTGCTGAAAGGCTGATCGACTCAATGAAGATTGCGCCCAGCCGGCTTACATTTGAAGTGACTGAATCAGCTGCGCTCGAAGATTGGGATGCCTCGATAACAGCGCTCAATCGCCTTCGTGATCGCGGGATTCCGATCTCAATGGATGACTATGGGACGGGGCAATCAACTCTGAGCTACCTCAAGACGCTGCCATTGTCCGAACTGAAGATTGATCGCAGTTTTGTTCAACACGCGCATCTTGATGCGGGCGATGCGATGCTTGTCCGCTCGACCGTACAATTGGCTCACGCACTGGGGCTTAAGGTTGTGGCTGAGGGGATTGAGGACGCAGAGTGCCTTGAATTCCTGCGAACAATCGAATGCGACTATGCCCAAGGGTATTTCATTGGGCGCCCAATGAAAGCGGAACAACTGACTGATGTCATTTCGAAACCTTCAGGCGCGGCACAATTGGCCGCGTAAAGACGCGCATCAATCACCCAGCAGGTGTGACGTAATGCGTCAGAACCTCCAGCACGCGATCAACCGCCTGGCCTGCGGGATCTTCTTCCTTCAAAAGAGCATAGCTGCCTGAAAGCCAAAGCGCGCAATGCCCGTGCACGGTTGCGATGAGCGAGCGCACCAGACGCCGCATCGCGTCATCATCGCTCAGATTCAGAGCGCTCGCGACCTCGCGATCCACAATCCCAGTGAGCAATTCGCGTGCTGTTTCGGCCTCTCGATCAATCACGACGGAGCGGTCGATACGGTGATCGTAAATCGCCATCCATGCATTTTGATGCGCCTCTGCAAAGCCAAAATAGGCGCGCACAAGAGCCTCAATCCGGCCGGCCTGATCCGTGGGCGCGTTCGCTAAAGCGGATTCGAGCCACGCGCCCCAATGTTCGAAAGTGCGGCTGTTCACAGCGATCAGATAGCTGTCGAGTCCACCAAACACATTGTAGATCGTGCCGACAGAATAGCCCGCTCTACGCGCAGCTTCCCTAGCGGAAAATTTCGCAAATCCCCGCTCTGACATCAAATCGTGCCCGCACGAAACAAGCAACTGGCGCAGCTCTTCGGGTGTGTGATCAGATCGTCGTCCCATGATTATGGTGGATAAAGCATAAACTGAACATTGTCTAATTTTTAATTGAACACTGTTTAATTGTGTGAGAGTGTATAGACCAATCGAGTGGAGAGGGTTTTGTGATTAGCAATTTCGCCATTTCTGGATGGGGCACATACCGCCCCAAGACCATTTTGCAGTCTAGCGAACTGGACCGGCGGCATGGGCATGCCTGCGGCTGGACTGAAAGCGAGTTCGGCATCGCCTCGCGTCCAATTGCAGATTCATCAGAGACATCTTCGCTGATGGCCGCTGCGGCTGCGCAAGCGGCGCTTGACCGGGCCGATTGGGGCGATGCCTTGCCCGATGTTATCATCGGCGGTTGCGGGGTGATGGAACAACCGATCCCTTCCACAGCGGTTTTGGTTCAGGACAGGCTGGGCCTTGGCCAATCAGGGATACCGTGTTTCGACGTCAACCAGACCTGCCTGTCATTCGTTGCCGCGCTCGACATTGCCGCGATGGGGCTTGCAATAGGCCGGTGGAGGCGCGCTTTGGTATTTGCCAGTGACATTGCCTCTGCCGGGCTGAACCCAGAAATTGCCAAGACACGGTCGATCTTTGGAGACGGCGCCGCGGCGATTGCGATTGAAGCTTGCGATGACAAAACCCGAGGGCTGATCTCCATTGCGACCGTGACACACGGCGCGCATAATCAGCTGGCGCAGTTGCGATCCGGTGGAACTCATCTGCGAGTGGATGAAGGATTTGATGCGCTTGTCGCCGGATCCTATTTTGAAATGGACGCCTTTGGGATTTTTAAGGCCGCCGCAAAAGCCTTGCCCGGCGTGATTGATCAGGCGTTGAGTGAAGCCGATATCACTCGCGGCGACCTCGATTGCATCATCTGTCATCAGGCAAGCGCACCGGGTGTTGAGCATGTCAGACGGCTATTTGTGCCGAACGAAGACCGCGTGATCAATATCTTTGCAGACACTGGCAACCAGATTGCGGCCTCTATTCCCACCGTGCTTTGTCATGCGCTTGATACCGGGGCCGCTAAACCGGGCGACACCATTTTGCTGTTGGGCACCGCAGCCGGGATTAGCGCCAGCGCGATGGTGATCCGTCTGTGAGCGCCCGGCGGATATTGATCACCGGAGCCACCGGGGGACTGGGAATTGCGCTGGTACAGGAAGCCCGCAAGCG
The DNA here is from genome assembly GCA_963789155.1 of uncultured Alphaproteobacteria bacterium. Classification (GTDB taxonomy): domain Bacteria; phylum Pseudomonadota; class Alphaproteobacteria; order Sphingomonadales; family Sphingomonadaceae; genus Erythrobacter. The sequence continues at coordinate 124,609 of CAWBJN010000010.1, read as the reverse complement.
CGGACATATCGTGCGTGCGACAGGGCGTAGTTTAAGCGCCCGCGAACACCTGAAAGAGATCGGAGCAGAATTTGTTCCGCTCGATCTTGAGCGCCGCGATGCTGATCTTCATAGATTGGTCGATGGCTGTGAAAGCGTGGTCCATGCCGCAGCCTTGTCCGCGAGCTGGGGCAAGCGTGAAGCCTTTGAAAGCGCAAATGTCGATGTGACGCGGCGTTTGCTTGAGGCAGCTCGTCAGCACGATCTGAAACGCTTTGTGTTCGTCTCATCTCCATCAATCTTTGCCCGGTTCGAAGACCGTTTCGGGATCGGCGAAGACGCCCTGCCCAATCCCAAACCGCTCAATCACTACGCCGCGACAAAACTCGCTGCAGAGCGCATCGTATTAGAAGCTGCGAGCGACCACCTGGCATGCTGTGCGATCCGCCCGCGTGCGCTTGTTGGGGAAGGCGACCGCGTCATCCTGCCAAAGCTGGCCGAGCTCGCCAGCCGGCCGCGCATGCCCCTGCCACGCGGGGGCATGGCAAAGATTGAACTCACCGATCTGCGCGATGCGGCTTGGGCAATTTGCGAAGCGGAGGAGCGTGCGGCCACCCTGTCAGGCCGCGCCATCAATATCTCTGGCGGACAACCACATGCGTGCGCCATGTATCTAAGCAGCTGTCACTCACGCTTGGGACATCTCCGCGCTTGGTCCCGGTCCCACTGGCGGCAGCGCATGGTCTTGCAAATCTATTGGAAAGATTTGCGTCGCTGCGCGGTTCGCTGAATGAGCCTGTTCTCACCCGCTACACCTTGGCGACTTTAGCCTATTCGCAGACTTTTGATCTGGAGCCGGCCGAGCGATTGCTCGGTTACACGCCGCGCTACGATGCTCTGGAGACGTTGCTTGATGAAGCGCGGAAAATGACCGCAAAGGACCGTGCAACATGACCCGCGTAGGTTTCCGCTGGCTGGAGCGCGGATCGTGCAGCCACCCTGAACTCATGACGATTGCTGGCGGCAGTTTGTGCGCTGCCGACTTCCCGGCATTGGTTGGTGTGATCGAACACCCCACGCACGGCATCTTCCTGTTCGACACTGGCTATGACCCGGCGTTTGACAAAGCAACGGAGCCTTTCCCGGAGCGCTTTTACCGCTGGACCACTCCGGTAAAAATAACCCCGGACCAAGAATGGCATGCTTGGCTGCGCGCGCATGAAATCGATGAAGACGCCATTGCAGGGACAGTGATCTCACATTTCCACGGGGACCACGTGGCAGGGATGCACAACCTTATTGATAAACCGATCTATTGCGCGAGGGCCGGATTGGTAGAACTTCGCAAACCCGGCAGATTTGGGCGGGTGCGACAAGGCCTGCTTCCAGCCCTCGTTCCGCCAGGCGTTGATGCTCAGGCGCGCTTCTTTGAAGATGCACCGGCGCGACCTCTTCCAAGCGCGTTTGCTCCCTTTGCTGAGGGGCGCGATTTGCTCGGTGATGGGAGTATGATTGCGCTTGAACTGCCGGGCCATTGCGCTGGGCATTGGGGTCTCGCCTTCACCACGCAGGATGGGCAGCCCGTGCTTCTGGCCGCTGATGCGGTGTGGCTGGGTCGCTCCATCACTGAAAACCTCCCGCCGCCACGCATTACGACTGCACTTCTGGGAAACACCAAGAGCTACCGCGCGACGCTGGGCCTGCTTAGCGCCGCCGCAAGGAACAATGCAGAGCTTGCGATCCTGCCTTCGCATTGCCGCGCGAGCGCCATAGCATTTGGCGACCCCGATGCGACTTAACCGCGTCTTTGCATCATGGCTGCGAACAAAGCGCGCCATGTTAATGCCTGCCGATGCGCTCACGCTTCGGCGCAAACGGCTGTGGTGGAGGCTGCAACCTGCCCTCGCGCGCACTCCTGCCATTCAGGCACACCTAGGGTTAAACTTGGCGGAATATCCGATTACCGACCCTTCGGATTTGCGCGCTAATTACGGAGCTTGGAACAGTCTTGGCAAAAGCGACAGCGAAATTCGCGCCCTCGCCGACGCAGCCGAAACGGGTGCCGATGCAAGTGATCTCTCGGCTGGTTGGTCGACCGGTACTGGAGGAGGGAAACGAGGCCTCTTTTTGGCAAACGCAGCTGAGCGGGATGACTATCTCGGACAGAGTCTTGCGCGCTTACTGCCCGCCGGCGCGCTCCTGAAAAACCAACGGCTGGCGCTTCACCTGCGGGCGACCAATGCGCTGTACAGCGATGTCAGAAATGGCCGGTTTGCTTTCGCACATTTCCCGCTTGAGAGCGGCTCGGCAGAAACGGCGAGCGCCTTTGCCGCCTTTCAACCGACCATCCTGATCGCACCGCCGCACCGGCTATTAGCTTTCGCCAAAGATGGCGTGCGATTGCCGTCTTTGCGTTATCTGTTCTGTGGCAGCGAACCGATCAGCCCGGCAGAAAGCGCCTATCTCACTGAAGCATTCGGCATGCGGCCACGCGCAATCTACCAGGCGACCGAAGGATTCCTAGGTGCGGAATGCAACAAAGGGCGCTTGCACCTCAATGAACATGCGATTGAATTTGAGCTTGAGCCGGTGGACGGCACGGAGGGTTTTTGCCCAATCATCACCGATCTGCGTCGCACCAGTCAGCCCGTTGTGAGGCTGCGCGGGGATGATTTCGTCGAGCTTGATACGCGGCCATGCTCTTGCGGATTTGCTGGCCGTGTCATCCAAAGCCCGCAAGGCCGGGTCGGCGATATCTGGCGCTTTGCAGACAGGATCGTGACGCCGCCGCAGGTCGTTGCTTCGGTTGAGAGAATTTTGGGCGGAGCGCAGCGCTGGCAAGCCATTGGTACGCCTGACGAAGTGCGTTTGCGCCTTGCCCCCAATGTATCAGAAACGCTGGCAAAAGACGCAGCCCATAATCTCAGCGTTCTGGCTGGGGTGCCGATTACGCTGTCTCAAGACCTATCGGTTTGGGCCGGACCAAAGCGGCGAAAGGTGATGTGGTCTGATGGCTAGGCGGGTTCTCATCACGGGCGCGCGTGCAGCTGCTGCTCTTGATATCGCGCGAGATTTTGTCGCAGCTGGGTGGAAAGTTCATTTGGCCGATAGTGTGAGGTCGCGTCTGGCGCGCTGGTCATCACTGCCCGCAATGCATCATTTCTATCCGCCACCGCGGCATCAAGCACAAGCCTTTGGAGAACGGATCACAGATTTGGTCCGAGATCATGTGATCGACCTTATCGTGCCGACTTGCGAGGAAGTGTTCTACCTCGCTGCACCCGGCTTGCACGCCAAATTGGGCGAACGATTGTTCGCGCCTGATATTGGCTGTCTCAGGATGTTGCACGACAAACTGTCCTTTGCGTGTGCGGTGCAGAACTGGGGCCTAGAAGCACCGCAAAGCATGGCCATTGAGACCGCGCAGGACCTAGAAAAACTCAAGCTCACCAGCCGCGAATGGGTATTCAAGCCGCGCTTTAGCCGGTTTGGAGAGGCCACTTTGGTTGCACCTGACCGGCGCGGTCTGGAGGCGTCCGGATGCGCAGCTGGCGATCAATGGATGGCGCAACGATATATTCGCGGCGACGAAGCCTGTTTCCATGCGGTCGCGCACCGAGGGAGGCTTACCGCATTTGCCGGCTATGCGTCGACTTGGCGACTGCGCGGCGGAGCATGTTACGCGTTCGAACCGGTTGAACCTGAACGCGCAGAGACTCTCCGATTTATGGCTCAAACAATTGTGCAAAGCGGCGATTTGCACGGCCAGTTTGGGTTCGATGTGATTTTTGATGAGCACGGAAAAGCGCATCTCCTCGAATGCAATCCGCGCGCGACCAGCGGGGTACATTTGATCGCCGAAAGTGGACGATTGGCAGGAGCGATTGCGGAAGGAAACCCGATTGCGAAACAAAGCAGTGTGCCTTCCTATCTCGCCCCTGCCATGTGGTTTTTCGGGCTACCGAAAGCGCTCTCAATGGGACGTTTGCGCGAATGGAAATCTTGCCTGACCCGCGGGAGTGACGCAATCTCGCTGCCTGATGATCGCCTGCCACTCGCGGGTGCCGTGGTCGATACCGCATGCTTCGCTTCTAAAGGCATTCGGCACAAAATCTCGGCAAATGCTGCGACGACTTACGATATCGAATGGAATGGCGAGGAACTGGTGCAATGAGCTTTCCTGACGCAGTATTTAAGGCTTGGCACATGGTCGCTTTAACCCGCGATCTGAAGCGAGGCGATGTGCGAAAGGTCACGCTTTGCGGCACGCCTATCGCGCTCTTTCGCAGTGAAACAGGCCTTGGCGCATTGGTCGATCGCTGTCCGCACCGCAATTACCCTTTGTCCGAAGGGCGCGTGTACAAAGACGCGCTCGAATGCCCCTATCACGGTTGGCGGTTTGGTGCAGACGGCGCGTGCCATGAAGTTCCCGGATGCCTCGCGCCAACCGCCAACGACACACGGCTTCGCGCCGATGCTTTGCGGGTGCATGAGCAACATGGCGCAATCTTCGTTACGCTTTCTGATTCTGCCCCGCCTGAGCCTGAGCTTCCGCCAGATTTCGGTAATCCGGATCTCGATCATTTTTGGTGGCAACAGGGGACGTGGAAAGGCCGCGCTTTTGATGCCATCGAGAATGTGATGGACCCATTCCATACCAATCACCTCCATCACGGATTTATCCGCCGCCGCGACAAGCGCTTGCCAGTCAATCTGATTGTCACCAGCCACGGCAACGGGATCGAAATGGCGATTGAGCAGACGCAGCCTGATCTGGGCCTCATGTCACGCTTTCTGGAGCAAGACCGGGAGCGCAGCGTCTCGCGCTATTACACCCCCGCAACGGTTCAAGCCCGGTGGGAAGGTGAAACCAAACTGACCCTATGCGTCACAGCCATATTCACACCCGCAACGCAGAGTACTTTCACTCCATTTGCGTGCTTTTCGACGCCCAAAAGCCTTATCCCCAGTTGGTTGAAACAAGCAGCCATTCGCATGTTTCTCGCTCCAGTAGTCCGGCAGGATCGCCGCGCGCTTGAGCGCCAATATGAGGTGATGGAGCATTTTGGGCATCCCCAATTCACTTCTGGTCCCGGTGACATTCTTGGCGGCCGCATGCATCAATTGTGGAAAGGCGACTTGCTGGAGCCCGGCAGCGATCCAGCGGTCAAGGCCATGCTCTGACCAAGCGCTCCATCATTGCGGGCAAACACAAAAACTGTAATCAATTACGCTATGCATCTGTTTGAAGCTCTTATTGTTTTGCATGTCATCGCCGGGGCGATCGGACTGATCGCGTTTTGGGTGCCGATTGTGACCCGCAAGGGTGCGGCCAGCCACCGCAAGTGGGGCCGGATCGCGTGTTACGGATTTATCGGAGCAGGCGCGCTTGCAGTGGCGATGGCTATGCTTTCACTTTACGCCCCGGATGGGCGCCATCCCACAATCACCGACCGCAAGCTGTTCGAAGGGCTGTTTGTCTGGATGATGCTGTTCCTTGGCCTGCTCACCATCGGTTTTGCCGATTACGGGTTGAGCGTCGTGAAGCATTCGAGAGACAGAACTGCACTTCGCCATCCGCGTTTTCAGATGGTTATGGTGAGCGTGGTCATATCGGCGCTTTGGTGTGGGTATTTTGGCATTCAGATCGGCAATGTCCTGATGATAGCAGTCGCGGCGCTTGGTGTGATCGCGATGAGCTTACAGCTGGTTTTCATTTGGCGCGCCAATCCGCCCTTACCCCAAGCTTATATTGGGGAGCATTTTCGCGCGCTGATTGGCATGGGTATTTCAGCCTACACTGCCTTCATGGCGGTAGGCCTGATCCGTTTGGTGCCAGAAGAGGTGTTCAATCCGATGATCTGGGCAGGCCCCAGCATTGTCGGCGTCAGCCTCATCATCGGCTTCACCCTTCAGATCAATCGCAAGCTCTCGCGCAAATCCACAAGGTCCGCCGAAGCCTAAGCCCCGGCCCACATTCGCAGCAAGTTCGAGATTGTCCTGTCGAGCGTTAGCAGCTCAGCAGAGCCGGAAGCCAGACTTTGCCGCAAAGTGGCGCGCAGGTTTTCAAGATCGAACAACATCTCTCGCTGCGCAGGATCTCGGATCAGGCTTTCAATCCAACCGACGCAAACAATCCGTGTGCCGCTGGTCACAGGCCGCACTTCGTGGATGCTCGTGGACGGATAGAGAACCAGCTCGCCCGATTTGCCCTTGATCGTCTGCGTCATTCCGGCGGCGTGCACGACCAGCTCCCCGCCTTCATATTCGTCCGGGTCGGTCAGGAAGAGCGTGAACGAAATATCCGTGCGAAGCTGCGCTTCTCCTGTTCCCATTAGCGCATTATCGACATGCGCTCCATAGTGCCCGTCATTGGCTGTGCGGCTAATCATCGGTGCGGATATGCGGCGGGGCCTCGCGGCGGCCTTCACCACTGGATTTTCGGCGATCAATGGCACCAAAGCCTCGCGCATCTTGCGGCCTGCGGCATCGTTCATAACCGCTTGCTCATTCACCTTTACTGCGCGTGCGGTGGTGCCAGCAGTCTCACGCCCATCGCGCCAAGTCAGCGCGCCGATCCCTTCTCGCAGGCTGGCAATAATCTGCGCGTCTTGAATCGCGGCAATGCTCAGGATCATATACGCCTCTTGAGAATCGTTTGCATAAAACAGATGCGAAGCTAATGAAACTTCGCATCTGGTATTCTCGGAGAGTTTGCAATGAAAGTCGAGTTGAAGACATGGGCCGGTCTCGGCCTAGCCACGGCGCTCATGGGAGCGGGCCTAGCTGGTTGTTCTGGCGAGGGCGGAGAGGGCGGCGACGCGGCGCAAACCGCGCAAGCGGGCGACGCTGGTGAGGGAGGAGAGGCTGGCGAAGGCGGAGAAAGCGGTGAAACCGGCGGTGTCGGCACATTGTCGGTCGAAGAGCGCGTCGTTTTTATGGCCGGTCATGTCGAAGCGGGACTCGCGCTTTATCGCGCTGGGGAAAGCGGAATGGCTGCGGGTCATCTCATGCATCCGGTGTCTGAAACCCATGCTGATGAGCGCGCTGGCTTAGAGGCGCTTGGGTTTGACCCTGCACCCTTTGAAGCGGTTTCCGCCGCTCTGGAGGCGGGTCAACCCGCCGCCGAGATCGAACCAAAACTCGCCGCCGCAGAAGCCAATTTGGCCACCATGCGCGAAGCCGCTGGTGGTGATCCAGCGAAACAAATCCGTTTTTTGATGGCAACCGCGGTGGAGGAATATAACATCGCCGTGAAAGAGGGCACTGTATCCGACGCTGCCGAATATCAGGACGCCTGGGGATTTGTAAAAGTTGCTCGGGACCTTGCCGATGGGCTCGATGTTCCCAAGGCCAAAGCTGTTCGCGGAACGCTTGATCAAATGCTAGGTTTGTGGCCTGAAAAAGCACCGATCCCACCACAATCTCCGGCGTCTGCCGGGCAGGTTTCGGCGTTGGCGGCGCGGGTTTTGCTGGATCTGCCTCAAGAGTAACTCAGTGAGTGCGCAGTTGGCTGTTTGCATATCGAACTTTAGGCGACCTTCTGAACCACACAGCGCAGACACAAAAAAGGGCCCGGTCGCGGCACGACCGGGCCCTTTTTCGTTATTTATTCCGCGGTTTTAGGCTGGTGGCAAAGCCGATCCGTTTGGCGCCGTAGTGGTTGCTTTCATGCCCGATGGCGGATTGATCACCGTGCCGGTCGGCGCTTCCGGGGTTGTTGCGACGAATTTATTGCTCTCGGCCTCTTCGTCTTTTTTACCAAAGTAGCGTTTCGCCGCGTATCCACCCGCGCCCAAGACGATCATCGCTGGGATGCTCATGCGAGAGAGGACGAATGGCACCGCAGTAGCGATGGCAGCGCCGGTGGCTCCGCCGACTGCTGGGGCATTCTTTGCAAGTTTCGAACCGAGGGCTGCGCCAATGATTTGTTTAAACATAATTGTGTCTCCTTTGGGAAATCAATCTATTGGCGCCCCACATGGTTCCAAACTTTCTCGTATTCGCTGCATCAACGCCTCGCGCGCGGCGTTCCCTCACAAAAGCCACTTTCCTTGAGCCAGCCAAGCGGGCATAGGCCGCAGCCATGCATGATATCCGGTTGATCAGAGACAACCCGCAAGGGTTTGACGCAGGTCTGGCACGGCGCGGGGTTGCCCCGGTGTCCCCCCATATCCTCGCTCTCGATGAAGAGCGCCGCGCGCTCGCCACGCAGCTGCAGGACGCGCAAAGCCGCCGCAATGAGGCCTCCAAAGCCATTGGCGCTGCGATGGGCAAAGGTGACAAGGAAACCGCTGAGGCGCTGAAAGCCGAAGTCGCCGAGATCAAGCAATCCATGCCTGATCTGGAAGAGCGCGAGAAAGCGCTGGGCGAAAAGCTGCAAGCCGCTCTTTCGGTGATCCCTAACATCCCCTTCGATGATGTGCCCCAAGGCGCAGATGAAGCGGACAATGTTGAAGTTTCAGTTTGGGGCGAGAAGCCAAGCTTTGACTTCACCCCCAAAGAACACGCCGATTTCGCGCCAGCTTTGGGTATGGATTTTGAAACGGGCGCGCTGCTTTCAGGTGCCCGGTTCACGTTTCTGCGCGGCCACATGGCCCGTCTCCACCGTGCGCTAGGCCAGTTCATGATCGACCGGCAGGTGAGCGAATATGGCTATACCGAATGCGCGCCGCCCGTGTTGGTGCGCGATGAGGCAATGTATGGCACGGACAAGCTGCCGAAGTTTGCCGAGGATAGCTTTCGAACCACCGACGATCGCTGGCTCATCCCAACATCCGAAGTCCCGCTGACCGCCAGCGTTATGGACCAAATCCTAGACGAAAGCGCTCTGCCCATGCGGCTCACCGCGCTCACCCAATGCTTCCGCTCCGAAGCAGGCTCCGCGGGCCGCGATACGCGCGGGTTTATTCGCCAGCATCAGTTCGAAAAATGCGAGTTGGTGAGCATCGTGAAGCCCGAAGACAGCGCCGCTGAGCATGAGCGGATGGTCGAAGCTGCCGAAAGCATTCTTGAAGCGCTGAACCTTCCCTACCGTAAAGTGCTGCTCTGCACGGGTGATATGGGCTTTGGTGCGCGCAAGACTTACGATCTAGAAGTGTGGTTGCCGGGTCAGGACGCCTATCGCGAGATCAGTTCTTGTTCAAATACCGGCGATTTTCAGGCGCTTCGGATGAAGACGCGGTATCGCCCGGCGGGAGAGAAGAAGAAGACCGAGGCCGTCCACACGCTCAACGGCTCAGGCCTCGCTGTGGGCCGCACTTTGGTGGCAGTGATAGAAAATTACCAACAAGCCGATGGCAGCGTGATCGTACCCGATGCGCTTGCTCCTTATATGGGCGGCATCACTAAGCTGGAGCCGATTTCTTAATGCGTATTCTGATCACCAATGACGATGGCATTCACGCCCCCGGCCTTGACGTGTTGGAAGCAATCGCGAGCGAGTTTTCGCACGACATCTGGATATGCGCTCCGTCAGAGGAGCAATCGGGGGCGGGCCATTCGCTTACCCTCAATCGCCCGGTGCGCCTTCAGAAGTTTGGAGAACGGCGCTTTGCTGTCACCGGCACACCGACAGACAGTGTGATGATGGCATTGCGCGAAGTGATGGACGGTCCGCCTGATCTGATCCTATCCGGGGTCAATCGCGGGGCCAATCTGGGCGACGACATCACCTATTCGGGCACGGTTTCAGCGGCCATAGAAGGTGCCTTGGCTGGTATCCGCTCTATCGCACTTTCCCAAGTGTACAGCCAAGAGACGGCGGGCACTGATGCGGAGTTCGCCGCCGCGCGCGCATGGGGGCCAAAAGTCATTCAGCCGCTGCTGGATGCTCCGTTTGCCACCCGCACTTTGGTCAATGTGAACTTCCCGCCGCGCGCGCCCGGCGAAGTCAAAGGCATCCGTGTCGTTCGCCAAGGCTTCCATGACTATTCGCGCGGCTCAATTGTTGAAGGCAAAGACCCACGCGGGCACCGGTATTTCTGGTTTGGCCTGCACCCGATTGAACATACACTCGACCATGGCACCGATTTGGAAGCCATTGACGACGGCTATATCGCCGTCACACCCTTGCAGCTTGATCTGACCCTTCATTCGGCCATTGGCGCTCTAGCCAGCCGGTTTGCGGACTGAAGCGGGACTTTATGGCAAGACGCAAAAACGATCCGATAGTGTCGACAAACGGACGCAAGAGGGTAGCCCCGCGCAAATTCAAACCTCTGCGCCGTGCGGTCAAAATACCGATTTGGGGCGATCTCAGCATTCGGCTGGGCGCGGCTCTATTCCTGATCATGGCCGTCGTGATGATCCATTGGCTTGATCGTGGCGGCTTGACGGACAGCGTGGACGGCGAAGTCAGCTTTCTCGATGTCGTCTATTTCACCATGATTTCGATCACCACCACCGGCTTTGGCGATATCGCCCCGGTTACGGATCGCGCGCGGTTGGTCGAAGCGATCATTGTTACGCCGATTCGTTTTGCGGTGTTTTTCATCTTCGTAGGCACCGCCTATAATTTCATCATCAAACGCAGCTGGGAGAAGTGGCGTATGGCTCGTATTCAAGACAAGCTTTCCGGTCACGTAGTCGTGCTCGGCTATGGCATTTCAGGGTCGCAAAGCGTCGAGGAACTGATCGAACGCGGCACCGATGCGAGCGACATCGTGGTTGTCGATCCGAGCGAAGATCGCTTGGTCGAAGCGGAGAAACTTGGCGTAAATGTCATGGCAGCTGATGCCACCCGCGATGAAACGCTAAAAGCTGTCCGCATTCAGGAGGCTCAGACTGTTTTGGTGTCCGCCGGACGCGATGACACTTCGATCCTGATCGTTCTCACGGTCCGCCATCTTGCTCCCAAAGTTCCCATCAGCGTTGTCGTGCGCGCCGATGATAACGAACTGCTCGCACGCCAGGCCGGGGCCAACATCGTCATCAACCCCGTGCGCTTTACCGGGCTGCTATTAGCCGGGAGCGCTAAGGGGGCGCATATCTCTGACTATCTCGCCGATCTCGCATCGGTTTCAGGCCGGGTCCAATTGGTCGAGCGGGTTGTCGAGCAAGAGGAATGTGGCCTTCCGATCTCTGATCTCATCACGGGCGGACGTGGCCTGCGCATTTATCGCAACGGGCGTGCGATTGGGTATTGGGAAGACGACTGCCAAAGCCTCCAACCCGGCGACATCATCGTTGAAATCGTACCGACCGACCATGGCGCAGTGCGCGGCGACGGGCACAATGGCCACGGCAAACAGCGCGCCTCATAGGAACAGCAGGAACACCCCGCCCATCGCTGCCATCCCGAACAGGAAATGCCCGGCATCGATCAGGAACAGCTTCCCGCTCTTGCGCTGGTACAAGTAGTTGATCCCCACCGAGGGGATCATTACCCCTACGGCAAAGCCAACCGACATCATCATCACCACATGCGGCGCGGGATTGGTGCGCGCGATCAGATGCCATAGCACCATCGCGATCAGTATTTCGAACAGGAGTGTGAGGCCAAAGATGAGCGCCATATTGCCGCTCTGCACGTCCTCATCGCTCATACCCGCGGCGTTCTGCCATGCTTTACCGAACAGCACCCCGTACCATAAAGCGCCAACCGCGAAGAATGCGGAAGCTCCAGCCAGTACCGGCCATAATGCGAAATCGCTCATTGCTTTGTCCTCCCTAACAGCTGCTGTCATAACGCCGCGCCAACATCTAGGAAAGCTGGCACTCCGCACCGAACCGGTGTAGACGCGCGCCCGTTATGAACACCGCAACACCTTCACGTCCCCGCGCATTGGCTGATGCCAAGCGCGTCGGCATGGTTTCTCTCGGCTGCCCAAAGGCGTTGGTCGATTCCGAACGCATTCTCACGCGTTTGCGCGCCGATGGCTACGCTATGTCTCCCGATTACGCTGGCGCGGACGTGGTTCTGGTCAACACTTGCGGTTTCCTCGACAGCGCCAAGGAGGAGAGCCTCGCCGCAATCGGTGAAGCCATTGCAGAGAACGGCCGGGTCATCGTCACCGGCTGTATGGGCGAAGATGCCGACGCCATCCGCGCCGCGCATCCGCAAGTTCTCGCCGTCACTGGGGCACATCAGTATGAACAAGTGGTCCAGGCCGTGCATAAACACGCCCCGCCCAGCCAAGGGCCGTATGTCGACCTGATCCCTCAGCCGGACATCAAGCTCACGCCGCGCCATTACAGCTATCTCAAGATCTCCGAAGGCTGCAACCATTCCTGCTCCTTCTGCATTATCCCGGACCTGCGCGGGAAACTGGCCAGCCGCCGGATTGATGCGGTTCTGCGCGAGGCTGAAAAACTGGTCGCTGCAGGCACTAAGGAGCTGCTTGTCATCAGCCAGGACACCTCCGCTTATGGCGTCGATACCAAGCATGATGAGCGGATCTGGAAGGGCAATCCCGTCCGCGCTCACATGACCGATCTTGCGCGCGAACTTGGCGGTTTGCGCACCGCGGAAGGAAGCGCCCCTTGGGTACGCCTGCACTATGTCTATCCGTACCCGCATGTCGATCACGTCATCCCGCTAATGGCTGAAGGGCTGCTGACGCCCTATCTCGACATCCCGTTCCAGCATGCTGCACCATCCGTCCTGAAACGGATGCGCCGCCCTGCGAACGAAGCCAAAGTGCTCGCTCGGTTGCACAAATGGCGCGATATTTGCCCGGATATCGCGATCCGGTCCTCCTTCGTTGTCGGCTTCCCCGGAGAGACTGAGGACGACTTTGCCTACCTCATCGACTGGCTTGAAGAAGCACAACTCGACCGGGTGGGTGCTTTCCGTTTCGAACCTGTAGAAGGCGCCGCCGCCAATGCGCTGCCCGATCCCGTGCCAGAAGCAATCAAGGAAGAAGCGTTACGCCCGCCTGATGGAAGTTACTGAACGCATCAGCGCCGCCAAGCTTGCCGACAAGGTGGGCCGCACCTTGCCTGTCATCATCGACGATGTCGGCGAGCCGGACGAAGATGGCGATATCGGTGCCACAGGCCGCAGCCAGGCTGACGCACCGGAAATCGACGGCGCGGTTTACCTGCGCAACGTCTCGGAGACGCTGAAACAGGGCGACATCGTCAATGTCACCGTCGAAGAAGCCGATTCACACGACCTGTTTGGCGTGATCGTTTAAACGCGCGCTGGCAGGTCCGACACACCTGACCCTCTTCCCAAGTGCAAAGGCCGCACGATTACCATCCAGCTGTTTGATCGACCTATCCGACTAAACGAAGAGAGGATTGCGGTGGCATGCACCCGGAAAGCGAACCGCCGCCCACAAGGAAAACTCGAAACTACTCACCGCCGCTGAACAGGTTGCGTAGATACCGCATCACCGGGTCTGGTTCGTCATACAACAGGAAACTTCCCCCGCCTTCGATCACCTCGGGCGGCAGGAGTTTATGGCGATCACACATTTCGCGCACAAAGCTCAGCGGAATGCTCGCGTCACGCGAACCACACAGCAGATGCACATCAATTTGCGCCTCGGAAAGGCTCGCGCTCCAATCATGCCCCCAATTGACCATAGTATCGACCATGCCATCCGCACCTTTCGTGAGAGCGTATCGCGCCGCTTGACGGAATAATGACACGACCTCGGGATTGCGCACGGTTTCCAGCTCTCTTTCGCATCCGTCGTAATAATCTTCGACGAAATGATGAAACTCACCTGTGCCAAAGCTCGCCATCATGGCGCGCAAATATGCCTTTGCAAAAGCCGGAGCGATCCGCGATGTGCGGATGTGCAGTTTCTGCTGGAATGTCAGATGATCGAAATCGCTGGGCCGCTGCAGCGGCATGAAAGCCCCTGCACCAACCGCCGCAATCATTCGGTCAGGATAAGCGTTGGCCATCCCCATCATAAACGGCGCTCCGGCCTGCATTGTCAGCCCGACAAATTTGTCGATGTTCAGCGCATCCAACATGTCAGCATAGCGTTTGGCATGGGTTTTGGGGCTACGCGGCCCCACAGGAGCCTTCGTTGAATCGCCCAATCCTGGTCGCCACGGCGCGATGATCCTTAATCCGTAATTTGTCGCCGCCTGCCGGACATTTTGCGGCAGCATCGCTCCTTCGAGTGGATGAAAATACACCACCGGTAAGCCGGTCGGGTCGCCCCATTGCTCCCACCCGATACGCACATCATTGGATAGGTTGAGCACATTTGTCTGGGACGCTCTATCGTCCGCGCCGCTTTCGCGAACCGGATGCAGCGAATGAACGAAGCCTGCATATAGCAGCAACAATTCCTCTTTCGATCCGATCGAGAGCTTGCGTTGTAACGCTTTCAATTGATTGCGCACCGTCCCGATGGATCGGTCACGCTGTTCGGAAAATTCGCGGACTGTCCCTCCGGACACGAGATGCTGCGTCAGCGCGATTTCCGTCTGCGTTAGCGCGAGCGCGCGCTGAAACGCCTGCCCGCTGGCATCATCCCAGCGCAGCCGCACAGCATGCAGCGCAATCAATCCGTCCGCATCGTCCGTCAACCGCCGGGCAGCGAACCAGCGTGGAGAACGCGCCTGGCCGCCGCAATAGAGCCGGATAAATTGCGGCTCATCCCCCATGCGCAGCGCCCGCAGCATCTCGCAATCTGCATTTTGAGCAGAAGGCTCAAACAGTTCGAGCGGCACTGACGCGCCGATGGCAGGGCAATTGTGGTCAAATATTCGCGAATTGGCGGCAACCACATTGAGGTTTCCATCCAACGCCAGATCGCAGTCAATATCGCTGCCCGCTTGCGTCTGAATTGCCCCAAAGTCGGTTTTGTCGAGCGGATAAAGCTTGTCGAGGATCCGCAGCGTATTTTCGAAATGCTGATCAGCGCCCTCGCCGATTGGTCCGTGCCGCTCATCCGTTCTTACAAGCAAGGGCATCAGAGCGACGAAGCGCTCTGGCTGTGCCACGGCGGCATAAGCGTCCGCCACAACCGCTTGCAGGTCTCTATCGGCGTCTTTGGTTTTCATTGTGTACCCGGTTTAATGCGCGTCGGTCTATCTGGTGCTGGTTCGTAAGTCTATTGAGACAATTCACTGATAAATGATGACACAAACGGCGGGCCGCATCCGTAAAGGACGCAGCCCACCTGATTGCAGACCGTATCAGCTTAGTTCTTAATGCAGTAATTCCCCGATGTCTTCATCCCGCTTGGGCATGATCCATCGCGCACTTCAGCATAATCATCGGAATCGCCGACGCAGTAATTACCTGAAGCCCGAAAACCCGTTGGGCAAGAACCGAGCTTAGGCAAAGCGACTTTGCTGCTGGAAACGCATTCTGAGCCACTGGCGCTGAAACCCGTGGGACACGACCCGTTTTTAGGCACTTCATTCGATGATGATTGTGCATGGACTGGCGCTAGCAATGATCCTGCACTTACGGCGATGGTGGCTGCTATCGCAGCAATTTTGAGACGCATGGGTTTATCCTTATTTGGGAATTTTGGAAAAGTGGCGGCGGCCAGACCTGCACCAGCCTCTCTCGAGGGTCGCGCTGGCGCTTCCCGGCCGCCACCCACCGCGAAGCAGTCGCAAGTAAGACACTCCGCAGCGAAACGATTACCCCTGAGGGCCTCGGCGATAGGTGAATGCCACCGCGCTTTTGCCCGCAGCATCGTCATACCACTGGCAGAAAAAGTCAGTACCTGATCGGTCAGTATGCAATTCGCCAAAATTGAACGTGATCATTTCACGCCCGCGTCCATCCAGATATTGATCGTAAGCGCCAGAACGGTTTGAATTGCTGCCCGTTGCAGTCGGCTCGAACCCGAGCGAATTGCCAGTGTGAAGCATGATGTCCTTACCGGTGTAATTATTGACGCGCGGCCCGTCCACATTGTCGAGCTGTTCGGAGCCATCATAAGACACACATTGGATTTTGTAGGAATGCTGCGCGTAACGGGCCTTGTCCACTTCGACATACAGCACATCGCCGACCGCAAGGCCGGGGAAGAAGCAGCCATCAGTCGGTTCGACATTCGCGCGCTCGACCAGGCCCGATCGGGATTCAGTGCTGATACCCTGGCTGAAAGTGTAATTGCCAGCACGTCCGATAAAGGCATTGCCGACATTCAGGTTTGCGCATTGGATTTGGCTGACAAAACGTGCCGGAGCTTCTCCCGCGCGGCCTGCATGCGATGGGGCTCGCGCGGTGCAGGGATAGTTCGAACTGGCAGACACGTTTGAATAGCAATCGCTGCCTTGGCGCCCTCCTGACCGGCTCGAAGTGCTGGTGCCAGACGTTGCCCCGTTAACGGCGCCGCGGACGGTTTCGACTGCTTCTGCCGCTTCTTCGACGTCTTCAACCGCCTCTTCGACATCCTCGACCGCCTTGCGCAGCCGATCAAACGGGCCAGCATCTGCGGGGTCTGACGAAACGAACAGCCCGCAGGCAAGCGATGAGCTAACCAGCAGCATCAGGGACTTTTTCATTGTTACGATCCTCAAATTTTCAGATCGGCGCTCACTTGCAGTGCCAATCATGTTGATAAGGATTGCTCCAATAGCCATCTGATTTGACTGCAAGAATGTCCCAGATGGGACAAAGGTTCAAATTGGCGGGCTCTACAAACTCTCATTTGCCGGGAACGCTTCTGTCGTTACGCGTTGAGTCGGCAATGGCTGTCCACATCACCTCCCACTTCACCTTCTCATTCGATGAGCCCTCTTCTGCACTGTTGCAGTTTGAGGCTGCGCAATTGCCCGAACAAAAAGTTCTGGATGTGTCGTGCATGGTTACAAAAACGCACCACTTCTCCCGCGTGGCCGCAGGAGATGACATCGGGGAGCGGATCTGGATCAATGGCAATGGCCGGATACAGATCGATTACGAGGCGACGGTCGAAACAAATCGTATTGTCTATCCGCTGTCTAATCTGAATGCGCTGCCCCCACATGCGCTGCCGGGCGAGACTATCAAATTCCTTCTCGATTCGCGCTATTGCCGGTCAAACGAGTTTCAGGGGCTCGTTTCTTCAGAATTTGAAGGCACCAGCGGCGGCGCGCGGATAGATGCGATTCGCAAATGGATTGCGGAACATTTCGATTATGTGCCCGGTGCCTCTGACGCCAGCACCGATGCAACCGACAGTTTTATCAAACGTCAGGGGATTTGCCGCGATTATACCCATGTTCTTGTGACAATGGCACGCGCCTCCTCCATCCCTGCGCGCTATGTCGCGTGTTATGCTCCCGGCGTCACCCCGCAAGATTTCCACGCGATAGCTGAAGTGTTTCTGGCCGATCCATCCGGAAGGGGGGGAACCTGGCAATTGGTCGATGCGACCGGCATGGCTGATCTCGCCAATGCAGTGAAGATTGGCGTCGGGCGCGACGCTGCCGACGTCTCTTTCCTCACCAGTTTTGGCCCGATGACGTTTCACTCTAGTAAGGTGGACGTGAAGCTGGAGGCGTAAATACGAAGCGTTGCGGGTAGACAGTGGCTCACACCCCTCCTTGACCAGACCTTTTTGGTATACCTATGCGCTATGCCGAATCCGCGCTTAGCGAAACTGAACCGGGAAAGAGGCATTAGCAGCGGTAATTGCGCTGCTGAGCGGCAATAATTGCGCTATTGATGGGCAAAAGGGGAAATATATGACCGAATTTGCCGCCGATCGATTGCTTCTTTTTGGCGCCACGGGCGATTTATCACGCCGCAAATTGCTGCCGAGCCTTTGCGCGCTGGACGCTGACGGATTGCTACCGGAAAATCTTGCCATCATCGGCACTGCACGCAGCGATATGGATGATGCCGCTTTCCGCAGCATGGCCCGCGCGGCGTTGGAAGAATTTCTGCCTGCGCAGCGACGCGGCAGTATGGCGACGTTTCTGAATCGTCTGTCGTATCAGTCGCTCGATGCCTCCTCGACCAAAGGCTTTGACGCGCTGGCGGACAAGGTCGCGGCGTCAGGAACCGGGTCTGACGATGGCGGTCTGGCTATTTTCCTTTCTACCGCGCCCAGCCTGTTTGGACCCACCATTGCGGGTCTTGAACATGCTGGTCTGACAGGTGAGCGCGTTCGAATGTGCTTGGAAAAACCGCTTGGAACCGATCTGTCCAGCTCAGCTGAAATTAACGATGCGGTCGCTGCTGCCTTTTCAGAAGACCGCATTTTCCGGATCGACCATTATTTGGGCAAAGAGACTGTGCAGAACCTGCTGGCGCTGCGCTTTGCGAATATTTTGTTTGAGCCGATCTGGAATTCGGGCGTCATCGAACATGTCCAGATCACGGTTGCCGAGACCGTCGGTTTGGAAGGGCGCGTGACGTTTTACGACGATGCAGGCGCTCTGCGTGACATGGTGCAAAACCACATGCTGCAATTGCTCGCTCTGGTGGCGATGGAGCCGCCAACAAGCTTTGATGCCACCGCGGTGCGTGATGAAAAGGTAAAAGTGCTGCGGGCATTGCGCCCTCCCACTGCCAGCGAAACCGTCACCGGCCAATATCGCGCCGGCGCGGTCGATGGCACAGCGGTGCCGGGCTATAACGAAGAATTGGGCAAGTCTTCGGACACCGAAACCTTCACCGCGATCAAAGCCCATGTCGACAATTGGCGCTGGAAAGGCGTTCCGTTCTATCTGCGCACCGGCAAACGTCTGCCCGAACGCGTGACTGAAATTCTCGTGCAGTTCCGCTGTGTGCCGCACTCGATCTTCGAAGGAGCCAATGCGAACGGAGCCACGGGGCTTCAACCCAACAGCCTGTTGATCGGCATACAGCCGGATGAAGACATCACTTTGTCAATGATGGCCAAAGTGCCAGGACTTGATGAAGACGGCGTGCGTCTTCGCGAAGTGCCCCTGCAAATCAAAATGCCAGATGCCTTTGTAGAACAGCACCGCCGGATTGCTTATGAACGTCTGCTGCTCGACCTAATCAAAGGGGACCAGACGCTGTTCGTACGCCGCGACGAGGTTGAGGCGCAGTGGGCGTGGGTCGATGCCATACGCGCAGAATGGGACACCCAGGGGGTGACCCCAAAACCATATTCCGCAGGCAACTGGGGTCCGACAGCTGCGATTGCATTGACCGAGCGGGACGGGGTGAGCTGGCATGAATAAACTGCATAATGTGATCCACCGCGTGACCAAGCGTGTGATCGAAAATTCGCGCAAGGGACGCAGCGCTTATCTCGAACTGATGCAGCGCGAGGCGGATCGCAAACCCGAACACAAAGACGTTGCCTGTTCCAACCTTGCGCATGCGTTTGCAGGTGCTCTGGAAGATCAGGAAGCGATGAAGGCCGGACGCGGGCCGAATATCGGTATCGTTACCGCCTATAACGACATGCTTTCCGCGCATCAGCCCTATGGCCGCTATCCCGACCGCATGAAGATATTCGCGCGCGAAGTCGGTGCCACTGCGCAGGTTGCTGGCGGGACGCCCGCAATGTGCGACGGCGTGACGCAGGGGGAGGATGGGATGGAACTCTCGTTATTCAGCCGCGATTCCATCGCCATGGCAACTGGCGTTGCGCTTAGTCATCAGATGTATGACGGCGTCGCGGCCTTGGGAATTTGCGACAAAATCGTGCCGGGGCTGATGATTGGTGCGCTTCGGTTTGGCCATTTGCCCGCGATTTTTGTGCCATCCGGCCCCATGCCCAGCGGCATTTCAAACAAGCAGAAGCAGGAAACCCGCCAGAAATTCGCGGCCGGAGATATCGGACGCGGTGCTTTGCTCGAAAGCGAGCTTGGCAGCTATCATTCGCCCGGCACCTGCACATTCTATGGTACCGCCAATTCCAATCAGATGATGATGGAGATGATGGGCCTGCATGTGCCCGGTGCGGCCTTTGTGCAACCGGGCACGAAATTGCGGCAGGCGCTCGACCGCGCGGCTGTTCACCGGCTCGCTGAGCTAGCAGGAACGACCGAACGGACGCTGTCGCAAGTGGTCGATGAAAAAGCGATCATCAACGCGGCAATCGGTCTGCTCGCAACCGGCGGATCAACCAACCATGCGATCCACATTCCGGCAATCGCGCGCGCGGCGGGTATTTGCATCGACTGGACCGATATGGCCGAGCTTTCGAGCGTCGTCCCATTGTTGGCACGTGTCTATCCCAACGGCGCCGGCGATGTGAACCAGTTCCACGCAGCAGGCGGCATGGGTTATGTCATCGGCGAATTGCTGAGCGAAGGGCTGGCTCACGGCGATATCCTCACCGTATGGGAGGATGGCCTGAGCGCCTACACTCAAGAGCCCGTATGGCAGGATGAAGCGTTGGCGTGGGCTCCGATTGAAACCAGCCGCGATGACACGATGCTGCGCCCCGCTGCGACAGCGTTCCAATCCGATGGCGGGATGCGCTTGCTGACCGGCAATTTGGGCCGCGCCTGTTTCAAATCCTCTGCCGTGGCAAAGGATCGCTGGACTGTTGAGGCCCCGTGCCGCGTGTTCGAGACGCAGCATGCCGTGACCGACGCTTTTAAAGCAGGCGAACTCGACAAAGACATTGTGGTGGTCGTACGGTTCCAAGGTCCGCGCGCCAATGGCATGCCCGAATTGCATGCCCTTACCCCGTCGCTGGCGGTGTTGCAGGACCGCGGGTACAAGGTCGCACTTGTCACGGACGGACGCATGTCGGGCGCTTCTGGCAAAGTGCCAGCAGCGATCCACATCACGCCAGAGGCCAAAGCAAAAGACGGCGAACACGGCCCGCTCAGCCTGCTGCAAGATGGCGACATTGTACGAGTTTGCGCGGCGACCGGAGAGCTTTCGACCACCGCCGATCTGTCCGCACGCAGCCCCGCGCCTGAACCACAAACCGAATTGGGTGTCGGGCGCGAAATGTTTCGCCTGTTCCAGACCCATTCCGATGGCGCAGAACAAGGCGCCTCGGCTATGCTATCGAGTGCAGGGCTTTGACCAAAAGCATCGCAAATGAGATCGCGGTAGCGGATATCGGCGGCACCAACGCGCGTTTCGCGCGGGCGTGCCGGCGCGATGGCGGCGGAATCACACTGAGCGAACCAGTTGTGCTTCGAACGGGCGATTATTCTACTTTCGCCGATGCATGGCGCGCATTCCTGAACACGCAGCAGGAGTTTGAACCTAAAGGCGCGTCGCTTGCTCTGGCCGGTCCCGCCAGCCAGGGCAGCTTCAAACTGACCAACGCAAATTGGGAATTTGATGCAGCCACCTTGCTGGATGACATCGACCTGCCCTGCGTCAGCCTGCTCAACGATTTTGAAGCTATCGCTCATGCAGTGGCTGGCGATAACGGCAGTGAGCATCTGGACCACGTCGCTGGTCCGGACGACCCGCTACCACGCGATGAAACCACAACCATTATCGGCCCCGGCACTGGTTTGGGGATCGCGTATTACCGCCGCCACAAAGGCAAGGCGCTGATTCAGGCCACCGAGGGTTCGCATATTGATTTTGCACCTGTGGACGAAATCGACGACGCAGTGCTTGGATCTTTACGCAAGGTCCACAAGCGCGTGTCGATTGAACGCGTGATCTCTGGAGAAGGCATCGCGCATATCTACGCTGCCATTGCCTCACTTGGTGACGCCTCTGACCAGTCACCGCGAAACGCACTCGACATTTGGCAATCTGGCCTCGGTGATGCCACGCGCGGCGACGACCCCATGGCAGAGCGCGCGGTTGCTCATTTCGTAGCGACACTCGGCCGCCTCGCTGGTGACTATGCGTTGGCACACGGGGCAAGCAGTGTTGTCATAGCTGGCGGGATTGGCCTGCGCCTACATCAAGAACTCAAGGCGCCTGAATTCCACGAAGCCTTTGTGAATAAGGGCCGGTACCGCGCCATGATGGAAGCGATGCCGATCAAAATCATCACCCACCCGCAGCCTGGAATGCTAGGCGCAGCGGCCGCGTATTTTGCGGCCAACGAATAGGGAATATTTCAAGCATGACGCTCCCACTCACAACCGTCGCCCACCTTGGTGAACGTCTTCAAGAACTCCACGTGCGTACACGCGAAACACCGCTGTTCAATCCAGTGTTTCAACTGGGGCTCGACCTTTCGCGCAGGATCGAAGGCGGCGAAATGGATTTGGACGCGTTGGAAGGCTTGGTTGCGGAATTGGAATGCAACAGCCTCAAAGTGCGCGCAAAGCGGCTGGAGCGTCTGCTTGCTCCGGTGGACGCACCTGCCAACCGCGCCGATCTGGCTTCTGTGCTCAAACGTGATGCAGATATCAGTGCATTTAGGGCGCGCTGGGAAACACCCAGCCTACACGCCGTATTCACCGCGCACCCAACCTTTCTGCTGACGCCGGCGCAAACAAGCGCGGTTGCCGATGGGGCCAGCAAAGGCACCAAAATCGCCCCAGAAATCTGCGCCGCTGGCGGAAAGCGCCCCGCTGTGACGCTGCAATATGAGCACGCGCAAGCCATGGCCGCGATTGCCGATGCGCAAGACGCACGCGCCGATATCGTGGCAGAGGCGCTGCATTATGCCGCCGCCAAATGGCCTGACCAGTGGCAGGATGTGACACCGCTGCCGTTCCGGTTTGCGACGTGGGTCGGTTATGACATGGACGGTCGGACCGACATCAAATGGTACACATCAATCCTGTTCCGCTTGCAGGAAAAGGCGATGCGGATTGCCCGCTATGTTACGGCGCTGGAAGCTATCGACGGTGCACACCCAATGCTTTCGACGTTGCGCGGAGCGGGCGCTCATACCGAAAAATGTGCTGAGAGCTTCGCTGGCGACCTGACTGATCCGGCTGATCTTTCTGCTGCGGCCAATCAGCTCACTGCAGATGATGCAGACAAACTAACCTCGCTCAGCGCGATCATTGCGCAGCTTGAAGATGAAGCCCGCGCCGCTGACGATCTTGGCAGGGCCGTGGCGCTAAAAACCCTTGGCGCGACGATGCGCTCCGATGGACTAGGCATGGCGCATGTTCATTTCCGAGTGAACGCAAAACAACTGCACAACGCGATCCGCACACATTTGCATGAGGCTCCTCAGCTTGACCTGTCGAGCAAGGGCGCGATGGCAACCTTGCGCCGGATGCTGGCCGTGGTGGAGCCCAAGCGAACCAACTTCGCCAGCCTCGCCATCGAAAGCTCGACCGCGACACGGCAGTTCCTCGGCATGGCGCAAATCCTCGGCCATATCGACGCTGATACGCCAATCCGAATGCTGATCGCGGAATGCGAACAGCCTTCCACCATCTTGGCCGCTTTGTATTTCTCCAAGTTGTTCGGAATCGATGGGAAAGTCGATGTCTCGCCGCTGTTTGAAACCGAAAGCGCACTGGAACATGGAGGGCGGTTTTTGGAGGCGCTGTGTTCGGAACAGCAATATCAGGCCTATGCGCGCAAACGCGGGCGGGTGTGCATCCAAACCGGATTCTCCGATGCCGGCCGTTTCGTCGGGCAAATTCCCGCCAGCCTCGCGATTGAGCGACTGCAAGGGCGCATGGCGCAAGCGATGGCGCAAAATGGTCTCACCGATGTTTCGGCGCTGATCTTCAACACACACGGCGAAAGCATGGGCCGCGGCGCGCATCCGTCTGGTTTTGCCGACCGTCTGACTTGGCCGATGAGCCCGTGGGCGCGCAGCCAATTCGCGGGCTCTGACATTCAACTGGAACCCGAAGTCAGTTTCCAAGGCGGGGATGGTTATATGTTTTTCCGCGGACCAGAACTGGCCCGCGCGACACTGACGCGGATTTTAGCGGAAAGCCCGGATGCAAGCGGCGAAAACACCGATCCGCTCTACACAAGGACCGATGTTAGTCTCGATTTCTACCGCGCGATCCGCGCGCATCAGCGGCGCCATTTGCGCAGCACGACCTATTCGCGCGCTGTCACCGCCTTCGGACTTGGTTTGCTCAATTCCACCGGCAGCCGCGTGTCGCGCCGCCAATCGGACCTGTCGGCAGACCGCGATATGAACTTGAGGCAAATCCGCGCAATCCCGCACAATGCGATACTGCAACAGCTGGGTTATCCGGTGAATGTGATCGCCGGGATCGGCAGCGCAGCCGATGGCAATTACGAAGAGGTCGCCGCCCTGCTCACCGACAGCGAACGCGGACAGCAATTGCTGCGCCTCGTGCGGGCTTCCAACGCATTGGCCAGTGTCAAAACTGTCGCCGCGCATGGAGAGCTGTTTAACTCGGCCTATTGGGCCACGCGCCCTTATCGCGGGACAGAACCGCATTTGTCCGCCGCTTGCGAAGTTCTCGCCGAATATCTGACCAAAGATGACCGCACGGGAGTGTTCCGGCGCTTGGCTTCGCGCTTGCGTGTCGATGCGCTCAAATTCCACCGGTTACTCGATCACTTGCCACCAGAAGAACCCGACCCCTCAACGCAAGACACCCGCCGCATGATCGGCGCAGCGCAGGCACTGCGACTGGCGCTGATGCAGCACATCTTCCTCAAAGCCGTGTCAGTGCCGGTTTTTAGCCGCGCCAACGATGTCAGCCGTGAAGACGTGCTGGAAATGGTGTTCTCTCTGCGGATCGAAGACGCGCTGGCTCAGATGCGCCGCGCCTTCCCCGTGCATTTCCCTTCGCCCAGTGATTTTGCGATGGATGCGCCGGCCGATTATCCCGATGCTTCGGTGGAAGGTTATGCGCAGATCACGCGTGATTATATTGACCCTATCGAACGGTCCTATGCGCTGATGCTGCGCTTGTCTGTGGCAATTGCCAACCAATTTGGTGCGCATGGGTGATGAGTAAAGCACGCCAGCTTTGGCTGGACAGGCCGGGGCTGCGAAACAAATTTACATTTTAACCTTTGCCCAGCCCGCGTCCCCAGAAGGGACGCCGCCGCGTTAGCCACTGGCGGCTAACTCGAAAAAAGGGGCATAAAGCACGCATTGGAACATCGAATTTACAGTTTGGGATTCTCGCATCATGGCTTTTAACACACTCCGGCTGGCCGCATTCGCAGGCTTCGTGGCGCTCTCAGGCGGGGCGACATTGGTGATGGCGCAAACGGCTGATGATGCCGCTGACGCTGCTGAGCAAGTTGCGGCCGATGCTGACACCGCAATCCGCGCGATTGACCCGACCACCGGCGACGCTTCGCTGGTGGTCGACCCTAACCTGCCGCAGCCGTTTGATACGCTCACCGCAGAGGAAGCCGCGCTACCGCAACTGCCAGCAGCGACCGCAGTCGCACCAGGTTTCATAGATCCACCTGTTGCACCGACTGTGGTCGATGATCTGCCGCGCGGGCCAGCAGCTCGGATGATTTCAAGCCCTCTCGTCCAAGCGACGCCAGAGCCATCAGTGGCGCCTGTGGTTACGCCGGTTAGCGACGATCCCTTTGTCGTCAAAAGCATCCTGCCAATCGAAGGGACGATCCGTTACGGCGAATGGTTCTGGGACGAATCACGCGCACCGGCCAATGGCAAGCTTGTCGTGACGGTCGACTTGGACGCGCGTGTCATCAGCGTGTTCCGCGATGGTCATGAGATCGGCACTGCGGTTGCTCTGCTGGGCACGACTTCGCACCCGACCCCGCTCGGTACATTTCCGATCCTGACGAAGGAACGCGACAATATTTCGGAAAAATACAACAACGCTCCGATGCCTTGGACGCTGCGCCTGACATGGGATGGCATCGCAATCCACGGATCGCCCGTTCAAAACGGTTACGCATCGCATGGCTGCATCGGGGTGCCTGATCCGTTTGCAGAAAAGTTGTTCGAAATTGCCAAGCGCGGGGATCAGGTGGTGATTACACGCGGTCAGATGATCGGCATTGGTGACAAAATCATGTCCTGATATGCGTAGCTAATGTGTGTTTCTGGGCGGTTCGGGTGAGAACCGCCAGACACGCATTTCCACGCCCACTTTAGCGACTTTTTCGACGCCGGCGGTGATCAACACCCCGCCGAGAGAGGCATTTTCGCCTCTCCACAAACGGTCTGCTGCACGCCCTGCTTCGCTGCGTGTGACCCGCCCGCCCAGTTCTGCGATGATCCGGCAAACAGTCTCAATCTGGATCACGCGCGGGACATTGGCGTAGTATCGGAAGGCCGGTCCTGCCAGCCTATCCTCGCGCGTCACCATCTCTTCCCAATCAATCTGCGCATACCATTCGAGCGCCCGCCAACCTTCTGCAAGGTGCCCGGCGCTTGTCGCTAAAGCTTCTGCATCCAACCAGTGATGCTCGCGAAGATGTTGCCGCACGCGCACCCTGTCATATGCCATATTGCCGTTGGAAGGGTCTTGCGCAGGGGCAACGCCTGATTTCTCTACTAAGATCGCCAAGTCGGTCTTTCGCGCCCATAGCAGCGGGCGGATGAGTGGGATATCGCTTCCCGGAACTTTCGTTGCCGCTCGCACCCCAGCTAGCCCCGCGAGGCCACTACCGCGCGCCAAGCGCATGAGCAGCGTTTCTGCCTGATCATCGGCATGATGCGCCGTAGCAACCGCGCCGATCCCTTCTTCTTCCGCCCAGCGCCTGAGCGCGGCGTAACGCGCATCGCGAGCTTTAGCCTGAAGGTTGCCGGGGCCGACGTGGACTTTCATCACGGTGCAAGGCACGTCCAAAAGCGCGCAGACCATTTTGACCAGCGCCGTTTCTGCCTCTGCTTCTGGGCGCAGACCGTGATCAACCGTTAACACTGCAATTTCGCCCGGCATTGCAGCGCGTGCAAGCAGCAACAGCGCAACACTGTCCGGACCGCCCGACACCGCCAGCCCCAGAGGACCATCGCGGTCTTCCCGTGGCCACAGGGTATTCACCTCTTCGCCGAACCGCGTGATCAGATCAGGGTCGATATTCGCGATACCGATCAGACGTTCGATAGGCGTAGCGATGGAGAGCCTCCTGACCCGAAATCCAAGCGTCTTACTCGCAGGTTACTCCGCGAAGGTTGCTGGCATATTGATCAGCAAGCCGCCCGGAGGCGACCGCAGGATAGGTTTCGCCAAATTCTGCCAAAGCAATACAGGCACGGGTCGTGTCTTCCATCGCGATCATGGACTGCGCAAGGAACAGCAGGCTGTCAGGCGCGCGGCGTCCCGTGCGGTCTGCCTGATAATTGCGCAGGAACCAGCGTGCAGCTTCTTCTGGCATACCGTCATCAAGGAATGCGCGCCCCAAAAGGTTGCGGCCATAGGTCAGCTGCGGGTGGCCCGGATAGGCCTCTACAAATGAGGCAAGTTGCTGGCGGGCCTCAGGATAGAAGCCTGCGCTCCAAAGGCGGAAACCGTAGGAGTATTCATCATCGCCCGGATCATCCGTTTGAGGTTTTGTAATGGCTTGGACAGCTGCAAGCCGCTCAGGTGTGGGCCCAGTGACGATAGCACTGGTGTTGGTGGAACTGGTGCTGCCGGCAGACGCGGATGACTGAGCGGGTCCAAAAGCTGCGCTGCTTTCGCCAGATAGGTCCGGATCGGGATTGGAGATCACTGACCCCGCCGTACCGCTGGTTTCCAGAGCAGTCACTCGCGTGTCGAGCCCGCTAAGCGAGTTGGAGTTTTCTTCCGTCAATGCGGTCAAACGCTGAAGCTGCGTTTCAAGCGCATCAAGCCGAGCAAGGATATCCGTAACCGCTGTGGTTGAAGGAGCCGCAACCACCGCCCCCGAATTAACTCCTGCGCTGGGTGTCCCGTCGGCGGAAATCTGCGGCTCAAAAAACCGCCCATCACCGCCCGGAAACACCGTGCGTTGCAAGGCGCGGATCTCTGCCTCTGCACGGCGCAGGCGCGCTTCGGTGTCGTCTTGTGCGGCGACTGGCACAGGCGATGTCGCCACGACCGCGGCGCACACAATGGCACCAATGGCAGGCAAAATGGCGCGCGCCATGCCATGTCGTTTCAGGGGCTGTTTCGCAGGCTGGATCGCTACAGCTTTCGTATCTGCTATTGCAGGGCTCATATCTGGTCAGGCTCCCGTGTTGACTTGTGCGCACGCGTTTGCCGCAGAGCACATGAATATGTCCAGAATCTGTGCCGAAGCACCGGCGCCAAGTCGACCCCGGATGATGACTTAACGGGGGAATGCTGCTGGAATTGAGGTCAGCCCCGCGCCGGCGGAGCACCGAACCGACCGCTAAGCCCGCACCGTTCAATTGTTAGCGGGAGAGTCTACCGATGGAATATCAGCGCGCGCCAGCAAGGCGTCCGCTGAAACCCGTGTATCGCCCAGCGTGATTGGCTCATCGGCCAGCTTAGGGACGGATTGCCCGCCTATCGTAATCGAAAGCGCATCGGGCCGGCCAGTGTTGATGCGCGGTTCAACTGCGCTTGCCGGCACTTCGAACCGGTCACCGCTGGCCATTTGCGCTTCGAACAGGCGTTCCCCGCCGTCCTCATAAAACCGCACCCAAACACCGTCTTCAAGCGCGGTGAACACCACTTGGCCGCCAGAGGGAATCGCAGCGGCTGCTTCGCCGGATGCAGTTCCTTCAGCAGCAACCTCGCTGCTTTCTACCGGGCCGGCCTCATCGCTTTCCGCGATTAAAGAGCCGGGGTCCGCGCCTGCACCAAAGTAAGTGCTCACAAATGCGATCACGCCCACGACAAGAGCAAGCGCCGCGAAACCACCAAACCAGGCAAGACCGGCAGAAGGCAGCTTCGCCGGATCACCCGGTTCCATCCCGCCTGCCATTGCAGATTCGCGTGCATTGCCCTTGGCTAGTTCTTCCCGGACCGCCTGAGCGATTTCATCCCGATCCAAACCGACAGCGCGAGCATAATTTTTCGCAAACCCAATCGCATAAGTGCGAGAGGGCAGCGTGTCGTAATCACCGTTTTCAATGGCTGTAAGATGGCGGATAGGGATGCGCGTTTCCGCAGCAATATGCGACAGTTCAAGCCGCTTTTCCTCGCGCGCGGCGCGCAAGCGTTCGCCAGCAGTCCCCGGCCCTGTTTCCACCGGCACGGTCAGCTCTTCAGTGGTGCTGTCCAATTCGCTATCCATGACCCCATCCACTTTACCGTGGTTTTTTGGATTTGTATTTCTGTCTTTGAAGCTAGAGACCTTACCACCTGTCAAGGATTCACCCTACGAAAATGTCGCAAAATCGTGCAATTGCCGCTGAAGCGCCCGCTAGGAACGCCAAGTAGAGATCAAATACAAGCAGTTAGTCTGTTTCGATATCGCGATCTTTCGCCCACGCGCTTAACTCAGCGCGCAAATCGACCTCAGGCCGGGCCAGCCATCCATTCATTGCCTCGCTCAGCTCATTTAATTCGACCTTGCGGACCAACTCTTTGATGGGCCCGACAGCAGCAGGGGTTATGGACAGTCGCCGAAAACCAATCGCGAGCAAGGCCAGCGCTTCCAACCGGCGTCCGCCCATTTCCCCGCATACGCCCAATTCCACATCAGTTCCTACAGTGGCGATCACCACGCGGCGCAGGAACCGCAGGATCGCTATGCTAAGCCAGTCATACCGTTCCGCCAAAGCGGGGTTGCCCCGGTCAGCGGCGAATAGAAACTGAGTGAGATCATTGGTGCCGACCGACAGGAAAGAAAGTTTTGGCAGCAGCAGATCGAGCACTTCTGCTAACGCTGGTACCTCCAGCATCGCACCGTAGCGGATTTGTTCTGGCACCAGTTTCTTCTTCGAGCGCAACCAGACGAGCTGATCTTCAAAAACAGCTTTGGCCGAGTCAAATTCCCAAGGTTCAGACACCATTGGAAACATTACATACAGCGTCCTCCCTGCTGCCGCTTCCAGCAACGCGCGCGCTTGCACCTTCATCAGCCCCTCGCGGTGCAGTGCCAGCCGCAAAGCGCGCCAGCCCATTGCCGGATTTTCATCATTCGCGGCGATGTCTGAGGTGAGGTAAGGCACCGCTTTGTCACCGCCAATATCGACCGTGCGAAAGATAACTGGCTTCTCTCCGGCAGCGTCCAGCACATCGCGATAAAGCCGAAACTGACGTTCGCGCTGGGGTAAGGTGGCTGACACGAGGAACTGAAATTCGGTACGGAACAACCCAACCCCGTCCGCACCGGTCAGCGCGAGTGAGCTGATATCATCGCGCAGCCCAGCGTTCATCATCACCTGAATGCGTGTCCCGCAGCGAGTGAAAGGCTCTACATCGCGCAAGCTGGCATAGGCCGCCTGCTTTTCGCGCGATTTTGCGAAACGCTGCGCAAAGGCATCGGAAACTTGCGATGAAGGGCGAACGGTTGCATTGGCATCAGTCGCGTCGAGCAGGATTTCATCGCCTTCGCGAACAATCCCGCGCAAGCTCTTGGCGCGCCCGATAACCGGCACACCCATCGCCCGCGCCACTATGACAACATGCGCAGTTAACGATCCTTCTTCCAGAATAACGCCTTTCAACCGGCGCTTGTCATATTCGAGCAGTTCTGCCGGCCCCAGATTGCGCGCGATCAGAATCGTGTCTTTGCGCAAACCCTGCTGCGCCGCTGTCCCCAACTGGCCCGAAACGATTCGCAGCAGCCGGTTTGCGAGATCTTCCAGATCATGCATCCGGTCTGCGAGCAGCGGGTCGTCAATTTCGCGCATCCGCATCCGGGTGTGCTGCTGAACCCGCTCAATCGCGGCCTCTGCCGTTAGACCGGAATCGATCGATTC
Source organism: uncultured Alphaproteobacteria bacterium (assembly GCA_963789155.1). GTDB lineage: Bacteria > Pseudomonadota > Alphaproteobacteria > Sphingomonadales > Sphingomonadaceae > Erythrobacter. The sequence continues at coordinate 94,106 of CAWBJN010000010.1, read as the reverse complement.
ATTGATGCGCCGCGACCAACCTTCGTCATAGGCAAACATCTTATAGGTCTCGAGCACCTCTTCATGCTCTCCGCCTATACCGAATTCCGCTTGGCCAGTCAGATTCTCGATCTGCTCACGCATTTTGTCGAAGGCACGATAGACCCGTTCCCGCTCGGCCTCCGTATCGTCGGCCATAACCTGTGTGATCTGGACCCGCGGCTGATGATAGGCCGCGACGCCTGCGCCCAGCCCCTTGACCAAAGTCAGTCCGTGGATTGTTTGCGAGCCAGACTGCGCGGCAGACAGGCCAAGCGCGTCTTCTTCATCAACCAGATCGGCGTTGGCGATCAGCTCGGACAGGACCATCGCGGTGGTCTGCAGCGCCTCAATCTCAATCTCTTCATAGCGGCGCGGCTCGACATGCTGAACGCTCAACACTCCCACAGCGCGTTCGCGATAGACAATCGGCACGCCTGCAAAGGAGTGGAATTTGTCTTCACCTGTTTCCGGGCGGTATTGGAAATCAGGATGCGCTTTGGCTTCGGCCAGGTTCAGCGTCGCAATATTGTCCGCAATCACTCCCGTCAGGCCTTCGCCCACAGCCATGCGCGTGACGTGCACCGCGCTCTGATTAAGGCCGCGCGTCGCGAAAAGCTCCAGCATCCCTTCGCGTAAGAGATAGATTGAGCACACTTCAGAAGTCAGACATTCGCCGATAATCTCAACCACCTGATCAAGCTTACCTTGCGCATGCATACGAGATGCCATCACCTCGTGCAGACGGGTGAGGATTTGACGAGCAGAGTTGGAAGCCGTGGCTGTCATTACTTTAACAAGCGTAGAGTTCAGCGCCCCATCCTGCAATGGCGGAAGAGGCGCTAAACCAAACGCGTCATATTTTTAGGCTGTCGAGCCAAGTCGAGCGGTCGCTGCGTTAAGAGCGTTCAATCTGTTCTTTCAATCGCAGTTTTTGCTTTTTGATTTCCTGAACCATCGCTGCGTTTGGAACCGGGCGGGCCTGTTCATCGCGCAATAGAGCGTCGAGGCCAGCGTGTTTCGATTGGAGAGCATTCACGTGCGGTGAAGCTGAGGAAGCTGTACCTGAAATTGAGGTTTGAGCCATATGCGTTCTCCTATGCAAGTGGGGCCGACATCATCAATAGCGGCGTCCACGGGGTTGGCGCCGCGTGGTGTTGCGACGCTTGGGTAAACGGCGTGGGCGACTCGGCACAGGGCGGCCGGGCCGCAGTTCTTGAATTGAACACACTCACGCTATCTTGCAAAGGGCTGATGAAATCTAAATCGATGCCTACGCGTATTTTTGCGGCAGAATGCGGGCAGCACCTGACGGAGGCAACAAACAAAGGTTTGGTCCCATCCTGCACCGCTTTTGCATAATGGCGTAGCGGCACCCACGGATTTGCCCCATGGGCCAAGAAATCGCGATTAGGCCAGATTCGTATGTTATGCAGGATTTCGAACCATGAATGAACAAGAGCTGCAAAAACGTGCCGAACTGCTGCGCTCCGAACACCGCGACCTTGATGCAGCGATCACTGCTTTGACTGACGCAGGTTCAACCGATCAGCTTCAGATTGCACGGCTGAAAAAGCGTAAGCTGCGATTGAAAGATCAAATCGCGATGATCGAAGACACTCTGCTTCCGGACATTATCGCGTGATTTGCATCTGAATTTCGCCCTCGACTTCTCAACGTTATCGCATCAACAGACCGGCTCGTCGCGCGGCCATCTATGGAAACGTTGCGTTAACAAACGGGTCGTATTGTACCGGAACGGGACGCTAAAAAAAACATCGCCGGATAGTAACCATAGGCCGCTGGCAACGCGGCCAAAGAGAGCTTAGCGCCTCCCATACATGTCACGCACCACGAACCTCTCGCGCCCGATTATCGAGGCATTATATACCGAAGCCCTTATCCTTGCGGATGATGTGCGCGCGGTGTTTGCGCTTGGCGTGCGAGAGCCGGACATTGGCGACGATGCGATGGCGCGATTGGCGCTATCGACCGAGGGGTTGAAGACGACCACGCGGATGATGCATGTGCTCGCGTGGCTTCTTAATCAGCGCGCATTCTTTTCTGGCGAATTGAGCGAAGGGCAGGTGCTGCGCAACGGAACGTTGCCGCCAGACCGCGAAGCCGATCCCAAAGCGCTGGATGCGCTAGAACCGGAAACCTGCGACTTAATCGCTGAAACCGAACGCCTTCACCAACGCATCGCGCGGTTGGACGATGCATGGCGCAGCGGTTTCGAAATGGCGTCGCCCGCGCGCGCAATCCATTCGCGTCTTCAGCGGCGCTTGAGCGATCTGGGCTGACTAAGCCCGCCAATCAAGCCGCATTCAGAGCCTTGCTCCAACGCGACAGCCGTTCCTGCCGAATATCATCCGTCATTTTAGGAGAGAAGGTTGTGAGCTTGCCGCGCATCGCTTCGGCTGCGCTTGCCAGATCGGGATACAGACCCGCACCCGCCGCCGCCAACATTGCCGCCCCCAGAGCCGTGGTTTCAACAAAGCCCGGCCGCTCCACCGGCACCCCAAGCATGTCTGCCAGATCCTGCGCCATCCAGTCATTTTCGGCCATGCCGCCATCAATCCGCAGAGTAGCCCAAACAGCACCATCGGCGGCAGACGCCTGAGCGAGATCATGCGTTTGGTGCGCCATCGCCTCCAAAGCCGCGCGCGCGATTTCCGCCTTGCCGCTTGCAAAGCTGAGCCCGGTAATCACCCCGCGCGCCTCCGCTCGCCAATACGGCGCGCCAAGGCCAGAAAGCGCGGGGACAATCGTGACGCCGCCACTATCGGGGATCGACCGAGCAAGTGCTTCAGTTTCGCCCGCTTCCTTAAGAATGCCCAGTGAATCGCGCAACCATTGCACAAGGCTTCCCGCAACAAAGACGGACCCTTCGATGGCATAAGTGCGCTTTCCGCCGATCTGCGTTAGCACGGTTCCGAGCAAACGGTTTTGGGAACGCGGGATTGAGGCGCCTTGGTTTGTAAGCACAAACGCGCCGGTGCCATAGGTCGCCTTGGTCTCTCCCGGCGAAAGGCATGCCTGCCCGATAGTCGCTGCCTGTTGATCACCCGCAAGTCCGGTGATCGGGATTGCGCTGCCAAACAAAGCCGCCTCTGTCTCAGCAAGCTGGCCGGACATGTCGGTGATGCGCGGCAAGGCGGAGTGCGGAACGCCAAATAGATCGCACAGCTCATGATCAAAACCTTCGCCTGCCAGCTCCATCAAGAGAGTGCGGCTGGCATTGCTCGCATCTGTGATATGGGCACCTTCTCCCTCTGCGCCGCCCGTCAGCTTGTAAACCAGCCAGCTTTCGACCGTTCCAAACGCCAGCGTGCCAGCATCTGCCGCCGCGCTGACCTTTTGCACATTGTCGATCATCCAGCGCATTTTGGTGCCGGAGAAATAGGGATCGAGCAGCAGACCCGTGCGCCGTTGCACTTCCGCTTCGTGTCCGCCAGCGCGCAGTTCCGCACAAAAAGGTTCAGTCCGGCGGTCCTGCCAAACAATCGCGCGGGTCAGCGGCTGCCCCGTTGCCTTGTCCCACGCCACAACGGTTTCGCGCTGATTTGTAATACCGATGCCTGCAATCATCGCTGCGCCGCCCGCTTTGGGGATCACTTTCAGCGCGCAATTGAGGGTCTTATCCCAAATCTCCGCTGCATCATGTTCGACCCAGCCGCCTTTCGGATAGTGCTGCGTCAATTCCTCTTGCGCGCTTGCGACAAGAATCCCGTCGCTCGCAAACAACATTGCACGGGTCGAAGTGGTGCCTTCGTCTAAGACGAGAATATAGTCGCTCATGTAACTCCTCTTTCTGAGGCGTGACATGTGCCATTCTCCGCTCCATATGCAAGTGTATGGCAGGCATTCCACCCAAACCTTGGCCCACCGGGCTCGCCGATCAGGTCGAACCGCTGGTGATGCGCGTCCTCGCGCCCAACCCTTCGCCCTACACCTACACAGGTACGCAAACCTATGTTGTGGGAGAGGAGGACGGCCCCGATTGCGCGGTGATTGATCCCGGACCCAATGATGCTGCGCATATTGATGCGATCGAGGCCGCCATCGGCAACCGCGCGGTTATCGCAATCATGTGCACTCACACGCACCGCGACCATTCGCCCGCCGCCGCGCCTTTGGCAAAGTTGATCAGCGCTCCAATCGTCGGCTGCGCGCCGCTGGTTTTGAATAGCGATCTGCCGCGCGCGGATGAAGCTTTTGACACCACTTACGAACCAGACCGCGTCCTGCAAGATGGCGAACAAATGCGTGGGACCGGCTGGACGCTGACCGCGGTGGCGACGCCGGGACATACGTCTAACCATTTGTGTTTCGCGCTGGAGGAAAGCGGATCGCTGTTCACCGGCGATCATGTGATGGGCTGGTCCACCAGCGTGGTAATCCCGCCCGACGGCGATATGGGCGACTATATGGCGAGCCTTGCGAAATTGCAGGCGCGCGAGGACAAAACCTACCATGCCGCGCACGGCGCAGCGATCACCAAGCCGCAGCAATTGGTGCGCGGCATGATCGGCCACCGCCGCCAGCGAGAGAACCAGATCATCCGCCTGATGGGCGAACGCGCGCGACCTGCGAGCGCCTTCATCCCGGATATGTACAAGGGCCTCGACGAACGCCTGATCGGCGCCGCCGAAATGAGCGTGACAGCGCATCTGATCGACCTGGAGAAACGCGGCATGGCGACGCGGGACGGAGATGTTTGGCGGGTGGTCTAAGCCGGGTTGCGCTCATGCAGGGCTCTGCCAAAAAGCGTTATCTGATCCAGAGTGTCCTTCCGCTAAGCAGAAGGGCAAAATTGGACTGAATTTTGCAGACTGGCTGTCTATAACTTCAACAGACCGACCGGCTCCAAGAGAGGAAAAACAATGCAGATCAATGACCAAAGCGAGCTTGAAAGCGATATCGATGGTGAGGTGACAATGATCAATATCTTTACACCAAAATCGGGTCAGATGGATGCGTTTGTCGCGGCCCAAATGAACGAATACCGGCGTCTGGATGGCAAAGTTGAGGGTTGGCTGGGCAACCATCTGCACCAGTCGGTGGATGGAAAAGCGGCTGTGAACATTGCCACCTTCGCAACCATGGCTCACTATCGCGAATGGCGAGATAGCGCGGCGTTCACAGAACATCTTGGCTACATTCAACAATATGTCGAAAGCGCTGAACCCATGCTGTTTGGACCGGCACTGTATTCGGCCTCACCCGGTTGAGGCTTGGAGCGAGTCGAACATATTTCCATGAACCACTGTATGTGGTTTGAGGTTGAAAGCCTGCAATTGGATTTTCGAGACCGGCATCATACCGGGTTGAGGTTGGGATGAGTATCCTCTTTCGCAGACGCCTCCGCCTCGTCTTAACCCTCCATCAACGCGTCCCTCACGCTGGCCATATTGCGGCGACTTACGGGCACCACGGCTCCATCAGACATGTGCAATTTGCCGGTCCCAGCGCTTTGGCGGGTTAGGGATTGCACGCAGGCAGCGTTTACGATGTGCGAGCGGTGGACCCGGATAAAACCATCCGACAATTCTCGCTCGAGCGCCGCGAGGCTCGCATTATACAGCGCGCTGCGTCCGCTCGTCAGGAACACTTCGACATAATCGCCTGCCCCGCTAAACCGCACGACATCATCGGGATTCACGAATTCAACCTTGCCATTGCTGGTCAGTTCAAGCCGTTTGGGAGCCTCTGGCTGCGCTGGCGGATTATCGCCCACGTCAGCCTGATCCCCGGCCCGTGCCTGTTTGAAGAACAACCACAGTAAGGACAGCGCGATTATAAGGTACAGCACGGTGTCGAGGAAGAACCCGCCAAGCCACAGGATCGCACCGGCTAGCGCAAACGCAGCCAATGCAAGCCATCCAGCCCGCCTGTTGCCTTGCAAAAAGGCGACTGATCCGGCCAATCCAGCGGCCAAACACGCTGCAATGAATACGAAGACGGTCTTCAGATCAAAGCCGGGTTGCAGCGCGCCGATTAAGAGCATGATGACAAGCAAACCAGCCAAAGCCAACATCCGCCATCTGGCGTGCGGTTGGAACAATCGGAACAGCACATAAGCGGCAAAACTGAGGCCCAGCCCGATCCCAAAGACGAGGATCAGCGACAGCCGCAAATCATGCAGCGGGTACGGATAGGGCAGGATGTCACGCGCGGCTTCGGCCGCCAGCTGCAACGCCGCCATCAGCGATATCGCGGCGATCAACGCAGAGCCCTCGCGATCCTTGGCGCGCAAAGAGCTGACGCCAAAAAACACGAAGCCTGCGACAAACAGACCAAAGGTGACCACCGCGAACCACGTCGCTGGCCCCGGTTGACGCGGATCGCGATACGGCGCGAGCGCGATATTGTGGATGGGAGAATCCAGCGTGAAATCGCCATTCATGGACGAAAAGCGCATCACGAGGCGGTTTTCGCCAGCTTGTAGCGTCCCCTCCGGCACAAAGAACACCGCATCCATATCGCCGGGAACTTCGCTCAAGTCCGAGACGCCCGGCGTCCCATTGGTTCCGATTGCAACTCCATTGATAGCGGCCTCGCTTGATGCCTTTGCACTGATGAAGAGGCCGAGCGGCTTATCGCCTGCGAGCAGCGCGGGCTCGGCTGCAAAGACCATTTCCACCCATATCATCCGATCTTGTGGGTCGGCCTCATAGAAGAGCGCCGTTCGGCAGTTCGTCGCATCAAAATCTGGTGGTGTGTCCGACGCCGGTTCCGCATCACAGACGCGAACCGGATGGTCGATGAATCGCTGGATTTCTTGCGCCTGCGCAGGAGTAAAGACCGCCAAAAGCGAAAACAAAAGGAGGACGAGGCGTAGCACCGGATTCCTATAGCTTCCGATGAACGGGATGTCCCCCCGTTCACCGAACGGAACCCCCCGCTCACAGATCACACCCTATTTAAGAGCCGGAATTCAGCCATTTTCAGATCCAGACAAGCAACCACTAATCGGGAAGAAACACGATGAAAAAACCTGCTCTGATCGCCGCTCTAGCGCTCGTACTGGCTGCCCCGACTTTCATGCCAGCCGCCGCATATGCCGCGCCTAATGAAGAATCCATCACGTTTGAGACTGGCTCTGGCGAGGCGGTCGATGCCTATCGCGGGTCTTTGAGCGTTCCCATGAACCGCAGCGATCCAGACAGCGCGATGATCGAACTTGCCTATGTTCGTTTTCCAGCAACCACGGACACGCCGGGCAGCCCAATCATCTACCTTTCAGGGGGCCCCGGAGGCTCCGGCATTGGCACTGCGTCGGGCGAGCGCTTCCCCTTGTTCATGGCCATGCGCCAACATGGCGATGTGATCGCATTCGACCAGCGCGGCACAGGTCAGTCGGAAAAGCCGAGCCTGTGCACGTCCAACGTCACAATCGGCAATATGGAACGGGTCAGCAACGCAGACATTGCTGATCGGTACCGCATGGCGACACGCGAATGTGCGGCGTTTTGGGAAGCGGAGGGCGTTGACCTGCGCGGCTTCAATACGGTCGAAAGCGCGATGGACCTATCCGATCTGCGCAAACATTTGGGCGCCGAGCAAATCTCGCTGTGGTCGATTTCCTACGGCAGCCATCTTTCGCTCGCCGCCCTCGCTGCGATCCCGGAAGAGTTGGACCGCGTAATCATGGCCGCAACTGAAGGGCTGGATCAAACGGTGAAATTGCCAGTGCGCACGTTGGGGTATTTTGCGCGGTTACAGGCCGCCGTCAACGCGCAACCAGAGGCCGCTGCACTGTATCCCGACATCCTTGGCCTTATGGAGCGGGTTCACGCGAAACTTGATGCCGAGGACGTGGTTGTGAATGTACCCACCCGTGACGGGGGGACATATGACATTTTGCTGCAAACGCACACGCTGCAGCAGTTCAGCGGCGGCTTAATCGCTGACCCGCAATATGCGGCTGTCATGTTGATGATGTACCGCCAGCTGGATCAAGGCGATACCACACTGATTAAATTCATCTTGCAACGTTTTGCCTCGCCGGACGAAGCCATCACCTTGTCCGCCATGTCGCTTGCAATGGATCGCGCATCCGGAATTACCCCCGCCCGCATGAAGGCCTATGAAGATCAGGTTTCGGCCTCTCCCACCGGAACATACCTCAATTTCCCCATGCCGCAGATCCTGAGCGAGCTCGAAGAAATCGATCTCGGGCCGAACTTTCGGGACGGGCCATTCGGTGACACGCCAGTTCTGATGCTAACTGGCACATTGGACGGGCGAACATACCCTGAGGCGCACCTTGAGGCCACCGCTGGGTTGAGCAATGTTCAGCAGATCGTGGTGGATAATGTCGGCCACAATCTCTTCATGAACTCTCCCGAAGTCGGCGAAGCGATGCATACCTTTATGCGCGGCCAACCGGCGGCATCCAACCGGATATTCGTCGAAGCGCCTGACTTTGCGACGCTCCCTGATTTGGGAGGCTAAGGCGCGGACATGCCGGACGGCCTACTGGCGCCCTCATTGGGCGTTAGTGGGCCGAGGTAATCTCGCCTTTTGCAAATGCCTCTGCCAGCGCGAATTTCTGAATTTTGCCTGATCCGGTGAGTGGGAATTCCTCAACCCAAACCCAATGCGCAGGGGTCTTTTGAGGGGAAAGCCGTCCGCGGATGAAGGTTTTCAGCTCATCATCTTTGACCGCAGGAGCGCCATCAGCAAGGCGCATAAAGCAGGCGACGATCTCGCCCCACTTTTCATCCGGCACCCCCGCACAGGCGACTTCGGCGACGGCGGGATGTTCCAGCATTGCTGCTTCAATCTCGGCAGGGAAAAGGTTCTCTCCCCCGCGAATGATCATCTCCTTCACCCGGCCCGTGATCTTCACATAACCGCGCGCGCTCATGCTGCCGAGGTCGCCTGTGTGCAGCCAGCCATCTGCGTCTATCGTCTCAGCGGTGGCTGCGGGATTGTCGTTATAACCGACCATCATATTAAACCCGCGCATGCAAATCTCGCCCTGTTCATCGATGCCGCACACGCTGCCATCGCTGGGTGAGAGGATCGCGACTTCCATATGCGAGCACGGCTGTCCGATCGTTTCGGTCAGCTCCGCTCCGGTATCGCCGGGCCAGGCGGCTGTGATCGCAGGCGATGTCTCTGTCTGGCCATAGACGATGAGGATCGGCACGCCGAATGTCTGTTGCGCCGCGCGGTTCAATTCAGGCTGCACCATCGCGCCGCCACTGATAACGGTTTTGACACTGGATACATCGGTGCCGGTTGCCCTCGCCGCTTCGATTACGGCGTAGATCATGGTCGACACCCCGCCGAGAAATTCGGGCTGTTCACGCTCCATTGCTTTGGCCACGGCAATCGGATCGAACACCGAAACCAGCAGCAATGTAGCTCCGCGAGCTAACACGCCGAGCACGCACACCGCGCTGCCCGCAGTGTGGAACAGCGGGAACGGACACATCACCGTTTCCTCCGCCGCCAGACCCCACCGCGCAAACACATCGTGGTTGCTCTGGACCAGCCCATGTTGATGCAGCAGCACGCCCTTGGGGAAGCCCGTCGTGCCAGAAGTGTATTGAATCATGCAGATGTCGCGCGGATTGGTCGCCCGCAGTTCGCCATCGCCCGCGCCCGAGAAAAGCTCCGCGTGATCCTCAATGTCGATTACATAGTCGGCTGCCATAGTTCCCGCCGCCGCCTCATCGACCACTGGCCGCAAGGCACTGCCGCGAACATTGGGCTGGTAATAAACCGCGCCTGCGCTCGATTGTTCAAGGACATAGCGCACCTCGCGCGGCAGGAAGGACGGATTGACCGTCACCAGCACCAGCCCTGCCATCGCCGCGCCCAGCTGCACCAACACCCATTCAGGACAATTGCCGCCCATAATCGCAATGCGCGTACCCGCCACATGCCGCGCAGCCAGAGCGCGTGCGCATTTTTCAGCATCCGCTAGCAGCTGAGCATAGGTCCATTCGCGCCCCACAGTCCCATCGCCGAGCAATTCGCGCAACGCCTTCGCATGGGGCCGCACCGCCACTTGTTCGCGCAGCATCTGTTCAATCGTGCGCTCCCGGTATTCGGTGTCGGTGTGCGCCGGGCAATAGGCTTGCGTCAAATTCAGCTGATACATGCTTGTTTCTCCCCATTAGCAGGCTAGCACAGGAATCACGCAAAGCACTCGCAAATTGGCGCGTCGTCCCCTACATCGGCGGCCAGACAGTCAATTCAGGACCATATATGAGCATCGAAACCAAAATCCCATCGGGCACCGAATTGCACGCCGAAATCGACCGGTTGCGTAAAGAACGCAACGCGGTGATCCTCGCGCATTATTACCAGACGCCCGATATTCAGGATATTGCGGATTTCGTCGGTGACAGCCTCGAATTGTCACGCAAGGCAGCGGAAACCGATGCGGATGTTATCCTGTTTTGCGGTGTGAAATTCATGGCAGATACCGCCAAAATCCTCAGCCCGGACAAGACCGTAATTCTGCCCGATATGGACGCCGGTTGTTCGCTCGAAGACAGCTGCCCGCCGGAGAAATTCAAAGCCTTCCGCGAAGCGCACCCCGACCACATCGCGCTGACCTACATCAACTGCTCGACCGAAGTGAAAGCGCTGTCAGACATCATCGTGACGTCTTCGAGTGCGGAGACGATCCTTGAGCAAATCCCGGCGGATCAGAAAATCATCTTCGGTCCCGACCGTCATCTTGGCGGATGGCTCAGCCGCAAATTTGACCGCGAAATGCTGCTATGGCCGGGTGTGTGCATCGTGCACGAAGCCTTCAGCGAAACAGAACTGCTCAAGCTGAAAGAGCAATATCCCGATGCGCCGGTCGCCGCGCACCCTGAGTGCCCGCCGACAATCATCGATCACGCTGATCACGTCGGTTCGACCAGTTCGATCCTGACCTTCGCGAAAAACTTCGAAGGCGACACTCTGATCGTCGCGACCGAACCGCACATCATGCACCAGATGGAAAAGGCGCTGCCTGAGAAAACCTTTATCGGCGCACCGGGTGCGGATGGAAATTGCTCGTGCAATATCTGCCCCTACATGGCGCTCAACACGATGGAAAAAATGTACACCGCCCTGCGTGATCTGGAGCCTCAGATTGAGATTGAGGAGAGCATTCGCTTGAAAGCGAAAGAGAGCCTCGACCGGATGCTGGGTATGGCCGACGGTTCGTTGGGTTTGGGCGATTTGGGCAAGGTGCCGTTTAAGGCGGATTGAGATTATTCGTGACCCCAGCGAAGGCTGGGGTCACGGCCTCAGGTAATGAGATTAACGTAACGATCATCCCATAACGGGATCGGATTTGGCGGCTGACGCACCGCCTTCGCACCCATTTCGCCGCTTCGTGCGTTTGATCCTCCATGACAGCCGAAATCCGCTTTTTCTGGGCGCGCCTTAACGCGAACTATTGGTTCTACCCGGCCACCTTTGCGATCCTCGCCGCAGTGCTTGCGATTGTGATGGTCTGGCTGGATCGCAATGGGTTTGGGGACTTTCTCAACGATCTTGAATGGCTCCCCGTGGTTCGGCCAAAGGGTGCGGCAGATATTCTGACCGTTATGGCGGGTGCGATGATCGGGGTGGCATCCACCGTATTCTCGATAACGATAGTCGCGGTTTCTTATGCCAGCAGCACCTATGGCCCGCGCTTGATGACCAATTTTCTGGAGGACAAGGGTAACCAGATCAGCCTTGCAACCTTTATCAGCACATTCGTCTACGCGCTCATGGTGTTGCGATCTGTGCGGCAGGAGGATGAAGCGCCCGGCAGCGCCACCAGTGCCGCCGCAACCACCTTACCCGGCTTCGCTCCGCAGCTTTCGATATTAGTCGGCTATCTGCTGATGGCGGCCTGTATCGGCGTGTTGGTGTTCTTCCTCAATCACGTACCGTCTTCGATCCGGATCAACAAAGTTCTGGAGAATATCGGTAAGCGCCTGACTAATCTCGTGCGCGAAACTTATCCGATCGAAGACGAGTTTCGTGACGCGCGCGCGCCTGAAGGTGGCGAGGCTTTGACCTCTTGGGACACCGGCTATGTCCAATTGATCGACTTCGCGGCCTTGCAGGAACAGGCGCGCGACTGCGGCTGCACATTCTCTCTGAAGGTGCGCACCGGTGATTTCGTGCACCGGGACCTCCCCCTGATGGAAATTAAGGGATGCAAACCCGACAAGATTGAGGACAAAGTGCGTGAATGCTTCACGCTTGGCCCCATTCGCTCTCCTGAGCAGGACCCACAATTTCTGATCGACGAATTGGTTGAGATCGGGCTGCGCGCTTTGTCGCCTGGTATCAATGACCCCTTTACTGCAATCACCGCGATGCACTGGCTGGGCGCAGCGACCTCAGAGATTGCGCGGCGCGATCTGCGCAAGGATATTGGCGACGATGACGCGGACGATAGCGCCGTTATCCCCGCTCCGGATGATTTCGAACATTATCTCAAGCGCGGCTTTGGCTCGATGCGCAGCGCAGTCTCAACCAGTCCCAACGCCGCGCTCGTAATGTTCGATGTGCTTGGCGGCGCAGCAAGCCCGGTAAAGGACGCGAAACGGCGCGAAGCCTTCAGAAATCAGGGCCGTCTGCTGATCGAACAGGTGCGTGAAGCGCTCATCGGCCCCGATCTTGCCATGGTCGAGGCACGGCACCGCGAATTTGATAAGCGATTTGAAAGCTAGGCCTTTGCCGGCGGTGCTGCTGGCTGCGTCACTTTCGCCACCACCAGGGCGCTGCCGAGCAGCACCATGCCAACCACGTCCAGCGGCAACAGCACTTCCCCGAACACGCTATAACCAATTATCGCAGCAATCGCGGGCTGGGTTAGCAACGCGAGGCCAATGATGAGTGGAGGAAAATGGCCGAGCGAATAAACCAGCAAGCCCTGTCCTATCAGTTGGCTTGAGATGAAAAGCACCACCACCGGTGTCCAGTTGGTCGGCCAGATTGGTTCACCCAAGAACAATGCGAGCGCGAGCAAAGCAGGGCAGGCAAATACGCTCACCCAAACCAGCAGGCTCCACGATCCGAAACGAACGCGTTCGCCTTGCAGGGTAAGCAAATAGACCGCGTAGAGCAGTCCTGCGGTGACGCAGAACAGGTCGCCGATAAAGGTCTCCGCCGAGATCTCCAAGCTGCGACCAAGCAAAATTACCGCGCCGCACAGCGCGCAAAGGATCGCCATCCACTCTAACCCTCGCGGCAACGTGCGCGCGATGATAAAGCCCCAGAACAGCAGGATAATCGACCCGGCATTGCCAAACAAAGTCGCATTTCCCAGCCGCGTCATGCCGATGCCGATATGCCAACTGGCAAGATCACTGGCAAACGCGAGCGCGCCAATCGCGACCATAACAAGCGATTTTGTCGGCATCCCCGTCAATCGCTGCCCTGCCAACCGCGCGAACACCACGAGAAACGGCAGAGCCAGAAACATTCGCCAAAACGCCGCGCTCACCGGTCCGGTATCCGTCAGCCGCACCAGCCACGGGCCAAGCGCGAGCGCAAAGTTTCCAGCCAGAAGCGCAAGCAAAAGCAGCAGCGCCCTCGGCGCGGCAAGTTTTGCTTCGTCTGCCCCCTCATTTTCCATGCTTGCGGCTTAGCCGCCACTTCTCCAAGTGAATAGCCAACACAAATCACAAAGAGGATTTCAGAATGCATGACGCTCTTTTCCAGCCGCTAAAAATGGGCGCGCTAGAAGCCAAGAACCGGATTTTCATGGCGCCGCTTACACGCGGACGCGCCGCTGATCCGATGTTCACGCCGAATGATATGATGGTGACGTACTACCGCCAGCGCGCAGGCGCAGGGATGATCCTGACCGAAGCCACTGGCATCAGCGTAGAAGGGCTTGGCTGGCCGTCTGCTCCTGGTATCTGGAGCGACGAGCAAACAGAAGCCTGGAAACCCATCACGAAGGCCGTGCAAGACGCAGGCGGTCTGATCGTAATGCAGCTGTGGCATATGGGGCGGGTCGTTCACCCCTATTATATCGGCGGAGAGCCGCCTTTTTCCGCGAGCGCCACCAAAGCCCCCGGCGAAGCGCATTTGCCCACAGGCAAAAGCGAATACGCCACCGCACGCGAAATGACTTTGGACGATATCAAGCGGACGATTGGCGATTACCGCCACGCCGCCGAAAACGCTAAGAAAGCCGGTTTCGACGGGGTCCAATTGCACGGAGCCAACGGCTATCTGATTGACCAATTCCTGCGCGACAAAACCAACCTGCGCACAGATGAATATGGCGGCACCCCAGAGAATCGCACCCGCTTCATGCGCGAAGTCCTGGAAGTGCTGATCGACGTATGGGGCGCCGACCGCGTGGGCATCCGCTTGTCCCCTAATGGCGATTCCCAAGGGACCGATGACACCAATCCGCCCGCAACATTTGGCGCGGCTACCAAAGTGATTGAGGAACTTGGGCTTGCCTTCCTTGAACTGCGAGAGCCCGGCCCCGATGGAACATTTGGACAAACTGATGTCCCAAAGCAGAGCCCGCTGATCCGCACTCTATATTCAGGTCCGCTGATCCTCAATTCAGATTACACTGCGCAAGAGGCAGACGATGATGTGTCGAGCGGTAAATGCGATGCCGTAACCTTTGGGCGGCCTTACATCTCCAACCCGGATCTTGAAAAACGGATCGCGGTGGGCGCGCAGTTTAACCCGAATAAGGATGTGCCAAAAAGCTGGTATTTCCCGATTCCAGAGGGCTACACCGACTATCCAACGCTGGAGGAAGAACAGGCCGCCGACGCAGCCTGATTATTCTTCAGTGGATTCCTGAGAGGCCGGAACACCTGCGGGTGCTTCGGCCTCTATCGTTTCGGCTTCAGTCGCCGCCGGTTCGCCGTCCGCACCGCCTTGCGATCCCGGCTCCGTTGCGGGCCGCTCAGCCGGTGGAGAGGTGGACGTCAGCTCATCCAGTGGCAGCATATCATCGCTGATCGTGCCGCCTAGCACCTCACCCGTGGCTACTCCGCTTGAATCCGTGGCGGTTTCAGGCGCAGGCTCTTCTTCGCAAGCGGATAGCAAGAGCAGTGGCGCAAACATTGCGCATGCGAGTTTAGTCTTCATGTTTTGCTTTCTCACTTTTGGCATCACGTTTCGCCCGATTTGTCTTTGGCCTTCTGCCGTGCCGCCTCCAACGCACCAAGGAAGCCATCGGTCCGCGCCATCAGCGCCTCATCCCATTGGTCATTGCTGACCTGTCTGCCCAGCCGCGCCAAACTTGTGACGCCGAATTCTTCAATACCGCATGGCACGATCCCGCTGAAATGCGACAGGTCCGGGTCAAGATTGACCGAAAACCCGTGCATCGTGACCCAGCGCCGCACGCGTACGCCGATGGCTCCGATTTTGGCCTCGCGCCCGTCGATGTCTTGGGTCCAGATGCCAACGCGCCCTTCCGCACGCCATGCCTCAACTCCGAAATCGGAAAGCGTGTCAATGACCCAACCCTCTATCGAATGGACGAAGCAGCGCACATCCTTCCCGCGCTTACCGAGGTCTAGCATCAGGTAGCCGACCCGCTGACCCGGCCCATGATAGGTGTAACGCCCGCCGCGTCCCGCTTCGATCACTTCAAAACGTGGATCGACCAATTCGCGCGGATCGGCGCTGGTCCCTGCGGTGTAGACGGGCGGATGTTCTAACAGCCAAGCGAGCTCCCCGGCCTCACCTGCGCCGATAGCGCGATTGCGCTCATCCATTTCCGCTAAGGCCTGCGTATAAGGCACAGTGCCGCCATCGCGCCGCCATTCCAGGCTCGACGCGTTCAACAAAGGGGGCAAATCAGGAGCAATACTTGCCATAGTCACGCGGTGGCGGCATTGATCGGACAGATCAAGGGGTAACCCGCGAGGCAACAAGGTTAGGGCATAAATGAATTTCGACATGAACACCGTCTGGTCGCGCGGAATTGAACTGGTGCGTGACAATTTCCAGTTGCTGATCGTGATCGCCGGCGTGTTTCTGCTGCTTCCCACGATGGCGATTTATCTGCTTGTCCCGGATATGCAGATGTTCGCCGATCCCACCGCTGATCAAGATTTGGTCGCCGCGCGAATGGCGGAGATGCTTGGCCCATTGCTTGGCGGCGGATTGTTAGCAGCAATATGCCAGTTTGCAGGCTATGGCGCGATGGTCGCTTTGATGGGCGATGACCGCCCAACGGTTGGGCAAGCACTTGGGACCGGCTTCAAAATCGTACCAAGCACTCTTGGCATTCTTATCCTGTTTATCATCGCTTATGTGATTGGTGCGATGCTGATCATGGTGCCGATCTCGCTCTTGGCTGGTGTGTCCGGAGTACAGGCGCTGGCTTTGATTGGGATCATCCCGGTCGTCATTTTTGTCGTTTGGTTTATGGCGCGCATTTCGATGAGCATGCCAGTGTTGGTGCTGGGCGATACGCTTAATCCGGTGAAGGCAATGACTCAGAGCTTTAAGCTCACCAAACCAAAGCAATGGTCGATACTGCTGTTCTGGGGTGTGCTGGTAGCGGCCTTCACTGTGATCAGCCTTCTTTTCAACGGCGTTTTCGGCGTTATCGCGGCGGTAATTGGAACAGGTACCGCTGCGATGCTCATCGTCGGTCTCGCCAACGGGTTCACCTCTATGGTTAGCGGGATGCTAATTTGCGGTTTATCGGTAGCAATGTTCGAGCAGCTTTCTGGCCCAAGCAACGCTGCTATCGAAAATACGTTCGATTAAGGCTGGGGCGGCGTTCCCGAAATTGCTCTTGCGAAAAATATGAGCACTAAAAACATGGGCGGGGCGGTCAACGCGTGATTGAAAGCGCACCCCCGCTGGCCTAGCGCATCGTCCATGGCACAAACCGACGCTCCGACAAACGCCGATATAGAAGCGCAAACTGCGTCTAGCCCGATTTCAAATGGGCGGATGTCGCTATTATTTGTCGTGATGCTGGTCACGGCGGCTGGCAACACCGCGATGCAGTCGGTCATGCCCTCCATCGGCACCGCATTGAAGGTCGACGATGTTTGGATCAGCTTAGCCTACAGCTGGTCAGCGCTGCTCTGGGTGTTTTGCGCTCCGATCTGGGCGCGCCGGTCAGACAGACGCGGGCGCAAGGCGATGATGGCACTGGGGCTGGTTGGTTTTGTCACATCAATGGCGCTGTGCGGATTGGTGCTGTGGGCTGGTCTTGCAGGTTGGCTCACCGCGTTCTGGGCACTTATTGCCTTCGCCGCCGCGCGCAGCCTGTATGGCGGTTTCGGCAGCGCCGCACCGCCTGCGGTGCAGGCCTATGTCGCCTCGCGCACTCCGCGAGCAGAGCGGACCAAGGCGCTGTCGCTGATCGCCTCCAGCTTTGGGCTGGGGACTGTGATCGGCCCGGCTCTCGCACCTTTGATGGTTGTTCCGTTCATGGGTTTGGGGCTGACCGGGCCGTTCATCTGCTTCGCCGCAATTGGGCTGGCCGCATTGATATTGCTTCGGTGGAGATTGCCCAATGATGAGCCGCAATTTGCCGCGCGCGGTCAGGCAGCGGCCTATTCCAGCAGCCCCGACGCGCCCGACGTCGCTGATGACGAAAATGAAATCGAGACCGGAGAGCCTGCACGCCTTAAATGGTTTGAACCACGCCTGCGCCCTTGGGTGATTGCGGCGCTGATTGGCGGACATGCTCAAGCGATGGTGCTGGGCATTTCGGGCTTTCTGGTGCTCGACCGGTTGAACTTGCGTGACACGCCTGCGGAAGGCGCAGGACCGGTGGGACTTGTCCTGATGGCGGGCGCTATTGCGACTTTGCTTGCACAATGGGGCATCATCCCGCGCTTCAATCTGGGGCCCCGCGCTGCGACCCTGTCAGGTATTTTGGTGGCGGCATTGGGTACGGCGATGCTGGGTGCGGCGGGCGATTTGCACATGATCGCGCTTGGCTATGCATTGGCGTCGCTAGGGTTTGGCTTGTTTCGTCCAGGGACGACGGCAGGCACATCACTGGCCGTGACGCGTGCAGAGCAAGGACAAGCATCCGGGGTTGTCGCAAGCGTTGCTGGAGCCAGCTTTATCTACGCGCCCGCGCTCGGCGTGTTACTTTACAATATTAGCGATTGGCTGGGCTTTGGCCTCATCATCGCGCTGTGTTTGATCGTATTTGCCTTAGGCTGGCGCGGATTGGGAAGCGACGCCACCCTGACGGCAGAACGTACCGCCTGATCACAGGTTAGCCGCATCAGAGCAGCTTCAGCACCTCATCCTGCGGACGGCAGATGGCGACACCCTTCTCCGTCTCGACCAGCGGCCGATTGATCAGGATTGGATCCGACGCCATTGCATCAAGCACGGTATCATCATCCGCATCAGGCAAGCCCCGCTCCGCTGCGTCAGTGCCGCGCAGACGCAGACCCTCAGCAGGCTTGATGCCAGCGTCTGCATAAAGCTGCGCGAGTTTAGCGCGCGTCGGCGGGTTTTTGAGATATTCGACCACCGTCAAATCAACTTCGGGGCGTTCCTGTAAGATCGCCAGAACTTTGCGCGATGTCCCGCATTTTGGGTTGTGCCAGATAGTCGCTTTCATGCCCTTCTAATCCTTCATTTGGCGGCTCCACCTTTATTACAGCAGGCGGGTTGATCACTGGCGGCGTGCTACGCCATCAAAGGCGAATATGCCACACATTGTGTTTTTGCGAATAATTCTTAACAAAGGCATTGCACTTGCGAGTAGGTTGCAATAGCGCTCCTTTCATCGGATGGAAGGACCCCAATGATTCACAAAATTTCGCGCGCTGCTCTGCTCCTCTCTTGCGCAGGTATCGCTTTCCCGGCTGCCGCTGAAAACAGCGATATGGACAGCGACGCGGCCATTTCCGCTTCCACAGCCGGATCAATGACTGAAACGCAAGGGCGGGACATCCTCGTCACAGGCGAAGTGCTGCAATCCAGTCAGGTCAACTCTGTCAAAACCCCGACACCGATCATTGATATACCGCAAAGCCTGACCATCACGACAGAAGAGGAAATCCTCGAGCGCGGCATCACCAGCATCGGGCAAATCGTTGACTACACGCCAGGCGTGAACACTTCGCAGGGCGAAGGGCATCGCGATTCAATCGTGTTTCGCGGCGTGCGCTCAACCGCCGATTTCTTCATCGATGGTGTGCGCGATGATGTGCAATATTACCGTGGTCTCTACAATCTTGAGCAGGTCGAAATATTGCGCGGTCCCAATGCATTGCTCTTTGGGCGCGGCGGCACAGGCGGTATCCTCAATCGCGTGACCAAAAAGGGCGCTCTTGGCGAAACCTTTGGCAGCGGTCAGGTCGCGCTGGACACATTTGGCGAATTTAGTGTCCAAGGCGACTTCAACTTTGCCGCCACCGATACAGTCGCCCTGCGGCTCAACGCGTCTTATGAAAACCTCAACAATCACCGCGATTTTTACGATGGCGAACGTGTCGGCATCAATCCGACCGCGCGCCTCGCGCTGGGCGACAACACGGTTTTGGACCTGTCATACGAATATGCCAATCACGAACGGTTCGTCGATCGCGGCATCGTATCAGGCGCTGATGGCCGCCCGGTAGAAGCGTTGCAGGATGTTGTGTTTGGCGATCCTGAAAACAACTTCACCGAATTGGAAGCGCATTTGCTGCGCGCCAATCTCCAGCACAATTTCACGGAGAATTTCAAAGGTGTCTTCAGCGCGTTTTACGGCGACTATGACAAGGTCTATTCGAACTTCTTCTCCACCGCTTACGACCCGGCGACGAATATTGTGGAGCTGGACGGATATATCGACGACACTCAGCGTCAGAACCTGATCCTGTCAGCCAATTTCATCGGTGAATTTGAAACCGGTAGCATCGATCACACGATCCTGTTCGGTGCCGAATACATCAGCACGTCGTCAGATCAGTTCCGCTTCAATTCCTTCTTCGACACCAGCCAAGACGACCGCGAAAGCTTCATTGCCACCCGCCCCATTGCGCTGCGCGGCAATGTTGGGGTGAATGCTGCGGGCCAAGTCACCACCAACACATTCAATGATTTAAACGATTTCACCCAAGTCGAAATCGACGTGACCTCGCTCTTCATTCAGGATGAGATAGAACTCACCGACTGGCTCAATGTCGTGATCGGCGGACGCTTCGACAGTTTCGATATTGAAGTGTTCGATGTGCGGACGGGTGCCACGCTTACGCGTAAAGACGAAGAGTTTTCCCCGCGCGGCGGCCTGATCATCAAGCCGCAGGAAAACCTCTCAATCTATGCCAGCTATTCTGAGAGCTTCCTGCCGCGTTCGGGCGAACAATTTACCGATCTGGGCGGCGGAGCTGACGCACTCGACCCGGACCGCTTCACCAATTTGGAAGCCGGGGTGAAATGGGACTTTGCCGAAAGAATGAGCCTGACTGCGGCGGTTTTCGAGATTGAGCAAAGCTCGCCGCAGCCCAATGACGATGATCCCGCAACGCTGGATGTGATTGACAGCCGCATTCAGGGTATTGAGCTGCAATTGCAGGGCGAGGTCATGCCTGGCTGGTCGGTTTCGGCAGGCTACAGCTTCCTGGATGGCGAGCAGCAAAACCGCACCGGCCCCACCGGTCTGCGCCCACGCGAATTGCCTGAAAACATGTTTTCCATCTGGAACCAGATTGAGGTGACGGACCGGTTCGGCATCGGACTTGGCCTGACGCATCAGGATGAAAGCTTTATGGACAATGGCAACAATGCGGTGCTGCCTGCTTACACACGCATTGATGCTTCCGCCTATTACGATGTCTCGGATAACTTACGCTTGCAGGTGAATGTAGAGAACCTGACTGACACGCTCTATTTCCCCAATTCACACTCCGCGCAGGAAGCGACCGTGGGTGCACCCATCAATGCGCGGTTTGCGATTACCGGGCGGTTTTAAGCCGGGTCAGCCTTCGGGTGCTTCGTCCCCCGCCGGAATCCGCAAGGCTGGCACGCTTTGCGCTGCATCAGCGGCGTCGATACCTGGCGCGGGCGCGGCGCTGATGCTTTCGCGGCGTTGGACCACGCGCCCTGCCCTCTGCACCGCCTCAACCAACCGCGGATACACCCCGCACCGGCAAAGGTTTGGGATCGCCGCTTCGATCTCTTCTTTGCTTGGCGCGGCATTGCGTTGAAGCAGCGCCGCGCCAGAGATCACGATACCGGGCGTGCAATATCCGCACTGGATCGCCTGTTCGGCCACCATTGCTTGCTGCATCGGGTGCGAACGGTCGCGCGACAGCCCTTCGATAGTCGTGATGAGCCGCCCCTCTGCTTCAGCCAAAGTAATCCGGCATGATCGCAAAGCGGTGCCATCAACCAAGACCATACACGCGCCCACACAGTCGCCCCCGCCGCAACTTTTGGTGCCGGTGAGGTTCGCAGCCTCTCGCAGCGCGTAAAGCAACGGCATATCGGGGGCGAGGTCAAACTCGACCGGGCGGTTGTTAACGGTCATGCGCGGCATATGCGCATCCTAAATCTGTTCGGGTGCAGAATTACGAGCGCCAGCTATCGTCAATCTTGTCGACGCGGCGTTTCCATGCTTCAAAATCAAAGATGCCCGCACCGCCTTGGCTTGCCATGACATGCAGATCGCGTTGGTGCACTTCGACCACGTCTTGCGTGACGACATTGGCTTCGCCTTGCGACAGCGTAGCAACCTGAATTTCGCAGGCGCGTTGCAACGCCCACATCTTCACAAACATGCCCTGGATGCCTTTATCCATAACAACCGGCCCGTGATTACGCAGCATCAAGATGGTGTGATTGCCAAGGTTTTGAACCAGCCGCTCACCTTCTTCCGAACGGACGGTGACGCCCTCGAAATCGTGATAGCCAATTTGATTCTGGAAATTGCAGGCGTAGAAATTGATCGGCAGCAGACCGTCCTTGTGGCTGCAGACTGCCATGGTTGCGGTGGTGTGGACATGGCAGATTGCGTCAGCGCGGCTGCCCAGATGTTTGTGAAAATAGGCGTGCTGGGTGAAGCCCGCTTTGTTCACCATGTAAGGCGATCCGCCAACATTGTTCCCTTCGACATCGATTTTGACGAGGTTCGACGCGGTCACTTCATCATAAAGCAGGCCGAACGGGTTGATCAGGAACGTGTCCTTTTCCCCCGGCACTTTCAAAGAAATGTGATTGTAGATGGATTCCGACCAGCCGAGGTGATCAAATATCCGGTAACATGCCGCAAGATCGAGACGCGCTTGCCATTCTTCTTTGCTGACTTGCCCTTCGAGGCTGGTGCCCGAACTGGTACCGGATTTTAGCTGCGTCGCCATCCACTGATCCTTCTCTATTTCGAATGTCCTTGCGCTGCTTATCGCATGGTAAAGCGCCTCGGCACAAGTATTTCGCCGAAAGACGCCTCGTGTTCAGTCCTTTTCGCTTTGCCAACCTTCAAGCCTGCGGCTAGGCGCGCTTTTGCATGAACGATGATGAGACCAGCCCCGCAAAGCCGACCAACGCCAAGCTGACGCAAGGGAGCATCACCGGTCATCTGGTCGGACAGACTTTGCCAGCCATAGTCGGCGTCGCGGCGATTATGTCGATTGGACTGGTCGATGCCTATTTCATCGGTCAGCTCGGCAGCAAACAATTGGCTGCGATCTCCTTCATTTTCCCAATCACCGTAGCGCTCTCATCGCTTGGCGTGGGTGTCATGGTTGGGATTAATTCGGTGGTCGCGCGGGCGTTGGGCTCTGGGAATTCAGACCAAGCCGCACGGCGTGCCAATTTCGGTATCGTTTTCGCGGTTGTCGCCGGGATCGCGATGGGTCTGCTGCTGTTTGTGCTGCAAGACCCATTGTTCCGATTGATGAATGCACCCGATGATCTGCAGCCGCTGATCCGCACGTATATGCAACCCTTCGCGTTGGGCTTTCCGCTGATCCTGACGATCATGGGATTTAACGGGGTGCTGCGCGGTCAGGGGGAAGCGCGCAAGACCAGCTTTGTCTCAATCACCTATGCCGCCGCCAACTGGGTGCTTGATCCGATCCTGATTACTGGAGCATTTGGGTTTGAAGGTCTGGGCATAGTCGGCGCAGCCTACGCGACTATCATCGGTTGGGCGGTGGGCGCTGCGATGGCTATATTCCTGATGCGCAGGTCGGAAATCCCGCTTAACCTGTCACTGCTCAAAGAATGCGATCTGATTGATCCGGCAAAAGCGATCATGCGTGTTGCTGGTCCTGCGGCCTGTTCCAATGCGATCAATCCGATTGGCCTGTCGATCCTCACCGCGCTGATTGCACTTGAAGGGGAAGCGGCGGTCGCGGGCTTCGGTGCGGCAGGACGATTGCAGAGTTTTGCGACGGTGCCGTTGCTTGCATTGTCAGGATCAATCGGAGCAATCGTGGGCCAGAACTGGGGCGCGTGCGAATATGGGCGGTCGCGCAAGGCGGCGGCCTATGCGTTCGGGTTTTGCATTATCTGGGGTCTGGCCATTGCAGTGGCGATGGTTTCAGGCGGTGAATTCCTCGCTTATCTTTTCACCGAAGACCCCGCTGTCGTTGACGAATTCGCGCTCTATTTGAATATTGCCGCATGGGGTTATGCCGGGTTCGGGTTGCTCATTGTCGCCAATGGCATCCTCAATGCGGTCGACAAGGCGTCCTTTGCGCTCGCGCAGTCCGCCATCCGCGTGTTCCTTGTGATGTTGCCGGTTGCTTGGCTGCTGGTGGCCAGCTGGGGCAGCGAGGCGATCTACTCTGCTGAACTGGCCGCCAATCTGTTTGGTGGCGTGACCGGCGTGGCGCTGATTTACTGGGTGCTCGTCCGCCGCGCGCCTGATCATTCCCGCTGAGGCATGTGGTAGCCCTTCGTTAACCATCGCGCTCCATAAGCCCTAGTTGATCAATCAAGGGGCGAACGTGTCATGGATGACCTGCTGGCGGATTTCGTCGCAGAAACGCGAGAAATGCTGGAGGCGAGCGAAGGCGAGATAATCGCTTGGGAGGGCGATCCGAGTGATCGTGCGCGGCTCGACACCATTTTCCGCTTTGTGCACACGGTAAAGGGAAACTGCGGCTTTTTCGATTTTCCCCGGCTCGCCGCCCTAAGCCATGCAGCCGAAGATGCGCTGTCGGATTGCCGTGCACAGCGCCGCGATGCCGATCGCGCGCTCGTTTCCGCTGTGCTCGCGATTATCGACCGGATAGCTCAAATGGCCGATGCGATCGAAGCGGGCGAAGAATTTCCCGAAGGCGGCGATGAAGAATTGATCGCGGCTCTGGAACCGGGCGCACAACCGGTAGAAACAGCCTCCAACCCGTCGCCAGAAAAAACTGGCGTCGCAGCAAGCAAAACGCTTGCCAATTGCGGGGGCGCGGACGGTGAAGCGTCCGATTTATCAGCAGCGGTCAAAAGACCGGACAACTCTATTGCTGCACAGCGTTCCATTCGCCTGCCCGTCGATCTGCTAGACCGAGTGATGAGCGGCGTTTCTGACATGGTGCTGGCGCGCAATGATCTGGCACACAGGCTGCGCCAGGCAGGCACTCAACCAACGATAGACGGCCCGTTTGAACGTCTGACATCCATCCTTGCCGATGTGCGCGATGCGATAACGCGGATGCGGATGCAGCGAATAGAAACCCTGTTCACCGCACTCCCCCGGCTCGTTCGCGATCTTTCCGCTGATCTCGGCAAGCAAGTCATGATCGATCTGGAAGGCGGCGATGTTGAACTTGATCGCGAAATGATCGAGACGATCCGCGATCCGATCACCCACATTATCCGCAATGCCATTGATCATGGTATGGAATCACCCAGTGATCGCCTGGCCAATGGCAAGCGCGAAATTGCCCTTCTTTCAATCTCTGCGCGTCAGTCCGGCAACACGATTTCAATCGTGATCAGCGATGATGGCCGCGGCCTTGATGAGGAACGGATTTTGGAAAAAGCCGTTTCCACCGGCCTAATTCCTACATCCAAACGTGCGTCCATGAGCCGCGAAAAGGTCCTGCAACTGATCTTTGAGCCCGGGTTCTCAACCGCGGACGCGGTAAGCAGTGTGTCGGGCCGGGGTGTCGGTCTGGATGTGGTGCGCGAGAATCTGGAAAAAGTCGGCGGCAGTATCAAAGTGACCAGCACGCCGGGTGTCGGCACGCTCTTCACTCTGCAAATCCCGCTGACGCTGAGTATCATTGCCGGACTGACAGTCCAATCCAGCGATCAGCGTTTCGCCATCCCTCAAAGCTATATCGAAGAAATTATCCATTCTTCTTCAAAAGCGCTCGATTTTACACGCGCTGGCGAAACCGCGCTTGTGACATTCCGCGGCAATCGCGTGCCATGCCTGATGCTCAGTGATGTGCTCAATTTGGCAAAAGGCAGCGTCGCAGAAGATCAGAGCACGATGGTGATGCTGCGTCTTGCGAGCGGTGATTTGTTCGCGCTTGCTGTGGATTCCATCCATTCGCACGGCGACGTCGTGGTCAAACCGCTTGCGCCTGCAATTATGAAAAGCGGCCTTTACGCTGGGTCCACGCTTCTGGATGACGGACAGCCAGTGTTGTTGCTGGACGTAACCAATATCGCCGCCGCGTATGATCTTGTCTCCGATACGAAAGGGCGCGTTCTCAACGCCGCCGATGAAAACACTGCGGACGACGATGAAGATGCATGCCGGGCCATGCTTTTCACCGATTTCAAGGGTCGCCGCTGCGCTGTCCGTTTGGAACTGGTGCAGCGGATCGAAACTGCTCCCGTCTCCGCAATCGACCTGTCCGCCGCTTCGCCGCGCGCGGTGATCGATGGTGTTATCTTGCCGCTGATCGGTCTGCCCGATGGGCCTTTGCAGGCTGAAAAAATCCGCCTGCTGAGGCTGACTGATGGAACATGCGAATTGCTGCATGCGGTCAAAGACATTGACGATGCGATTGAACTGACCGGCGCGCTGAAACCTGCTGATGATGATCCCATGATCGAAGCCCTCACTTTGGTGAACGACAAGACGGTTGCGCTGATAGACGGGCACAAATTTTTCGCGCGCTATGGCGAGGCACCGCAAGCGCTTTCCAAACCGATCTGCCGCCTGCCCGAAACCGATTGGGCACGCACGATCCTTGGTCCGCTGGTCACATCGGCGGGTTACGCGATCGCAAAGGGAGCGGAAACCGGTGAAGACATCGCGATCTGGTTCGATGATGAATATGAGGCCGCGCTTGCGCTCAATATGAGTTTCGATACGCCGGTGATCCGCTTGCGCGATATTCCTGAGGGGCCCGATATCTAGCGAAACCATATATCGCTATGACCGCGACGCGCTGGTCGAAGCACTGCAAAAAGCGCGTGTCAACCGGGGGGAGACCCTCATGAACGGTTTGCTTGTCATGGCTCAGATCGCTGGCCGCCGGTGCGCTTTCCATGCGCATGATGTCCGTTCCGTCATTGAGATCGGAACCGTCACCGCTGTCCCGCGCGCACCCGACTTTATTGCTGGGATCACCGCAATGCGCAGTCAGGCACTCACCGTAATTGAATGCCGCCGCGCAATCGGATTTGACCCGTCAAACTGGTCGCTGGATGCGCGCGCGATTGTGGTTGGTGTCGCAGATTATTCCTACGCTCTGCGCGTTGATGCGATCGAAGACATAACCACCGCTCTGGGCGAACCAGCTAATGTGTCTGGCGGATTTGGCCCGCAATGGTCGCGTGTCGCCACCGGCATGATCGAAACGCAAGCTGGGCCTGCGCTATTGATTGATCTTCCCGCACTGATTGCAGGTCCCGAACCATTCGGAGCTGCAGCTTAATTTAATACTTACCTTCTAGCCCTAATTTTTATGCTGACGAATCAACAGGCCGCCAAAATAAGTCTGAAAAATGAATGGCCTGATTAATGGACCAGATCGAAGGATCCACAATGAAAACCTGCCTAATCGTCGATGATTCCAGAGTGATCCGCAAGGTTTCGAGGCACATCCTCGAAACCTTGGGTTTTACGGTCGGCGAGGCCGAGGATGGCCAAAAAGGCTTGGAGGCATGCGACATTGCGATGCCTGACGTTGTATTGCTCGATTGGAATATGCCCGTCATGACTGGCATCGAATTCATCGTACATCTACGTCAGCGGCCCGGCGGCGACAAACCAAAGGTTGTGTTCTGCACCACGGAAAATGACGTCGCGCATATTCGCGAAGCGATCAGCGCGGGGGCAGACGAATATGTGATGAAACCATTCGATCACGAAACGCTGCAGATCAAATTGCAACTCGTCGGTTTCTCATGAATGCGCCGACTTCCCCGCCTTCTCGATTGCTGAGACAAACCGGTTCTATGGCAGGTTTGGAACGAAGCGGCACGGTCACGCGACCTGCCGACGCGATCCGAGTGATGTTGATCGACGACTCACTCACGGTCCGCACTATCTTTAAGCGTATGGTCGAAAGCGACAGCGAACTGGTCGTTACCGACACAGCCAGCAGCGCCGAACGCGGCATAGCTCAATTGCAGAACGCCGATGTTGATGTAATCCTGCTCGATCTGGAAATGCCCGGCATGGGCGGGCTCGAAGCGCTGCCAATGATTCTTAAGACCGCTCCTCAGGCGCAAGTGATGGTTGTTTCCTCGCTCACCGAAGACGGGGCCGAAGCGACCGTACAAGCGCTTTCTCAAGGTGCCGCTGATACGATGCTGAAACCGCGTCCAGGCGGGTTTAACGACGAATATCGCAACCTGTTGTTGGGCAAGATCAAGGCGCTAGGCACAGCCGCAAACGCGGACTCATCTGAAACAGCTGGCAAAACGGGCAACGCCGCTGCCGATCAGGCTGCCATCGAACGTCAGCAACGCCGTACCAAGCGCCCCGAAGTGCTCGCCATCGGTGCCTCGACGGGCGGAATCCACGCACTTAACGTGATGCTGCGCGTGTTGACCCCAGATTTCGATCTCCCGATCCTCATTACTCAACATTTGCCCAGCTCCTTCATCCCGGTATTCGCCCGACAGATCGAAGTTGCCAGCGGGCGCAAAACCCATATCGCCGAAGATGGCACCGAAATTCGCAAAGGAGAAATCGCGATAGCCACTGGGCATGGTCACATGGTCGTTAGCCGCGTCGGAGACCGATTGGTCACGCGCATCAAGGCAGAAGCTGTAGGCAGCGGTTGCCTACCATCAGTCGACCCGATGCTCAGCACTCTTGCAGAATCTTACAAAGGCCGTGCGCTTGCCGTGATCCTTTCCGGCATGGGCCGTGACGGTCTTGAAGGGGCAGAAATTCTTAGCGCAGCAGGCGGCACGATATGGGCGCAAGACGCCGACAGCAGCGCAGTTTGGGGAATGCCAGGCGCGGTTACGAAAGCGGGGCTAACCAGCCTTGTCGCATCGCCTGACGAGTTGGGCAGAGCGATCATGGATCAGTTCGCACAAATACGCTCTGCCGCAGACGCGCACGCCTGATATTTATGGAAGTCAGCCAAGCCTCTTACCAAATCATCGCTGATCTGCTCGCGGCACGGACAGGCCAGCATCTCACCGAAAGCCGTCGCTGGCGCGTGGCAAGCGCGCTCGCTGGAGTGTTTCGCGAACATGGGATCAGCAATGTCGATCAACTTGTCTGCATGCTCGATGTACCGCGCCGCCGAACCAACGATAATGACCTAGCAGCGCAAGTGGTCGAAGCGCTCTTGAACAACGAAACCTATTTCTTTCGTGACAAGCCAACCTTTGATCAGATACCTGAGGACATTCTGCCTCATATCGCTCAGCGCCGCGCGCATACGAAACGGTTGTCGATTTGGTGCGCGGGATGTTCGACCGGACAGGAAGTGCACTCGCTCGCGATGCTATTCGAAGACCAGAAGGAACGTTGGCGAGACTGGACAATAGATATTCTGGGCACCGATGTTTCGCATTACGCCATTCGAACCGCGCGAACTGGGCTCTACAGTCAGTTTGAGGTGCAGCGCGGTCTGGGGGTTGCGCAGATGCTGCGACATTTTGATGAGACACCCGAAGGCTGGCAAATCCGCGACCATGTTCGCACCATCACTCGTTTTCAGCAGCACAATGTTTTGACAGAACCGCCTTCGAGGCAGCGCTTTGATTTGGTCTTATGCCGCAATGTATTGCTCTATTTTGATCGCGAAACACGTGATGTGGCCTTTCGGCGGCTTTCCAGCGCGGTGGCACGCGACGGATTTTTGATGCTGGGCGCAGGAGAGACGGTAGTCGGCCAGACCCGTGCGTTCGTGCCGTCTGAAAAACGCACCAGCTTGTATGAATTGCAGGTTCATTCTGCGAACACAGAGATGTCCGCTCTCGGCTGAAACCCTGATGGAAATTAACCGCCTAATTGGTGGTTTCGCGTGGTCTTGTGCGAACAATTTACCGTTAATTAGCCATTGCTCTTTAGGAATTGGTGGGACGCACATGCGCCGATCGGCGTGAACAGAGGAACACCCGTGCCTGATCGTAGCAAACCCCTCCGTTTGACCCCCATCGGGCTCGTCTTGGTTCCTTTAGCCACGATTTCGTTTGTTTTTGCGCTTGTTGCTTTGGTAGTGATCGCCAGCGATAAGCTCGCCATTGCATCACCAGGAGCCCTTCTGATTGCAGGAGCGGTTCTGTACGCTGCGACGATATTTCTATTGAGCCGCACTGGTTTTGCCAATGTGCGAGAGCTGGAAACATTAAGCGTCACCGACACCCTTAGCCAGCTTCCCAACCGCCGCGCACTGCATACCGATGTTGATCGCTTTTCTGAGGGGGACGAGGAGATTGCGATCGCGTTGATCGATCTCGACAGCTTTAAGCAGGTGAACGACCATTACGGTCATTCGGTCGGCGATCTTTTGATACAGCAATGCGCGCGCTTGCTGCAACAAACATGCGGTGACGAGGCGACATGCTACCGGCTTGGCGGGGATGAATTCGCCGTAATCATGCGCGGCCGAGTGGCAGGCACGATCCTTGAAGGGATGTGCCGCTCGTTACTCGATCAGCTGCAAACCCCTATTACGGTCGGCGAGCGTCAGATTAATGTCGGTGCCAGTATTGGCCTCGCGCGCAGCACTGCGGTCAATCGTTTGCTATCATCAGAAATGCTGCGCCGTTCCGATGTGGCAATGTATATGTCAAAACGCGGCGGTAAAATGCGCTGCACCTGGTTTAACAATAGCTTCGACCAGCGCCGCGAGGCAGTCCGCGAACTAGAAGATGATTTGCGCGCTGGTCTATCCAGAGGCGAATTTGAATTAGCTTACCAACCGCTCGTCGATGCCGTCAGAGGCAAGATCGTCGCGGTCGAGGCGCTTCTGCGTTGGAACCGTGAGGACGAACGGAACATCGGCCCGAATGTGTTTATCCCGGTCGCTGAGGAATCGGGCATCATCAACCCCATCGGCTTGTGGGTTCTGCGCGAAGCTGTGTGCAACGCGCTGCGCTGGCCCAACATAACGCTGGCGGTAAACATTTCCGCTGCGCAGTTGCGCAACCCGGAATTCCCGATCAAACTCGGTGAGATTCTGGAAGAAACCGGCTTTCCCCCGCATCTGCTGGAGCTGGAAGTGACTGAGACATGCTTGGTGCTTGACCCAGTGGTCGCGGAGCGCAGTCTTGATCTAATCCGCAAATTTGGCGTGCGCATTTCGCTTGATGACTTCGGTACAGGCTATGCTTCGATCGGGTTCCTGCGCCAGTTCCGGTTTGAAAAGCTCAAATTGGACCGCAGCCTGGTTGTGCAAGCCGGCCAAGATGAGGGAAGCCGCGCAATGATGCTGTCCAGCATCGCAGTCGCGCGCGCGCTGAACATGGATGTGACCGCCGAAGGCGTCGAAACAACCGAACAGGCAGACATGGTTCGTCTGGCCGGGTGTGATCAAATTCAGGGCTGGCTTTACTACAAGGCCATGCCTGCCGCCGAAATTGACGCGCTGATAGAAGCGCAAGACTTCGCCGGACAAACTGAAACTTTACAATCCCATGAAGGGAAAGTCGCATGAGTGCTCCTGATCAGATCTCGATCAAAACCACAGTTGCAGGTCCCATGGACAGACAGCCCCTTTCGACTGAGCCGTCTGCCAATGCCTATTGCTATGATGACGACATTGGTCCGCTCACCGCCGCATTTCGCCGGACAGGAACCTCTGTCAAGGTCGCGATAACCGTGGGCGCGCCACTCGCGATTGTGATCGTTACAGCGGCATTTTGTTTCTTAGCCCTCGGTAAAATTTCAGGCCATCTGCAAGGTGGTACTGCGGACTCAATTGCAACTGCAGCGAAGGAAGCGGCGTTTCTACGCTATGCTTTGATTGCTGTGGTGGCAGGCGCAATTGCTCTCACAAGTGTTCTAATTGGAGTTATTAGAAAAGATATAGTTGCCACCTCCCGGCAACTGAATGATTGCCTTAAACGCATCGCCGATGGGCAACATGACATTGTCGTCCCACAACAACGACGCGGAGATGATTTCGGCAATCTTGCCGTTGAGATCGAGCGTGTCCGGATTTCCAGCTGCGCCAACGCGCGTCTGCATGCCGAGTATGCTGCGCGTGCGAGCCAAGAAATCGAAGAACAAGCGCGGTTTCAATTGCAGAAGGAAGAGGCTCGACAGGATCGCGACCAGGCGTTGCGCAACTTGGCTGGCGAGTTTGAACGTTCCGTCGGCGATATTGTTAGCGGAGTGGCGAGCGCTTCAAGCCAGCTTCGTTCAACATCAACAATGATGGCCGCTTCTGCTGACCAATCAAACAATCGCATCGCAGAAGTTGCAGCGTCGATGGAGGATGCCAACGCAGGCGCAACGGCCGCCGCTGCTGCCTCTGACGAATTCGCCATGTCTATCGGCGAAATTAGCCGCCAAGCTGCATCTTCGGCGGAGCTGGCGCGCAAGGCCACTCAATCCGCCAATGAAGCTGATGCAACCATCGCAGCGTTGGCAGATTCGGCGCAGCAAGTTGGCCAGATCGTTGAACTAATTCAAACAATTGCTCAGCGGACCAATCTGCTTGCCTTGAATGCCTCTATCGAAGCCGCCCGCGGCGGAGAGGCAGGCCGGGGTTTCGCTGTCGTCGCAAGCGAAGTGAAAGAGCTCGCGATGCAAACCAGCCGCGCGACTGAGCAGGTTGGCGAACAGATCCTCGCAATGCAGGACACAACCGGCGCCAGCGTAAAGGCACTTCGGTCAATCTCCAACGAAGTCCAGCAGTTGGAAACCACCGCCGTATCCATCGCAAGCGCGGTGGATCAGCAATCAGTCGCTGGCCAAGATCTGGCGCGCAGCATCGACCTCGCCGCGCGCGGCACCGACCACGTGTCTGGCCACATCAAAGAAGTGCGAGAGCTATCCATCACAACCGGTTCAGCTGCGAGCCAAGTGCTCTCCAGCTCGACCGCGCTTGAACAGCAGGCGACAACCTTGCGCACTCAAGTCGACGCGTTCCTTGCCAAAGTGCGTGAAGGATAACCTACTTATTTGCGCGCGCCCCATTGGTTGCGCACGCCCTGACTAGCGCCCTGCTCTAGGACACTTGCCCATCAGACTGAGGGATAACCGAGGGTCTAAAGGCAATGGCACATAAAGGGTTATCGTTCAGGAAAAACACCTGTCCGCAGCGAACTGCGGTATCGGTGCCAGATCATTCGTGCGCCAAACCGCCCAGGGGTAAGTGCATGAACATGATGATGCTGAAGGAAAGACGCCAAGATCAGGCCTCTGTCGCACCCTCAGCCAACCAAACATTTGGGGGCGCCTTCGAAAGATCAGAAGGCCAGACCGCACCGACCGATTCCACATCGAATACGCGGTTTGGATGGTTTCAAGACCTCAGCTTGCGCGGAAAAGTTCACGCGATTTTTGGCACATTTTTCGGCATCAGCTTCGCTATGGCACTAGTGCTTGGCATCGGCCTCGGCGAATTGTGGTCGCGGTATTCCGCCACGGTCGAGGCAAATGATGCGCTGTATGAAGCGGTTGAGTTGCGCGCGGTTGCAGGTGATTTGCGATACAATTCTGCCAGATTCCTGTTTTCCGGTGAAGAAACCGTCTTGACCCGCCAACGCGATGGCTATGCCAATGCCGGTGGCCGCGTCGACGCTATTGAAACTGTTGCGAAAGACGCGCTTCCCAGTTTTCTCCCAGCAGTCTCGCAGCTGAAGTCCGATCTTAAAGACTATGATACGGCTTTCATTGCGGTAACTGATGCTCAGGCTCAGAAAGCCGATGTAGAATTGTTAAACACCCTCGCAGGTCGCCTTGTCGGCCATGGCGAAGATTTGGTGGCCGGCAGCCGCGAATTGGTCGATGATCTGGTTGACCAGCGAGAGGCGAGCCAGCAAGCAGGCCTCGCATACTTCACCCATCTCATTCTTGTCCTCGTCGCTTTGGCCGCGCTGGGAGCTGCGATCCTATTCACGGGTTTGCGCTATCTCTCCTACGATTTTTCGCAAAGGATCGTTGAAGTCACTCACATGATGACGAGGCTGGCACGGGGTGAACGGGATTTTGAGATAAACGGGCAGACACGAAAGGATGAGATCGGCCAAATGCGGCGTGCGCTGGTCATGTTTAAACGGGCGAACCAGCAACTCGAAATCTGGGCAAGAGAACGAACCGATCGCGCTGATGAAACCATCCGCCTGCAGCATGATCAAGAACGCGAACGCCAGGATGCACAGCAGCGTAAGACAGTTTTGCTTCACCAGGTGGCTCTGCAATTGGAGACCACAGTCGGCGAAGTCGCGAGCAGGGTCGCCCGCGCTTCAAGCGAGCTGAATACAACCGCGACGGCTATGGCGAACACGGCCAAGGAAGCGAGCGAGCGCACCGGCGACCTTTCGCAACATATGGAAGAAGCCAACGTCGGTGTGACTGCGGTCGCGGCGGCGAGCGATCAATTTGCGCTCTCTATTGGCGAGATCAGCCGGCAGGCAACCTCTTCCAGCGAGCTTGCCCGGCTTGCCAGTGACGCAACCGAAGAAGCTGACACGACAATCTCCGCTCTTGCTGCCTCCGCCAAACAAGTGGGGCAGGTCGTCGAGCTCATCCAAACCATCGCCCAGCGGACTAATCTCCTTGCGCTTAACGCGTCGATTGAGGCTGCGCGAGGTGGCGAAGCCGGGCGCGGATTTGCTGTGGTGGCGAGCGAAGTGAAGGAGCTGGCCATGCAAACCAGCCGAGCGACCGAAGATATCGTCGAACAAATCCGAGGCATGCAGGATACAACCGGTGCCAGCGTGTCCGCGCTGCGTTCGATTGCTGTCCAGGTCAGAGATCTCGAATCATCAGCCGTCGCGATTTCCAGTGCGGTCACGGAGCAATCTGTCGCAGGCCAAGATCTTGCGCGCAATATCGACGTCGCCGCACGCGGTACCGATCAAGTATCCAGACATCTAAGGGATGTGCGCGAACTGTCGCTATCAACGGGTGCTGTCGCCAATCAAGTCCTTACCAGCGCACATGAGCTAGAAAGTCAGGCCGCGACATTAAGCGACCAGGTGAAAGCATTCCTGCGCCAAGTGCGCGAGGCGTAGATTTTTCCTCCAGAAAGCATGCGCGACTTGCGAAATTGGACGCGGGCGAACACACAATTGCCGCATGTATTCAATCGTACCCACCGCGGCGATACTCGCTACTTTTATGGCCATTTTGCTGAGCGTATTTCTGCTGCTCGTGCCATCTTCCATGCGGCGCGCCAACGCTTTGCTTGCGCTGTTCCTAATCACCACGGCGATTGATATCAGCGGCTGGTTCATGGCCGATTGGTGGGATGCTCATCCGGTGCTCAGTGATTTGCGCCTGACTGCTGCGATGCTTCAAATGCCGTTTTACACCGGCTTCATTTGGTTCAGCTGCTTTCAGCGCAGCGCCTTTCGCGCATCGGATGCGTTGCATCTTTTTCCTGCGATGGTGGTGTTAGGCTTCGCTATAGGAGGCGTAGAAACCCCGTATCTGCGCGCCGTGTTCGAAGCGCAATATGCGATCTATATAGCGGCAGCCATCTATGCTCTTTGGCGGGTTCGTCAGGAAATGAGGGCACGTTTTGTCGGACAATCGGCGAGCTGGCGCTGGCTCGCTTTTTTTGTCGCGTCTTCCCTGATTGCCCATGGTCTATTCATGTTTCGGACCGGTTTTGCGCCTTCCCTGCCCGCAGATATATTGATCACACTGCAAATGATTGCGGCGCTTTTAGTCTTGGGTATCACTGTCGCCATTGCCTTTCAGGCATTGCTGTCACCGCAGATTTTTCGCGGTGCAGACAGGTTGCTCGTGTCCGCTGCTAAGCAAATTGATGACACCGGTGATGACAGTGACGCCAGCGACCATCAACATCTGACGGCGTTTATGAAACAACAGCGCCCCTACCTCGACCCCGATATGTCGCTTTCGCGACTAGCCCGGCGCAGCGGGATTGCGGCCAAAGACCTCTCTGCATTGATCAATCAGCGGCACGGTTTGCACTTTTTCGATTTTCTCAACCGCCACCGCATCGAACACGCACAAGAATTGCTGATCAAGAGCGACCAAAGCGTGACCGATATCCTTTACGCATCGGGCTTTAACGCAAAGTCATCTTTCAACACTGCGTTCAAAAAACATGCGGGCATGACACCGTCTGTCTATCGCAAAAAACACCGGATTAAATAAGTTCGACTTCGCGTATCCGGACGCATGGCCGCGTCAATGTTGGCATTTCGGCAGTTCCGAACCGAATACCTACAAGAGCCCGCCAACATGACACGTCTTCTCGTTTTTATCGTATCAATCTTCGCAAGTTTCGCCGCAGGATCGCTGGCCGCATCACCGGCCATCGCCAATGATCCGGACTGGGAGGCGCTCGACCGCTTGATCGACAGCCATCAGGAACCCGGCGAACCGGGGATCAGTGTCGCAGTCACGGTGGGCGGTGCGCTGGTCTATGAACGCTGGGCGGGCAAGGCAGACTTAGAGCGCGCCGCACCTATCGATGCGGACACGCGCTTCCTCATCGGTTCGACAAGCAAACAGTTCACGGCTTTCGCGATCATGCTGCTGGCGGACGAAGGGAAAATATCGCTCGATCAGGATGTGCGCGATTTCATCCCTGAGTTGGAAGCGCGCCCCACCCCCGTGACAATCCGGCATTTGCTCAACCACACCAGCGGCCTGCGCGAAGAGAACGGCCTGCTGTTCCTCATCGGACAAACAGAGGAAGCAGCCATCACCGGCCACCAAGCGCTCGATCTGATGTTCAGACAGCGCGGCGGAAACTTCACCGCAGGAGAGCGTCAGGAATACAGCAACACCGGGTATCAATTGCTAGCCGAAGTGGTCGCCAGAGTGTCAGGCGAACCGTTTGCGCAGTTCATGCAATCGCGCGTTTTCGGACCGCTCGGCATGACGCAGAGCTTCGTGCGCACTGACCCCAGCCAGACCATCGACAATGTCGCAGCGAGTTATGATCCATCTGAATCTGGCTTTTCTAACGCGCCTGTCTTGTCTGCGACTTATGGTTCGACCGGCATCGTGTCACATCCGCGTGATTTGCTGCGCTGGGCGAATGCCTTGAACACAGGCAAAATTGGAGAGGCCGATGTTAGCCGCGCAGTTGCCGCAATGGCCGCTCGCTCTACTTTGCCAAATGGCCGCCCCTTGATTGCAACCAACGGCCAGGAGTATCGCGATTTTCGCGGACTGGACACGTGGTCGCACGGCGGGAGCACCGGGGGGTTCAGAAGTTTCCTCCTGCGCGTGACTGACGAAGATCTGGACCAGCAAGTTGCCATTGCGGTGATAAGCAATCGCGGCGATTTTCTCAAAGCCGCTTTTGCGTTCGATGTGGCAGAGATTGTGCTTGCGGATCGACTTGAGGCCGAGGAGGCAGTCGAATTTGTGCCTGAAACCGGGGCGCTACTGGACCGATATGTTGGTGACTATCGCCTGTTTGCAGGGGTTGTCTTTTCTCTACGCCGCAACGGTGATGCGCTGACCTTTGCAAGCTTTGGTCAGGAAGGGGCGCCTTTGCCGCAAGTGGCCAAGGGCGTTTTCATGCTTAGCCCGGCGCGGGAATTGCGGCTGGAGTTCCATGACTTCGCCGAAGACTCATCTGGAACCGAGCGCGCAACTGAAATGCGCTGGCAAGTCAGTGAAGACGGCTACATCCCCGCACCTCGTGCCGAGATGCAGCCAGTGCCGCAATCACCGCTCAACACCGATGAATTGATCGGCACCTTTTACAGCGACACCTTGCAACAGGCGCTGATTTTGTATGCGAAAGGCGGCCAGCTTTGGCTGCGTACGGGTGATGCCAAACATGTCCCATTTGCTCGCTATCAACCCGACACGTTCCGACCTGAGGCAGAGACGGGTTTCCAGAGATTGAAGTTTACGCGGGCTGAAGACGGGGCGGTCACCGGCATGCTGGTGTCGGCACCATTGGCCAACGACATTGAATATCGCAGGATCGGTGGGAGCAACGCAGCCCAGCCTTGACGCAACAAAAGGCAGATTGGTGATTGCAAATTAACCGGGCCACGCCAATGCTGCGGCAGGCCTAATGGACATTTTCATCATCTTGCTGCTTGGCGGCGCAATCGCGTTCTTGTGGTCTCGGATGGGCCAGCTTGAACGCCGCATATCGAACCTGTCCGAACGGTTGGACGATGCCAAGAGCGTTTATCGCCTGCCCGGCGTTGGCGAGAATGAAGCACCTTCGCTTTCGCCCGCCGCTCCCCTTTCAATTCCGGCTACCGCCCTGCCCAATGCGGTTGCCCACGAAGACGCAAAGTTTGAAGCGGGAGCGTCCGACGCCGCAGCGTCTCCACCGTCAGAGCCAGTAGGCGCAGACCAGCCCGCCGAAGGCACAATGGCTTATCAAAACGTGGATCGCGAGACACTGAGAGAAAGGGTTATCAGGGGTTTCGCTTTCGATTTTGAAGACATTTTTGGCCGGCGGCTCCCCATTTGGGGTGGTGGTTTCGCGCTCGCGATTGCAGGCATATTTCTTGTTCGTTTCTCAATTGAGGCCGGTCTTCTCACGCCATCAGTGCGCGTCGGTATGAGTTTTCTGTTCGGGCTGGCGCTGCTGGCAGGAGCGGAGGCGGCATTTCGCCTCGAGCATCTCCTTCGCGATCCCCGCGTCCGCCAATCACTTGCGGGAGCGGGTCTCGCGACACTCTATGGCGCATTCTATCTTGCGGGCACGGCTTATGGCCTGATTGGTGCAGGAGCCGCCTTTGTCGGTCTGGCCATCGTGACAGCGGTGGCGATTGCGCTGTCGTTCCGGTTTGGCCTGCCCAGCGCGATTATCGGCCTTGTCGGCGGATTTGCCGCGCCGCTTTTGGTCGATAGCGATAGCGCGAATGTCCCTCTACTCTCGTTCTACCTCGCACTGATCACCGGGGGGCTGGCGTGGAGCGGGCAGGTTCAGGGACGCAATTGGCTGGGCTATGCGGCGCTTGCCGCCGGATTAGGTTGGGGCGCGCTGATGATGTTTGCAGGCGTCTCCAGCAGCTCGGATTTCGCGGCGCTCGGCATATATCTGATCATTTTGGGTTCGGTGCTGCCGGCACTTCTGCATACCGACGAGGGGCCAAGCCTACCTAAGCTTGCGGCCGGAGCGATCGCGACATTGCAAATGGCTGTGTTGGTGAGCGACGCTGGCTTTGCGCCGCTGACATGGGGATTGTATCTGCTGATCGGCGCGGCGCTGTCCGGTTTGGGCTGGCGGTATCCCGCTCTCCGGCTGGGCGCTTTGATCGCGGCGGGTCTTGGACTGTGGCTGCTGTTGATTTGGCCCGATCCCGGTGCGCAATCATTCTTGGTCATCGCCGTGGTTCTTACCCTGATCTTTGCTGGTGTGCCGCTCGCGCTTCAAGCGGCCGGGCGCGCAAAGTTATTGGATACCTCACAATTGAGCGCGGTTTCGCTGGTGATGGGGATCATCATCTATGTCCAGTATGGTGCCTTTGAGGATGTCCCGAACGAACCGATGTTAGCCGCAAGCTTAGCCGCTTTGGCGATTTTCCCAGCTGCAGGTTTTGCCCTCATCTGGCAGCGCGGCGAGCAGGGTGAAACCCGGCGTGTGCTGCCTTTGATCACCGCGGCGTGGCTTCTGCTTTTTGGGGCACTGTTGCTGTTAACACCTGCATGGCTGGCTCCTGTGATGGCGGTCGCAGTCAGTGCGCCTTTGTTCTGGTGTTACTGGAAGCGT
This sequence comes from uncultured Alphaproteobacteria bacterium, assembly GCA_963789155.1. Lineage (GTDB taxonomy): Bacteria > Pseudomonadota > Alphaproteobacteria > Sphingomonadales > Sphingomonadaceae > Erythrobacter. Next base: position 54,945 of record CAWBJN010000010.1, on the reverse strand, counting down.
GAGGCACTGGCGCTGCTGATCGGCGCATGGATGAGTGCAGCATCGGTGGTCATCGCGCTCTCCGTGACGCCCCGTTTTGTGAGCGAAATATCGCAACTCGGAGACACTCCAGACCTCACGAATTTAGCTCAAGCGTCACTGCGTTGGGGTGCAGCTGTTCTTCCGTTCGCCTGTTTGGCAATCGCCGGTCGCAACAAACTCACACTGAGCGCCGCAGAGGCGATTACAGTCGCCCTAGTTTACGGGACGATTGCGCAAGTCATGCCAAGCGCATCTCTGGCATGGATCGCAGCCGCCGGGGCGATTGCACTGTGTGTTTTGCAACCTGCGCGTATCGCCGGATGGGCGACTGCTCTAGGCATTAGCGGCATTTGGGCATTCGAACCGTTTGGCTCATGGGCAGTGGCCGGTGTGTTTGCACTTTTTGGAGACCCGTTCCTAAAATCTTCGGCGATTTCAGTTACAGACTTGGCGCTAAAGATTTTGCCGCTTGGGGCGGCTTTGGGAATGGCAGTTTGGAATTGGAGAGATCGCCGGTCGAGCATGATAACGCCAATAGTCATTGTGCTCAGCATTATAGCGACTGCGGCGCTGCATAGTCTCTACAAACAAATTTTCGGCATTAACTCGCCTCTCGCCTTCGAAATTTACGGCATGGCTGAACGCACAATTTGGCAAGCGTTACTCTTGTTCGCAGCTTATGCAGCTTGGAAGATTCAGGTCAAAAATCTTCCCCGGCCGCTTAGCGTTGTCTTCATTGCGTTTTCATTTACGCATTTTGTCTGGTTCACTTTGGTTCTCCACAATCCGTTGTTTTCCCTCCAGTATGTCGGCCCGACACCAATCGCCAATTGGCTTACGCCAGGATATTTCATCGCGATAAGTGCGGTCTGGTTTGCATTGGCCCAGTGGAAGGACACATTCGGTTTTATTCCAGCTATCCTTAGACGCAGCGCCGATGCAGTTTCGATGGGCCTTATCTCGCTCCTTGCAGTGTCGTTGCTCCGTCAGATGTTTGCGGGCACCACACTGACCTCGCAGCCGGTCGGCCAAGCCGAAAGCCTGCTTATTTCGCTGCTAGGAATTGTCCTTGCTCTTGGCTTCTTGTGGTGGGGATCGTCGCAAGGACAACGCAGCTGGCGAATCGGATCACTGTTGCTGATGCTAGCAGCGGTCATCAAAGTCTTCTTGATCGACGCGGCCGCACTAGATGGATTGTTGCGCATTGCCAGCTTCATGGCTCTCGGCTTCAGCCTGATTGGCATAGGCTGGGTGTATTCGCGGCAATTATCGTTGCGAACCGCTTCAGAAGAGAGCGGCTCCGGACACTCTTTGACTTAACGATCGCCCGCTGCCTGAGACGCTGCGAAGTCGCCACGTTTAGGATCGCTGATTGAGTAAGCGGCCATCAAAAACCGAGCTATAAATGCACGCGGACGCTAGCTGATGCTAGGCATGCCTGCTTATGGGGGTAGGATGCGACCTTAGGACAAGTCTATGGAAACCATTGGTTTATAGCGCAAGTCAACTCTGGCAAAGACACCCGCAATCGGTGCCTTTGTCGATGGGGCGCCCAAAGGTGCACATGCCCCAGTTGAACCTGATTGGAATCTTCCGCTCCTTTCATGGCGGCCTAGAGGACAAAGACGGCCATACGAAATCGCGCACCAGCGGAACAGCTAAGCTGTTAAGATGAACGGCATCCCTACCCTGACCAAGGGGAAGACTTTTGCAGGAAGGGAGAAAGCCATGTTGGATGAGTTTAGGGGGCATTCGGAACGGGTCGATGGAGCGCAAGGAACTTTAATCAACCGCGATGGTGTCATCGGAAATGAAGAGCTGTTTGCCAAACTGATCGTCACCTATATTAAAGTCCCTCAAGCATGGCTCCGTGAGGGGCCGACGCTTTACACGCAACCGTCAGAGCCACGCCTGCGCGCTTGCCTGAAAATTCTCATTCGATGCTTAGTAACCTAGTGATCCCAACGTCTGGCTTAGCGGTCGTCGACCGTTTTCAGATCTGTGCAAAACGCAGGTTTTCGAACTCTTTGCTTTCGAATTCGATCTTCCGCTATCAATTCAACCTAACTCTTGAATTACTTGGAATAATGGCAACCCCTTGGATCAAATCGTTCTATAGGAAACGAAACGAAAGCGATCTGCGCAGCGGAGGCAAAGGCGCACTCCATCGCCAACACTTTCAATTTTAGCGCCTGCTGGGACACCTACGGGAGCGGCGAGAAAGGAACAGCGCTGCCAAATTACGTTCGAATGATCATTGGCTACTTGCTTAATTTCATTGCTGCTTTTTCGTAAGCTGTCGATTTCGTCATCAGTTGTGCCGAAAGCTACTGATCGGTTCCAGCCAATTAAGGTAGCCACGCGCAATAAGTGCAGCGCCCGGTGCATAAAATCGTAGCACCGGCGATACGCGTGCGCAGGCTTTGAAGTCAGAGGATGGAATCTTGGACGCACAGCGGCTTTGTGAATTTCTAGATGCAGAAAATACTTCTGATCCCCCGAAGCCGGCGCAGCTTGCTGTTTCTACGCTCTCTGTCCAAATGCAAAAGCGCCCCGCTGATCACAGCGAGGCGCTTTTGTTGAATTGATTCAATACTTCGGTGGTTGCGGGAGTTGGATTTGAACCAACGACCTTCAGGTTATGAGCCTGACGAGCTACCGGACTGCTCCATCCCGCGCTACCGAGCTATGGCCTCTCAAATTCCGCCAAATTGGCGGATTTTAAAGACGCCAAAAGGGCTGCCCGTGAAGGTCAGCCCTTTGACTAATGAATGGGTTATTCCCTCGCTATCGCTGGCTTCAATGCCTGGCGGCGACCTACTCTTCCATGCCTTAAGACATAGTACCATCGGCGCAATCTGGTTTCACGGCCGAGTTCGAGATGGGATCGGGTGGGTCACAAATGCCATGACCACCAAGCAATGGGGCCAGCGAAAGTTTGGGTTAAATCGATGCTCACACAGTGCAATCATCACCGTGCGAAATGTTACTTGGGCGTATCTGGCTAGAGAAAATCTCCACCATCAGACAGCAAAGCTGTCGTTGACAGTGCGAACTCTCAAGCGCGATCAGAACTATTAGGACCAGTTAGCTGCACGCATTACTGCGCTTCCACACCTGGCCTATCAACGTCATGGTCTATGACGGTTCGAAGATACCTAATCTCAAGGGAGGCTTCCCGCTTAGATGCTTTCAGCGGTTATCCCGTCCATACATAGCTACCCAGCGGCACGCCTGGCGGCATGACTGGTACACCAGAGGTATGTTCACCCCGGTCCTCTCGTACTAGGGGCAACTCCTTTCAAGTATCGACGCCCACGGCAGATAGGGACCAAACTGTCTCGCGACGTTCTGAACCCAGCTCACGTACCACTTTAATTGGCGAACAGCCAAACCCTTGGGACCTGCTCCAGCCCCAGGATGTGATGAGCCGACATCGAGGTGCCAAACGATTCCGTCGATATGAGCTCTTGGGAATCATCAGCCTGTTATCCCCGGCGTACCTTTTATCCGTTGAGCGATGGCCCTTCCACGAGGGACCACCGGATCACTATGACCGACTTTCGTCTCTGCTCGACCTGTCGGTCTCGCAGTCAGGCAGGCTTATGCCATTGCACTCTCGCAGCCGGTTTCCAACCGGCCTGAGCCTACCATCGCGCGCCTCCGTTACTCTTTAGGAGGCGACCGCCCCAGTCAAACTACCCACCACAGAGGGTCCTACTACCGGATAACGGTAGTTAGTTAGACATCAGAAAACAGCAGGGTGGTATTTCACCTATGGCTCCACTTGGACTGGCGCCCAAGTTTCAAAGCCTCCCACCTATGCTACACAACTCTTTCCTAATGCCACTCTGAAGTTGCAGTAAAGGTGCACGGGGTCTTTCCGTCTAACCGCGGGTACTCCGCATCTTCACGGAGAATTCAATTTCGCTGAGCATATCCTGGAGACAGTGGGGAAGTCGTTACGCCATTCGTGCAGGTCGGAACTTACCCGACAAGGAATTTCGCTACCTTAGGACCGTTATAGTTACGGCCGCCGTTTACTTGGGCTTCAATTCGGAGCTTGCACTCCTCCTCTTAACCTTCAAGCACCGGGCAGGCGTCAGACCCTATACGTCGTCTTGAAGCCGACTTAGCAGAGTCCTGTGTTTTTGATAAACAGTCGCTACCCCCTGGCCTGTGCCCCCTCCACACTGGTTGCCCAGTGAGAGGGCCTCCTTCTTCCGAAGGTACGGAGGCAATTTGCCGAGTTCCTTCAGGATACTTCTCTCAAGCGCCTTGGTATACTCTACCTGACCACCTGTGTCGGTTTCGGGTACGGTCTATATGAAGAGGCTATTTCCTGGAACAGCTTGGCTGCATGACCAATCCAATAAGGCCACACAACTTCCACCATCCGTCACACATCTTCAGGCCCACGAATATTAACGTGGTTCCCATCGACTACCCCCTTCGGGCTCGTCTTAGGGGCCGGCTTACCCTGCTCCGATTAGCGTTGAGCAGGAACCCTTGGTCTTTCGGCGAGAGGGTATCTCACCCTCTTTATCGCTACTCATGTCAGCATTCGCACTTCCGATATGTCCACCGTCGGTTACCCTTCGGCTTCAACCACTTACGGAACGCTCCGCTACCGCTCATAGTAAACTATGAACCCTAAGCTTCGGTGCATTACTTTAGCCCCGTTACATCTTCGCCGCAGGAACCCTTATTTAGACCAGTGAGCTGTTACGCTTTCTTTAAAGGATGGCTGCTTCTAAGCCAACCTCCTGGTTGTTTTGGGATTCCCACATGCTTTCCCACTTAGTAATGACTTGGGGACCTTAGCTGTAGGTTAGGGCTGTTTCCCTTTTGACGACGGACCTTAGCACCCGCCGTCTGTCTGCCAGACAAGACTCGATGGTATTCGGAGTTTGGTTAGGTTTGGTACCGCTCGCGCAGCCCTAGCCCATCCAGTGCTCTACCCCCATCGGCATACATCTGACGCTCTACCTCAATAGATTTCGCGGAGAACCAGCTATTTCCCGGCTTGATTGGCCTTTCACCCCTAAACACAACTCATCCGATAATTTTTCAACATTAAACGGTTCGGTCCTCCAGTGCATGTTACTGCACCTTCAACCTGGTCATGCCTAGATCGCCGGGGTTCGGGTCTAATCCAACATACTCAGTCGCCCTATTCAGACTCGCTTTCGCTTCGCCTACACCTAACGGCTTAAGCTTGCATGCTAGATTAAGTCACTGACCCATTATGCAAGAGGTACGCTGTCACCCCCCAAAGGGGCTCCAACTGCTTGTAAGCATCCGGTTTCAGGTACTGTTTCACTCCCCTAATCGGGGTGCTTTTCACCTTTCCCTCACGGTACTGTGTTCGCTATCGGTCATGTACGAGTATTTAGGCTTGGAGGGTGGTCCCCCCATGTTCAGACAGGATTTCACGTGTCCCGCCCTACTCAAGTCCTTTTCTATCACTTTAACATACGGGGCTATCACCCACTACGGCCACTTTTTCCAAAGTGTTCTGTTAGATTAAGAAAAGGCACTGGCCTGGTCCCGGTTCGCTCGCCACTACTACGGGAATCTCTGTTGATGTCTTTTCCTCCAGGTACTGAGATGTTTCAGTTCCCCGGGTTTGCTTCACCAAACCTATATATTCAGTCTGGTAATACCTTATCCACCTCGCTCTGCTCACCCGAAGGTAAACAGAAAGAAATGGTGAAGGTGGGTTTCCCCATTCGGAAATCGCCGGATCAAAGTTTGCTCACAACTCCCCGACGCTTATCGCAGCGTGCCACGTCCTTCATCGCCTGTACATGCCAAGGCATCCACCAAATGCTCTTACCTCACGCTTGAGAATCCACACCATCAACGACAGCCTTGCATAAGGACTGTGCGTCTTAACGACGGCGCGGAGATATTATCTCAGCCAGATAATCAAAATTGATTGATTTGTGATGATATCGATCGCGTTAGAATAATGACCCGAAGGTCGTTACCCTTTGCGACGATACCGCCACGGCATCGATTTAAAAACCCATTCACAATGTCAAACGTTCGGCGACCAATGTCGCCTGACCGAACCTGCAGTAAACCACGGTCCGGATCTCTTTCTTTTCATCTATCAGATTAAAATGCCTGGTGGAGCCTATCGGGATCGAACCGATGACCCCCTGCTTGCAAAGCAGGTGCTCTCCCAGCTGAGCTAAGGCCCCATAGGTTAAGGCAGTGGTGGGCCTGAGAAGATTTGAACTTCTGACCTCACCCTTATCAGGGGTGCGCTCTAACCAACTGAGCTACAGGCCCACGTCTACCAATCCGGCTGCCCCTAAAAATAGAGGCTGCCGCAACGGGCGTGAGCCGGCTCAGGCAAACAGCGATAGCCAGCCATACGGCCAGCAAAACGCTGTATCTGATTGATGAAAGGACATGAGGACGACGGCAATGTTCTTTGGAAGCCATGAAGCACTTCCGATGACTGGCATCGGCGCTTTCATGAATATCCTTAGAAAGGAGGTGATCCAGCCGCAGGTTCCCCTACGGCTACCTTGTTACGACTTCACCCCAGTCGCTGATCCCACCGTGGCTAGCTGCCTCCTGCAAGCAGGTTAGCGCACTATCTTCGGGTGAAACCAACTCCCATGGTGTGACGGGCGGTGTGTACAAGGCCTGGGAACGTATTCACCGCGGCATGCTGATCCGCGATTACTAGCGATTCCGCCTTCATGCTCTCGAGTTGCAGAGAACAATCCGAACTGAGACATCTTTTGGAGATTAGCTAACCCTTGCGGGATCGCTGCTCACTGTAGATGCCATTGTAGCACGTGTGTAGCCCAGCCTGTAAGGGCCATGAGGACTTGACGTCATCCCCACCTTCCTCCGGCTTATCACCGGCAGTTTCCTTAAAGTGCCCAACTAAATGATGGCAACTAAGGATGAGGGTTGCGCTCGTTGCGGGACTTAACCCAACATCTCACGACACGAGCTGACGACAGCCATGCAGCACCTGTCACTAGGTCCCCGAAGGGAAGAAATCTGTCTCCAGAAGTCGTCCTAGGATGTCAAAGGCTGGTAAGGTTCTGCGCGTTGCTTCGAATTAAACCACATGCTCCACCGCTTGTGCAGGCCCCCGTCAATTCCTTTGAGTTTTAATCTTGCGACCGTACTCCCCAGGCGGATAACTTAATGCGTTAGCTGCGCCACTCAAGCTCTATGAGCCCGAACAGCTAGTTATCATCGTTTACGGCGTGGACTACCAGGGTATCTAATCCTGTTTGCTCCCCACGCTTTCGAACCTCAGCGTCAATACCTGTCCAGTCAGTCGCCTTCGCCACTGGTGTTCTTCCGAATATCTACGAATTTCACCTCTACACTCGGAATTCCACTAACCTCTCCAGGATTCTAGCTACCTAGTTTCAAGGGCAGTTCCGGGGTTGAGCCCCGGGATTTCACCCCTGACTTGGATAGCCGCCTACGTTCTCTTTACGCCCAGTAATTCCGAACAACGCTAGCTCCCTCCGTATTACCGCGGCTGCTGGCACGGAGTTAGCCGGAGCTTATTCTCTAGGTACTGTCATTATCATCCCTAGTAAAAGAGCTTTACAACCCTAAGGCCTTCATCACTCACGCGGCATTGCTGGATCAGGCTTTCGCCCATTGTCCAATATTCCCCACTGCTGCCTCCCGTAGGAGTCTGGGCCGTGTCTCAGTCCCAGTGTGGCTGATCATCCTCTCAGACCAGCTATAGATCGTCGACTTGGTAGGCCATTACCCCACCAACTATCTAATCTAACGCGGGCCCATCTAAAGGCGATAAATCTTTGGTCCGAAGACATCATCCGGTATTAGCTCAAATTTCTCTGAGTTATTCCGAACCTAAAGGCAGGTTCCCACGCGTTACGCACCCGTGCGCCACTCACCCCGAAGGGTTCGTTCGACTTGCATGTGTTAGGCATGCCGCCAGCGTTCGTTCTGAGCCAGGATCAAACTCTCAAGTTTGTGAGACTAACAAGTCAAACACAGGGACAAGCCCTGCCATTTTAACAAGCCAGAATATCAAGGAGCCGATACCTGCACTTCAAACGTAATGGATACGAATGAACATGTATCATCAAAGCCAGACGTGGTGTCCGACTAGGATGTGGCATCGGCTTAAATAACCGGTTACTGGAGCCTTAATGCCTCCAGACCGGGCGCCGTCGCCCACATGTCCCTTCATCAAAAACTAACAATGTCAAAGAGCCTACCAGACACAAATGGCGGACAGCGATGGTATCCCCGATTTACACCGGGGGACCGGCTATCCGTTTTATGTTGGCGACCGTTGCGAGGGAGGCGGTGGAAACCGTCTGCGCCGCGTCGGTGGAGGTGATCTAGGCGTGGTCGGAGATTCGGTCAACGCCTTTTTGCAATAATATTTCAAAAAAGCGCATTTTTCCCAGAAATCCGCCGCTTTGAGCGCTTTGGTGCCAGACTTCAGCCGCACCGATAGCCTTGTTTACGAAGCTTCACCTAAGATTGAAGCGCCGTTCTTGAGGTGATTCCCCCCTCAATCTGTGGCTCAATTCGACAATTTCTTCATTTTTGGTCCGTATCGGCCTTTCATATGGACCCTAAGGCCCCTTCTCCCGAATCGATTGCGGGCGCGGATACGCATGCGCCTCACGATGATTCGAGTTTTGCGGCGCGCGTCCGGTCCGCTGTCGCGTGGCGATGGGGCGCTCAGGTAGGCGCGCAGATTATTACATGGACGTCGACCTTTCTTGTGGTCCGCCTTCTCGACCCCACCGATTATGGCCTGTTCGCAATGAGTCAGGTGATCGTCACCGCCCTCGCCTTTTTGAATGGGCAAAGTTTTGCGACCTCTATTGTCCAGACCGATCGCCTCGACGAACGGCGCGTAGGACAGGTGTTTGGCATGTTGCTGATCGCGAATGGCCTGCTTGCGGCAACCCAGTTTCTGTTCGCACCCTTTGCCGCTGCATATTTCGATGAGCCGGTGGTAGCGCAGCTTCTGCGCGTTCAGGCTGTCATCTTCCTGACCATTCCCTTTATCGCGCTCCCTTCTGAATGGCTCGCGCGCAAGCTGGAGTTTCGCAAACAGGGTCAAGTTAATATGGCCAGCGCGCTCGTCGGAGCGATTACCGCATTGGTTCTGGCATGGATGGGCTGGGAAGTTTGGGCGCTGATTTATTCGGGCCTCTCAATCTTCATCACCCGCGCCATCGGATTGATGTTCGCTGCGCGCCTATGGATCCGACCAATCTTCAATCCAGCCGGGGCGTGGGATATGTTCACTTTTGGTGGAACGCTTACCTTGTGCCAGCTGTTCTGGATCATCCAGAGCCAGAGCGATGTCGTGGTCGCGGGGCGTCTTTTGGAAACCTATGATCTGGGCCTCTACACTCAAGCGCTATTCCTAGCCTTGGTTGTGACAGGCCGGTTCATTCCGCCCATCAACGAAGTAGCGCTGGCCGCTTATTCCGAATTGCACCGCGCCTCAAAACCGTTGGCCCCCTACTTCTTAAAAACGGTCCGACTTGTGATGATGGTGAGCGCACCTGCATATATAGGCCTTGCTCTCACAAGTGAGAGCGCGATCCTTGTCCTTATGGGAGAGAAATGGGCGGGGTTGATCCCAATCCTTGCCGGGCTCGCTATCTGTATGCCAGCCTTTGCATTGCATCTGATCTGTTCGCCCGTCACCAATGCGATGGGCAGACCGCGCGTCTATCTGTTCACCTCTATTACAGGGGCGGTGATCTTTCCCGCGGCGTTTCTATGGGGCGTGGCTTCGGGACCAATGGGCCTCGTCCATGCATGGTGGATCGCAGCACCTTTGCTCTTGGCGGTTACTTTGACCGTTACTCTTCCCCGTATCGGGGTTTCAGTGCTGCTACTTGCGGACGCGCTTGCGCCAGTTGCGCTGGCGTGCGCAGCAATGGCGATAGCGGTGCTGGCCGCGCAAAGATTCGTACCGATAGAAAGCCCTCTGTTGGCCCTGGCGTTCAATGCCGCGCTTGGCGCAGGCGTGTATGCCGCGACCTTTTGGTTCGGATATCGCGGTATCGTGCAAGAGACATGGGCGTTGCTGCGCAATAACGAAGCGGTTCCAGCCGCTGCGTGAATTCGACCAACGCATTTTGGGGATGGCGAATAATCTGATACTATCCTGCCAATGTTGAGACACAAATGTCCGCATATTCGGGATGGGATATAACAATGACATATTTATGGGCGTTGCCGGCCCTTACCGCCACTCTCATGGGTTCGAACGCTGCCACAACCGCGGTCGAACCGCCTGTCGTCGTTGCAAAATCAGACTTTGAAGCGATTGCCCCTAGTCTTAGCAATCCCGAAACCGAAATTCTTGATTTAGAGAATGACGCCCATCAACGCATGACGCTCCCGGTGACGATCGACGGTTATGGTCCGTTTGATTTCATGGTAGATACGGGCAGTCAGGCGACGGCGGTCACTTACCAGATCAACGAAAGCCTGCAACTTACACCATCGGGAACGGCAACGCTTGTCGGCATGGCTAGCAGGCGAAGTGTCGATATGGTCGAAGTCGACAATATGACTTTCGGCACCCACACGGTGCGTGACATCGTCTCCCCCCTGCTCGACCGCCAGCATGTCGGCGCGGATGGGATCATCGGCCTCGACAGCCTTCAGGACTTTCGCGTGCTGATCGACTTCCGTGAAGAAACGATGACGCTGCAGGATGTCTCCGAGATCAACGGTTCGCAACGGGGGTTCGAAATCATCGTCCGGGCACGGCCACAACTCGGCCAGCTTCTTATTACCGATGCCCTCGTCGAAGGCGTAAGGGCGACTGTAATTATTGATACAGGTGCCCAATCGAGCATTGGCAATCTGGTTTTACGCGAACGCATTCAAACAAAGCGTGCGCAAGAAGTGACCACCATCGACGTAAATGGAGCCGAGATCGTGGGGCAGATGTCTTACGTCAAATCGCTAAACATCGGCGAGCTGGCGCTCACCAATGTTTCTCTGACCTTTGCAGACGCCCCTGCATTTGAGGCGCTTGGCTTGCAGGACCAGCCAGTGATTACGCTCGGCATGCAGCATCTAAAAATCTTCGACCGGGTCGCTATCGATTTTTCGAGTCAGCGCATCCTGTTCGATCTGCCCCGTGATGTGGCCCGTGCACTTCGCCGACAGCGCCGGCAGAATATTTACACCCCGATCCGATAAGCAAGGCGAACCACGCCGAACCTTGTGCTGAGCTCAGCGCAGGCCCACATGCAGCGGCGACATGCCGCCTGATACAGCCTCTTCCGATAGACCGACCGCACTGGCTGACGCTGAGGGTTGGAAAACTCTGCAGCGCTTCCTCCCTTACCTCTGGCCTGAAGGTAACACAGAACTGCGGGTGCGAATCGCGCTGGCGATGATTCTGGTGCTTTGCGCCAAAGGTGTCACGCTGGCGCTACCCTTTGCCTATCGCGGAGCTGTCAACGCGATGGAAGGGACCGGCGCAGCAGCGGAAATTGCCGCTGGCGCGCAAGTCGCGATGGCGCTGGTCGCGGCGTATGTGCTGGGCCGTTTCACCTCCCTTATGTTCGACAATTTGCGCAATGTCGTATTTGAGCGGGTTGGCCAGATGGCAACGCTTAGCCTCGCTCAAGATGTGTTCCACCGGCTGCACCGGCTTTCGCTGCGGTTTCATTTGAACCGCCGAACAGGCGAGGTAACCAAGATAATTGAGCGCGGAACCAAGAGCATCGATTCAATGCTCTATTTCCTGCTGTTCAACATTGCGCCGACAGCGATTGAATTGATTGCGGTGGGTGTGATCTTTTATCTCAATTTCGGGTGGGAACTGGTCGCGGCAACAGCATTGACCGTGGTGGCCTATATCTCTGTGACGCGCTGGATCACCGAATGGCGGACCAAATTGCGGCGCGATATGAATGACCTGGACGGTCAGGCCTTGCACCGTGCGGTTGATTCGCTGCTGAACTTTGAAACCGTCAAATATTTCGGCGCGGAAACGCGGGAAGAAGAACGCTATGCTGGCGCAGCGCGCGCCTACGCGGCAGCGGCGGTCAAATCGGAAAATTCCCTGGCCCTGCTGAATGTGGTGCAATCGGCGATTACCAATTCGCTGATGGCGGGCGCGATGGCGTATTCGGTTTGGGGCTGGAGCAAAGGTGAACTGACTGTCGGTGATTTGGTCTTCGTGAACACCTATCTCATGCAGCTTTTCCGTCCGCTTGATCTGCTCGGCTGGGTTTACCGCACTATCAGACAGGGCCTTGTCGATATGGCCGAGATGTTCCGCCTGATGGACACAGAGGTTGAAGTCCAAGACGTACCGGGCGCTCCTGCTCTCGTAGTGAATGAGCCTTCGCTCACCTTCGACAATGTGACTTTTGGATATGAAGACGGGCGGACCATCCTCAAAGGCCTAAGTTTTGAGGTGCCCGCTGGATCGACATTGGCAATCGTAGGGCCTTCGGGCGCTGGCAAGAGCACTATCGGACGCCTCTTGTTTCGCTTCTACGATCCGCAGAGCGGGCGCATCCTCATCGATGGGCAAGATATTGCAAAGGCTCAGCAAGAAACCGTACGCGCCGCCATCGGCATCGTCCCGCAAGATAGTGTCCTGTTTAATGACACGCTCGCTTACAACATTGCCTACGGCGCAGAAAGTGCGGATCAAGACACGGTTAATCAGGCTGCACGCGATGCCGCGTTGATGCCGCTGATTGAGCGTCTGCCGAAAGGTTTCGAAACGACCGTTGGCGAGCGCGGGCTAAAACTGTCCGGCGGTGAAAAACAGCGGGTCGCTATAGCGCGAACCCTCGTCAAAAACCCGCCAATACTGTTGCTCGACGAAGCGACCAGCGCGCTCGACACCCGTACAGAGCAGGAAATCCTCGGCACGCTCAAACGGCTGGCGCAGGGCCGCACGACCATTGCAATTGCGCACAGGCTTTCGACGATTGCTGATGCCGACCGTATTCTGGTGCTGGATGGCGGTGAACTGGCCGAAAGCGGATCCCACGCGGGACTGCTCGCTAAGGGTGGGCTTTATGCGGAGATGTGGGCGCAGCAGGCAAATGAGAATGTGGAGGAGGCGGCGCAGTAAAGCGCCGCCTCTCTCAACTTACCGGGCCTTCATTATTCAGCCGCTGCACTCTCACGCCGCAAAGTTGGGGAGGAGAGATCCAACTCACCGGCTGGGATCACCTCAATATTGTCGCGCACCGCAGTGAGATCGTCGAGGAATTGTGCGGCATCGCCTACAATAATCAAAGTCGCATTATCCGGATCGACATATTGCCGCGCCGCTGCGCTCGCCGCGTCTGAATCCACAGCCGCCAAACGGTCAGCAAACCGCGCCGCCTCATCCGCGGTTAAGCCCTGTTGCAGCAGAGTCGCGACGATACTGTTGAAGCCGCCGCTTGTTTCCAGCGCGCGGGCGTAGGAACCGCTTAAAAAGAGTCGTCGACGCTGGAGCAGATCTTCACTCAAATCCTCTGCGCCAAGCCGCTCAAACTCGCTGAGGAAGATTTGCGCTACCTCGTCAGCAGTATCGTTCTTGGTCTGCGAACTCGCCGTCAGGATCGAATCATCGGCGCTGTCAGCAAAACCGGAGCCAGCGCCATAGGATAGCGACCGCTTGGTGCGAATCTCTTCGAACAAGCGCCCGCTCGACCCTCCGCCCAGCACACTGTTCGCCAGTTCGAGGGGGAAGAAATCAGGGCTGGTGCGCGACGGAGCACGTGTTGCTGCGACGACGGCAGCCTGTCCCGCGTCGGGCATATCGACCACGATGGTCCGCACAGGCTGCACCGCTCCTGCGGATTCTGTCGGAATTGGTCCGGGACGAAGGCCAGTGCTCCAATCGCCAAACATCGCTTCTGCCGTTGCGATAGCTTGCTCTGGCGCAATGCCGCCGCTGACGACGATCTTCATCCGGCTGGGATGAAAATATCGCTGTCGGTGCTCAAGCAAATCGTTCCGGGTAATCGCGGCAAGGCTTTCGCTCGTCCCGCCTGGCTGCGATCCATAGGGCGCTTCACCATACATCGCGACGCGCGCAACAAGGCGGGCAAGACCTCCGGGCTCCTGCATCTGGACGCGCAATCCGTCGGCTGCTCGCGCGCGTTCAAGCTCAAATTCGTCTTCAGGATAAATCGCGCCTTTGACAATATTTGCAGCCAAAGCGCCCGCTTCGCCCAAATTTGCGACCGGAGCGGTCAGGTTAAAGCTGGTTCCGTCGCTACCTGCACCGCCGCCAAAACTTGCGCCCAGACTTTCGAAGCTGGCCGCGATTTCACGTGCGCTCATGCCATTGATGCCTCGGTCCGCAAGAGATGCAGCCAACTGAGCGACACCGGCGCGCGCGCGCGGATCGGTTTTGCTTCCTCCGGGGACAAGCATTGATATGGTCGCAATCGGCACATCGCCAGTTTGCACAGCAACGACCTCAATCCCGTTAGATAAGGTCGCCTCCACAATCTGGGGCGCCACGGTTACCGGGGTCTCTCCGGGAGGCGGCGGTGCCATGCGCTCGCTTTCTGCGCGCACTTGCCGGATTTCTCCGACAGCAGGCGGCAGAGTGCGGAATTCCGGCATGGGTATGGGGTTTGCATAGGTCGCCGGGTCATCCTCGCCCGCCGTATAGGTGATGGTTACGCGCTTTTGCGGATCGAGATATTGCGCAGCGACACGCATCACGTCCTCGGCTGTGACTTCGCCAATCGCCGCCATCCGCATATCGGCGGCATCGGGGTTACCGGTGGACACAAGCGCCTCGCCCAATTCAAACGCTCGCCCGCGTGCTGTTTCGCGGCGGCGCAGAGTGCCCGCTACGATTTCGTTCTTCGCCTCGGACAGCTCTTCTGGCGTGACCTGCTCGGCGCGAATGCGTTCTACTTCGGCTTCCAATGTCGCGCCTGCTGTGGCCATCTGTTCTGGTCCGCGCACAATTGCATAAACGCTGATTTGGCCAGCTTCCCTGAAACTGAAGATTGACGCATCAGTTTCCACCGCCTGACCTGTGCGCACCAAAGCGTTGTTTAACCGGCTGTTGTCACCACGGTCCAAAATCGTGCCTAGGACTTCCAAAGCAGCTGCGTCGGGATGCATCGCAGGCACACCCTTCCAAACACCTCCCACCACCGGCAATGGCACACTGGGCGCAGTGGCGTTCACCGTGCGCGGGCCAGTGGCCTCGGGCTCGCGCGCCTCAATGGCGAGATCCAAGGGGTTTGCCCGTCGCGGGATATCAGCGAAGTACTGATCGACGAGACCGCGCAGCGCAGGCAGTTCAAAATTGCCTGCAACAATTAACGTCGCGGTATCTGGGCCATAATAGGCCTCATAAAACGCGCGTGCATCGTCCAAAGTCGCGCTGTCCAAATCCTCAATCGAGCCGATACCAGGGCGGCGATGCGGCATGATGTCGTAAGCGTTTTCGGCAAGGACAAACCGTTGCAGCCGGCCATATGGCGGTGCGAGGACGCGCTGGCGCAATTCCTCTTTGACAACATTGCGCTCTGTCTCGAACACTTCATCATCGACGACCACTTTCGCCATACGCTCCCGGTGCGTCCACAGCATCGTTTCGAGGTAAGCGGCTGGCACCTGTTCAAAATAATTCGTGCGATCGATCCAGTTCGACGCGTTGCGCGTACCGCCAATATCCGCCGTCAGCCCGTAAATCATATTGTAAGGCATATTCTCAGTCTTGCGGCTGAGGATATGCTCGAACAAATGTGCAAAACCGCTGCGCCCCTCCGGATCGAGTTTTGACCCGATATCATACCATAGCGAAGTGGTTACGGTGCTGGTCGTATCATCAGGGATTGCAATGACGCGCAGCCCATTGTCCAGCGTCCACATCGTGTATTCAATTTCAGGAACGCTCAAAGCCGGAGTGGTTGCCGCCATTTCGGAGTGTGCTTCAGCAAAGGCTGGAACGGCGGCAGCGAGACTGGTTGCTGCAACGCTTGCGAGCAGGAAAGTGCGGATCATAGTGTGGTGCCCCGATTTTAAAAATGCTTCGGGGTAGTTAGAGCCTGCGCGCAGGTGAGTTTCAACCGCGAAATCAGGTGAATGCGCGAAAATTATCGACGCGCGTCGACGCTAAGCTTGTTTAGCAGATCCAGCGCCTCCTCGCGCCGGTCCCACGGGACGAACAGATGATCGTGATGCAGCCCTGCGATCACATTACACGCGATACCTGATGTAGCGAGCGATGTCGCTACCGCAGCTGTCAGCCCCACCCCTTCCAGATCAGAGTGGACCTGCAATGTTATGCGAGCGAATTGCGGAGCCTTCGCAGTCGCGGCGGGCGCGGGGATAATTGCGCTCACCCCCTCTTCCTCGCGGATGAAAGCAAAGGCTGTGTCGGGGATGAAAGTCGGATCAGCGATGGCGTGGAAGCACCAGGCGCGCTTGCACAGTTTGGGCTTCATGCCAGTAAGCATGGACTTGAGGTCAGTGACGCTTCCCGGTTTCATATCTGAACCATTGTCACTTACAGGATATACTTCGACAAATCGGTATTGCCCGACAGCTCGCCCAAACGGCCGCGTACATACTCCGCGTCAACCGTGATCGTTTCGCCAGCGTGATCCTCGGCTTCGAAACTGATTTCTTCCAGCAGTTTCTCCATCACGGTCTGCAGACGCCGCGCGCCGATATTCTCAACGTTTTCATTCACCCGCGCGGCAATGGTAGCGATCTCTTCAATCGCGTCATGCGTTATTTCAAGCGTGACGTCTTCGGTCGCGATCAACGCGCAGTATTGCGCCACCAGATTGGCGCGCGTTTCTGACAGAATCCGTACGAAATCCTCTTGCGTCAATGCGCGCAATTCCACGCGGATCGGCAAGCGCCCCTGCAATTCCGGTAGCATATCGGACGGTTTCGAGAGGTGGAACGCACCCGATGCGATAAACAAAACATGGTCGGTTTTCATCGGGCCATATTTGGTCGCGACCGTGGTCCCTTCGATCAACGGCAGCAGGTCGCGCTGCACGCCTTCACGGCTGACACTGCCGCCGCGCACATCGCTGACGGCGATTTTGTCGATCTCGTCCAGAAACACGATGCCATTTGTCTCTGCATTGGTCAGCGCCACGCGGGCGACGTCTTCATCGTCGAGCCGTTTGTCGGCCTCGTCTTCGACAAGCTTATCCCACGCATCGGGAACACGCAGCTTTTGCCGCTTGGTTTTTGCCTTGCCGAACGCCTTACCCATCATATCGGACAAATCGAGCATTTGCATATTGCCGCCCGCATTGCCCATATCGAAAGGCATGCTTGATGTGTCGCTCACTTCGATTTCGACTTCGACATCATTCATCGCGTTTTGAACGATGCGTTCGCGGAAACTCGCTCGCGTGGCTTCTGACGCATTCTCTCCGCATAAAGCGTTGAGCAGGCGCTCCATTGCGGCTTCAGACGCAGCTTCGCGAACGGCTTCGCGGCGGCGCTCCTTTTCCAGACGGATCGCTTCTTCAACCAGGTCGCGCGCGATCTGATCAACATCGCGGCCAACATAGCCAACCTCAGTGAATTTGGTCGCTTCGATCTTTACAAAGGGCGCTTCGGCCAGTTTCGCCAAACGCCGGCTGATCTCGGTCTTACCGCAGCCTGTCGGCCCGATCATCAGGATGTTCTTTGGCGTGACCTCGTCGCGCAAATCTGCGCCGAGCCGTTGACGCCGCCAGCGATTGCGCAAGGCAACCGCGACCGCGCGTTTCGCGTCTTTCTGTCCGATAATGTGATCGTCGAGAGCGGCAACGATGGCCTTGGGGGTTAGGTTGTCTATCATGATTGCTTTCTTGGAAGGTCAGACCGCGAATCTAAACCGTTTCCACGGTCAGATTGCCATTGGTGAAGACGCAGATCTCAGCAGCAACGGCCATAGCCTTGCGCGCGATTTGCTCTGCATCTTCCTCATAATCGGACAACGCTCTCGCGGCGGCGAGCGCGTAATTGCCGCCTGATCCAATGGCGGCGATCCCGCCTGCTGGCTCGAGCACGTCTCCGTTGCCGGTCAGTATCAATAAAGTTTCGTCATCGGCCACGATCATCAACGCTTCCAGGTTGCGCAGGTATTTATCGGTCCGCCAATCCTTGGCCAGTTCCACCGATGCGCGCATCAATTGCCCCGAATGTTGCTCTAGCTTTCGCTCTAGCCGTTCAAACAGAGTGAAGGCATCGGCGGTCGCACCAGCGAAGCCAGCGATTACTTTGTCGCCTTCTCCGATACGGCGGACCTTGCGAGCATTCGGCTTCATAACCGTATTGCCCATCGACACCTGTCCATCGCCCGCGATCACTGTCTGGTTGCCGCGCTTTACGCCGATGATGGTGGTGCCGTGCCACTGGGTTAGGCCGTGGCTAGAATGTGAGTCTGTCATGATCTGCGATATGGGCGCTTGGCCGCGCGGATCAAGTTTGACCCGCTTTACGGGCCACCAGGCCCGCCGCCAGCACCAACCTGACCGATATTGCCGAACAGATCCTCTAGGAAGCTGCGTTCGCGGCCCAAGACTGGTGTCGTATCGCCATCGGGTTGCAGATACACGACCTGATCAATTCCGGTACGATCGACCGATGTAACATTCCCCAATTCATCAAATCGCACGGCCAGGACGCTATGATTGTCGATGCGCGGCCGCACAAATGGGCGCCGTCCCGTAGTGCTGGCGATGTAGTACCAGGTCGGCTCGCCATATTGGCTGGCAAATGTTGGACGGCCCAGCGTCCCTTCGACTGAACGCAGATTGTCGATTCCCGGCTCAATTGAGCGGGTCAGCACAGGATCATTCACGAACCCGCGCGATTCGCGAATTGATGAACACGCACCCAATGCCAGCAAAGCGCATCCAAGCACTGCCGCTTTTGCGTAGCTGTTCATGCCGCTGCTTCGAAGAAGGCCGCGATTTTCCAGTCCGTTCACACTCATCTTGTCGAGAATTCCCGTTTCATCTGTCTCTTGCCGCGCTTATCGCGAAGCTTATATCCTGCGTGCCTTACGGTGTGTCGCAAAACCTTGCAACGTCGGTGCACATTCGCATGCGGCACAGCGCTGGAGCCCGAGCCGTGAATTGCGGATGAATGCCACAGATTGCCCAATAGTTCTGGCCTAAACAAGTCACGCAAGACTCCGCTGATGAAACCCAATAGAGAGTAAATAATGTCTTTTCTTTCCCGTCTGCTGGGCACCGGCCCCGATCCGCGCGAAGAAGTGCGCCCTTTG
Organism: uncultured Alphaproteobacteria bacterium; assembly: GCA_963789155.1. Classification (GTDB taxonomy): domain Bacteria; phylum Pseudomonadota; class Alphaproteobacteria; order Sphingomonadales; family Sphingomonadaceae; genus Erythrobacter. The sequence continues at coordinate 35,675 of CAWBJN010000010.1, read as the reverse complement.
TGGCACCGCGTCGTTGAACTAGCGCGCGAGCCCTCATTTTACGCCGATTGCCATGTGGCAGATAGCGTGGGCGGGCGCTTCGATCTGATCACCGCCGTTCTGTGCACCGTTATGGTCCGCGTTGAGGCGAGCGAAATGCGCGCGCAAAGCGCCCTGCTTGCAGAATTGTTTGTGGAGGACATGGATGGGCAATTGCGGGAGTTTGGCGTCAATGACGTCGTCGTGGGCAAACGGATGGGCAAACTCATGAGCGTGCTTGGTGGGCGGCTGGGGGCATATCGAAGCGCCTTGGTGGCGCGGGATCGGGAAAAACTGATCGGCGCGGTGTCGCGCAATGTCACGTTTAGCGAAGGTACCGATGAGGAAGTGGCCGCACAGCTTGTGGCCGATAAGCTGCTGGCCCTGTCCGACAGGCTGGCGGGTTTCGAGGACAAACAGATATTGAAAGCGAGCGGAATATGGTGAGCGTGCCTGACCTGTACAGCACTGAATTGTCTCGCCCGATCAAGGTCAAAGGCCTGCCGGGAGAGACGGTGGTGATCACAGCCGATGCCGGTGAACGGGCGGCACTCTCCAAGCGTTTCTCCTTGCCCGGCATCGATTCATTGCGGGCCGAAGTCGCTTTAGAACAGCGCGGCAAGGCATTCCGCGCAAAAGGCACGCTCAAAGCCGCAATTCGCCAGACCTGCGCGATTTCAGGCGAAGATTTTCCTGCCAATATCGACGAAATACTCGACCTGAAATTCGTCGAGGAAGGAGCTCTTAGCAAAGCGGAATTGCAGGACGCAGATATCGAAATCGAACTGGATGCAGAGGACTGCGACGAGATCGAATTCTCCGGCGATGCATTCGATCTGGGTGAAGCGGTAGCGCAAACACTGGGCTTGGCCATTGACCCCTTTGCTGAAGGGCCAGACGCCGATGCCGCGCGTGAGAAAGCCGGAATTGTCGGTGAAGGCGAGCAGGATGGGCCAATGGCTGACATGTTGGCGGCGCTGAAGAAGGGTTAGGTAGCACCAAGAACCGGCTTCTGAGGAAGAAGCCGACCAACCACCTGCATTTGTTTCTTGGTGCAATCGGCTCAAAGATTTGGCATCGATCGCTCAATGGAAATGTCGATTTCAACGACGGACAATGCGCAAACCAATAGCGAGGGCTCACTGCTTCGCCATGATCTAAAGATTGCTTCAGCCGCGTTTCGTGCGATATTGCGCAAACCAATCGACCTTATGACCGTGGTAGTCGCGGCCCCAATCTTCGCTCTCGTTTCTAGATCGTGGAACGTCGGGCTGTCAGATCAGGTCGTAAAGTTGCAATCTACCGCGCTAGCCGTTTTCGTAGCTTTTTACAGCGTTAGCTTCCTCATGAACCGGTGCGCATATCATCGAACAGATGGCGCGCTTGCCGCATTCGCTCAGAGAAACATAGACTGTTTAAGATACGCGTTACCAATCTTCGGAGCGTGTGTTGCGTCCGGTTTTCTAGTGTCGGTGATCCTATCTATCTGGCATCCAGCGATTTGGCTGGCGGGCACTATTGCCGGCAGTTTAGCAGGCGCGGTGTGGTCGGTAATCTCGCAGAACCTGCGCCAGCAAATAACTATATTCCTTAACAGAACAGCTATTTTACACCGATCGAATTCAAAAGCGGCGAGCGTGCTGGTTGCGAGCGGCGCGTTGCTCGGAGTGGTGACTGCAATTTTACCAGTAACTTTGCAAATTCTCGTTTTCGGCGCCTTGTTTATCACACTTATTGCGGCAATAATTTTGGGCCGCGTCGATGCCGAGGCGATCCGATTCCAGACAATGATCGGGCATAGTTCATTGAGCTTGATCTGGTCGCATACCAGCCGGCTTCTCGCTTTTTCCGTTCCATTCGCCGTAGCGCTAATTTTGGCACCGCACTGGGCTCCAGCAGTGGTTTCTGCACTGCTAACTGTAGCGGCAGCCGCTTTCGTTGTTCTGCGTGTTCTGGCATACCAATCGTTCAGTCGGCGCATCGCAGATTGGGTGGTGACATTGTCACTGGCTGCGGCGGCGCTGGTAGGCCTTGCTTTTCCACCAATCACGCCGGCGCTTCTCTTGGCAGCCGCGGTCTGGCTCTGGCGGCGCGCCATTCGGCAAATTTGGCTAGTGGAATGACGAAGATAATTGATCTCAATGGGATTTGCGTGAACCGCGGATCCCGGCCCATCGTTCACAAACTGTCGGCTTCTGTCGAACAAGACAGCTGGTTCGGCGTCATTGGAGCTAATGGATCGGGGAAAACCACAGCGTTGCGGGCTATCGCCGGACGTTTGCCCATCGCCTCCGGCCAATGCCTGATCAACGACGAGGATATGACTGCCGACCGTTCGGCAAGAGCAAAGGCAATCGGGTTTGCACCCCCAATCGAACGCCTGCCGAACCTACTTACGATAGGGGATCTTCTCGAACTGGCGGGAGAAGACATAGACGAGCAAAAGCGGCGCAATCACGATTTATGGGCAGCGCTCGGTATTTCCGATTTGCTTACCCGTACGATCGGGCAATCATCATCCGGGATGCGCCAACGGGCATCAATTGCGCTCGCCTTTGCCTTGCCAACGTCCATTGTGATTTTGGACGAACCGTTCAATTGGCTTGATCCAGTCGCCGCGTTTGACACAAGGGCCGCACTTGCAAAGAAGGTCCGTGCTGGCATTACGCTGATTACCGCGCTTCACGACCTGCCCACATTATGCAGCGTTTGCGAAAGAGGGATCATGATGGCTGGTGGACGAGTGACTCTCGATTTAGGCCGCGACCAACTGCGTGCTGGAATGAAAGACATTCACTCATTTGAGCGCGATATGATTGAGGCTCTCCGAACCCTGTGAACGCAGGGTCCCGATCGCGTGGTGCGCGATTATCTAGCGCCGAACCGGCTTGGGAATCCTCCGGATAAGATCAAAACGGAATATCATCATCCAGATCGTCGTGGCCGCCGCCGAAGCCGCCGCCTGAACCGCTGCCGCCTGACGCGCCGCCCATATCACCACCAGCGCTGCCGCCTTGGTTCCAGCCGCCACCATCTTGGCCGCCACCGCCTTGGTTACCGCCACCATAGCCTCCGCCGCCAGAACGACCGCCACCACCGCCTGCGCCGCCGCCTGATGCGCCGTCGAGCATGGTAAGAGTGCCGTCAAAGCCGCGAAGGACGACTTCCGTCGAATAGCGATCCTGTCCGTTTTGATCCTGCCATTTGCGGGTTTGCAGCTTGCCTTCGACATAGACCTTGCTGCCCTTTTTCAGGAACCGCTCGACTACGCTGACAAGCCCTTCTGAAAAGATTGCGACTGTGTGCCACTCGGTGCGTTCTTGACGCTGGCCTTCGCGGTCTTTCCACGTTTCGCTGGTCGCGATGCGCAGATTGGCGACCTTGCCGCCGTTTTGGAATGACCGGATTTCAGGGTCTGCCCCGAGATTACCAATGATCATCACCTTATTAAGCGAACCCGCCATGAAACTATCCTTATGTGGTCAATACTGCGCGAGCGTGATCCGCCGCGATTCTCTTACCAGTATTAGGACAGCACGGTGCGAGAGGCGACTCAGCTTGTCGCTTAATCCACCTTTGAAATGAAGTTAGTGCGATTTACCTGCTTGGGTAACGTAGCCGCCCAAGGAAACGCGTGAGGCTAGGCATCTCACGATCACCGTTGGTCAGCTTGTGTTTGAATTTCTCAAACCGCATCACGCCATCGAGCCGGCGGCCAAGGAATTCGTGGCTCTTGGCTTTTCCTTCGCTGTCGTCATTCACAAAGAATGCGAGCGTGGCGGAATAAATTCCGGCCAGAATCGCGCGTTTTGTATAATGGTTGTAATCGGTCGCCGTATCCCCTGCGAGCCGCCACATAATGTCCGCCGAACGCCAACCCAACTGCACCGAACGCGCAGCATTTTGCGGCATCGCCATGATTGTCATTGCGCGGCGCACCGCCTCATCAATGTGTTCGACCGCGTCCAGCCGGAACGCGACCAGCACCCGAATGCGTTCGCGGATTTTCAGCTCAGCAAGCCGTTCTTGCGGCCATTCGGCCTCCATCGCGATATCAACCGAGGCAACCCACGCCTCAATCATATCCATCGCGCGCGACCCGCCCGATTTACCGGGAAAAGCGAGCTTAGCGATGTCCACATCCACGCCCGCCATCTCAGCGGCGGCAATCAGAGCGGTTTCATTCCAGCCGTCAAAAATAGCCGACGCCGCTATGTCCGGGGCGAGCGCGATGCGCAGCTCATCCAAGGTCATATCAGCGAAATCGGTCGGTGCATTTTGGTTTTGATCGTTCATACCTAGAAAGAAGGTCCGTATTGCTCAGTTGTTCCCTGACCAGCACGCGCAGCGTCCGCTTGATCAAATTCGCGGGCCAACAATGTGTTGCCGGTCATCAAGGTCATGTAATCGCGCGCCGACCGACCTGAATTGTCACTGCGGTCCGGATCGGCGCCTTCTTCAAGTAAGCGCCGAACCAATTCGGCATTGCGCTGATGCACCGCAGCGATCAGCGGAGTTTCGCCTTGCTGATCCGCAACGCCCACCTCCGCACCTTTATCGAGGAGAATCTCAGCCCCTTCGACAAAGCCCAATTGGGTTGCGAGTTGTAGCGGGGTAATGCCCTGATTGTTGCGGATATTGGGATTGGCCCCGCGTTGCAGCAGAAACCGCACCCACAATACATCGCGGCGTGCGGTGGCAAAATGCAAACCGGTATCGCCGGTCGTGATGTCGCGGGTGTTCATGATCGTGGTGCCAGGTTCATTCAGCATCTCGGTCGCGGCGTCGCCGTCGCGGTCCTTAACCGCTTCGAGAAATTCTGACCCCGGGGATTTGAACTGTGCCGCAGCTGGATAAAGCGCGGCACATGCAAACAGACCTGCAAACACCGCACTGGTAACTTGCCTCTTTGATCCTAACTTGCGCAAAACACTAACTGCCACGCTTTGAACCTTTCGTTTTTCCTGCCACACACTTTCGGCGAGGATGCTTTTTTACATAAGGCCTCCTTGCGAGGACGCAATTAGCAGACCATGAACATCTACGCCAATCGAAACAAACTGTTCGCATTTCTCGCAGCTCCTGCCGCGCTTTTGCTCGCGTCTTGCGGTGCCAACGACAATACAAATGGGGTTGATTCAGGTGAGCCTCCCCTAAGCGGGGCGACAATTGGCGGCGAGTTCGTGCTGTCCAATAGCGCTGGCGAAACGGTGCGCTGGGCTGATTTTGATGGGAAATACCGGATCGTCTATTTCGGCTACGCCTATTGCCCCGACATTTGCCCCACTGATATGCAACGCACGGTTCAGGGCCTTAACCAATTCGCCGATGACAGCCCGCGATTGGCTGCCATGATCCAGCCGATATTTATCACGATTGATCCTGAACGCGACACGGGCGAAGTGCTCGATGAGTTCACGGGCGCTTTTTCCGATGATGTTATCGGGCTACGCGGCACGGCGGAGCAAACTGCCGCCGTCGCTGACACGTTCAAGATATTCTATTCACGCGGGGAAGACGCGCCCGGTGGCGGATATCTGATGAACCATTCAGGCATTGTTTATCTTTTCGGCCCCGCTGGCGAACCGCTCGCAACTCTCCCAGTCGACGAAGGAGCGGATGCTGTGACCGCCGAATTGGCCAAATGGGTGAATTAAGAGCCGGCTTTTGGCAGCTTCCCTTGGCGAAGCTGACCCGCGCAGAGTGGGAAGCGCTGTGTGACGGATGTGGGCGATGCTGTCTGCACAAGATTGAGGACGCCGACAGCGGCGCAATTGTCGACACCAATGTGGCGTGCAAATTGCTCGATTGCAGCACCGCGCAATGTTCCGATTACCGCAATCGCAAGGCATTTGTGCCCGATTGCCTGCGGCTAACATTGTCGATTGTCGAAGACGTTCCGTGGCTGCCTTCGACCTGCGCCTATCGCCGCCGCGCTGAAGGTAGAGATTTGCCCGGCTGGCACTATCTCATCAGCGGCGACCGCGAAGATGTTAAGCGCGCCGGAATCTCGGTTGCAAACCGGGTGGTGAGCGAAACCGATGCCGGTCCCCTCGAACATCATATTGTCGAATGGGTGCCGCCGCAATCTTCAATGGATTTTGAAATCGGTCCAGACGCCCATCTAGAATGCGCGCCTGAAGCGAGCAACACGTGATCGATTGGCTCAAAAGATCGCACATCGATCCGCAGATTGATCTGAAGGGTGCGAGCGTCCCCATTGCTTTGCGCCGCCACAATACAGCCAAGCGGCTGACCCTGAGGTTGGCTCCTGATGGCAGCGAAGTGCGCATAACTCTGCCACGCTGGGCTCGCAGTGATGAGGCGATTGCCTTTGCCCATTCGCGCCATGAATGGCTGGAACAGCAATATGCACGCATCCCACAGCGTTCTTCCCCGGGTCCAGGTGACACGATTTCATATCGCGGAGTGGATCTGAGGATTAATTGGGACAAGACCGCGCCGCGTAAACCGGAACTGCGCGGCGACACCCTGCGGATTGGCGGGCCAAAAGCGGGGCTGGAACGTCGGCTGACAAAATGGCTGGAACACGAAGCGCTAAGCCTGTTTGAAACCGATATGGCGGATTACACCGCTGCAGCCGCGCTATCGCCTGTGCCTGTCAGCCTATCTCGCGCGCAAAGACGCTGGGGCAGTTGTTCGGAAATGGCCCGCATTCGGGTCAATTGGCGGCTGGTCCAAGCGCCCGACTTTGTCCGGCGTTCTGTTGTCGCGCATGAAGTGGCACATCTTGTCCACTTTGATCACAGCTCTGCCTTCTACTCCCTGCTCTCAGAAATCTACGAAGGCGACCTTAAGGCCGCAGACGGCTGGCTGAAAGAAAAGGGACGCACACTCTACGCGAGCCTCGGTTGAGCCTGGTCATTTCTACGTAGTCTTTCGTTAACCCTATGCGGTTAAATTACGGGAATGTTTCGAACGATCTCCTTGATCGTGGCTGCTTTCAGCCTCACCTTCCCCGCGCTCCTCGGATCGGGAATGGACCTGCGTGCGCAGGGCAATTGCGCCAATTGCGATCTTCCCCCCGGCTGCCGCGGCAATGGAAATCAAAACGGCAATGGCAACGGCAACAAAAACCGCAACTGCCAGCGCTTGGAAATAGTAATTGAAAGCGATGTCGATTTCGGCCGCGTTGTCCTGCTTGGTAGGGGCGAGGCACGCATTCTGCTTGATCTTACGACTGGGCAGAGGACTCTGATTGGCGATGTCGATGATCTTGGCGGGATGCCGATTACTGGCCGCGCAATGATCACGGGTGCGCCGTTTGAACAGATCGTCGTCGACCTTCCGAGCGAAGTTGCAATGCGTGATCCAACTGGGGGCAACGCTCGTATTCGTGATTTTGTGACCGACCTAGAGGGATTCCCCACTTTGGACGCAAATGGCCGGCTGATATTCAATTTCTCCGGCACTTTGGTCATTGAAGCAGAGACCAATGCCAGCGGCAATTTGCGCGGGCGCATCCCAATCAGCGTCGAATATCCATAGCGGTTTTTGGCAAGCTTCGCTCTCTGCTCTGGTCTAGCGCGCTAACCTCTCCTATATTGCCGTTATGGCTAAGTTTGCGAATTCGCGTTTCAATCCCGCGCCGGGCGCGCTTGATTTCTGGAACGAGTTTAGAAAACCCAATCCGTACCGTGTGCCGCTGCTGCTTGCATCGACGGTGCCTTTTGGGCTGATCTTCTATGCCCTTTCGGACACATATTACGTCGCCCCCGAACGGCCTCAGATTGACTATATCACGACGTATGATCCGGACCGCAGCGATGCTGAGATCATGGCGTCAAATATCGCGAATCAAGAGGTGAAGCAGCTTCGCGAGGCGCGCGATGCTGAACTCGCGCAGCGTAAGCGCGATCTTTACAAAGCTCTGGGCGAAGCGGCGGGAATGGACGTCGAAGAAATTGAGCGCCGCGCGGAAGAAGAGCGCGCCGCCGAAGCAGCCGCAACAGCAGCGGAGCGAGAATCGAGATTTGGTCAGTCCAATGCGCTATCAGAGGGTGTGCCTGAAGGTGGGTCTAACGACAACGCCGATAGGAATCCAACGACAGTAGACGAAGGCCCAGCGCGGTAGGCCGCGCTGATTAGGCTTGGATATACCCCCAACGGACAATGAATGGATGGCCGCCTGTGCGCGGCTTGCCGCTCGTGCTCGGCCGTTATCGCGCCCTAATCCCGGCGTCGCGGCAATCCTAATAGGGCCTGCAACTACCTCATCCACCTCAAGTGGCCACGTGATAGGACGCGGCTGGACACAAGCAGGCGGTCGACCTCATGCAGAAGCGCTCGCATTGAGCGGTTTCGCAAACGGTGGGGCCAAAGGCGCAACGCTCTATGTCACGCTGGAGCCGTGCGCTCACGAATCCCAGCGCGGACCCGCTTGCACCGATCTTGTAACAGCGGCTCGCCCGTCGCGCGTCGTAATCGGGCAGCTTGACCCAGACCCGCGCACGGCCGGACTTGGCATGAAACGTATCCAACGGGCAGGAATCGCGGTGAGCGTCTTGGAGGACTCCGCTTCACGCGCAAGCCTTGAAGGATATTTCGCCCGCGCCGAATTCGGACGTCCGCGCGTCACCTTAAAACTTGCCATGAGCCTGGATGGCTGCATCGCGATGGCCGATGGCTCCAGCAAGTGGATCACCGGCGAACAGGCTCGAGCGCATGTCCATGCGCAGCGCGCGCGGCACGATGCGATACTGGTGGGCGGGGCGACATGGCGCGCAGACCGCCCGAGCCTTGACGTGCGGTTGCCCGGTTTGGAAGACCGCAGCCCGGCTCGAATATTGCTCAGCCGGGGTGTTGCACCCGATGGCGCGCGGGTGATCAATCGCCCTGGTCAGATTTCTGATCTGAAAGACGCGCTAACTCTTTATGTAGAAGGCGGCGCGCTTGCGGCTGCAAGCTTCCTACGCGATGATCTCGTCGATGAAATCCACCTCTACCGCGCGCCAATCGTTATTGGTGGCGGCCTGCATGGATTGAGTGATATCGGATTAAAGGACCTCGCATCTGCTCACGGTCGGTGGCAATTGAGCGAGCGCCGCCAACTTGGCAGCGATGAATTCACCGCCTACCTCCGCCAAAGATAATTTGTGCGATAACAGGAGCACGCATGTTTACCGGCATTGTCACAGCAATTGGCACCATCACATCCGCAGACCAGCGCGGCGATTTGCGCCTGCGTATCGCCGCCCCGCTTGACCCAGCGCGGATCGACATTGGTGCATCAATCGCCTGTTCGGGCGTGTGCCTGACGGTTGTAGATCGCGGTGGAACATCGGGCGATGCCTGGTTCGACGTCGATGTCTCCGGAGAAAGCGTCAGCCGCACCCGCCGCGATATGTGGTCCGCAGGCCAACGCCTCAATATCGAACCGTCGCTGCGCATGGGCGACGAATTGGGCGGGCACATTGTCACCGGCCATGTCGATTCCATCGGAGAGGTGGTGCTCACGGAAAAATCTGGCGACAGCTGGCGTGTGGTGATCCGCGCGCGCGCAGAGATGGCACCCTTTATCGCGGAAAAAGGCTCAATCACCGTTGATGGAGTGTCGCTGACGGTTAACGATGTTCGCGACCGGCCCGATAAGACGTGCGACTTCATGCTCAATATCATCCCTCACACAGGCGAAGTGACGACCTTGGGCGGATTGGAGGTTGGCAGCCAAGTCAATCTGGAGATCGACGTGCTCGCGCGCTATCTAAAACGAATGCAGGGACTAGCGGCCGCAGGCTGATTAGTCTGGCTTCACGCCGTCTCCTGAGCGTCGCTGAGTTTCGCGCCGGTCTTCCTCAGTACGGCGGTCATTTTTACGCCGGTCAGGTCCATCAAAGGGCTGCTGCGATTTGCGGCGATCTTCTTTGCGCCGCCCGTCAGATGAGCTTTCATCCGGCGTATCCTTGTCGGCCATTGTATGCCTCCGTCGCGCTCAAGTAAAAACGCCGATTCCGCGGCGTTTAAGGCAATGATGGATTGAACAGCGCGAGAGAGTTACAATCATCATTGAACTCAGGTTATTTACCTATTTTATACTTCACTGTCGGTTGCACAAGAAAAAAGGGGCGAGCCACCGGCCCGCCCCTCTCGTATCGTCTCTATGATTGGGTTTACAGGCCTTCAGCGCTCTTGCTTACCAGCACATTCACCGCGACGCGGCGATTTTGCGACTTCCCGTAAGCGGTAGTGTTGTCAGCCGCCGGATCGGCCTCCGCCATGCCAGTTGGCGTCAGCATCCGGTAAGGTGCCCAGCCGCATTGTTGTTGAAGAAAGTTCACCACGCTTGATGCGCGCCTTTCGCTCAAACGCTGGTTCACTTCCTGACTGCCGGTGGAATCGGTGTATCCAACGACCAACAACAGCGCATTGTCGTTTTGCTCCGCTTGAGCGGCGGCATCGCACAATTGGTTGCGCGCGCTTGGTGACAGGTTCGCGCGGCCTGTGTCAAAATAGACGTTGGTTGTACCGCGAATATTGTATTGATCGATCGCGCCAAAGCGTCCGCGCAAGGCCTCTGTCGCTTGCGCGTTTTCTTCAATCGCCATCTCGTTTTCAGCGAAACGTTGCGATGTGCCGCTGCGGATCATGTTTGCGGTCGCAAGATTGTCGTTTGAGAAACGCACCCGGCTCGCGACAAGACCACCGTCCCATTGGCGTGTGCGGACTTCAACAGGCAGACCGTTGAGCAACGCGTCTGCGCCCAATGTGTCACGGCCAAGGCCAAGAAAGCCGCCGCGTGCTGCGATGCTGGTCTCATCAGTGATGGTCACAATAGTGGTCGCGCCATCTTCTGCGGTGACCTGAATCCGGTTGCCGTTACGCGCGGAGATAAAGCCTTCGATTTCCGGCCCTTCGGTCAGGCCTTCGAGCGCCGGCGGGGTTGGTGCGTAGACCGTGGTGAGAACATTTGAATCAGTTTGAGCCGGCCCGGGCACAGGCATTGGCTGGGCGGACACGCCGAAAACCGGTGCGGCGAGCATGGCGGCCAAGATCAGCGCCTTTGGCGCGCTGGTTGAGGCACTGGTGGTGGTGTTGAATTTCATAGTCGTACTCCTTCGACAATTATCCGTCGTTCGCGCGATTCAGCAGCGATGCAATCGCTGCCCCTTAATCTGTATTCGCACTCTCGACTTGCAGAACCCCCTTTTGAATTTGGGTTAGTCAGCTTCATTATGTCGCTAGCGCGGTGCATTTGATTAACGCGAACCGCGCTTATCCAGCGTGTTTCTGGCGCCAGATGTCCTCCCTTTCCTTGCGTTCAAATGAACAAGCAAGGGCAAGCCGGACAATGTAAGGATGGCGGGAGCCCGCCTTGCGATGAGCCGATGAATTTGCGGCTGAGAGCCAAAAAAGAAGCGGGGCGCAAAGCTTTTCGCCCCGCGCCCCGCTCATTATTTAGCGTTGCTACTTATCATGGCACGTTTTGATTGACCGTAGCCATGTTGCCTGTGCCCGTTTGATTGACGGTGGAGACATCCATCATGCCGCCCTGATTGACGGTCGCCATATTGGTCAAGCCGTTCTGCGTGATAGTGCTTTCATTGAGCGAGCCGCCCAGCAGCTGATCCAGCGATGCCGTGTTGGAATTGCCGGTCTGGGTGATCGTCGACTGGCCCAGGTTGCCGCTTTGCGTCACGGTTGCGCTGTTTGAAGTGTTGGCATCAGGCCCGGTGTTGTACTCCAGCTGGGTCACCGTCGAGGTGTTCATATCACCGATCTGCTCGACGAAAACGGTGCTGGCGATCGACCGCTGGAAAACGTTGGAGGTGTTGGTATCGCCCGACTGGATTACGGTCGCGGTGAAGGGACCGAAACCAGAACCGACGCCAGTAATCCCCTGTTCGGTGGTCGCGGTGTTTCCGTTCCCGCTTTGGGTCAGAATGCTGTTGCCATCCGTCAGGAACTGACGAACGGTGCCGGTATTCCCGTCACCACTTTGCGTGATCATGCTGACATTGTCATCGTCAAGTGGCCCGGTCCCGTTCACACCCTGTTGCACGGTGGCCGTGTTGGTCAGGCCTTCTTGCAAAATGGTGCTCGTCTGGCGGCGCGAGAAAAAGCCCTGCAAGACAGTCGCCGTGTTGCCATCATTGGTCTGGGTGATGGTGCTGGTCGAATCGATGCTGCGCTGGTTGACGAAGGCAGTGTTGTTATCGCCCGACTGGGTCGTCGTGACCGTGCTGAGCGTATTCCCGATGCTTGCCGCATCCAGCTGAATCGCAGTCGAAGTGTTGCCATCGCCCGATTGCGCAATGGTTGCGGTGTAGTTGCTGGTCGACTGGTTCACGGTGCTCGTGTTGTTCGATCCGGTCTGGTCGATGTCGGCAGTCAGATTGTTGCCGCTTTGAGTGGCGAATGATTTGTTTTCAGCGAGTATCTGGAAAACATTGATGTCGCCATCAGCGCCCGATTGGGTTGCCACAGAAACGTTGGTGTCACCATCTTGCTCAACATTGGTAACGTTGGTGTTGCCCGACTGCGTAATCGCCGAATTGTTGCCGATACCAGCAGTTAACACGAGCGCACTGCTAGCGACCCATTCTGCACAATCGTCGATCCGTTATTATCGCCCACCTGTTGCAGGTTTGCCTGTTCTCGCGCCCGTTTGCGACACGGTGCTGATGTTGGTCGAGCCGCTGACGTCAAAATCAATGCCCTCTTGCACCACGAACGCGTTGTTCAAAGTGCCGAATTGACTCACCGTGGAGCGCTGCCCTCCCCATCTGATCGACATCAGCGAATTCTTCGATGCCGTCTGCGTAACGAACGAGATGTTGTCATCGCGCTCTGAAACACGAACGCTTCATTGCGGCTTCCTGCTCCGGCGAGCTGTGTCACGTCGGAATTGTTATCATCGCCCGACTGTTCAACATTGGCGCGGTCATCGGTGCCGGTTTGCGTCCGAATGATGAGTTTTCTGCGCCGATCTGCAAAATGATGGCGCCCGCGCTGTCACTGCCGATCCTCTGGATCACGTTGGAAAAGCTATCGGTGCCAGTTTGATCGATGTCCGCGTTGCCAAAGCCACCGTTCTGCGTCACGAAGGATCTGTTGTCGCTGTTGCCCTGCAGAATATCGGCGATGTTATCCGTATCGGTCTGCGTCACTTCCGAACGGTTATTGGCGCTGGCAAGTTCCTGAAGGACCGTTGCCTGCTGGTCGGCGCCCGACTGCGACACGATCGACGTGCCGTTGTTGCCAATCTGATCGACATCGCATTGCCCAGCGTGCCCGATTGCGTGATAGTGGACGAGTTTTCATCGCCGTCTTGGAAAACATCGGCGCTGTTTTCGACCCCCGACTGCGTGATACCAGAGCGGTTATCAGAACCACCAGAGATTAAAATCGCGTCATTGAGCGAACCGGTCTGACCGATGAAGGACGTGTTGCCAGGGCCAGCCTGATCAACAGTAGCTACTTGGGTGTCGCCGGATTGATTGATCGTGGAAGTTGGATTGGCAAAATCCTGAAGGACGATTACAGAGTTATCGGTGCCACTTTGGATCACCGAGCTTGTGGCGTCGATGCTATTCGCACCTTGCGAGATGTCGATGGTGCTGTTGACGGCGTTCTGATTGATCAAAGAACCCGTTCCTGACCCTGCGCCTGATCCGAACCCGTCCTGTAAAACAGTAATCGTGTTGCTGGCCCCGCCACCGGTGTTTGTCTGCACCAGCTCGGAATTTACACTATTGCTGTTTACTGTCTGGGTCACGGTCGCCGTGTTATCGCCAGTTTGCGTAGCTCGCGAAACGCCGCCAGTACCTTCCTGTTCGATGGTAATTTCATTAGCGATGCCATCAACGCCGGTAGCCAACCCGTCTTGAATTACTTCTGAATCGTTGTTTGAACCCGGCTGCGCCACATCAGCGTCATTGCCGTTTCCGGTTTGCGTGACAGTGCTAATATTGGACTGCGCCACAGCAGGTGCGGCAACAGCAAGCGCCAAAATGGACGCGCTAGCAAAGATAAATTTTTTCATGATGTTCCCCAAGGTCCAACGGCAAAGCCGCATTCGTAAAAGCAAATTTTTTGCGAGACCCGAGCCGGGGAGCTTTTGCTCCTCCGATTACGCAGGGTGGTTAACATATTAGTCGCATTAGGCAATACTACTTATTTCGGCACCCGCTTATGATCGCAGTTACAGGTCGCTGGCTATGCCTCGACCACGCGCCCTACGTCAGCCCTGGCCCAGTGGCCCTGCATCGAACTCAGCGCGTGTAATGATGTAATGGATATGCGGGACCTCTTCCCCCGCCATGCCGCGCATGTCGGATCGCTCTGACAAACGCCCGCCGATCCGCTCCATCGCCTTGCGAGAACGCCAATTGTCTACCCCAACCGCGAAACGGCATTCTGCGATACTGGAAAGCGCGTGAGCAATCATAAGCCGCTTCATCGCAAGGTTGGTCGGACCACCCCAAAATCGCCGCGCAAGGAAGGTCCACCCGATTTCAACCGAGCCACCATTTTGCGGTTCAAGTCCCTGATAGCGCGAAGAACCGATAATAGTATCACTAGCGGTATCGATCACTGCGAGCGCCCCGCCCTTCTCCAAAGCGTCATCGAAGAAACGCACGGAAGACACCGTTCTGCCACCGATCATGCGCAGGATGCTGTTCCCAGATCAACGGATCGCTGGCGACAGCGAACAGCGCATCCCAGTCACCTGTGCGCAAAGGGCGCAGCAGCAGCCCTTCTGCCGTTAAGGTAGGCTGCCGGTCGAGCAAGCCCGAACCTTCAGCCAGTCACGTCAGCGATGGCGGCAATGAACTTGTCAATATTGTCCATGGTCAGCCCTGCGACGTTGATGCGCCCCGAACCCGCCATGTAGATACCGTGATCCTCACGCAGCTGCGCAACCTGTTCTTTGGTGACGGGCAAGACCGAGAACAAACCGTTCTGCATGCCCAGCGGGGTCAGATCGACGCTGCCCACCATGCCTGCCTCTGCAAGCGTTACGCGAACCTGCCGCATACGCTCGCGCATCTGATCAAGCTCATCGCTCCACATGGAAGTCAGATCGCTGTCACGCAGGATAAGCCGCACCGCCGCCGCACCATGATCAGGCGGCATGGACCAGCTGGCGCGGGCCAGAGCGTTGGCATTGGTGAAAGCCTTGTCGAGCGTCTCAGCGCCTTCCTGTCCTTCATCGGCAAGGATGTAAAACGCGCCCACACGGTCCCGGTACATGCCGAAGTTCTTGTCACAGCTATAAGCGATGAAAGCCTCCGGCACCTTGGCCAGCAGGCTACGAAATCCGGCAGCGTCTTCTTCAAGGCCGGCACCAAGTCCCTGATACGCGACGTCAATAATTGGGAAGATGCCTGTTTCTGCAACAGCATCGCCAATCGCAGCCCAATCGTCCGCGGAGTAGTCAATACCGGTTGGGTTATGGCAGCAACCGTGCAGCAACACGCCTTCGTTCGGCCCAGCACCGCGGATAGCGGACAGCACCGCGTCCAGATTAACGGTCCCATCGGGTTTCGCGTGATCGAAAGGTGTCCAATCAAGCCCGATATCGCCCAAAATCTGAGCATGGTTGGGCCAGCTTGGCGTACCCATGTGCAGCCGGGTCATCCCCGCCTTCTGCGCAAGAGCCACAGCCAAACGAACCGCGCCGGTGCCGCCAGGTGTCTGCATCCCCGCAATA
This sequence comes from uncultured Alphaproteobacteria bacterium, assembly GCA_963789155.1. Taxonomy (GTDB): domain Bacteria; phylum Pseudomonadota; class Alphaproteobacteria; order Sphingomonadales; family Sphingomonadaceae; genus Erythrobacter. The sequence continues at coordinate 19,984 of CAWBJN010000010.1, read as the reverse complement.
CGCCCACCCATCGTGGCGTCAGAACCGAAGATGTAGGGCATCAACGCGTTGACGAAGCCCATGTCGCCTTCTGGGCCGAGATAGCTTTTGCTGTCCTGCGTATCGACCAGCCGCTGTTCCGCCGCCTTGATCGCGCCGAAGACAGGCGTTGCGCCTTGCCCCGTGCGATAGACGCCAACGCCCAGATCGACCTTATCAGGACGATCATCGGCTGCGTGGAGTTTAATAAGCGCAAGCAGCGCATCGGGCGATTGAGGTTCGAGTCGGTTAAGCATGGCCCAACCCCTGCCGTGCGATTGCGCGCATCGCAACCGCATTTCGACCGACTTTGCCGCTCGCCGCGCTTAAACGCGGTCAAACAGCCATTTTGTGCGACCTCAGAAGGGCAACCAGCGCTGCTTCTTCGAGAATCTCATATAGCCTGCATTGACGCCCAGCCGCAAACCCGCACCCACCCGGATGGGGATCAGCACAACGTCACCGCGGCGCATATAGCTGGCGGTCATGCCGCCAACAAAATAGGCTTGGCCTTCGCCTGCCGGATAGCGGCGAAAGATGTCTTCGCTGTCAAACAGATTGTAGACGAGAACGAAGGTGTTGCCTGCATTGGCGCCTGCATCGAAGCCGACCGATGGGCCGGTCCAATAGACCTTGCGCTCGCCTTCGACCTTGTGATGCAGCGTGCCAGAACCGTAGCGCGCACCAAAAATGAACGCGCCGCCCGCTTCGCGGCCGACGATATATCCATTGGGTTCACCCTGTTCGCTCAGCAGATCTTCAATCAGTCCCGCAAGGCCCTGGGCGCCCTTTCCAAACACGCCCTCGGCTGCGCCAATGAGGTCGTCTTCCCCGTATGTACTAGGAGCCGCCTCAGCGGACGCGACTTGCTCTCCGATTGTAGGATCGGTCCATTCGGGGACAGGGTCGCCTTGCTGTGTTTGAGAATAGTCGGAAAACTCATCGTCAAAGGCCGGCTGGTCAGGATTGGGGTTGGCGGGTGTTACTGCCGGATCTGAAGGGAAGGCGGGGCGCATATCGCGCTGAGCAGGATCAACCAGATCAGCATCGATCGCGCCATTAGCGGTGCCTTGCGCTTGGCCGTTTGCTGGCTCAAACGCTTCGTCCGGATCAAAGCTCTGAACATCCTGCGCGCCAGCCGGTGCAATCGCAAGCATTCCCGCCGCCAACACGGCAGCGCCGATGCGCAATTGGCCTGCTAGGCGTCGCCAGAGTCCGTTCGCTGCCCCAACATCTGTTTCAGGTTTGATTTTGCGCATATTCTGCACCTTTCCCGTCGTCCCAGTCATGCCCTTGCGGCTGCAAGCAGAGTCTTTCACACTCGTTTGAGCAATGGATGGGCGGCGAAGCGAATCGAAAACGCGGTGAGGCGAGTCGAAGCGCGAGATTATAAGAATGTTCGCGATAGACGGGGGCGGATGAACCTAAGGAGTGCTGCGTTAAGTCGCGTATGACAATGCAAAAGCGCCAATTGTCCGCCTTTCCCCTCTTGCCGGTCTGCATAACCCCGCCTATAGCGCGCTGCTCGCAGACGACATGCTAAGCGCATGCGACAATGCGGAGACGTGGGTGAGTGGCTGAAACCAGTTCCCTGCTAAGGAACCATACCTACTACGGGTATCGAGGGTTCGAATCCCTCCGTCTCCGCCACCTCGCTTTTCCCAGACAATCCCTTATAGTCCTCAAACCCGCAGAAATGCGGCGTTTTTTCGCTTTTCGTCGTCCGCATAGTTCTCTATATGTTCCTATGCATCCGGCGTCGAGTGTGGGTCTGAGTGTGGGTCTGGAAGGAGCGAGCGATGGGAAAATTAACGGCGATGGGGGTCAAGAACCTGACTGAACCTGGCCGCTATTCTGACGGAGAAGGTCTGATCCTCAAACTTGCCGCAAAAGGCAAAGGCAGTTGGATTGTCCGGATTCAGGCCAATGGAAAGCGCCGAGACATCGGTTTGGGCACCCTCGCTGACTTGCCACTTGGAGAAGCTCGAGAGGCCGCGAGGGCGCTTCGCAAGGAAATGAAGGCGGGCATCGACGTTCTGGCAGAGCGTGAAAAAGAAGCGTTGGTCATCCCTTCGTTTCGCGATGCCGCCAAGCTTGTCCATGAGGAGCACAAGGCAGCCTGGAAGAACGGAAAGCATCAAGCGCAGTGGATCAACACGCTCGAAACCTACGCTTTTCCGACTTTAGGCGACAAACTCGTTTCGGAGATAGAGGGACCTGCAATCCGCGATGCGCTTTCTCCGATCTGGCTGACAAAGCCAGAAACCGCGCGGCGGGTACGGCAACGAATCGGATCGGTGCTGGATTGGGCCTGCGCAAAGGGTTTTCGTGAGACTGAAGCCCCGATGCGCTCTGTTATTCGTGGTCTTCCGCGCCAGCCCAAGAAGCAAGGCCATTTCGCCGCGATGCCCTACCCTGACCTCCCCGCATTCGTGACATGGTTGCGTGGGCGCTCCTCGGTCGGCCGTCTCGCATTGGAATTCCTGATCTTGACTGCCTCTCGCTCCGGCGAAGTTCGCGGCGCGTGCTGGAACGAGATAGATGTCAAGAAGAAGCTTTGGACGATCCCCGCTGAACGCATGAAGGCAGGAACCCTCCACGTTGTCCCGCTGTCGGAAGCGGCGTTGGATGTTCTCAAGCGAGCGAAAGGGTTCCGTTCGCCCGTCAGCGATCTTGTCTTCCCAGGACAGAACCCGCGTCGCCAATTGTCAGATATGACCCTGCTCAAGATCCTGCGCGACAAGGGAGACGATTACACTGTTCACGGCTTCCGCTCGTCGTTTCGCGACTGGGTAGCCGAAAAGACTAGTTATCCGGGCGAGGTGGCAGAAGCCGCGTTGGCTCATACGATCGCGAACAAGGTCGAAGCAGCCTATCGGCGCACCGACTACCTCGACAAACGCAAACCGCTGATGGCTGACTGGGCTAAATTCGTAAGTCGTTGAACGCGCAATGACCGATGGCGGCTTTGCGCCCTATGCCCGGACGTTAATGCGTCACTTCCAATCTCTCAAAAGCGGACAGCAGGTGAGGCAATGCGTGCCGTGACCGGATCAATGCCCGAGTGACACGCCGCCTTGGCGCTTGGAGCGTGGGGCCAGCCAGATAAGGGCCGCAGCGACGAGCAGGATTGTGGATGTTGTCCAAAACATATGGATCAGAGACAGCGTCGTCGCCTCTTGCTCGACCGTATTGCTGAGCACCTGAAGCCCCGCTTCGGGAGAGGAACCAACCCCTGCAATTGCACCCTCTGCCGCGCCTGATTCTAGTACGGCGACGATATCTCGGCAACGCAGTTCGGTTCGGTGCTGATCGCGGGCGAAGGGATCGAGACCATGTTGTCGTTTACGGGAAGAACTACGAAGCGAGACCTTGTTTCTCAAGCCTTGTCCATGCCCATATCGAAATCGCGGCGTGAATAGAGGATCTTAGCAGAGAGAGGCAGCTCTCGGCCTTGAAATATGAAAGACTGGCAACCTTTGCAGCTGCACTGTGCAAGCAATGGCCTGCTCCGATACGCAGACCAGTGCTTGAACTGCGCTTAGGCGCAAAATATCTACACTGCTGGTATCCCAACAATAGAAAATCTGAGGGTCACGTCACTGATTGTGCAGGCACCTCCCAAAGGGCAAGAATGCTGCGGAGTGCTGTTGCAAAGGCCAACGGCTGATCGAGCATCAGATGGTGGCGGGCTTCTGGCACGGCGATTATCGGAATGTCACCTCCACCCAGTTCGCGAACATATTCGGCTGATTCCGGGGTAAAAAGCTGGCTCAAGCCGCCGTGCACGATAGCCTTTCGGCCCGGTGCCTGCACCAGACGCTCGCCCATTGTAAGCCATTCGTCGGGCTTGTTGCTCCTTCGAAAGACCTCGGTTGAGAACTTCCAAGTCCACTCGTCTCGATCCTGCCGCAGGGAGTGATAGGCCATATAGTCCAGCAGGAAAGGCTCGCCGACCGGCTGGGGCGGGGAAAGGATGTACCGCCCGCGCGCCGCTTCATAGTTGGGATAGCGCTTGCTGGGCCTGTCCGGATCGCCCGAACCTGGGCTGGACCGCCTGAGGTTCCAGTACTTGTCCAGGAGAGCAGGACGCATGATCATGAGATCGCAAACCACCACTCCGGCAAAGGTCCCGGGCGATTGGGTCACGGCAGTCAGGGCCGCTCCCGATCCGAAGCTGTGCGCGATAATCGTCGGCTTTTGGCCATCCGCAAACATATTCAGCGCCTCGGCAATCTCGCGAAACTCGCCCCCTCTTGCCAAGAGGTCGGCGCGCCCGCGCATCTCGCTGTCGCCCATGCCGGCCAGATCGAACGCCACCACGTCATAGTCCTCGGCAAGAAACGGTGCAATGAAGGCGAAGCAGCGCGCATGGGCGAGAAAGCCATGCGTCATAAGCACCTTGGGCTTGCCAGGGTCACCCCAGCGAAAATAGTGCGCCTTGGCCCCATCGATTTCCACATAACCCTCTTCGCGCGGCACCTTGAGGGCCGACACGAACCATTCGGGCAGATGCGAACCGTCACCAGCCCAAACCGGGTCGATGTCGGTCGGAAAATCTTCGATTCTCACCATCTCATTCATCAGGTTACGTCGTCCTTGTTCGCTGGTGTGCTGGCGGTAAAGCCGCGGTAGGCATCGCGCGCCACTTGGTCGCAAATCGCGGCATAGGCCGACACGCTTGGAAAATTGATGAGCTGGCGCTTCTTGCCCGGGATGTTCGCGCCCATGTACCAGGAGTCCGCTTCGGGAAAGAGCGTCATCGCACCAGCTTGGGCGACCATTTCGGTCCAGCCATCTTCGGCTTGCGGTTCACCGTCGAAAAGGTCGAAACTGTTGCTTCGCAGCCAGACCATGAAGTCGCAGATCCAGTCGCCCTGCATTTCCGCGCTTGTCGGGCCGTTGGAAAAGCCCGAGGGGCTGAGGGGGCCGTAAGCGAACAACATGTTGGGAAAGCCCGATACCGCCATGCCCAAGTAGGCGCGCAAGCCGTCTTGCCAGGCTTGCGAGAGTGACAGGCCGTCCCTCCCGGTAATGTTCATGTCAATCAATCCGCCCCGCCCCGCGTCGAAGCCAGTGGCGAAAACGATGAGATCGCATTCGACCTCGCCGTGTTCGGTCGTGATTGCGTGCGGCTCGACACGGGTGATCGGGTTTGCCTTCAGATCAACCAACGCAACATTGTCCTGCGCGAAAATCTCGTAATATCCCTGTTCGAGCGAAGGTCGCTTCGTGCCGAACGGATGCGGCGGTTCGGATGGGGCGAGTTTCTCGGCCAGATCGGGATCGGCGATCCTCGCGCGAACCTTGTCGCGCCAGAAATCGTAGGCGTAACGGTTGGCTTCACGATTGGTAAGAATGTCGGCGAAATTGTGATACCAGAACCTCAATCCGCCCCGCTGCCACAGATCTTCGAAGTGTGCATTGCGCTCTTCTTCGCTGACATCGAGCGCCGACACCTCAAGCGACTGGCATTCAAACCCAGCACTCGTCTGCCGACGCTGTTCGAAACAGGCGGGATAGCCATGCTTTTCGCGCTCCTGAGCTTCCCTCGTCAGCGGCTCCTGACGCATCGGCAGGGCCAGGATCGGGGTTCTTTGGAACAGGGTCAGCGCCTCCGCACGTTTGGCTGCTTCCTGGGCGACCTGCACTCCACTCGCTCCGGTTCCGATCAGGGCAACTTTGCGCCCATCCAGATCAATACCCTCCTGCGGCCAGCGCGCCGTGTGGCACCATTCGCCCTCGAAAACCTCAATGCCCGGAATGTCGGGGATATATGGCTTCGACGCGAAACCGAGGGCTGGGAGCAGGAAGCGCGTCTTTATGGTTTCACCGCCCTCAAGCTGTAGATTCCATAGTCCCGGCCCTGTTTCAAAATCGGCGCTTTCGACCCTCGAGCCCATCCGCATCAGCGGCCAAAGGTTCAGCGTATCGCAGACATGGCGGAAATAGGCCCTGAGTTCTGCCCAGCCTGGAAAGCGCTCACTCCAGGTCCATGGCCGCCACACTTCGGGGATCGAGAATTCATATAGCGGAATCTGCGAATCCACGCGTGCGCCGGGATAGCAATTCCAGTGCCAGATGCCGCCCGGATCGGCCGCCGCATCGACCAGCAGCACGTTGAACCCGGCGTCACGCAACTTGTGGAGCAGGTAGATCCCGCTGAAGCCGGCACCGACGATCACCGCGTCGTAATCGGGCGAAGTCTGGGTCGTCATGATGCGGCAGTCAGGCTCTCGCCAATTGCCTTCGCCGTTGCGTAGTCGGCCTTGCCGTTCGATGCGCGCAGGGGTGTATCCGTTGGATATATGGCCTTCGGCGTCTTGTATCCTGCCAACTGCCCCCGCACATGATCCTTGACGGCTTGCTCGTCGAACGGAGCGTCGCCGCTGAGGTGGACGACAGCGGTGACGGCTTGGCCCCATTTCTCGTTCGGCACGCCCACGACCAGCGCGTCACCGATGGCGGGATGGGTCTTGAGAATCTCCTCGACTTCCTCGGGGTAAACCTTCTCGCCAGCAGTGTTGATGCAAACGCTGCCACGGCCCAGCAAGGTCAGGCTGCCATCGGTCTCGACCGTGCACCAGTCGCCCGGAATCGAATAGCGGACCCCATCGATTGTGCGGAACGTCTTGGCGGATTTCTCGGGATCCTTGTAATAACCTGCGGGAATCGCACCCATGAGAGCGATAAATCCCGGTACGCCGCTTCCCGGCGTCACTTTCTGGTCGTTTTCGTCGAAGACATCGCAGAATTCGCCAATCGCAAATTTCGCGGTGTTGGTGCCCCCTTGCGCGGTTGTGATGGAGCGGCCGAAGCCGAGCCCTTCGGAAGCGCCGAAGCTGTCCATCAGCACCACCTGGGGGATATGCTTGCACAGCCCAGCCTTGACTTCCTTGCTCCACATCACGCCGGATGAAACGATGGTAACGAGGCTGCTGGTATCCCAGCGGCCGGGATTCTCGTCCAGCGCTTGCAGCATCGGCTTGGCAAATGCATCGCCCACAATTGCGATGCTTTGCACCTTGTGCTTATCGACTGTTTCCCACAATTCCGTCGCATCGAAGGACGGGTCTGCAAGTGTAACGATGGCGCCGCCCGACATAAGTGTGCCGATCGCGGTGATGAAGCCGGTCCCGTGCATCATCGGGCAGGAGGGCACAGTGCGGTTGCCGGGCCCTTGACTTGTGATCAACGCGACGTGCTCTTCGAGTGTCTTAGGAACGGGGGCGAGCAGCTTCTGGGCCTCGAGCTGTGCTTTGCGCATTTGGTCGTGATGCCACATCACGCCCTTGGGCATGCCGGTCGTGCCGCCGGTATAGATGAAGAGCTGATCTTCGGGTGAGCGCACGATGCCAAGCGCCGATCCGTCGCCTTCTTGCGCGAGTGTCTCGTAAGGGATCGCAAAAGGCGCGATTTGCGACGCCTCGCCAATTTCCACAAAGGTGTGAACCTTCCCGAGCCGATCCTTGAGCTCGACGATACAGTCGCGGAATTCCGAGCTGTAGACGATCACTTCGCTGTCGGAATCGTCGAAGATGTAGAAGACCTCCTCGGCGACATAGCGGTAATTGATGTTCACATGGATCAGGCGCCCCTTGAAGCAGGCTGCCATCAACTCGCCGTATTCGGGTCGGTTGCGCATATAGAAGGCAACCTTGGCCCCATTGCCGGCTCCGCGTTGACGCAGCGCGCGGGCGACATTGTTCGAACGCGCGGACATTTCGGGCCAGGTAATGATCCGGTCACCGTGGATCAGGGCCGGCGCATCCTTTGGCATGGCAGGCTCGAAAGCGTCGAGAATGTCGCCGAGATTCCAGTCGATCACATTAGTTCTCCTCTCCGAACGGGGCGGCGGCTTTAGCGCGCGCGTCTCCCGGTAGAAACATCAAGCAGCCTTGGCCCAGCCCTGAAGTGCCGCAGCCTCCGCCCGTACCGCTTCTGGCCCACCCAGGACCTGCCGGTCGAATCCGATCCGTTTGAACCAGTAGTGCAGGCCAAGCAGATCGGTGAATCCCATTCCGCCATGCACTTCGGTGGAAGTGCGTGCGACAAATCGATGGACCTCGGCCGTGTGCGATTTGGCATGGCAGGCAACCAGCGATGCCTCGTTCGGCACCGCGTCGAAGGCGTGGGCGGCGTACCAGACGAGCGAACGGCACGGTTCATGACGCGCGGCCATCTCGGCGCACATATGCTTTACGGCCTGGAAACTGCCGATCAGGCGGCCGAACTGTTCGCGCTGGCCAGCATAATCGACAGCCTTTTCGATCATCGCCTGACCTGCGCCAAGACTGTCGGCGGCCAGGATCACACGGCCCGCATCACGCAACCGGGCCGTTGCAACTCCCCCATCATCAGCCAGTGGTTCCGCTTCGGCCCCGTCAAACCGCAATTCCCCGACGCTGCGGGTGCGATCTATGGTAGTCAACGCGATAGCCTCCAGGCCCGACGCCTTGGCACCGACAAGGTGCAGCCTGCCACCGGAATCGGCGACGATGTAGGCATCGGCTCCTTCGAAATCGAGCGCGAACAGGGCGGTGCCGTTGAGCTTCCCGCCGGCAGAGGAAACCCCCGCGCCGTCGCGCGCCTCGATCGTCTCGGAAATCGCGATACCGATACGCGCCTCTCCACTCGCGATCTTTGGCAGCCAGTGGGCCTTTTGCTCCTCGTTGCCCGCATCGCGCAAGGCGATCGGTGCGAGAACCTGACTGGCGAGAAACGGCACCGGGGCGACCGCATAGCCAAGCTGTTCCGCCACCACCGCAGCGTCGAGCAAAGTCATGCCGAGCCCGCCATGCTCTTCGGGGACCAGCATTCCGGCAACGCCCAGATCGTTGAGAGCCCGCAGCACCTGGTCGCTCAACGGATTGTCCCGCTCCGCACATTCGCGGACGTGACTGAGCGGGCTGGTATCGGCAAGGCACCGCGAAACCGCGTCGCGCAACATTTGCTGGTCCTGCGAAAGTCCAAAGTCCATCAGACTGCTCCCTGCTTCTGACGCGCCATGTCCGCGGTTTTCGGCTCACGTGGCATTTCAAGGCCGCGTTCGGCGATGATGTTCTTCTGGATCTGAGCGGTCCCGCCGCCGATGATGAGACCGAGCTGGAACATATAGTTCCATTGCCACGCCCCGCCGTCCCGCTCACGCGGACTGTTGTGATAGAGAATGCCCAGTTCGCCCATGGCGTCGATTGCCAGCGCGGATATCTGGTGAGCGAGTTCACAGCTTTGCAGCTTGACGATCAGTTTCGCCATGCCACCCGGCTCTCCCCTAAGGCTGTTCGAAAGGATCCGCATCCCATTGTATTTCATCGCCGCCACTTCGGCCTGAAGTGCCACCAACCGGTCGCGCAGTACCGGATTGTCGATCGCGCGACCCTGGCCCAAACGCTCTTCCTGCATCAGTGCGATCAGCGCCTGCAGCCGGTTTTCGAGCGCGTCGGGATCGCCCAGCATTCCGCGCTCATGGCCAAGGGTTGCATTCGCGACGAACCAGCCCTGGCCCCGCTGGCCGACGATCTGGTGCATCGGGACCCGCACATCGGTGAAGAACGTCTCGTTGAACTCGGCGTGACCGGTCATCGTCTTCAAGGGGCGAACCTCGATGCCCGGCGTGTCCATCGAAAAGATCAGGTAGGAAATGCCGCCATGCTTGGGTGCGTCAGGCTCGGTCCTGACCAGGCAAAAGATCATGTCGGCCTGCTTGGCGGTGCTGGTCCAAATCTTCTGACCATTGATAACGAATTCGCCGTTTTCGATGTGCGCGCTGGTCTTGAGGTTGGCGAGGTCAGACCCGGCACCGGGCTCGGAATAGCCCTGGCACCAGACAACATCGCCTTTCAACGTGGGTTCGATCCAGCGCCGTTTCTGTTCCTCGGTGCCGAGTTCGAGCAGGGTCGGCACGAACATCGAGATTCCCTGATTGGAAAGCCCGCCCGGCACCCCGGCCCGCGCAAATTCCTCTGCGATGATGCGCGATTGGAGAATGTCCGGCTCGGCTCCATAGCCGCCATACTCCTGCGGGATCGTTCGCGCGGTATACCCATGCTCGATCAACAGCTTCTGCCATTCGACCGCCTTGGGCGAAGGTCGGGCCGCCCGGTCAGAAGAAGGCGGAGCGAGATGGCTATGCGCTTCGATGAAAGCCCGCACTTGCTTGCGGAAGACATCGTATTCGGGCCCGTAATCAAGATCCATGGTGCTTCTAACTTTCACGCAAGCGAAAAACAGGAAGGCGGAAGTCCTCACCGATCAGTTCGAACTCCACTTCCACCGGAAGATCGAGCGCCAGGCGCTCGTGATCGCAACCAATCAGGCGCGTGGCCATGCGCACGCCCTCTTCCAATTCCACCACCGCCGCCACGAAGGGAATTTCGGCGGCAAAAGCCGGGTGGAGGGCCTGGTGGGTAACGGTCCAGGAAAACAGCGTGCCCTTGCCGCTGCTGCGTTCCCAGGAAAATTCCGGCGAGCCGCACTTTGCGCACATATAGCGCGGCAGGTGGCGGAAGCAGCCGCAACCGCTGCAGCGCTGGAAGTAGAGATTGCCGTCCTGGCACCGCTTCCAGAATTCCTGCTCAACCGGGTCTTGCGGGCGAGGGCGCGGTTTGGGTGGTACAACCTGCGCGGAGGGCCGCATTTTGGGGGGCAGATCGCTCTCGCTGCTCATGTGAACCTCCTGAGAATGGCGATGCTGCCGTCGCCGAGGTCGCCCCAACCAGTCACAAGACCAGTTTGGGCTCCCAGCACCTGGCGCTCGCCGCAGTCGTGACGAAGCTGACGCACCGCCTCGACCACGTGGTTGAGGCCCCATACATGCGCCTCACTGAGCAAGCCGCCATGGGTGTTGATCGGATAGCGGCCGCCCAGCTCAATCTGGCCATTGGCGACGAATTCGGCCTGTCCGCCCGGTTCGCAATAGCCCATCGCTTCCAGTTGCAGCAAGACGACATAGGTAAAGCAGTCGTAGATCTGCAGGAAATCCATGTCCTCGCGCTTGACACCAGCCATGTCGAAAGCGCGCGGGGCAGCATAGCTGAGGCCGATCTTGAAGGGATCGGGCCGCGAAGGGATGTCGTCGGCGGGATAGGGGTGGCCTTCTGCAGCACCGGCGATGCTCACAGGCACATGCGGCATATCCCTGGCCCGATCCATTCGCGATATGACAACCGCGCAAGCCCCATCGGTTTCAAGGCAGCAATCGTAAAGGCGGAAGGGCTCGGATATCCAGCGCGCCGAATGATAGGTTTCCGCGTCGAGTTCGCGCCCATAGGTAAAGGCGCGCGGATTCAACTGCGCGTGACGACGGCAGGCCAGCGCGACGGCTGCCATCGCATCCGCGCCCACGCCGTAAAGCTTCGAGTGGCGGGTCGCCAGCCAAGCATACATCTGCACCGGCAGGAACACACCATAGGGGATGTAATAGCCCTGGATGGTATTGGTCAGCGTGTTCATGTTCATCGCCCGAGTGGGCGGGGCACCCGGCTTGGGCCTGAGGGCCGAATAGCCGTTCCAACCGAGCGTCACCAGCACGTGATCGCAAAGCCCGCTGGCGATCGCCATTGCCGCGTTCTGCAGCGCCGTCGTCGGGCTGGCGCCGCCCATGTGAACGGTGGCCGCATAGCGCAGCACATCAATGCCGAGATTGGCGGCCATTTCCTCCGAGGTCGTATAGATCGGCGGCGGCACCATGCCGTCGATGTCGGAAGGTTTCAGCCCGGCATCTGCGATTGCGCGGCGCGAGGCTTCCAGCATCATGTCCACCGCGGTCCGTTCGGTGCCCTTGACGAATGCGGTTTCGCCCACACCGGTTATGGCGGCCTTGTCGGCAAAGGATAAGGTCTGCGAAGCGTTCATACAGCGTACCCGTCTTGCCGCAATTCAGGAATAGAATCTGGCATCGGCCAGCGCCCTTTCGGCCCCTTCGACAAGATCGCGCATGACCTCTGCCGCTGGACGGATCGAATGGATCAATCCAATTCCCTGCCCCGCGAAGCCGGGCATGATATCCTTGCGCTGAGCCTTTATGCCCGAAGCCATGACCGGCCCTGAAATCATCGACTGGTAAGGCATGGGAAGCGGCTCCTTGCCCGCCGCAACCCAGGCATCGGCCCATTTGTTGCGGATCATGCGCGCAGGCTTGCCGGTCAACGAACGGCTAACGACGGTATCTGCATCGCCGCCGTCGGTTATTGCTTCCTTCTGGAACCGTTCGATCCCTGCCTCTTCGGTTGCTAGGAACGCCGTTCCGACCCACGCGCCCAGAGCGCCCAGCATCATCGCTGCGGCAACTCCGCGGCCATCGGAGATTCCACCTGCTCCGATCACGGGAACCCGATCGCCCACCGCGTCGACTACCTGCGGAATCAGCGAGAAGGTTCCGATCGGGGAGTTGTGCCCGCCGCCATCGTGGCCCTGCGCCACAATCATGTCGATGCCGGAATCGACCACCTGCTGGGCGTGCTTGACCTTGCCGATCACCGCCATGACCCTGGTGCCATTGGCATGAAGGCGGTCCATCCACGGTCCGGGATTGCCGAGGCCGGCGGCATAGACTGGCACCTTTTCCTCGATTACCACTTCCATCTGCGCCTCGAAGAACTCCCGTCGTGAACAGCTGCGGACCGCCCTTGCCCATTTCCGGCGCGCCAGCCGCGCGCATGGCCATTGCGGCATCCACTTCGGGCAGATCCTCGCGTTCCATGAAATCGCGGGTGAACTGCTGATATTCGCCAAGCAGTGCCATCGGGTTTTCGGGCGAGGCGCCGCTCTGCGGTGCCGAACCGCGCCTGACGGAGGCAGGCAGAAGGGTGTCGACCCCAAACGGTTTATCGGTCAGCTCGCGGGTCTGACGGATCCAGCTACGCAACTGGTCCGGCGAGCAGGCCGCAGCGCCAAGAACGCCAAGCCCCCCAGCATTCGACACAGCAGCCGCGAGCGCGGGGACACTAGCCCCGCCCATTCCGGCCAGAAGGATCGGGTATTCGATCCCGAGAATTTCGCATATGCGGCTCTTGAGTGCCATCGTAATACCCTCTCCATCCAGCGCCACCCACCGGCGCCCATTTTTTACGTCTGTCCCCACCTGACCTTCTGGGACACAAGCTCAGGGCTTCTCTGTGCGAGATAGGAGGCGGAGCCCGCCACGAGACGCGCCATAGCCTGCCGCGCTCCTTCGGCATCGCCCTTGCGCACAGCTTCAAGGACGCGTCGCAAGAAACGCAACTGGACCGCACGCTCTTGGGCCGAATACCCCAGCGAGAGCGAGAATTCGCGGGTAAGCATGTGCAACGCGGAAGTCAGAAGGCCGAAAAGCGGATTGCCGCTGGCCCAGCCGAGCATATCGTGAAAACGGCGATTCAGTTCCTCGAACTGGCTGCTCGTTTCGTTTCGCTCCAGCTCTTTGAGGCAATCGGCAAGTGCGCTCAAATCACCCGTGGTCGCGCGCTGGGCTGCATAGGCCGCAACATCCGCCGCAATCGCTTCGCGCAATTCGAGCAAGCCCCTCAAGTCCGCCTCCATGAAATGCAGGATCAGCGAGAGGCTGTTTGCGAAATCGCCAGTCTGCGGGCGGGCGACCACCGGCCCGCCACCGCGACCTAGTTGAAGATGGATAACGCCTTGGAGTTCAAGGAAGCGAAGCGCTTCGCGCAAGGTCGCTCGGGCGACATCGTATCGCGCAAGCATTTCGTCCTCGCGCGCCAACCTGTCGCCCGCAACATGCGCCCCGGCTTCGATATCGCGTACGATGTCCTGCGCAAGCGTGAGCGCACGCTTAGCTTTTCTGGAATCATCGACCTTCGGTTGCATCTCTGGGAATCGCTCCTGTGGCAAAACCTTATAAGAGTTTATCGGATGAAATGTCCAGCATCAGTCTATGGAGTTTGCAGTTCGGCCAAATTTCGCAACAATCCTTATAAGCTTTATTGACCACACCCTGCGAAACATCTACCTGTTTGAAAGCGAGGCGAGTCTGCTTGCCAGGTATGAAGGACGAGACATGAGCATCGACACGATGGAACTGGATACCGCCGAAAAAATCGCGTCGATTCCGATCGAGCAAATCGATGTCGCGCGGCCGAGCCTTTTTCAGAAGGACACGATCGGCCTGTTCTTCGACCGGCTGCGCAAAGATGATCCGGTCCATTACTGCCGCGAAAGCTATGTCGGGCCTTACTGGTCGATCACCAAGTTCGACGACATCATGGCTGTCGACACCAACCACAAAGTCTTTTCGTCGGAGGCAAAGCTCGGCGGTATCGCCATTCAGGACATGCATTCGGTGGAAGGCGCGCTCGAACTTGAAATGTTCATCGCCATGGATCCCGCCAAAGCACGACCAGCAACGCAAGGCCGTCACCCCCGCTGTAGCGCCGTCCAACTTGCTGTTGCTCGAACCGACAATCCGCGAACGAGCGTGTCAGATTCTCGATGATTTGCCGATAGGCGAGGAATTCGATTGGGTTGACAAGGTCTCGGTTGAATTGACCACGATGACCCTTGCCACCCTATTCGATTTCCCGTGGGAAGAACGCCGCAAGCTCACGCGCTGGTCCGATGTCACCACCGCCGCTCCTGAAACCGGCATTGTCGAATCGTACGAAGCGAGGCGTGAAGAACTCATCGAGTGCGCGATGTATTTCAAAGGCCTGTGGGAGCAGCGCATCAACGAAGAACCGAAGAACGATCTGATTTCCATAATGGCGCATGCCCCGGCGACACGGGATATGCCCTTCCTCGAATTTCTGGGTAACCTGCTGCTGCTGATCGTGGGCGGCAACGACACCACACGCAATTCAATCAGCGGCGGGGTGCTGGCGCTCAATCAGAACCCCGACGAATATCGCAAACTGAATGACGACCCATCGTTGATCACCAGCATGGTGCCGGAAATCATCCGCTGGCAGACGCCGCTGACTCACATGCGCCGCACTGCGCTGCAGGACTGGGAGATTGGCGGCAAGCAGATCAAGAAGGGCGACAAAGTCGTGATGTGGTACCTGTCGGGCAACCGCGACGACACGGTTATCGACCAGGCCGACCGCTTCATCATTGACCGCAAGAATCCGCGCCATCACCTGTCATTCGGTTATGGCATCCACCGCTGCATGGGCAACAGGCTTGCAGAACTGCAACTACGGATCATCTGGGAAGAGATTCACAGGCGGTTCGCCAAGGTCGAAGTGACCGGCGAACCCGAGCGCCTTTTCTCAAACCTTGTGCGCGGGATCACCAAGCTGCCGGTGCGGCTGTACGCGCGCTGATTTGCTGAAGCAGACATACGGAGTTTATGATGGTCAAAGTGACGTTCGTATCCAGCGATGGAACGCGGCGGGAAGTCGAAACGGCTGAGGGCGAAACCGCGCGCGAGGCGGCGCTCTTCAACGATGTACCGGGCATCGACGGCGATTGCGGCGGTGTCTGCGCCTGTGCGACCTGCCATGTCCATGTCGATCCGGCCTGGATCGACAGGGTTGGTCGCCTAGTCGAAGGGGCAGCAGAGGCAGAGCTTCTGCAATTTGCAGAAGGTGCCAACGAATACAGTCGCCTCGCCTGCCAAATTCCCATCTTGGCTGAAGTGGAAGGTTTGATTTTGCACGTTCCCGAGCAGCAATACTGACCAGGCAGAGCGCGGCCTTGTCGTCCTTGTAAGGCGACGCAAATTCAGTTTTGAACGGAGGTTTCCTTGTCAACACAGCCAGAATCCGATGTCCAGGCGAGCGAAGACGCATTTCGCACCGAAGTGCGGCAATTCCTCGCTGCCCATTTCCCTGATGAACTCAGGGGCACGGGCAATATGCTGGCCGGGCTCGACGGTCCGACCAACGAGACCCCTGTGCAGAAGAAATGGCGCGAAGCCGTGGGCGAGCGTGGTTGGGGTACACCGACCTGGCCCAAGGAATATGGCGGCGGCGGACTGACCAAAGGCCAGGCGAGGCTCATCGAGCACGAGTTCGCCAAGGTCGGTGCCTACAATCCGATCGGCGGAATGGGTGTGATGATGTTCGGCCCGACCCTGCTCGAATACGGCGATGAAAAGCAGAAGCTGGAGCATATCCCGCCAATCTGCCGTGGCGAAATTCGCTGGTGTCAGGGTTACTCGGAACCGAATGCCGGATCAGACCTCGCGAACCTGCAGACCTTCGCCGTCGACAAGGGCGATCACTACCTCGTTAACGGCCAGAAGACCTGGACCAGCGGTGGCCAGTGGGCGGACAAGTGCTTTGCCATCGTCCGCACCGACCGGTCAGACAAGCACAAGGGCATCAGCTTCATGCTGATCGACATGGATGCACCGGGCGTTGAAGTCCGCCCGATCACCATGATCAGCGGAACGAGTCCGTTCTGCGAGACCTTCTTCACCGATGTAAAGGTGCCGAAGGAAAATCTCGTGGGCAGGGAAGGCCAAGGCTGGACTATCGGCAAACGCCTCCTTCAGCACGAGCGCACGAACATTTCAGGCGGCGGGCGCCTTGCCGGCATGATGGGCCAGAGCCTTGCCGATGTCGCCAAGAAATACTGCGAAACCGGCGGTGATGGCGCGCTCGTCAACAAGGTCCTGCGCGACAAGATCGCCGATTTCGAGATCCGATGGAACAGCTTCCTGCTCACCGCGCGTCGTGCGGTCGAGGAAAGCAAAGCGCAAGGCGGCGTTTCAGAGATCAGCTCGGCGCTGAAAAAGGTCGGCACCAAGTTGGCCCAGGAACGCAGCGAGTTGCTGATCGAAATCCGTGGCCTTCAGGGCCTCGGCTGGGAAGGCGACGAATTTGGCGATGACGAACTCGAGGATGTGCGCGGCTGGCTCTTCGGCAAGGCAGCGACGATTTATGGCGGTTCGACCGAAGTCCAGAACAACATCATTGCCAAGCGGGTGCTCGGCATGCTCGACCACCAGTAAGCGAGGGGAGCAAGGACAATGGCAGTTCTCAGCGAAGAACAGGAAATGCTGCGCGACATGGCGCGAGACTGGGCGACCAAGGAAAGCCCGGTATCCGAATTCCGCAAAGTCCGTGCAGCAGGCCAACCGCAGGCCTACAACTCCAGCGCCTATGCCGCGATGGCCGAAATGGGTTGGGCCGGGATCATCATTCCCGAGGCTCATGGTGGATCGGATTTCGGCTTCATGTCGGCCGGCCTCGTGGTCGAGGAACTCGGCAAAACGCTGACCGCAAGTCCGTTGGTGGCCACAACTATCGCGGCTAGTGCAATCCTGCTGGGCGGAAGCGACGAGCAGAAGGCCAAATGGCTACCCAGGCTTGCCAGCGGCGAAACCGTGGCAACGCTGGCTGTCGACGAAGGCGCGCATTGCGATCCCTCGGCAATCGAGACAAGCGTTGCGGGCGGCAAGTTGACCGGCAAAAAGGCATTCGTTCACGAAGCGCATGGCGCGAACCTCTTCGTTGTCGCAGCCAAAGACGGCCTTTACCTGGTCGAGAAGGGCGATGGCGTTTCACTGACCACGCGCAAACTCACCGACCAGCGCAGCCACGCCGATGTCTCTTTCGCTGGCGCTGCCGCCGAGAAGCTCGAGGGCGGAAGCGACAGTCTGCTTGACGACGTGCTCGACCGGGCGCGCGTACTTTCGGCGGCCGAAATGCTCGGCATGGCGCAAGCCGTGTTCGACACGACCCTCGACTATCTGAAGCAGCGCGTACAATTTAATCAGGTGCTTGCCACTTTCCAGGCGCTGCAGCACCGCATGGCGGACCTGTTCGCCGACCTTGCGCAGATGCGCTCCGCAGTCGAGGCGGGATTACAGGCAGTCGACAGCGGCTTTGGTATCGCGCGTGCAGCGACCATCGCCAAGGCCGAGGCAAATCGCGTTCTGCACGCGATCAGTAATCAGGGTATCCAGCTGCATGGCGGCATCGGGATGACCGATGAATTCAATGTCGGCTTCTACCTCAAGCGTGCTCGCGTGCTCGAGGCGAGTTGGGGGTCGTCGAGCTACCTCAAGGACCGTTTTGCCCAGCTATCCGGCTACTGACGACAAAGTTTCCTCGCCGCTGGCAGCTTGCTCTCAGCCCATGATTTCGTGGGCTGGGCCGTATCCGGCATCAGCTGGGATCGTAAGGACGTTTTTGCCGTCTCTCTGAATGATTTCCGGCAGAACCGTCACGATATCGCGGGCTTCAGCCTGCGCCACGCAGTCCGCTGCGCTTGCGGCTTTGGCCAGCAATTGCAGGTTCAAGCGCGTAGGAAAGATAATGGTTCGCTCGCCAGTTGCTTCCATTTCCAACGCCTTATGCGGCGAAAGCCATTCCGCATCGACGGTTTCGTATCCATCGCATGCGGCAATCTGGCGTTCGGGCGCGCGAACAACGAAGAAATGGGTGTCGAAGCGCTTGGGCATGAAGGTGGGCGTTATCCACCTTGCGAATATGCTAAGCTGATCGAGGCGCAAGTGCACACCGGCCTCGCGAACGACGTCAAGAAATTCACGCTCGCCTCGCTCCACCGCTTTGCGGCTTTCAAGATCACATGTATCTTCAAACGCGCCGCCGTCACGATGATCAGCCAGCAAGATCCCGGCTTCCTCGTACGCTTCGCGGATCGCGGCGATCCGCAAAGTGCGCTGCGTAGCGTCGAAAGTGCCCCAGCCCCTGCAATGATCGGCCCATTCAACAATTTCATCTCCAACCGAAGGCTTCCCTCCGGGAAACACCAGCGCGCCGGAGGCGAAATCGATCTGGTGATGGCGTTTGACCATCAGGACCTGAAACTCCGGAGTGTCGCGAAGCAAGAGCATGGTGGCCGCGGGGACCGGATCAACGGGCTGCTGTATGGTCATCGGTTTCTCCAGTAGTCTTGGCTCAGACCCATACGAAATGTTGGGGTACGGATGCCGACAAGCACAGAAGTTGGCGGCGAAGCTTCTTCAGATTAGGCTAAGCATTTGCCAAGGGGAAATCCATCTGCGAACGGCGATAACAAAGCCGAAGGGATCTTTTGAGCAATGTTGTGATTGGGTGCTATACTCATATCAATGCACGTTCGCTGTTCCCGTGAACTCGCAGGTCCAATGCAATCGCGTGAAAGCCATGACTTGCGAGAAGCGTCGAGATCCTCTTCCAGGCACGGTGGGTTTGTCCCCAGCCATGCGCGAGGATGACCGGCATTTCATCGCTTGCGCCTTCGACACTGGCGGAAATGGCAAGGGCGGATTGACCGGCCAGTTTGATCGATTCTTTCGCCATGACGACAGCTTACTGTAATATATCTTACAGTAAAGTCTTTTCAATCCTCTGCCCGTCGCGTAAGGCACAGACCAATGCCGGACGAAATCAGCCAAGATAGCTATGTGACCGAGGCCGACGAGATCGTTTTTCTCGTCGAGGAAGTTCCGCGCAAACTGCGCAAGGTGTTTGATGCGTCCACGGCAAAATTCGGCCTGTCTCGCACTCAGTGGCGCGCCATTGCCTATCTATACCGCTCACCGGGACTCACCCAGACCGAACTTGCAAGACACCTCGATCTTGAACGCGCGAGTGTGGGTCATGTGATCGATCAGCTGGAAAAGGCCCATTTTGTCGAGCGGCGGTCGATTGAAGGAAATCGCCGGGTCTGGAGTCTGCACCTGCTTCCCAAGGCTATCGAGATACTTCCATCGCTCAGGCTAGAGGCCGACGCGATATACACTCAACTGCTGACCGGGATTTCCGCAACGGAGCTTGCCACAGTCAAAAACCTACTTGTGAAATTGTCTGGCAACCTTGCTGACTAATCCAAGTTGGACTCGGCATCGGGTCTTGCCAAAGCGATGGCGGTGTCTGGCACAGTGGATGGATAGACGGCAGATTCCAGAGACTTCTGAATTCTCTTCGAATGTCCGATTTGTCGAAGGACACAGTCATTGGTTCGCCCGAATGTCAGCATTACCACCCCCGGTCCTCTAAACCGGACAGTCAGCAAACGGCCCCGAAGCCGCCGGGCCGCTATTAGTGTGAGCTGCTGGTCAGCAAAGCGC
>CAWBJN010000009.1:0-13650 GCA_963789155.1 uncultured Alphaproteobacteria bacterium | reverse complement strand
CATCGAGAAATAGCGATTCGTCACCGCGACCACTTCGGGCGGCCTTCTTTTCAGGAAGTGCCGCCTTTTCTTTTGGGTTTTTCATGAAAGGAACGAGAATGACCGCGCATAGCAAGCGCAAAGGTTTCAACAGCCAACAGCGTTCCAAATTCCTCGCTTTTCTTGCCGAGAGTTCCAACGTCACGAAGTCGGCTGATCATGCCGGAATTTCCCCCAGCCAAGCCTACAAACTGCGCCGCGAGAATCCTGAATTTGCGAGCCAATGGCTTTCCGCGCTTTGGGATGGCTACATCCACCTTGAAATGGAGGTGCTTCGCCGACTGCGCGAAGGCGATCAAAAGACTGACGAGTCTGACAAATACGATTTTGCCAACGCAATTCGCTTGCTGTCTGCGCACCGCGATAACGCAGCGCGAGCGCAGGCGGCTCAGCGCAATGTTAGCGCAGCAGAAGTGCGCGCATCGATTAATCGCAAAGTTGAAGCAATACGCGAGCAGCTTCGCAGCGAACGGCAGCGTGCTGGCGGAAACAGAAGCAACGGTAAGTGATGGACCGGTTCGGCTGGCTGGCAGATGAAAGTGATGACGCCCAAAAAAGGATCGTAGCTACGCTCAATCAAGAGGAGCTCAATGAATTTGAGTATCACTGGAGCATGATCGCTCGCACCGCACAACTTCCACCGTCAGGTGATTGGCGCACATGGCTGATCATGGCCGGCCGAGGATTTGGCAAGACTAGGGCCGGTGCAGAATGGGTTCGAATGGTGGCCGAAAGCCAAAGCGAGGCACGCATAGCGCTGGTTTCTTCCTCACTCACCGAGGGACGCGCTGTAATGGTAGAAGGAGAGAGCGGCCTGCTTGCATGTTCGCCTCCAGAGCGACGCCCGACATTTGAAGCCTCGCTTCGGCGGGTGCACTATCCGAACGGAGCGCAGGTGCAACTTTACTCTGCTGCGGAGCCAGAAAGTCTTCGCGGACCACAGCACAGCCATGCTTGGTGCGACGAAATTGGCAAATGGCCCCTCTCACAAGGCCGCGCAACGCGCACTTGGGACAATCTCTTGATGGGCCTGCGGTTAGGGCAGGACCCACGGATCGCGGTGACGACGACGCCGCGCGCTGTGCCTTTGGTGCAGAGATTGCTCGATCAAGAACAAGCAGGCGGCGCTGTGATTACTCGCGGTTCAACTTACGACAACGCATCGAACCTGCCCAAAAGATTCTTGGCAGCGATGGAAAGTGAATTCGCTGGGAGCCAACTGGCGCGGCAAGAGATCGCTGGCGAAATGCTGCGGGACATAGAGGGCGCGCTTTGGACTCGCGCCATGCTTGAAAGAGCAAGAGAAGAAGTTTGCCCAACGGGCTTGAGCCGTATCGTTATTGCAGTCGACCCGCCAGCCTCCGCCACTGGAGACGAATGTGGGATTGTCGTCGCAGCGCAAGGCAGTGATGGAATATCGCGTGTCTTGGCCGATTGCTCATTGGGCAAAGCTCAACCCGACCAATGGGCAAATGTTGTCGCAGACGCAGCAGAGCATTGGAAAGCTGACCGCGTCATCGCTGAGGCCAACCAAGGCGGAGCGATGGTTGGAAGCGTTTTACGCGCCGCCGACAATCGGCTGCCGGTAAAGCTGGTGCATGCCAGCCGAGGCAAGGTGGCCAGAGCCGAACCTGTCGCCGCGCTCTATTCGTCAGGACGTGTGCGGCATTGCGGGCATTTCCCGCAGCTCGAAGACCAAATGTGCGGTTTGCTCATCGGCGGAGAATATTCCGGCCCCGGCCGCAGCCCGGACCGCGCTGACGCACTGGTTTGGGCAATTACAGAACTGATGCTCGGCCCGGCTGCGCGGCCGAGCGTGCGGCATATCTGACGCGATCATTCAAAAAGGAATTGCAATGGCAATGCTCGATACCCTGATCTCCGCCTTCAAGGGCGGGGAGGAAAACCGTGTGCCGCTTTCACCTGGCACCATGCAAGGCTGGATGCCGGCCTTCACCGAACAATCGAAGGGGCGGTACTATCAATATGAACGTGCAGTTCGTGAAGGCTTCTTAAGCAATCCAATTGCACAGCGTGCCGTGCGGATCGTTTCGGAAGGGGTCGGCCAGGCGCCGATGTCCAGCAATGATATCGGGCTACGCGCACTTGTGACCGCCACGAGTGCGGGACAGTCGTTGATCGAAACACTCGCCGCGCATATTCTGTTGCACGGCAATGGCTATGTTCAGATCGTAAAAGACGCGAGCGGCAAGCCGGTCGAACTCTTCGCGCTGCGCCCTGACCGGATCAAAATTATCGCAGGGGCCGATGGATGGCCATGCGCTTACGAATATACGGTCATCGGTGATCGAATCACTATCCCTGTCGAAGATGAGGATGGCTGGCCGAACATCATTCAGATCAAAGCGATGCACCCTCTTGATGATCACTTGGGTGCGAGCGCTTTGGCCGCCGCTCAACAAGCTGTTGCAATCCATAATGCCGCCTCAGAATGGAACAGGGCGCTGCTCGAAAACGCGGCCCGTCCCTCAGGCGCGCTCGTTTATGACGCTGGCGACGGCGGGGGCCTTACCAATGAGCAATTTGAACGGCTCAAATGCGAACTTGAAACGGCGTTCTCAGGCTCAGTGAATGCAGGCCGTCCGATGTTGCTGGATGGGGGGCTCAAATGGCAATCGATGGCGATGTCGCCAGCCGACATGGATTTTGCGACTTTGAAAAGCGCCGCGGCACGCGAAATTGCGCTCGCTTTCGGGGTTCCGCCCATGCTGCTCGGCCTGCCGGGCGATAACACCTATTCGAATTATCGAGAGGCCAATCGCGCGCTTTGGCGACTCACTCTGTTGCCGCTCACGGAAAAGCTGTTCGCAGCCTTGCAGGAAGGTCTTGCCCCATGGTTTTCGGATGCTGCGATCTCGGTCGATCTCGACCGGATCACCGCGCTTTCAGAAGACCGTGAACGGCTTTGGAAACAAGTGTCGGACGCCGAATTCTTAAGCCGTGCAGAAAAGCGCGAGATGCTCGGCTTTCCGGCAGAGGAAGAAAGCCAATGACTCATGAAGACATGCTTGCCAGCCTGATGATCCAGGCCGCCCAAGAAGGGGCTGAACTCGTGACGCTTCGCGCAATAGTCGAGGAGTCGAGCGAAATGGCGGCAGAGCGCGTAATTGAACGTCTCGGCCTCGCTGATGCCGGTGCAGAAAGCGACCTTGATGAGCTAAGAGAACTGCTCGGTGCTTGGCGCGATGCAAAGGCCAGCGCCTGGCGCGCCGTTCTCGATTGGGCCGTGCGCGGAGCTCTTGCGGCGTTACTGGTCGGAATCGCGGTCAGGCTCGGTGTATGGGAGCTGCTGTGATGGTGTCGCACAGCACTTCTTCGGGACCAGTTCGATTTGCAGGTTATGCTGGCTTATTTGATATTCCAGACGCCGATCAAGACACAATTCGGCGCGGAGCGTTTGCCGCGACCTTGGCAAGACGCACCGCGCCAATCCCGCTGCTCTGGCAACACCGCCCCGATCAGCCAATTGGTGAGATTGAAAGCATCTCCGAGGACGCAAAGGGCCTGCGTATTGTTGCCCGCATTGATCGAATAAACAGTCGCGCTGCTTCAATGCTGCTTGCTCAACAAGTAAGCGGGCTGAGCTTTGGCTACCGCGCAAAAGAGGCCCGACATTCCAACGCCGGACGCGAATTGATCGCCATCGAATTGTTTGAGGTCAGCCTAGTCACCCACCCGCTGCAGCACGGAGCGCGTGTGCATCTCATTTCCTGATTTTCAATTACCTTACCCACGCCGGGCCGCCATTTGGGGCGGCCTTTTTAATGCCCAACTGAAAGGCCCAATACCCCATGGATATCACTATTCCTTCTCCCACTTCACCGACAGTTCCAGCTGCTGACCCGATGGAGCAGAGCTTTGACATTGTTTCCCGCCAAGATCAGGCTGAAGCAGACATCCAAGTGCTTCGTAGCGATGTCGACGAAGTGAAAGCACGTATGGACAAAGTGTCGCGCGCCGCATCGCGGCCAGTGATTGGCGGCTCTGCGATCAAGACCGAGGAAGTCAAAAGCTTCGTTAACGGATATTTGCGCCGGGGCCGTGAAACAGAAGTCAAATCGATCAATGGCGCTTCGCCATCTGATGGCGGCTTCGCAGTTCCGCAGCAAATCGACAGCATGATTGCCAGCGAGCTTGCCGAAATCAGCCCAATTCGTGCCATTGCTCAGGTCGTACAAACCGGCTCGTCTGGTTATCGCAAGCTGGTCGCGACCGGTGGCACAGCATCGGGATGGGTCAGCGAAACTGCCTCGCGTCCTGAAACAGAAACGCCTAAATTTGCAGAAATCGCTCCACCAAGCGGCGATCTCTATGCCAACCCTGCCGCCAGCCAATCCATGCTCGATGACGCTGCTTTCGATGTCGAAACATGGCTCGCTAGCGAAATCGCGCTCGAATTCGCCCGCGCAGAGGGCACCGCTTTCGTCACCGGGACTGGCTCGAACCAGCCAGAAGGCTTCCTGCAAGCCGCAACCAGCATTGCTGAAGATGGTGTGCGCTCGTTTGGCCAGTTGCAATATATTGGGTCGGGCGACGCGAACGGGTTCGATGCCGCTCCTGATGCGAAGCTAATCGATCTGATCCATTCGCTCAAATCCGGCCATCGTCAGGGTGCGAGCTTCGTGATGAATTCGACCACACTTGCGACCGTGCGGAAACTTAAAACCGCAGATGGCGCGTTTCTCTGGCAGCCTGGGATGGTCGAAGGTCAACCCAACCGCCTGCTCGGATACCCAGTGGTCGAAGCTGAGGACATGCCTGATGTCGGCGCTGGCGAATTCCCGATTGCGTTCGGCAACTTCCGTCACGGCTATCTGATCGCTGAACATAGCGCGACGCGCGTCCTGCGCGATCCGTTCTCAAACAAGCCTTTCGTCCACTTCTACGCAACCAAACGCGTGGGCGGACAAGTGCTCGATTCGAACGCAATTAAGCTGCTAAAAATCGAAGCTTGAAACAGCTGAGGGGCTGCTGATCAGCGGCCCCTCAGTCCCCGGCAAGGTTGAGTCCCCCCTTTTCTCCCTTGCTGGTTCCTCGCACCCGCGCCGCTCCGAGCGGCTCTCCTGTCTCGCAGATGCGGCGCGGGTGCATCTTTTTGATAAGTTTGCAGGAGAGTCGCGATGCGTCGCACAATCACAGAACCAGCAGATGTAAGCGGAGCGGCGCTGGCCGAATTAAAATCATGGCTCGGGATCAGCCGGTCAAATGAAGACGAGTTGCTCGCTGGCTTGTTGCTCGCAAGTTTAGACATGTGTGAGGCCTTCACCGGTCAAGCGCCACTGTCGCAGTTGGCCGAAGAACGCGTACCTGCTCGTGCGGGTCGCTACAGCTTAACCTCTCAGCCAGTCAAATCGCTAGTCTCAGCGGAGGTCCTAGCCGAAGACGGCACTCTCGAACCGTTAAACCCAACCGAGTTTGAAGTTGAGTTTGGAGCGACCGGCAAAACCTTTTTTCACCTGTTGAAAGATGCTGATGGGCAAGCGGTCGCATTGCTGGTCAGAGTGGGATTGGCTGACAATTGGGACGCCATTCCCGCCGCGCTCAAACAGGGTCTGATCCGCCTCGCCGCATTCCATTATCGCGACCGTGACCGAACTGGCGGATCAAAAACTGATGCTGTTCCGCCAGCCAGTGTTTCTGCGCTTTGGCGCCCATGGCGCAACATGCGGCTCCAATGATCGCCGCGACCGTAGCCACAAATGACCTTACCCGGAAACTCAGCGCCCGCGCGCAAAAAATCGGTCGCCGACACGGCGAATTGATCGCTGCTGCTCACAAACAGGGCAACACAAATTGGCGTTCAGCGCGCGCGCTCTGGCCCGACATGACATTGGATTGAATTCATGGAAAATTTCTTGCGAGCTGAGCTTTTGGATTGGCTCCGCAACGACCCCGCTCTCGCCTCGATCAACGCTATCGAAGAAGAAGTACCCGTCAGCGCAAGTGCACCTTGGTTAGGCATCGCTGCCAGCGCATCAACAGACTGGGGAACCAAAGATCGGCCTGGGCGAGAAGTGCGCGTTGCAATTGAGCTCGAAAGCCGCGCCGATGAACCCGGCGCCGACGGCATATTGCTAGACGCGATTGAGCAGCGAGTGCTCAATTTGCCACCGTTCCACACCGGATTTGAACTCGCCTCGATCCGTTTTCTGCGAGCTCGTAGCGAAGAAAGAGCCAGCAATTTGCGCGGTTCTCTCCTCGAATTTCGCTTCCGAATTTTCGCACCTTTATCCTGATACAAAACCGGAGAAACACTTATGCCTGCGCAAAATGGATCCGCATTTCTGCTCAAAATCGGTGACGGCGGCTCCCCGCCTACCTACGAGACCGTTGCCGGCCTCAGAACCACTCAACTGTCCATCAATGGCGACCCAGTTGTCATCACCCACAAAGAATCTGGCGGGTGGCGGGACCTGCTTTCGGGTGCTGGTACGCGCTCCGTCTCAGTAAGCGCGGCCGGCATATTCCTTGGCAGCCAATCTGAAAGCGCCGTCCAAGGACATGCTCTTGCCGGGACAATCGACGATTATGAATTGTCATTTGAAGACGGCGCACGATTGCGCGGTCGGTTTCTGATCCAGAGGCTTGATTACTCAGGCGACTTCAATGGTGAGCGTAATTACACGCTGCAATTGGAAAGCTCTGGTGCGGTTGTCCCTGCATGAGCCGCGCCGCCAATCCGCTCAGAGGTGAGGCCGCTTTCAGCGTTGAAGGACGCGATTACCTTTTACGACCGAGCTTCCAAAACCTTGTCGCTGCGGAAGAGGAGCTTGGGTCACTCTTTGCGCTAGTCGAACGAGCCTCAGACGGCGGCATTACTCTGGCGGAAATCACCGGATTGCTGTGGAATTGTATTGATGGCGAGCCGCGACCCGACCGTGAAACCGTAGGCAAGGCAGTCCTCGAACTGGGTCTTGTCGGAGCGACAAAGCCCGTTCGCGCGATCCTAGCGCAGGTCCTTCAAGGGCGGGCGTGACACAATCTGACGAGGCGTCTTTCTGCGACAAAGTGCCGCTTTGGTGCAGTCTCGCATCGCGCCTTCTTGGTTGGCGACCTGCCGAATTCTGGCCAGCCACTCCCGCCGAATTGACCTTGTCGATCCGCGATCCGGAAAACGACGCAATCATTTCTGCACCCAGCCGAGAATTAATCGCCCAAATGTTGGAGCGCGATACCCATGAATGACAATTTCGAAGAACTCGTGATCGATGTGCGAGCCACAACTGACGGATTTAGCAGCGATCTAGAAGGGATGCGCGGAGCGCTCGACACCACTTTGCTAGACGGATTTGGCAAGGCGGGTTCGGTTCTTGAGCGCAGCCTTTTGTCCGCACTTAAGCGCGGGGCCCTAGGCTTCGACGATTTAAAAAGGATAGCGTTCAGCACGCTCGATTCTATCGCCTCACATGCTCTCAATTCGGGACTCAATTCACTACTAGGTGGATCAGGTTCCGGGTTAGGCGGATTGATCGGCCAATCCGTTGGCGCCCTGCTTGGATTGCCAGGCCGCGCAACAGGAGGTCCAGTTGCGCCAGGCCGAGGCTATATCGTGGGTGAAAACGGCCCCGAATTGTTCGTTCCGACAAGCGCCGGGAAGATCGCTGCAAATGGCGGTGCTACCTCGCCGGGACGGGACGTGCGCGTGGCCATTCAACTTGCGGCCCCGAAAGGGACCGCTGCCCCCACCGCGATGCAGCGTTCATCGCGGCAAGTCGCAAGCGCCGTCCGCCGCGCACTTCAAGAACGCTAATCAATAGGAAGACGAGCATGGCATTTTGGCTAGCACGCGAACGCCGCGCGCAAGAATCGAGCTTCATTCAAAGGTTTGATCCACGCTTTTGGACGGTCAATTTCCCGCGGCCCGCAATGGCGTCGGTGATCACGACCAGCGCCGACAGCATGCAGATCGATATTGAACTTCATCATGAAGGCGAATTGGTCGGGTTGATCTGGGACAGCGTGGACAGCCTGGACCATCCGCTGCTCGCGTATGAAACGAACCGGGATTATTCAAATACCATTCTGAGCTTTCGTTGGCAGTCGAACGGTGTGATCCCGCTCGACGGAATCAATGGACCGACACTCACGATTGAGGGGCGGGATGCTGCAGGAAACGCGCAAACTTGGTTTGTACGGCTCTGGAACTACGCCACTGGCACACCAACCGACGCCAGAATCGAACTGCCCTTTTCAGAGCTAGCCAGCGGGTTTGTCTTGCCCGGCACGCCAATCCATCCCGGTGACATAGATCGGATGTTCATTTCACTTGTCGCGCCAGATTATGTGGCAGGGAGCACAGCACCATTGGCGCAGCGCTTTAATGGGCGCGTGACGGTCTCCCGAATCATCACGGACGGCCTCCACGGCATATTGGAAATTGGCGATGTGCGGCTGCCAATTCACGGCGAACGTATCGCTACGGCATACGACGATGGCTACGACCAGACACCAGCACGGCTGCTACGCGGGCTGATCGGGCTGGGTTATCGTGAGGACGTCGTACATTATGTCGGGATGAGCCACTTTATGCGGCTTTCGCGCCAAGCAGGATCATTATTGGCTGTAGAGAACGGCGAACTTTGCCAACCGGCTAGCCAATGGCACGCGAATTTTTTCGAAGCTGCGAGGGCTAATAATCTCGAAGTAATCGTGTCGATTTCCTATGAATTGTTCAATGCGTTTTGCCCGGAGCCGTGGAAACAGCGCACTGCGAGCGGCGCGCCCGCGCTAACCGGGTGGGTTCCACCGTCGTCGCTGTTATCGCCTGCAAATAGTGAAGCCATGGCATGGCTCAGCGCGAGTGCGATTCAGTTCGTCGGCCTGCTCAAAGCTTCTAACCAGCCCGTTCGCTTTCAAATCGGCGAGCCATGGTGGTGGACCACTGCTGACGGCCAAATCTGTCTTTACGATGATGCTGCACGTGCTGCGTTTGGGGGCGCGCCACCAGAGATCGCCGATCTGCGGCAGCCTCTTAGCGCTGCCGAAATTACCCTTCTTGACGACGCCGGCGCTCTGCTAGCGCGGTCGACCGCTGAACTAACGGCTGATGTCCGCGCGGCCACGGACGGAAGCGCGGAAGTTTTACTGCTCGCGTTCACACCTACAATTCTTAACCCGCAGATGCCCGAACTTTACCGCGCTAATCTGCCGATTGGCTGGGCCAAACCCGCCTTTGATCGCCTTCAAGTCGAGGACTATGATTGGTTGACTGGCGGGGCCGATGCCTTGCGGCGTGCTGCATACACGTTTGTTGATGCGCATTTGCAGTATCCGGTCGAGGATCAAGATTACTTGGCCGGATTTGTCCTTGATCCAGCGGATGCAGAGCAGTCTTGGTCGAGGATAGACGCCGGAATAGACGAAGCTGCGAGGCGACGCGTGCCCCGCCGCTATGTTTGGGCCCAACCCCAAATAAATCGTGATGGATACACGCGTTTACCTTCAACAGGAGAGGATCTCATGGAAGCCTTTGACGACGTGCTCTACCCCTTTCCGCTCGGCCGCAGCACCGCTGTTGCTCCGGAATTTTCGACCTCCATTTCTGTCACTGCCTCTGGCCATGAACGGCGCAACTCACTTTGGTCTGATGCGCGTGTGCATTTTGATGTCGGTCCCGGCATTCGCTCGGAAGCCGAATTATCAGAATTGATCGCTTTTTTCCGAGCGCGGCGCGGAGCTGCAATTGGCTTTCGGATCAGTGACCCTTTCGATCATAGCTCAAATGGCATGACGGGCGGGCCGACAATGGTCGATCAATTGATCGGGATAGGCGATGGCCAACGCGCCGATTTTCAGCTCATCAAATCTTACGGCCCCGGACCAGACCCGCAGGAACGGCCCATCACCCGTCCGCGAGTGGAAACACTCCTTGTCAGCGTTGCCGGGAGCCCATTTCTCGATTGGACACTTAGCCCGACTGGCCTGCTATCGCTTGCACAAGCACCAGCAAATGGCGCGGAGGTTCGAGCTGGTTTTCTCTTTGACGTGCCCGTTCGTTTTGCCGAGGATCGGATCGATATTTCCGGTGTCAATTTTGAAGCTGGTGAGGCCCCAAGCATTCCCTTGATTGAATTGAGGGAAGATCTCTGATGCGCATCTTCTTTGACAAGGAGCTAGATACAGCTGCCACGTTCTGGCGTATTTTCCGCCGTGATGGCATTGCCTTTGGCTTTACAAGTCACGATCGGAATTTGTCATTTGGCGGGATCAAGCACCGCGCCGCACCAGGTATGGTCCCAGCCGCTATCAGAATGACCTCCGACCTGACGGAAGACAGCGCCGGGGTGGACGGCGCTTTAAGCCATGACTCAATCCGTGAAGCTGACCTTGCCGCGGGATTATTCGATAACGCAGCGATTGAAATCGGGATTGTTGATTGGAAAACGCTCGAAAACCACACAATGTATTCCGGGACACTAGGTAGAATCGAGGATGATCGGCGCAGCTTCTCAGCCGAACTGCGATCTGCAAAACAGATACTTGAGGAAGATTTGGTCCCACGCACAAGCCCGACTTGTCGAGCGACCTTTTGCGGCCCTGGTTGCGGGTTATCAGCAAACAAGTTCACGTCAGGCGTTACGCTAAGAGCATTCGATTTGGACCTCAATCGCGTACAATTTGGCGATTTAACTGGCGCTGATTTTGTCGATGGAAATCTTCGTTTTCTGGATGGGCCACAGACTGGAATGGCGTTTGGAATCATCAGCGCAAATGAGAACTGGCTCACTCTTGACCGACCTTTGAGTGACGAGATCGCGACGGGAACGCCTGCGGAACTGCGTGAAGGTTGCGACCACACAATCCAAACTTGTTCAAATCGGTTCGCCAATGCGGTGAACTTTCGCGGAGAGCCGTTTCTTCCGGGCAATGATTTGCTCGCACGTTACGGCCAAGGTTCAGGGTGAACATCGCAAACACGCCAGGCGACCAATTAGCCAAGGCCGCCGCAACATTCATTGGCACTCGGTTTCGTTTGCATGGACGTGATGACGTAACTGGATTGGACTGTGTCGGGCTGGTCCATGCAAGCTTGTTAGCAATTGGTCGAAATCCGGTATCGCCAGAAGGATACAGGATCCGAAATGTAGATACCCGTGGCTGGCAAGAAACCGCCGCGATTTGCGGCCTTTACCCAGTCTCCGGGCCGGTGCGGCCGGGCGACGTGGTGATGGTTCGACCCGGACCCGCTCAACACCATCTCGTGATCTGTGAAAGTGCGGGCATGGCAGTTCATGCTCATGCAGGACTTCGCAAAGTGGTTCGCCAACCAATGTCATTCCCGCAACGCCCGCTCGCTCATTGGCGATTGCTTTAACAAATTAGGAGGAGAGCCTCGTGGCTACTCTAATTCTTACCGCCGTCGGCACCGCTGTTGGCGGGCCGATTGGGGGCTCAATTGGCGCGCTCATAGGCAGGCAGGCCGATGCCGCCATATTTGGAGGTGCAAGCCGAGAAGGCCCGCGGCTGCGCGAACTATCAGTCACTACATCAAGCTATGGGCAACCCATGCCGCGCCATTTTGGCCGAATGCGCGTCGCGGGTTCTGTCATTTGGTCAACCGAACTCATCGAATCAACTTCGAAGGAAGGCGGTGGTAAGGGCAAGCCCTCAACCAAGTCCTACTCCTATTCGGCTTCCTTTGCGGTCGCGCTTGCTAGCACACCCATCGACAGGATTGGCCGGATTTGGGCAGATGGCAATCTGCTGCGCGGGGTAAACGGCGACCTTAAGGTCGAAGGAGAAATGCGAACTTATCCCGGCACCGGCGACAATCCAGTCGACCCTCTAATCGCGGCTGATCGCGGCACCCAGGCACCGGCGTTTCGTGATTGTGCTTATGTCGTATTTGAAGATTTACAACTCGCAGATTTCGGAAATCGGATACCGGCGCTGAACTTCGAAATATTTGCCCCTCAGGATGACATGATCTCACTTGGGCAACTCGTACCACAAAGCGCTCACGTCTCAGGCGATGTGATCTTGGAAAACGCGCGCGGGTTTTCTGACGAGGGCGGTTCATTGGGTTCAACGCTTGCTGCCATCGACGGGGTATTCCCTCTCAGCTGCGTGACAACCGAAGAAGGCCTGAGATTCGCATCCACAAATATTCTACCGAATTTGGTGCCGGTTTTGCCAGAGCAATTGTCGACCAGAAATAGCGACGACGCAGAAGAGCGGAACAAACAGCGCGGTGGAAGCAGCGGCAGAGAACCTTTGGCGCTGAGATATTACGACGAAGACCGTGACTACCAGCCGGGCGTGCAAAGAGCCTTGGGGCTTCGCTCAAAAGGGCGAGAAACGATAATTGATCTGCCCGCTGCATTGACGTCAAGCGGCGCGCGCCAACTCGCGAACTCGAACGCGCACCGTTCAAGGTGGCTTGATGAGCAAATTGTCTGGCGAATCGGTGAGCTTAATCCTCAGATTGGGCCAGGCAGTGTAGTCAAAATTTCAGAGACCAGCGGCTTCTGGGTCATAAAAAGTTGGGAATGGTTCGATCGCGGAATTGAACTCATCTTAGAGAGGCTTGCACCCGAACTTGGTGCGGTTGTGCCAAGCGATGCAGGAACTGCAAATACACCTATCGACATATCTACTCCGCCAACATTGCTTCGCGCGATCGAATTGCCTCCCTTTGATTCTGCGAATACTTCCAGTCCGGTGATATTCGCGGTCGCATCTGCGCAAAGTGCAGGATGGCGAGGCGCCTCTCTTTTTGTCGAGCAGGGGTCAGCACTTACCGCCCTTGGCACGGCGAGCAGCCGCCGGGCGGTTTTTGGATCGCTTACCTTATCTATGGGAAGCTCAGCTTGCAATCAACTTGAGCCGAACGCCTATCTCGAAATCGCTCTTCCAGCGACTGACCTTTTCTTTGAGAGCACAGATGTTTCCGGCTTAGCGATGGGGGCTAATCGGCTCTTGATTGGGAACGAGATTGTCCAATTTTTGCAAGCTGATCTCATAGATTCGCAGCGTTGGAAGCTGAGCGGTCTTCTTCGCGGAAGAGCTGGGACAGAGGAAGCCGCGGCGGATGGCCACGATATCGGTACTTTGGCGGTTTTGCTCGACGACCGGCTTACAGCGCTTGATACAACCCAAGTCTCCTCTGCATCCAACACAAGAATCGCTGCGATTGGTCGCGGCGATGATGAAGCGGTTTTCGCCGAGCTTCAAAATGCAGGTCTATCACTTCGCCCACCCAGCCCGGTGCATCCGAAGTTAAGTATTCTTGCGGATGAATCGTGGCAGGTTTGTTGGACGCGGCGAGCTCGTGGCCAATGGGCTTGGGCAGACGGCAATGATGTTCCGCTGGTTGAAGAGCAAGAATTGTACACTGTCAGCTACGGACCAAGCGACTCGCCTTTGGTTGCTTGGTCGGTGAATGAAGCTCGCTTCGTGCTTTCATCAAACGACCGCGCGAACCTTGTGTCGGATCACGGAGCGGGTTCCTTGTGGGTTCGCCAATTTGGCACATACGGCCAATCGAGAGCCCGCCACTT
Source organism: uncultured Alphaproteobacteria bacterium (assembly GCA_963789155.1). Lineage (GTDB taxonomy): Bacteria > Pseudomonadota > Alphaproteobacteria > Sphingomonadales > Sphingomonadaceae > Erythrobacter. The sequence continues at coordinate 91 of CAWBJN010000009.1, read as the reverse complement.
AGTATCAATACTATGACAACTGGAGTCCAAAGATGGCTATCGCAGTAACGTTCCCCTCAACAACACCGCATTTTTCATTACCTTTGCTTTT
>CAWBJN010000008.1:0-18445 GCA_963789155.1 uncultured Alphaproteobacteria bacterium | reverse complement strand
AAATTGCGCGCGATTGCGCCGCCGCTTTGTCCGGCCCGCTGCTGGTTGTGGAGCCGAATATTGATGCAGCGCCAGAAATAGGCGCCACCGCGATGCTGGTTCCTTTAGAAACCGCAATCAAAGATGCTGACATTCACGTCTACCTCGTAAAACACCGCGCATTCTTAAATATGCCGCGCCCTGAAGGTGTCGTGATCGACGCTGTCGGGCTATGAATGTGGTGCAAGCCAGAGATTGGGGGCGAATCGTCTTCGTGCACGCGTCCTGTCTTCTGTCCAACCGGGCCGTAAGGAGAAAGATGGCTTCCTCGCGGTCTATAAAATGAGCGGCCCATCGCAATGCAGAGGCCTGTTTCCGCAGACAGAAGTACTGGCTGCGTTTACGGCGGGTGAGCCGGCCCAATATCTCGCCTGCGATTTCGTTTTTTATTCAAAACAGCCGTAGGATAATGTCGCTAAGCACCCTCCTTTCCGCTGCACGTGCTCAGATGCTGGGTATCGTCGCGCAGGTGATCGCGGCGTTGCCCATTATTGTGATCTCTGTGTATCTTGCGCGTGTCGTAGGTTTGCCCGCTCTGGCGGATTTCACGGTGCTCGTGGGTGTGTCTGCGCTCGCACTCAGCGTCATGTTACTAAGCCTGAGATCACGGCTTCTGATTGATCGCTTCGCTGATTTTGAAACAGCCGAATATGTGGCGCTGCGGTTGGTCACAACTGTCGCGATGATCTTTGCCATTCTTGTTGCGGGTGTCGTTCTGGGTGCACCGCCATTGCTGGTTTTCGCGGTTGTTGCGTTGCGAGTTGGCGACGCTGGCCTTGATCTTGTGTTGGGGATTGATCAGGTCGAACAGAGTTCGCAAACGCATCTCTACGCCTATCTTGGCGGGTCACTTGCAAAGCTTTTGCTTGTCGCGCTTTCCTTCGTTGTGGCCTATTTGATGGATAGTGTGTCGCCCTATTCAGCGCTTGTGGGAGCGGGCGTGGTCTATGCGGTCATCGCGTGGTGGCAAATCGCCACGCGTCTCAAAGGCGCCGCAGGACCTGCAAGGTTTCCAGCATCGCGGCTTTGGAAACTGGCGGCTAGCACTGCAGCGTTTCTGACGGCGCAAATCATATGCGCATTCCTGACCACTTCGCCGCGGATTGCGCTTACATTGATCGGGGATCAGGAACTCGCCGGTGCCGCTGCTGCCGCGCTTTCGGTTTCGACATTTGTGGGCATGGCCTATTACGCGGTCTGGCTGCGCTGGGGCCCGATCATCGGCCAGTCTGGTGCAACTTTACGCAACACCGCGATGCTGGCGCTTGAAATGTTGGTTATCTTCGTATTGCTCGAAGGATTTTTCTTTTTGTTCTCTGACATCGTTATGGGCATGGTCTTCGGTATCCAATCCGATGAGCATCTGCGAATGGCGCTGCTCACCTTAATGGCGAGCACGGGATTTTTCTTTGCTATGACGGCCGCGAATATCTTCAAGTTTACTCCGGCTCCATGGTTTGAAAGCGCTGCATATATCGGCGGGTTGGCGGCAATTGCGGGCCTGTTGAGCTATGACGCTGCGGCTGGCATTCCGTTGCTCTTGGTCGCGGGTGCGACCGGCATGATCGTTGTTCAGGCGATCGCGACTGTGATGATTTTTACGATGAGGCCCGCGTCATGAACTTCCGTCAAAAATATCGCTTGGCTAAGCGGCAGGAAGGAGAAGCGCGTTGAACGAGCTGCTTATTGGTTTCCTCCTGTTTGGCGCGTTTGCGTTCTATGTGACGACGCGACCGGGAATGAAGCGTTCGGGCCTCTATCTTCCCGATTTCGCAGTCGGCGGAATGATGACCTATGTTATCGGCGCGGGCGTGTTTGCGATGGAGGGTGTTCTCAGAAACGCGAATGAGGTGCTGCTGCTCGGCATCGGAGCATTCATCTCATTGTGTGTCGGTTTTGGCTTGTCCGCGATCTTTTTAGCCAGAAAGTACCCGCAGAGTTACGCTCATCAAAATCTACAGCGGTTTGCGTTGGGCAGGGGCGAGGAGGTGCTGATCTATGCCGGGTTGGCCTTCTGCGGTTTCGTGTGTCTGGGATTCTCGTGGCAAGTGCTCGGCAATGCGGGGGTAGCGGCCTTAATCCCAAGCCTGTCTGATCTGATATCGGGGGGATTTGGCGATGTCTCTGGGTGCTCGTAAGGCGATCACCAACAGCACAGAGGGTTATTTTGCACCTGGATATGTCAAACAATTCCGCGATATTTTCGCACCGATCCTTTTCAGCGCCATCATGGTCATTGCAACCCGCAAGCCGCTGACGGGGAAGCGCATAGCGTTCATTCTTCTGGTCGGTTTAAGTGTATTTGTGGCGATGTTGCTGACAGGAATTCGGTCGAGCCTTTTCCTGTTTTGCGTCACCTTATTTATCGCCTTTCGTCTTGCTCAGGGCGGACACACTGGCCGTGGCCGGAAATTTGCACGGGTTTCGAAATCCGGTCGTAACAAAGCCTTGATCTTTGGCGTGCTGGCGCTGCTCCTCTATGGTTTTTCAACTGTCTTGCTCGGTCGGGTCGATGCGGCTGCATCGCCATTCGAACTCGTTTTCAGCGTCGTTAGCAATCTGTTTGATCGCGTCGTGCTCACCGTTCCGCGTGAAAACATTCTTTCGTATGAGTTGTGGTCGAATCTTCAGGCGTCAAACGGCGAATATTGGCTGACTGATCTGCGCGGGGCTCTTCCTGGGTATCAGGGGATCACTTTATCCAACCTCATTCACTCCTATCTTGGCGGGTCGATTGAGGGCAATTCGGTTCTTGGCATGCCCGCCGATATCTGGGTTAACTGGGGCTGGGGCGGGTTGATTGTCTTTCCAATTCTCTACGCATTTTTCCTAAACTACTTTGATTGTCAGCTTGCACGTATGCGTTCGCCGCTGGCGTTTGGCATCAAGGCGACTCTCGCCTTGGGGTTGGTGCAGATATATTCTCCGTTTGGCTTTCTGCTTTATGGCGGTGCGGCGGCGCTCATCGTGTTTGCGGGGGCAAAATTGCTCGAAAAGAGAAAGTCTGCACCGCAGCCGAACCGGCCTGCGCCGGTTCACAACCACGCTGCTTTCGCTGCTGGGCACGGGGCCTAGTGTTTTTTGCGGCGCCAAACGCCAAATGCCGCAACACATTCGCCAAGTTCACTATCGGACCGCATCACTCCCATGACCGCATCACGCCAGAATAACGCCCAACCATCGCGCTCCAAACCGGCGGTGTTCGCACGCCTTGGAAGCCGCCCAATCCCGCGTGTATCGCGGATGATGGATGAGGCTAAGACGCTGGGATATGATCCGGTGTTTCTTTCGGGCCGGCGCGAAGAGGGGCTGGCCGATGAGGAGGTCTATGCCGGGCACAACGTGCGCCGCATTGGGCCGTTCTTCCCCTTGCTCAACGGGAGTTCTGGCTGGCTCTATCTGCGTTCTGTCTTGGGCTACAATTGGTCCCTGTGGCAGGAACTGCGCCGCAACAAGCCGGCCCTTGTCCATTGCTCCGATATTGAAACCATGCCGGCGGGGATAGTATATCGCTGGGTCTCTGGCGCGCGGCTGATTTACAATATTCATGATAATCTGGCGCAGCGATACAGCATCCCTGAAGCGGCGCAGTCAGTGCTCAATATCTTCGAGGGGATAGCAGTGCGCCTGTCCAGCGTCGCGCTGGTGCCAGAGGAATTTCGGCGCGACATGCTGCCATCTTGGAGCCGCAGCAAAGTGCGGATCGTGCGCAACACTCCTGCGGATCGCGGCGTTTTGCCGCCTAATGCCCAGCGTTCACCGATCAAGCTGTTCTTTGGCGGGTGGCTGGATAAGGGGCGCGGGATTTCACAATTGCTGCAACTGGTACGCGACCACGACGATTTCGAACTCACACTCGCGGGCGAAGGATCTCCAGAATTGGTGGAGAAAATCAACGCGACGCCGCGCACACGCTATCTCGGATTTATCACGCATGATGAAATCATGGCGGAAACGGCGCAGGCGCATTGGGTAACGGCGCTGTATGATCCAATCCGCCCGATCAACCGTTTTGCCGCATCCAACAAACTCTCCGAAGCTTTGTCGTGTGGTCGCCCGACTTTGGTGAATAGCGAAATGGTGATCACACAGTCGCTCAGCGAATATGACTGCCTTGTCTCTGTTCCTTATTCCGAGATCAACACATCGGCGGTTGATCGGATCAGAGCGATCATGCGCGATGACAGCGGCGTCTATGAAGGCATGTGCGCTTCTGCGCGAAAGGCTTTTGAGGATCGTTATGCGTGGAAGGACGCGCAGGCAGCGATGGTCGATGCCATCGCGAATGATAGCGCTGCGCCCCGCCTCGATTAATGCAATGATTGAAAGGATCGCATACCTTGCCCGGCGTCTGTCAGAGGCTGGTGTCCGTAAGTCAGCGGGCAAAGCGTGGCAAAAGGCGCACCCCTATGTGCAATGGCCCAGATATGCGGTGTCCGGCTGGCCGCAAACACGCGCCGAGACGCGCAAAAACTTAAAAGCATTCGGGATGTTATGCGCTGATGCCCTAAAGCAATCGGCCCAGACCGACCAGACCAGACCCGCACGGTCACATCGGCGTTTGGAATGCGCGCAAAGTGACGATTTCCCGGTCCTTGGCTACGGCAATCTGCCAAAGCCAAGCGGCAAGGCATGGTTGTGCGACCCGCTGCATGGCTATTGCTGGTCGGCTGATTACTTTGCCAATTGCGATTTCCTTGCCCCCTCCATTCGCGCAGATGTAAAAATCCCGTGGGAATTTAGCAGGCTGCAATGGCTTATCTGGTTTGCTGAAGCCGCCATCGGTGCGGACGGCGAAGAGCAATTTCAGATTAAGGAGCAGCTTCTGGCCACATTGGATGACTGGGCTGAGGCCAACCAGGCTGGATATGGTGTCAATTGGACCTGTGGGATGGAGGTTGCGATCCGCGCTACCAATATTGCCATGGCTTCAGCTGCGCTGGCGCATTTGTTGTCGGATCGAGAGCTGGACCAGATCTGTTCGATCCTGCGCGCGCATCAGACCTACCTCGCCCGTTTTCCTGAAGTCAGCGATGTACCTGGCAATCACTACCTGACCGATTTGATGGGAGAGGTGGTGCTCCACGCCGCGCTCGATGGTCTGGCATCTGCGGAATTGGAGTGCGCTCTGCTGCATTTCGCGCATGCTGCCGATGACCAATTCGAAAACGGCGGGTGCCACATAGAGCGTGCGACGGTCTATCACAGGCTGACCTACGATATCGTCGCAATTCCCTTTGCAATCGCTCTGCGAATTCAGTCCAAATCGGTGGCAATTCTTACCCGTGTGATTGATCGGGCTGCGGCGTTCATGGCGCAAATCGCTGATGATGCAGGCAGATTGCCGGTATTTGGCGATCAGGACAGCGGCTTTGTCTTGTGGTTTCTGGAATCTGCTCAGCAAGTCGATGCACGGATTTGCAAGGCTGATGCGGCGGCGGCGACCGACCTCCATTCCTTCCTGTCTGCTCTAGCAGGCACTGACGCGTTCTTTCCGAGAAATACTCGCAGTGGTTCGGGGGATCGCAGCGGTTTCGGCACGATCTCAGACGGCAGTTTTCGGGCGACTATCAAAACTGGGCCGATAGGGCTGGAGGGGCGTGCAGCGCACGATCATGACGATGCGCTGTCTGTGTGCGTCAGTTTTGCCGGTCAGCGTTTGATCGTGGATGCGGGCTGTCATTCCTACACTCTGGACCCGGCTTTGCGAACAGCGTTTATCCTGTCGTCGAGGCACAATTCGCCTATTCCTGGCACAAGAGAGCGCCATCTGCCCCAAGCTGGTTCGATCAACGCCACGATGCGCGGTGCGCCGACGGCGATGTTGACTGAGCGCGGGGACACGATGCTCAAAGCGCGGCTGGATCGGACTGCCAAGATGCATATGGAGGCCGAACGCAGTCTTTCGATCATTGATGGCGTTCTTGAAATCCGGGATTCCTGGCGATTCGATGCACCCGATCAGGTTCGAATGCTTTGGCTGCTGGACCCGGCTTGGCAAATTGCAGATATGGCACACGAACAATGGGTTCCGGCCAATGGGGCAAGACTTCTATTGCAATCGAGCAGCGCAACTTTATGCGCACACATCGACGCGCCTGAGAATGCGCAACTCACCTACAGCAAGGAACAGTTCAGCCCCGATTACGGGAAGATGGCCAATTGCTGGAGTTTGAAAATCAAAACACCGGATGCGCTGCAAGACACAATGCGCATCCGGATATCAGAGCCAAAGTGACACCATAGTGGCGCAGAAGTGGCGCAGATTCACTATGCTTTTGGCATTGGCACGCATACAGAAGAATAACGATGGCAACTGAATCATATATGGAAAAATCGCTGGCTTTTCGGCTGCGCAAACTTTTCCGATACTTTGAATTGTATGGCGTCAGCCGAACTTTGGGCAAGGTTCGCGGGCAATACCATATGGTCGCCACTACCGGCTTTGACGCGGCCCGGTGGGACAATCCTGCCTGCAAAAACCCCGATGCCGAAACGCGCACGATTGGCATCATGGGGTGCGGGTCGTTCAGCTATTCCAATATCGCGTATTACCTTGAACAGATTGAGAAGGGCTGCATCCGCGGCGCAATGGACGTCGATGCGGCGCGTGCGCGGTCTCTGGTTACCCGGTACAAGGCAGCCTATGCGACAACTGATCCGCAGGACATTATTGATGATCCCCAAATTGATCTGGTGTTCATCGCCTCCAACCATGCGACTCATGCGACCTATGCGGTCGCCGCGCTGGATGCCGGCAAAGATGTGCATATTGAAAAGCCGCATGTCGTCACCGATGAACAATTGCAGGCTTTGAAAGAGGCGATGCAGCGCAATCCGGACCGCAATGTCTATCTTGGCTTTAACCGCCCCCGGTCCGATCACTTTGCACGTCTTCGGACTGAACTGGCAAAAGAACAGGGGCCTGTCATGGTCAACTGGTTCATCGCCGGGCATGAAATCGCCGACGGGCACTGGTATTTCGACGAGGCGGAAGGCGGACGCATCCTAGGCAACCTTTGCCATTGGAGCGATTTGACGCTGGAAATCGTTGGCATCGACAATGCCTTTCCTTGCCGGATTGTGCCCTGTTCGCCTGCCGGTTCGAAGTCCGATTTCGTCACTTCGATAGAGTTTGCCGATGGATCGATGGCGGCGCTGACATTTTCTGCCAAAGGCCACACATTCGAAGGGGTCCGCGAAATTTTGAACCTCCATCGCGGCGATTTACTGGCAGAGATCAAGGATTTCAAATCCGTTTCCATCGTACGCGGCGCTGCGCGTGACAGCTTTTCCAGCCTGCGGCGCGATCATGGTCACAAGGCGAATATTGTGAACAGTTTTGATGGGACCAGGCGCGGCCAATCGGGCAATGCGGCAGACCTAAAGCACGTCGTCGCATCGGCTGAGCTATTCCTGAAAATCCGTGAGGCGCATGAAGAGCGCCGCGAGGTCATTCTAGAGGCACCGGAATAACCGGCAATCGCATCTAAGACACCATATCAAAATCAAGGGTCCATTGATGAAACAAGTCCTGCAATCGCTAAGAGATGGCTCGACCAAGCTCGAAGACGTACCGATCCCGCGCGCGGGCGCGGGTAATCTGCTGATCGGCACAGAAACAACTTTGGTGTCTGCGGGCACGGAACGAATGCTGGTCAAGTTTGGGAAATCTGGCTGGATTTCAAAGGCACGCCAGCAACCTGACAAAGTCAGAATGGTGCTGGATAAAGCCCGCTCCGATGGCATCGCGGCGACCTATGGTGCTGTCAAAAGCAAGCTGGATCAGCCGCTGGCGCTTGGATATTGCAATGTCGGCACCGTGGTTGAAACGGGGAAAGGGGTGGACGGTTTCGCAGCCGGGGATCGCGTTGTTTCTAATGGCAAACACGCCGAATATGTCACCGTGCCAAAAAATTTGTGCGCAAAAATACCCGATGCGGTGTCGTCGGAAGAGGCGAGCTTTACGGTTCTGGGGGCGATTGGCCTTCAGGGCATTCGCCTTGCCAACCCCACCTTGGGCGAATGCATTGTCGTCACCGGGCTTGGCGTCATCGGTCTGATGGCGGTGCAAATGCTGCGCGCGCATGGGTGCCGCGTTCTTGGCATTGATTTCGATGAAAACCGGCTGGCGCTGGCCCGGCAATTTGGCGCTGAAACAGTCAATCCGGGTCAGGGCGAAGATGTGCTTGCCGCGGCGGCTGGGTTTTCGCGCGGGCATGGTGTTGATGCGGTTATCATCACCGCCGCGACCGACAGCGATGAACCGATGCATCAGGCTGCGCAAATGTGCCGCAAGCGCGGACGGATCGTGCTGGTTGGTGTCGTCGGGTTGAACCTGATGCGCGATGATTTTTATGAAAAGGAACTGACGTTTCAGGTCAGCTGTTCCTATGGCCCGGGCCGCTATGATCCCAATTACGAGGACGGGGGGCAGGACTATCCGATTGGCTTCGTCCGCTGGACAGAACAGCGCAATTTCGAAGCTGTGCTGGATCTGATGGCGTCCGGCGCGCTCGATGTGACGCCGTTGATCACGCATCGTTATGATGTGCAGCAGGCCGCTGAGGCAATGGATCTGCTGACATCGCAGGAACCGTCGATGGGCATCCTGATCAACTATCCTGACACCCAAGACATCGCGCGCCCTGACAAGGAGCGTAAAGTCGCATTACACCAAGGTGCGGCGAGCGGCGCAGCTGCCGCCAGCAAGGGCCGCGTCGCTTTTCTTGGGGCGGGCAATTATGCAGGCCGCGTCCTGATCCCTGCATTCGAAGCGGCTGGCGCTGAACTGGCGATTGTCGTCAGCTCTGGCGGCATCAGTGCGGTGCATTCAGGCAAGAAATTCGGGTTTCAGCATGCTTCGACCGATGCGAAGGATGCGCTGGAGGATGACACGGTCGACACGGTTGTGATCGCCACGCGTCATGACGCGCATGCCAATCAGGTGATCGCCGCTTTGCAGGCGGGTAAACACGTCTTCTGCGAAAAGCCATTGTGCCTGACTTTGGATGAAGTGGACGCGATTGAGGCTGAAAAAGCCGCGCGTCCAGACCAGCAATTGATGATCGGTTTTAACCGCCGATACGCGCCTCATATCGTGCAGATGAAAAGCCTCTTGGAAAAGGTCGACCAGCCCAAAGCGTTTATCATGACGATCAATGCCGGCGATATTCCCCCCGATCACTGGACGCAGGACCCCGCCGTAGGTGGCGGGCGTATTGTGGGAGAAGGGTGTCACTTTATCGACCTTCTGCGCCATTTGGCAGGGGCCCCGATCACATCGCACCACGCGCAATCTTTGGGCGCGCATCCCGCGATTGCGGTCACAGATGATAAAGCGTTGATCTCCCTGCAATTTGCAGATGGCTCCATCGGCGTGATCAACTACCTCGCGAATGGCCACAGCGCAGTTCCCAAGGAACGGTTGGAGGTTTTCGCTGCAGGCCGCGTTCTTCAGCTCGATAATTTCTTGCGGTTAAAAGCTCATGGATGGCCGGGTGCCAAGGGTTCGAAATTGTGGAAGCAGGATAAAGGGCAGGCGGCCTGTGCGCAGGCATTTATGGATGCTGTGCGCGGCTCTGGCGCTCCGGCGATCCCGGTGAATGAACTGTTTGAAATAAGCCGTATTTCTATTGAAATTGCGGGCTCGCTCAGGGACTGACCCTGTAGAGCAACAACGTGCAGCAAACCCGCCCCATCTCCAAATTTGGCGAAATCGCCCGATTGTGGCGCACCGTTCGGCATCTGACCCCCGTGCAGATTTTCGGGCGCGTGCGGTTTCGGTTGGCAAAGCCGCGCCTTGATCTGGCTCCTGCTCCTTCGCTGGCCGAGCGGGATGGGGTCTGGCAGGCTCCACCTTGCCGCGAACCCAGTCTTACTGGCCCCACGCGCTTTCGTTTCTTAAATGAAGAGGCAGAGCTGGCCGAACACGGCTGGGACGATCCTAACCTTGCCAAACTGTGGCGTTATAATCAGCATTATTTCGACGATCTAAACGCCCGTGATACAGCCCAGCGCCATGAATGGCACAAAGCTCTTATTGCCGAATGGATTGCCAGCAATCCGCCACCAGTCGGATCGGGTTGGGAGCCCTATCCTACCTCGTTGCGGATAGTGAACTGGATCAAATGGGCGCTGGCTGGAAACACGCTCGATCACAGCGCGCGGGGTTCACTGGCGACTCAAACCCGGTGGCTGACGAAGCGTCTGGAATGGCACATTCGCGGCAATCACCTTTTCGTGAACGCTAAAGCGCTTGTTTTTGCCGGGCTGTTTTTTGACGGGGACGAGGCCAAGGCATGGCTTGATCTGGGCCTTGATATCCTGCGCCGTGAAATTCCTGAACAGATATTGTCCGACGGTGCGCAATTCGAACTGAGCCCGATGTATCATGCGCTTGCGCTGGAAGATATGTTGGACCTCGCCAATGTGGCGCGTGGCTTTGGTAAAATGAACCTAAGTGGCGAATTTTCTGAGCCCGTGCCCACAATGCTCGACTGGTTGGCCCTGATGAGCCACCCTGATCGGCGGATTGCATTTTTCAACGATGCTGCGTGGGGTGTGGCTCCCGAAAATACGGATTTATATCGATATGCGGCTGCTCTTGGCTTTGAGACGGTGGGTGCTGAGCCAGAGCAAATGGGCGGCGGTCTTCGCCATAGTGCCCCATCTGGTTATTTCCGAATGGCCAATGCGCGCGCGGTTGTGTTTGGTGACGTGGCGCAGGTTGGGCCGATTTATCTACCCGGTCACGCCCATGCTGACACGCTCAGTTTTGAATTGTCGCTCGATGGTGAGCGCTTGATTGTCAATTCGGGCACATCGGTTTACGGTCTTGGATCGGAACGAGAGCGGCAGCGCGGCACCGCGGCGCATTCGGCGCTTGTTATAGATGGCGCAGATTCCTCAGAGGTTTGGGCGGGTTTCAGAACCGGACGCCGTGCGCGGTGTTTTGATGTCCAAACAGAAGAAACCGAAACGGGCATGATGGTGCGCGGATCGCATGATGGATACGCACATCTGCCAGGGAAACCTATTCACCACCGCGAATGGCGAATGGAAGCGGACGCGTTGACCGTCATCGATACGGTGACCGGGAGCGGGCATCATCTGCTGGAGGCGTATTTCCGGCTTGCCCCAGGTATAAGTCCGCAGCTCACGCATGATAGGCGGTGCGAATTGTTCGGCCCAGACGGACAGCTCTTAGCGGGCGTTACCGCGCAAGGCGTCGTGTTGGAGACCATACCAACAACATGGCATCCGCAATTTGGCATCAGCCGCGATTCCATGGCGATTGGTGCGCGGTACGAAGGCAACATTCCGCACACTCTGGAATATCAGTTTCAATGGACTGCGCGATGAAGCTCCTGATGTTGTCCAACTATTTCACGCCCGATCTGAGCGCGGGCTCCTTTCGAATGCAGGCCTTAATTGAGGCAATGGAGAGGTTGAATTCACAAGGCGATGAGGGTTTAGAGGTCACATTGATTACAACGCGGCCCAACAGATACGCCAGCCTCAAAACTGACGCCCCTGCGCATGAGGATCGCGGGTGGCTGCAAATCCACCGCATAGAATTACCGCAGCATAAGGGCGGGATGAGAGATCAGGCCACGGCCTATTCGCGCTATGCTATGGGCGTGCGCAATCTGACGCAGGGCAAACATTGGGATGTGGTGTTTGCAACGTCTTCGCGCCTGATGACAGCCGGGCTTGGTGCGCGGATCGCCCAAAAACTGCGCGCACCGCTTTATCTCGATATCCGCGACCTGTTCACAGACAATATGGATGAACTGCTAGCGGGCAGTCCGGTCAAAACATTGCTGCCGCTGTTCCGCCAAATAGAGCGGCGGGCTTTCAGGCGGGCCAGTCGGATCAATGTCGTCTCACAAGGTTTCGTCTCGCACATTCAAAAGATTGCGCCCGGGACACCGGTTTCTGTGTTCACCAACGGTATCGACGACATTTTCGCATCGGCCGATTTTGGTGCACCCTTTTTCCGGGGCGATATCCGTCCTACCCCCGCCGAACCGCTGCCCATCATAACTTATGCCGGCAATATGGGGGAGGGTCAGGGACTGCACCGCATTATACCTGAAGTGGCCGATCGCTTGGCGGAAAAGGTGCGTTTCCGCATGATCGGCGATGGCGGGCGCCGAAAAGCATTGGAAGCTGAGATTGCACAGCGAAAACTGACAAATGTCGAATTGCTGCCCCCAGTGCCCAGAAACGAGCTGCTCGAACATTATCGTGCGGCCGACATCCTATTTCTACACCTCAACGACCTTGATGCATTTCGAAAGGTGCTGCCTTCAAAAGTGTTCGAATATGGAGCAACGCGAAAGCCGATATTGGCTGGGGTGGCAGGCTATGCGGCTGAGTTCTGCAAAGAACACTTGCCTGATGCGGAAGTGTTTGCCCCGCTCGATTCAGGTTCAATGGTGCAAGCTATTGAGCGCCTGATTGCCGCCCCTGTCCGGCCAGATAGAACCGAGTTTGCGCGCCGCTTTGCGCGTGGTTCAATCATGGACAGTTTGGCATGCGATATCGTTCAATTAGCAGACATGAAATGAACGTTATCGCTCCTGTTGCCCGAATTTCGTGCCCGAAGGCCGCTAAACGGTTGAAGCGGCTAAGCGGCTCGCGTAAGTTTTTAAGCCTGCAAAACAAAACAAGGATGACGGAGCAGACGAAGCTTTCTTCGCTCCAATTCGACTGTGCCGGGCAATAGGGTTAAGAGCGCAACTGATGACACAATATTCGCGCACAAAGCAGCGTGCCGGGGTCGCCTCCAACACTGCCTATAGGGTCAATTACAACGCTCGCCCGACGATAGCGGCGTGGGCCATGATTGGTCTGTTTGCTCTGGCGGTTGCGCTGCTTGGCGGCAGTTCGCGGCCTGATGCGGTGCAAATTGCCGCCTTGCGTCCCCTATCGGCGCTGTTTTTGATTCCGGCCCTGTATTTGCTGACGGTGGAGCAGGTTTCGCGCGCCCGGTTTCTTGTAGTCATCTTGGGGGCATTGGCGATTTGGATGGCATTGCAGCTTATCCCGTTGTCGCCGTCTGTCTGGCAATCGCTTCCGGACCGGGACATCATCGCTGATCTGGATCGGATGACCGGGCTTGAAGGAATGTGGCGCCCGCTCTCGCTGGTACCCACACGAAGCTACAATGCGCTGGCCGCTATCATCGTCCCTGTCAGCGCTTTGGCTATAGCGCTCGCGGCGCGTTTGCGTCTCGCCGATATCCTCATGCTGATTGCTATGCTGGGGTTTGCCGACGCCGTCTTGGGTATCGCTCAAGTTGTCACGGGGCAAAGCAGCCCTTTGTATTATTACGCTTCGACGAATGAAGGCTTCCCCGTGGGTATCTTCGCGAATGAAAACCATTCCGCAGTATTTTCTTCGCTCACGCTGTTGGTGATCGCGCGGCTTGGTTTCGATAAACCACTATTCGCTGAAATACGCGGCCAAGGACAAGGCGTTCGTATATTGCTCGCCGCTGTGTATTTGGTTGTGCTGTTTGCTGTGATGATCAGCGGGTCACGCTTCGGAATTCTGGCCGCGCTGATCGCTATCGCAAGCTCGGCGGCCATGTTCTACGTCTTCAATCAGGCTTCGAACGCTGCAACAAAACGGCAGCGGCACACATCGCCCTTGCAGAAATGGGCCAACCGAAATCAGCGCAAGCTTACGGCTGGGTTGATCATCATCGTCGCAGCGCCAGTCGTGCTGATCGGGATGAGCGAGAACGCGCCGGGCGTGGAAGGCGTGTTTAGCGAAAGCGTCTTCGAGGATTTACGCTGGCAATTATGGCCCACACTGCAGACCATGATGGCAACGCATTGGCTATTCGGCACAGGTTTCGGTTCTTTTGAAGAGGTGTATCACATCTATGAACCAACCGCGCTGCTGCTGCCGGTCTTTGTCAATCATGCGCATAATGACTTCGCCCAATTGCTAATCGAGGGCGGCTTGCCCGCGGTCGCCTTGGCCGCAGCGCTGCTTGTCTGGCTGCTGTTGGGTCTGCTTGGAATCGTGCGCGCCGGTGGGGCAAAGCGCGCGATCGCGCTGTTCTGGGCCACTGCAATCGCTATCGTGATTGGCGCCAGCGCAATCGACTATCCTTTGAGAATTCCCGCATTTCAGGCGATCACAATCTGGCTTTTGCTGGGTTTTACGTATGAAACCGCAGTGTATCGCAATAGTCGCGCGGCTGAACAGATAGCTCCATTTGCGGGATAATCTTAGTTGGATTCGCGAATGATGAATGTAAAGAGCCAGCACCTTTGTTAGAGAAGAGTAATATGGTCGGTCGCAGACTTTTTGGAATTTTGATTGCAGTTTTGCTGTTGGGCGGTTGCGCAACGGATCGGTCGTTTGGCACTGCCGCCGGTATCGATGTTACCGACCTTGAAACCTTGCCCGAACCGCGGAACGAAATTTTCTACACAATCGGCCCGCAAGAAACGCTTGAAATCGTAGTGGTTGGCGCGGGAACGTTGAGCGGCACTTTTTTGACCGATGAAGAGGGCAATGTCGGATTCCCACTTTTGGGCGTCGTGCCGCTTGGCGGCAAATCACCAAGCGAGGCATCGCGGCTGATCGCGGATGGGTTGCGCGGACGATATCTTCTTGACCCTCAGGTTCGCGTCATTCCAACCGCCGTCCCTCCGCCGTCAATTTCGGTAGGAGGACAGGTGGAAATGCCGGGTTCTTATCCCGCTGTGGGGCGTCCGACGCTGCTTCGTGTGATCAATCAGGCGCAGGGAACAGCGGACTTTGCGAAGTTGGATGACGTTCTGGTCATGCGCACCGTCGATGGGCAGAGATATATCGGTGTTTTCAATTTGGGAGCAATTCAGCGGGGCAATTACTCCGATCCTACGCTGTTTCCCAATGACATCGTAATGGTGGGTGATTCGCCGGGTGCGCGCAGGCTCGCTAACATTTTGCAATTCGCGCCTATTCTTACATCGGCGGTTATTCTTCTTGATCGGGTGGGCCCATGAATATGATCTCATCCGCGCAGCAGCCCGTTTCGGGCTCCGCCGAATCCATTTCGGCCAATGGTGGCTATCCACCGCTGGAAGAAGATGATGGGTTTGCGATTGATGTAGACCGCTATCTGACCGAAGCTAAAATTCTGCGGTATTGGATCGCCGGGATCATCGCACTTGGTCTGCTGATCGGATTGATCGCAACTTTGCTGGCCACGCCCCAATTTCGCGCCAATGCCCGGATCGAAGTGTCGCAGCTTTCGGCGAATGTGACTGCGCTCGACCCTCTGGAACAGCAGGGGCAAGTGTCGGAGCTGCAATATCTCAACACGCAATATGAATTGCTCGAATCGCGATTTATGGCGTCACGGGTGCTTGATGCCGGCAATTTCGTTCGCGATCCGGATTTTCTCGAAGCTTTCGGTATCGACGATCAAGAACAGCTGACGGAGCGTGAGTTTGAACAGCTGCTGCTCGAACAGCTAAGCGTCAATCCGATCAAGCAATCCAGCTTGCTCGACATTGTGTTTTCCAGCCCTTCTGCTGCGGTTTCAGCCGAGGTCGCTAATCTTTGGGCGTCCGAATTTATCGCCGCCAACTATGAAAAGCGGTTCGGGACGAATATCGAGGCGCGCGAATTCCTGCGCAGCCAGATAGAAGAACTACGCGACACGCTTTCCCAGTCTGAGCAGGAACTGGTGAATTACGCGAACGCCAATGAGATTTTGGTGCTGAACAATGGCGCTGCAGGTGAGGGGGTTGGCACGGCCACGCAGACATTGCTCGCTGCCGATCTCAACGCTTTGAATCAGGCGTTAGCTGAAGCGATAACGGACAGGATCGAAGCGCAAGCATCTGTGATTGCTGGCAATGTTGCCAACAGCACGGCAGACAATCAGGTTGTGTCTCAGCTCGCTATCGCTGAATCGCAACTGTCGGTCTTGCGTGAGAATTTCGGCCCAGATTACCCCGCACTTCGCCAGAAAGAGGCGGAAGTCGCATCACTGCGGTCCTCTCGCCTGTCCGAAGCGACATCATCGCTGCAATCTGCGACGCTGCGCGAACGTGATTTGACGGCGCAGCTAGAGCAGATCAAATCACGGTTCCTCAATCAGCAGAATCAGGGGATCCAGTATGGCATCCTGAGCCGCGAGGTCGAAACAAATCGCGCATTGTATGATGCTCTGCTGCAACGTTTGAAAGAGCTGGAAGCTTCGGGCGCTGGCCAGAATAACATCAAGTTGATTGATGAGGCTGAAGCTCCCGATGAACCATTCTCGCCATCCATAATCCAGAATATGCTGATCGCGCTGGTCGCCAGCCTCGCGATTGCAGGCGGTCTGGTGTATTTGCGCGTAGTGCTCAGCCAAGCGGTGCGTACACCGCAGGATGTAAACTCCAAATTGGGTCTGACCATGTTGGGCGGTATTCCGATGGCGCAAATCGACGATTTGCGCGATACGCTTAACGAACGGTCTTCTGAGACGAGTGAAGCGTATCGTTCCTTGCGCACCAATCTGGTGTTCCTGACGCCCAACGGCGCACCTCAAGCGCTGCTGCTCACCTCGACCGTTCCAGCCGAAGGGAAGAGCCTGTCCGCTGTCGCGCTAGCCACAAGCTTTGCGCAACTGGGTAAGCGTACATTGCTGGTCGATGCTGACTTGCGCAATTCCAAACTCGAAGGGACGCTCTCATTACCGCGCGACAACAGAGGCGGGCTTGCCGCTTTGTTGACCAATGCGCAGGCTGTCCTGTCCGATGAAACGATCCACATCAGTGAATTGGGCTTTGATTATGTGCCAATTGGTCATCGTCTCCCGAATCCCGCTGATCTCTTGGCCGGGTCGCGTTTCGTAGAATTGATCAACAGCGCTCGCAAAGACTACGACCAAATTATCATCGACTGCGCGCCGCTGCTGTCGCTCGCCGATGCGGTTGAGACTGCGCGCGCTGCCGATGGTGTGCTGTATGTGGTCGAAGCCAACCGCATCAAAGCGCGTGTCATCCAAAGTTCGCTCGAGCGCCTCAAACGATCGGGTGCGATCGTCCACGGCGTGGTCTTGACCAAGATTGATGAGCGTGGTGCCGAATATGGATACGGGTATGGTTATGGCTACGGCTATGGTTCCGACGAAGACATCGATGCCGACGCGGAACCGGAACTGGCTTCTGCTTCAAGCCCACTTAGTCGCTAAAGACGTCTGGGGCAAATTCAGATGGCCAAGCAAAAGATGAGGGTGCCTAAGCTTATCGCGGTAACGGTGTTGGGCTGCGCTCTTGCCGTTTTGCTGGGGGGGCAAGCTTTAAGCAGCGTCCTGACCCGGTCTGCGCCAAACTATGCGACGGCGATCTTTGCAGGCAACGGTTTGGCACGTGAGCAAGAGGCGTTTGGCGTTTTTCAAACCGCATTTACCGACAATCAGGATATGACCGCCGCCGCGCAAGCGGCTGAACCATTGGCTTTGCGATCAATCGCCGATGACCCGCTAACGCCCAAGAATTATACAATCGCGGCTTTAGCGAAAACTGATCCCGAGATGCGAGCGGCGCTGCTTGAGCAAGCAAGCCGGCTGAATCGCCGGGATCTGTCGTTGCAGGGACTCGTCCTTCAGGAGCGACTGGGTGAGGAAAACTACCCAAAGGTTATGGAGACACTGGATCAAATCTTGCGGGTGCATCCCGATTATTCAGCGGAGTTCTTTGCGGTCCTGCTTGATGCACTCAGAAAGCCAGAAGCCGCGTCGCTGTTCCCGGATATTTTGACTGGGGCTGCGCCCTGGCATCAGACTTTCTTGCGTTACGCGGTACGTGATCCCGACGCACGCACCAACCTTGCCGTAATCCGGGATAAGATCGCGATCAATGATGACGCCTTTGATCGGCAGCTTATTAGCGGGCTTGCGGACCAGGGCGAGGTCGGCGCGGCTCAGCGGCTCTATGCGGCGCTGAACATTCCGGCGTCATCGCCCTCAGACACAGAAGGTTTGAACTGGAACTCTGACTTCCCGCCCTTTGACTGGGAACTCGCCGATGAAAGAAATTTCCGCGCGCAATCAAGCCGTGATGGCGCGCGGCTGGAATTGTTTGTTCAGTCCGGCCAGGGCGGCGTTATTGCGCGGCGCGTTATTGCCGCTCCCAAGTCACGCTTCACAATCGAGACCAATCTAGATTTGGAAGGGGCCGACCGACCCGAAGCCGTTCGGATGGTGGTGCGTTGCAGCGAACGTGATGAGAATTCCAATGCCCTGTACGAAGGGCCACTGGCCAACGGTCCAAACACCCTTGCGGTGGATCAGCCGAGCGGTGATTGCCAGCAGATTTCTCTCGCGATTGTCGCACGCTCTTTGCGCGGTGAGACCACGCTGAGAGGCGAACTCACGCCGATCACAGTAAGCGAACGCTCA
>CAWBJN010000007.1:0-150991 GCA_963789155.1 uncultured Alphaproteobacteria bacterium | reverse complement strand
GACGCGCCCCAGCTGATTTCGCGCCTGCTTTTCCCTGCACAAAGCAATCTCGGAACATTTTGCCGGGGTGCTGCATTGATTGAGCAACGAAACACAGGGAAATTCAAATGCGCAGCACATTCAAACCCATCGTCACACTGATGACCGCGCTTACAGTGACCAGCTTTACGCTAGGCGCCTGTACCGCAGAAACCGATACGACCGAAACCGAAACCGAAACCGAAGGCGGCATGGTGGCTCCGGCTGACGGTGCCGATCTGACCGGCGCGGAAATCACCGAGGCAGTACCCGGCGTCGAAGCCGCTGATCCTGAAGGTGACACCAGCAACACAGCCAATTTGCAAGAACCCGGCAACGCAGAATACAGCGACGTTGGCGATCCGCCAGAATAAGGCAATCTGCGCCTCTTGCGCAGAGTAGTGGAACGTTACAGCGCTGCCCCGCCCTGATCTGGGAAGCGCGCTCTACAAATAGGAATCATTCATGACACGATCGCCGAAATCAATCGCCGCCCTTGCGGCTATCACTGCCGCCGCTTCGTTGACGCTGGCCGCGTGCACGACCGAAGCTGATGAAATCGCCGAAGTGCCCATCGAAGAAAGCACCGTCATCGATGCCGATGCCGCTGGAGTGGGTGTCCCCAATCCGCATGGCGATGCCAGCCCGGCTACTGCACGCCCAGATGACGTTGCAGGCGCGGCAGACGGTGAAATCGGTTCCGGTGCAGTCCCCCCGCGTCCAATTTTGGACAATGAAGGCGACGTAGACGGGCCCGCAACCGACCAATAGGTCTGCTTTCCAGCCGCCCTTTTGCAGCTGCCCTTTGTTAGCCCCTATTCCCGGCCCCAAGCGGGCGGAGGAGGGGCGATTTCGCTCGTCAGGTCAAATTCGACGCGGAAATTGCGAGGTTCGGGCGCGCCGCCTTCGATTGTTCGCGCCAACTCATAGGCGAATTGGCCGTTTGCCGCGCCCGCCGTATCGACCTCCACTCGCCAGAGATTGGTGACCGAGGCGTCCAGCCCCTCGCGTTCGAACAAGGCGATGCTTTCTTCGTCCACAGGGAAAGTCTGCGCGCGCGGTGTACCATCGTCCGCCGTGTCTCCCCCATACATCGTCACCGGATCACTCTCGCCGTCCTCGTGGCGGTGATCGTGTTTCAAGCGTATGCCATCGACGGTGCGCGTGATCAGCCATGTTCGTGACCGGTCCCATTCCCCATCCAAAAGAACATGAAACGGCACTGCGATGCTGTCGTCGGTGCAGTCGGTGACATAGATGATCATGTCTGTACCGGCGAAATCGGCGTCGGCCTCATCCTTGCTGACAAGTCTGCCGCCATACGCTTTGCCGCAATGGGTGGTGAGCGCAGCAAAAAATGCGTCCTGAGCGGTGGCGCCATCGGGGCTTTCTTGGTCCGCGGTGTTCTGGGCTGGGGGTGGGCCGCAGCTGACCAGCAGCATGGCGGGCAGTGTCAGGGCAAGGGCGAAGCGGGTTGGGGTATTAATCATTGGCAGGAGAATAGCGTGTGCAGATTGATTTGTCGCCTCTGCGCAGCCGACAAAGCGAGCGAACTTGCACACGAACCGCGTCGCGGTATGCAGAGGCTGCAACGGGATGGGGAACAGATGATGAGTGACACGGCAAATGGCGCATACAAAAGCGCCTATACGGGTGGACGCGCACGCACGATGGAACAGTATGGTGCGATGATGGGGCAGGCGGCTCAGGGCGAGCGTCCCGGCCATCGCCCTTATGAGCAGCAAGCAGGCGACACCTTCATCACTTGCTGGGCGAAAAGCGGCACCACGCTGATGCAGCAGATGTTCCATCAGATGCGAACCGGAGCAGATGGCGGCGACATGGACTTCGACGACATCAGCCGGGTCGTGCCGTGGGATGACACCGCCTTCATGCTCGATTTCGACATGACAGCACCGCAAGTCGCCGCACCGCGCGGCTTCAAATCGCACCGCGAATATGAGCGCCTGCCCGCTGGCGCACGCTATGTGGTGACTTTGCGTGATCCGAAAGAGACCTATGTCTCGTTCTACCGCTTCCTCAATGGCTGGCACTTTGAAAAAGACGTGGTGGGTATGGAGGAGTTCATGCCCATGTGGATGAGCGGCGGGCCGGGGGGCTGCGATTATGCGACGCATCTGTTGAGCTGGTACGCGCGCCGGCATCAGGCAGACAGTCTGGTGATGACCTACAAATGGACTGTGAAGCACCGCGAAAAGGCTCTGCGGAGGTTGGCGGCGCTGTGCGATGTGCCGCTGACGCCTCAGATTGAGGCTTTGGTGATGGAGCGTACCACGCGCGAGTTCATGAGCGCGCATGAGGACCGCTTTGACGATGCAATGGTGTGCAAAGTGCTGGAGGATCGCTGCGGCGTCTCTGCGGCGAGCGATTCCACCAAGGTGCAAAAGGCGGGCAGCTCAGCCAGCGCTCTGCCGCAAGTGATCGCTGATCAGATCGATGCGCTGTGGGCGGAGCGGATCGCGCCCGTCACCGGACACGCCGACTTTGCCGCGCTGGCGGCAGAAATCGACGCGGCGGCGTAGGCATTAGAACAACAGCGTATTGGGATCGGGCATAGGCTCTCGCTTCTGCGCTTTGATGAGGCTCAGGACGCTGCGCACGCCGACCCAAATGGCGGGAAGCGGCAGGGCAATCATACCGATGATTGTGATGGTGAGGATGATCGAAACGACAAAGCCGATCCAGAAGGTGCGAATAAGATAGGTAAAATGGGACGCCGCCCATTCTTCGCGATTGTCGTTCTGCCACACATGAGCCAGCACGATTCCCACCAGACCAGAAATGCCAGTCAAGAAGCTGCCAAGATAACACAGCGTGATAATGGTCGGCTGGTTAAAGTCGAAACCGTTATTGGTGCCATTAGTGTTGATTTCCGGTTCGTTCATGGCTGATCCCCCTGTTTTGCCTGACGATTGGTATTCTTATCAGCGGCATTCTAGTCACAGTCGCCACGTGGGCAAGCGTTTCGTCTCTGGGTCCGCCAAGCGGGCGCCGTTTGCCGAATGTCAGCTGCACCAATCATGCGGCCACGCGCCCCAACCGTTCTCCGCCGCGAGGCCACTTTCGATCATCGTTTCGGCCAGATATTCGGGGGCTTTGCCGGCGGCGGTTCTGCGGCGCACTTCGCGCAGCTCGCGGCCATATTGGTCATAGGGTGGCTGGTTTGCGCCGCTCCATTCAAACGAGCCTTCGTTCAGCCATTGGTGCAGCCTTAGCTGCGCCGCGCGCGCAAGATCGCTTTCTGTTTTGCAAGCGCCGTTGGTCTCCGGTGTGTCGAACCCGATCAGGCGAATGCGCCGCCGCTCTGCGCCAAAGCCGATCACCAAAGTGTCGCCATCGACAACGCAGCCTATCTCGCGCGAAGTGCCCGGGCTGCGCTCACCGCAGAGACCGAAACGAGAGTCCACTTCCACCCAGCCTTGCTGTGTGTCCGTGGTGCGAAATCCGAACCACCAAACCGCCATCACGATCAGCAACAGGACCGGCATCCGCCAAACGAGCCACCAATCGTGCAGGCGGCCAGGGCGGGCAGGTTTGCGTTTGAAGCGTGGGCGAGAGCGGCGGCGGGTCATAGACCGGGGCTAGCAGCCTGCTCGCCCAAGCTCCACCGTGGCGGTTCGCACGGCGGAACGCACGCATAAAAAAGCCGCCCGGATTGGCTCCCGGCGGCTTTTCTAATTCCGAAGCGGCGCGATAGTCGCGCTGCTTTCAAATTAAATTAGGCTGCAATTGGCTCAAGCGAACCTGTGCCTTCTGGCGTTTCCATGTCCGTGCAGGTGCCAGCATCGACATATTTCCATGCGTTGCCCTGGTAATCAATGACGCTCGTGCCAGCGCAGCTTGTACCGGGTCCAGCAGCACAGTCATTCTGACCAGCGAGCGAAACGCCGTAGCATTTTTCTTTTGCATCAGCATCGGCTGCGACGGTTTGAACGCTGTCTGCGCCTGCTTCAGTGGATTCGGTCGGAGCGTCAGCGCCGCCCGAACAAGCAGCAGCAAGACCAGCGGCGGCAGCGAGGGCGATTGAGCCCGAAATACGTGATGTGTTCATGATGTTTCCTCCATCCTTGATGATCCGAGTGGCGCTGTGATGCAGCGCCATCGTCAACCGGTTCGCAACGAAACAGCATTTGGTTACATTGCCAAGGGAAAAATTGGCAAAACGCTTTGGACTGCCCCTGCTTCCCTATAGGCTGTGAAGCCGCTAAGCGGCGCGCATTGCCGTCTATAGAAATATCCTAAAAATCGGCATCAGAGACAATTTGAAAGCGCGATGACAAAGCAGACTGGCATATCCGAGCATCGACTAGACCTTTCGAAGGCAGCGGTGTTGATCGAGGCGCTCCCCTATTTTCAACGATATGCGGGGCGCACTTTCGTGGTCAAATATGGCGGCCATGCGATGGGCAACAAACAGGCCGCGCGTGATTTTGCCGAGGACATCGTGCTGCTTAAAGCGGTGGGCATCAATCCCGTGGTTGTGCATGGCGGGGGCCCGCAAATCGGAGAAATGCTGGTGCGGCTCGGTGTTGAAAGCACCTTTGTCGATGGTCTGCGCGTCACGGACGAGGCGACAGCAAAGATCGCCGAAATGGTATTGTCTGGCGCGATCAACAAAGAGCTGGTTGGATGGCTGTCCGATGCTGGCGGTAAGGCGCTGGGTATATCGGGCAAGGATGGCGGGCTGGTAAAGGCACGCAAGATCACTCGCACGACGCGCGATCCCGAAAGCCTGATCGAAAGCGTGGTCGATCTTGGCTTTGTTGGCGAACCCGCCGAAGTTGACACCAGCGTGATCGACACTGCCGTTGCGGCAGGCATGATCCCGGTCATCGCGCCAATCGCTCCGGGTGAAAACGGAGAGACGTACAATATCAACGCCGACACAATGGCGGGTGCAATCGCGGCGGCCTTGGGCGCGGCGCGATTGTTTTTGCTGACCGATGTGGCGGGTGTCCTTGATGGGAATGGAGAGCTGCTGTCTGACCTCAACCCGACTGATATTGCCAAATTGCGCAAAGACGGCGTGATCAAGGGCGGCATGGTGCCAAAGCTGGAAACCTGTGTTGCAGCAGTGGAATCGGGCTGTGAAGCGGCGGTCGTGCTCGACGGACGGGTTGCGCATGCGATGCTGCTCGAATTTTTCACCGCGCGCGGCGCAGGTACGCTGGTGCGCGCGGATGGTTCAGACTAGGCGCTGACCGATCCGGGCTTGACGCTCACACAAGGCGTATTAGGTATATAATACGGCTCTTTCTAACAGGAACACACATGCAAGGTCTTTTTCTGGTCTCTGACATTATCAGCATGGTCACCGGCCTGCTCATTATGCTGATCATCATTCAATTCGTGATTGGTCTGCTGTTCGCCTTCAACGTAGTTAGCCCGTCCAATCAATTCCTGATGGCGTTCTATCAATCGATCAACAATTTGCTCGATCCGATTCTGCGCCCCATACGCCGGATTATGCCAGACACTGGCGCTATAGATTTCTCGCCGATTGTCTTAATCCTTGGGCTCAGAATCCTTGATGCCGGTATTTATCGCCTGATCCTCAGCATCGCTTGAACGGGTAAAATTTGACGATGACCGCCACACGTATTGACGGAAAAGCCTTTGCGCTCAAACTGCGCGAACGCCTTGGTGCCAGCGCGCTGGAATTTGCTGCCGCTGCCGGGCGCAAGCCTGGGCTGGCCGTTGTGCTGGTGGGCGATGATCCGGCAAGCCAGGTCTATGTTGGCAGCAAAGGCAAAGCGACGCTTGCCGCCAATATGAACAGTTTTGAATATCGCTTGCCTGATGACACGAACGAAGCTGACTTGCTGGCTTTGATCGAGCAATTGAACGGCGACGAAGCTGTCGACGGTATCCTCGTGCAATTGCCGCTGCCCGATCATCTGGACGAACAATCGATCATATCTTCGATCAGCCCGGATAAGGATGTGGATGGGTTCCATGTCATCAATGCGGGCCGTTTGAGCGTTGGGCAATCGGGTTTTGTCCCCTGCACACCGCTTGGCTGTATGATGCTGCTGACAGACCGGCTGGGCGACCTTTCCGGGCTGGAAGCGGTCGTGGTGGGACGGTCGAACATCGTGGGCAAACCAATGGCGCAGCTATTGCTGGACGCCAACGCGACAGTCACAATCGCGCATAGCCGCACCAAAAACCTCGCATCTGTGGTTAAGCGCGCGGATATTGTGGTCGCTGCGGTGGGCCGGCCCAACATGATTGGCAAAGACTGGCTGAAGGATGGGGCGACCGTTATTGATGTCGGTATCAACCGCCTGCCGCCTGAACCGGGCACGGATAAGGGCAAGCTGGTTGGCGATGTGGCTTTTGACGAGGCCAGCGAAGTCGCGGGCGCCATCACACCCGTACCGGGCGGCGTCGGGCCGATGACCATTGCGGTCCTGCTGCGTAACACTCTGGTGGCAGCCTATCGCAACGCGGCGCTGGATGTGCCGGGCCACTTGTAAGGCGGCGTGTCGATCAGTCAGCTTGCGTAAATTCTGCAAGCCAGACAGGGTGCGCTTTGATTAGGAGCGCCAATGAAGAACCCGCACACAACCCCGCTGAAAATTGCTCGTACACTGCTGCTGCTGACGGCCGGTGCCGCGACCCTCGGCGCATGTGCCAGCGCGCCGCGAGGGCCATCGAATGCAGTGATCACGCGCGCACTCGCCGGTGCTCCCGGCGCAGCGCAGCCCAGCACGATCGTCTCGGTTGAGCTTGCCTATGCGCGTGAAGCTCAGGAACGCGGGCAGTTCGCTGCTGGCGCCGATTTCGCCGCACCCGGCGCTGTGCTTCATGGCAGGAATGGACCCGCCGACTATGCTGCGATCGCGTCTGGTCTGCAAAACAGCGACATTCAAACTGAATGGGAACCACGCGCGGTCGTCATGAGCTGCGATGGTGAGATCGCTCTTAGCCAAGGGCGCTTTGTTGATCAGGATGGTTTGGTCGGCAATTACGTCACCACTTGGGTTCGCCAGAGCAATGGGATGTATAAATGGACTTATGACGTGGCGGGACGCGATAATCCCCAACCTCCACCACGCGCCCAATTTGAGGATGGAAACATCGTCGTGAGATCGATTCCTTCGATTGAAGGCTTGGTCGCAACCTGCGTGGGCCGGGGCGAGAGTGTGCCGCCGCCGCCTGCCATACCCATTGGCGAAGATGGCGCCGCAGACGCTCAACTTTCAAACGATGGCACTTTGCGGTGGAGGTGGGAACACCGGGCAAATGGCGTAAAATATGTCACTGCCGACTATTTCTACGAAGGCCAATGGCTGACCGCGATTGAAGAAACACTCCTATCGCCTCTTGAAACTTCGGGCCAAGAGTGATCAGGGGCGCGCCAAGCGCATTGCGCGCGCCACAACGAACGTTTTGAGCCCCTATGCTGCCTGAACTCTTCATCTCTGCCTTTATCACCCTGTTCGTGGTGATCGACCCGCCCGGCTGTGCGCCGATCTATGCGGGGCTGACCAAAGCTGCGACGCCGAAACAGGCGCGGACCATGGCCTTGCGCGCGGTGGCGATTGCGACTGTCATATTGCTGATCTTTGCGTTTTTTGGCGAAGCGCTGCTCGGCGCGTTGCATATTGAGCTCGACAGCTTCCGAATCGCTGGCGGGTTGATGCTGTTTTTCATCGCGTTTGAGATGGTGTTCGAAAAACGCACCAAGCGCCGCACGGATCGCGCTGATAAAATCAGCGCCGATCCGGAAGTTGAAGACGTCTCGGTGTTTCCCATGGCGATGCCAATGCTGGCGGGGCCGGGCGCGATTGCTGCGATCATGCTGCTCATGAATGAAGCGGACACTCCGGCTCAGACTGTGCAAGTGTTTGCGGCGTTGATCGCGGTGCTGCTGATTACGGCAGCGGCTTTGGTGGCGGCTGGCCCACTGATCCGGCTGCTTGGCGACAAGGTTGAGGCGGTGATCACACGGCTACTTGGCGTATTGCTGGCGGCGCTTGCCGCGCAATATGTGATCGATGGTTTGCGTGGGGCCTTTGCCGTCGCGACGGCACCAACCGGTACGATTGTCTAATCCGCTACCAGATAGCTAACTCCACGCGTATCTGGCGACATTCAAATCACTGCAACGTCATGATCTCTTCGCTGCCATCGCCGCGGCCAAAGAACTGCATCAGCTGCATCAAGAGTTCGCACCGCGCGGACAGGGTTGATGCCTCTAACAGTGCCTGTTTTGACGCCGCATCAAATGGAGCGATTTGCGACACGCCATTGATCAGTGACTGGTCATCAAGCCGCTCGACCGAATTCCAGTCGACGCTGTAGCCTTGCAAATCGGCAAACTCTCGCGCTTCTCGTTCGAACCCACCGCGCTGTGCATGGCTTAGCGTTTCTTCGAAATCGTCCTCGATCAAGTCGCCTTCGACCTGTCGGAACGATGTGGAGGTGTCGAGTTCATGCAGCAGCTTGAATCGTGATTTGCCTTCAAGGATCACATTGTAGCGACCATCATCCATCGCCTCAATCTCCCCGATATGGCCGACACAGCCGACGGTGTAGAGCGGTGCGCCTTCTTCTGGTCGCTGAGGCTGGATCATGGCGATCCGGCGGTCACGTGCCAGAGAATCGCTGACAAGAGCGCGATAACGCGGCTCAAAAATATGCAGCGGCAATTGCAGCCCTGGGAACAGGACCGCACCGGGCAGCGGGAATATCGAGAGACGAGTGGGCATAGCGGCGCAACCTATCCGAACAGAACCCGAGACAGCCGGCGACGGGTCGCGACCACCCATTCATCCTCCATGCCGATTGCCTCAAAGATTTTAAGCAATTTGGCACGCGCAGCGCTGTCATTCCATTCGCGGTCCGCCGCTACCATAGCGAGCAGTGTTTCAGCGGCATCATCGCGCGCACCGCCGGCAAAGGCTGCTTCTGCAAAAGCCATCTGTGCATCCATATCCTCTGGATTGGTCGAGGCTGCTTCGCGCAGGCGTGCAAGCTCACCATCATCAACCCGTGTCCCGGCCAGCTCCAGCGCGCTTTCAGCGGCTGACATGGCAGGATCGTCCTTGATCTTCACATAGACGGGGCTGCTTTTGATCGCTTCCAGCATATTTGCAGCTTCGTCGGGATGACCCATTACGATCTGTGCGCGGATCATCCCCGCGATAGCGCTGGCGTTTTCCGGATCAAATTCGATGACCTGCCCAAAAATTCCAAGCGCTCTTTCGGTGTCGCCTTCGCTAAGGGCATCCTCACCCATCTTTACAAATTGAGCGACTTCTTCTGCTGATGGCCCTTGCGGTTCGGCAGCGGCAAAAGCTCCGGGTTGAACCGGCAGTTGCGAAAGCAATTGGTCGATTGCTTCTTTCAACTGGCTTTCGGTGCGCGCGCTGGTGAGATCAGCAACCGGCTGCCCTTGAAACATGGCGTAGACTGTCGGGATCGATTTGACCTGAAACTGGCCCGCGATGAATTTGTCTTCATCGACATTCACCTTGGCAAGGATCACGCCTTTTTCAGCATATTCAGCGGCGATTTTTTCCAGCGTCGGGGTCAGTGCCTTGCACGGCCCGCACCATTCCGCCCAGAAATCCAGGATAACCAGTTTCGTCTGTGACGGATCGACCACTTCCTTGCGGAATTTTTCGACTGCTTTTTGCTCTTCAATATTAAGACCCATGCTGGCCAAGGAACCGCTCCTGTCGTCTGTCTGGAATTATCAGGTGTATAAATGTCCGCCCTTATGTGGGGGGTTTTTCGGCCTTGTGAACCTTGTCGCGCGCGCTGGCTACCCGATGTTGGGCGATCCCCCTCGATAAATGATCAATTTTGCGCTTGCAGGGTCCGACGCCCCCTGTTACTTGCGCCGCCTCTCCGGCAGAACATTGCGAATATCGCTGTTCTGCGAGACGTCAGTGAGCGGGCGTAGCTCAGGGGTAGAGCACAACCTTGCCAAGGTTGGGGTCGGGCGTTCGAATCGCCTCGCCCGCTCCATTATTTCAATGACTTACGGCTGGGCCGTGTCATTTCCATGAAAAAAACATGAAAAACGCGGTGTGAGCATTAGGCGTAAGGTGTGCTCAAATCCTTGCGATAAGCATCTCTAGAAATGGGCGCATCTCGCACGGTTTGTGCCTTGTGGGTCTCGGGCGTTTACGTCTTGAGATATTCGCGTTCGGAAACACATAATCGAGGTCTATCCGGCTCAGCGAAAAGCCCCCGATCGCAATCGCGCTCGAGTGTAAGCTTATCTTGGGCAGAAATCGGATAGCAAGTATCGCCTTGTTGTTCGATCACCCCGATGGTCCCGTTTCATCTACATTCAGTATTCCGCATGCACCCCTTTTGCTAGATCTGTATTAATGAGTCGTGCCAGTCCGCTCATATTCCAACCCGAGCGAGGACATTCCATGAAGACTACACACCAACCAGATTCTAAACTGGCCTACAGCATCAAACAGGCATGCGCGGCCACTAGCTTAGGGCGCACAACCGTTTTTGCACACATAGCGAGTGGGCGATTACGAGTTGTCCGCGTTGGCGGCCGCACACTGATATCGGCAGATAGCCTGAAAGCTCTTGTTTCGGGTGAGCAGACCAATGACTGATCGCCCGTTCTCGAATCAACGCGATGCCGCCTTGGCTTTGCTGAATGGCAATTCTCGGATCACTCGTAAGGCCGGTCAATTTTTGGGTCAGTTAGCGGTAGATACGACCGAGTTGTCTGAAGCCCAGTCTTATTGGTTGGCTCAGTTGTTGGAGCGCGCGCAGCTTCCTCACCTTGTCGACGAAAAACAAAAAAGAGCACTCGTCTTTGTAGGACAACTCGTTCCGGCGCTGAAAGGCGCAGTCCTAAGGGTGGGCAGGCACCTTCAACTGGCGACATGGGTACCAAGCCCGATCGACTGGAAAAGGTAGAGTTAGGGGGCGGTTTGAAACTTCACCGGGACACGCATTTCGGCGAAGTTTCAAATGAGCGACGAAACCCAAAAGTCGTCGATAAACAGGACTCTTCCGAATTTGGTTCCAAACTTGCAATAGAACTACCTATTTTAGGTGTGGCAGCGGAAAACACGAGAGGCCAGCGAAGGGGAGGCGCGCGCAATCATGCCAACCGCCAGAGCTTTTCGCTCACGATTGGCCAACTACCCTGAGGGCTGCGACCCTCCACGCGTTTTTCATCGGATTGCCTTTTACTCGAATGATCACGATCCATTGGGAATCTGCTGGCGTGCCAATCGATAAGATCGCTCGCGCCACTGGACACTTTTTAGACTTACTCACCAAAACTATTGACCGCCAAGGAAGTCGGACCGCTTGGATTTGGGTGCACGAAGGTGGCGAACGTAAGGGCGGGCATTGCCATATGCTTGTTCACGTCCCGGCTTCGATCGTCACCAAGTTACTAATTGCAGATGCGCTTTGCGAACGCGCGGCACGACGCTGCGAAGGAATTCCAACTCGATTGAACCGGGCGGCTTGTAATGGGAAGCCACCTGCTTGTCCGATCGCTCGATAAAGCCAGCCCTTGTCAGGTTTGCCTGGGCCATCTTCGTAGGCCGTCTCCTCGGACACCTTCCACATACTTACTTGTGGCTTACCCAATGAGGCGTCTGTCCGAACAGGTTATACCACTCAAATTTCCGACGTTTTGCTTGAGCAGATAGGCGTCGGGCGACATGTTGCGCGTTCTCACTGATTTACTGGAGATTAGCCTCATGTCCTTCGCGGATACTCTCGAACAGCGCGTTGCTTCCATCGATCACGAACTTGTCCGACAGTCGCTCAACCGCTTCGCTGCCGGTGGAAAGACCGCTCGCCCCGTCAGCCATCGCGAGCGCTTTTATCAGGAAGTCTAGTCGCAAGTCGCCGCTCAACGGGATCAGTTCCTGACGGGCTTCACCCGCATCGTCCCGATGCAAATACTTGATCTTGCAATTCTTCTCGACCATCGGTTCGAGGATGCCGAGTTCGTGCAGGGCCCACTCAATATGAGCGCGGTAAGAGGGGTGCCAATCGAGGGCTATCCCCATAGAAACGTTAGGGCGTCCGAATTCGTCCATACGACTATACCGTAGGCCCGCTTGCGAGCTGTACGTGAAGTTTGTCAGGAGTTTGGTCTTTATCACGATGGCGCAAGGTAAGAACCCTACGATGGCCTACCGTTCCAGCCTCGCTTTTGAGCGTCTCTAGCAAATTCAATATTTGGCTGCTTTGCGCCTATTTGGCGGACTTAGCGATCCAATTTCTAAGTTCCCAATTGGGGGCCATTCTCTTTTGGCGTTCCGTATAAGAGGGAAACAGGACCTATATTCCAATTCGACTTTGCAGCATAAAGTTATGTGGCTCGAAGCTGCCACGTCATAATAACACTCATGCGCCCGTTCGGCAGAAGTATGAAAATTATGGTCTGAGGGTAGAACCCCGGACTTGGGCTACAGCCAGCCAAGTCAAAATGGATGTTTAGATCAGTTTAAGATAACAAGTAGATTATCGATAATTTGCGTCCGTAATTCGAACTTTCAGGCGAAGCCGATATCTCCATAACAAAAGACGCTTTTGGAACTGACTTTCGGCCGACCCGTACTTCCGTTGTTAGCAGCACGGAGGAGCGGGTCGATATGCGCATTTTAGCAATAGCACTGGGTGGGTGTTTGAGGGGCGAACCGGCTTACGGAATCACGGAAGATACAGGCGGGCATATTACTTATGTGCTCGGCGCGATGCGGGCTTTGGCTCGGCATCCTCAGGTGACCACCGCAGAGATCGTTACCCGGATGTTCGATGCGCCAGAACTTGGAGAGGTGCATGCATGCAAACAGGAAAGTCTGGGACCCAAGCTTTGCATCACCCGCATTGACAGCGGTAACAGGGAATACTTGTCTAAGGAGCGGCTGGCGAACGACATCCCCGCTTTTACCAAAGCACTCATAGCGGATCTGCGATCGCGGCCGCAGCTTCCCGAGATCGTCCACGCGCATTTTGCCGATGCAGCGAAAGTAGCCAAGGCGGTGCGCGACGCATTGGGCATTCCGTTCATCTATACGGCTCACTCTTTGGCGAGTGATAAAGCTCAGGCGATGGACGGGCAGCATCATGTTCTGTCTGCTCGAATTGCAGAAGAGGATGCGGCTGTTGCAAGTGCCGACGCGGTTGTCGGTTCATCGCGTGATGAGTGCGAGCGCCAGCTGCTTTCTTACCCTTCGGCCGATCAGACGCGTATTCACAGGTTACGGCCCGGTATCGATCAGGATCAAGCGACTGGCACCGATATCGCTGGCGCTAGCGATCTCATTGCACCGTTCCTTCGGCATCCCGGTCGGCCCATCGTGCTGGCTGTTGCCCGGCCTGTGGCGAAGAAAAATCTGGTCGGTCTCGTCGAGGCTTTCGCTGCCGATCCAAAATTGCGCCAGTCTGCTAACCTGGTAATCCTGGCGGGCCTGCGCATCTCGATTGAATGCGGTGAAAAGGAGCAGGTCGACGTCCTTCGCCAGCTAATCGACACCATCGATGCGAACGACTTGCATGGCTGCGTGGCCTACCCTCGCCAGCATACTACCGCGCAGGTCCGCGGCATGTATGCGCTTGCGGCTGAAACGGGGGGCGTGTTTGTCAATCCGGCCATGATGGAGCCATTCGGGCTGACCATCCTTGAAGCCGCCGTACATGGATTGCCGGTCGTCGCGACAAAACATGGCGGACCAACCGACATTATCGAAGAGCTACAGCACGGGACTGTGGTCGAGCCGCGCGATCCTGCCGACATTGCACAAGCGATCACCGGGTTGATCGGCGACCGCTCGCGCTGGGATGCGGCCTCTTCCAATGCCAAGCGCAACATACGGTCCGTCCAATGGGAGCACTACGCCTCGGGATTTGTCAGTGTAGCGCGCGAGGCGATTGGACAGAAACCGGAGCGTTCCATCAACGCTGTCAAAAACAAGCTTGTCCTTTGTGACATCGACAACACTCTGACCGGGTGCCGCAACGCCGCGCAGAAATTTGCCGATTTTATTTCGGAGCGCAGTGATGTCGTGTTTGGAATTGCAACGGGGCGCTCTCTTATTGAAGCAAGGCGGCTTGTACGCGAATGGAACCTGCCGATACCGGACGTATGGATTACGTCCGTCGGAAGCGAAATATACTGGGACACATCGAGCGGTTTGAAAGCTG
The DNA here is from genome assembly GCA_963789155.1 of uncultured Alphaproteobacteria bacterium. Classification (GTDB taxonomy): domain Bacteria; phylum Pseudomonadota; class Alphaproteobacteria; order Sphingomonadales; family Sphingomonadaceae; genus Erythrobacter. The sequence goes on along the minus strand of CAWBJN010000007.1, from coordinate 136,792 downwards.
ACTGGCAGTATGAGGCTCTCATCGCAAAGAACTGGCAGCCGCGCGCTATCGGCGATGCGTTAGCCAAGGTTGCCGCGATCGAGCCCCAGAATGGGGTCGATCAGCGGCAATATAAATGCAGTTACTTCACCTTGCAGGACACCGCGGAATCCTGTGTGCGCAACACGCTCGCAGAGCGCGGACTGGCTGCGAAAGTCATCCGGAGCCATGACTGTTTGCTCGATGTCCTGCCGCGCAATGCTGGCAAAGGGGCGGCCATGCGCCATGTAGCCGCGAAGCTGGGCATTGCGCAGGCGCGGGTGTTTGTCGCTGGGGACAGTGGCAACGATCTCGATATGCTCGAAGCGGCGGCCAATGCCATTGTCGTGTCCAATCATGATCCGGTTCTGGCGCGCTTACGAGGCAGGCCAAGCGTCTATTTCGCGCGTGCGCCTTATGCAGCTGGCGCTCTGGAAGGCGTAGTCGCGATGATGGATCGCAGCGAAGTTGCTCCGGTGCAACAAGAACGGCGCGAGGTGGCGGCGTGACAATCGTTACTAACCGAGCGCGGAATCCCATCGGCTATTTTGTGCATCACCAAGGGCGCGGCCATGCGGAACGCGCTGCCGCGATTGCTTGCGAGCTGGTCAAGGATAGGCCGGTCACATTCTTCTGCGCCCGGCAAGACATATTTCCGGCGTTGCCCAACGGTGTCGACATCATCGAGATACCCTCCTTATTCGAGCCCGGCGATGAAACCTGCGCTAATCTGGCCGACCATTCCACGCCGGAAACGCTTCACTGTGCCCCGCTTGGCTGGCAATCGATCACCGAGGCTACTGGCTCCATCATCGATTGGTTCGTCAAGAACCGTCCATCGCTGTTCATCACCGACGTATCGGCGGAGCTGGGACAGTTGGCGCGCATAGCGTCGGTTCCCCACATAGCAGTGCTACAGCATGGCGATCGCAGCGATCCGGGGCATATGTCATCATACGAGAGCGCGGTCGGCTTGCTTGCTCCCTATGCCAAAGATCTCGAGCAGCCCGAGCGACCGGCCTGGATACGCAACAAGACCATCTATGCGCCAGGTGTCGGGATTGATTGCTCTCGGCTAGTGCCGCTTGAAAGCGCGCGTGCAAAATTGGGCCTTGATCCGGATACCAACCTTGTCATCGTTCTGGGTGGCGGTGGCGGGAATGGCTTGCCGTCGGCTCCGCTAACGCTGGGCGCCCGTGACGATTGCGATAGCGAGTGGGTCACGCTCGGAAAAATGCAGAGCGAATGGCACGAGACGCCGCCAGGCAACCTGAAGCATCTGGGCTGGGTCGATAATCCTGAGGACTGGATCTCGGCAGCAAACCGTATCGTATCTAGCTGCGGTAACACCACCGTGCATATGGTCGCAGCGGTAGGGAAGCCATGGGTGGCCATTCCCGAATGGCGGTACTTCAACGAGCAATATTGCAAGGCGGAAGCGCTCGACCGGGCAGGCATTGCGGCCGTAGCACGGCACTGGCCCAGCAGCGCAGGCGAATGGCGCAAGCTTTGGCGAGCAGCCGAGTATCTCGAAGCAGAAACGCAGCGGTCGATTATCGAGACAGATGCGGCGCAGAAGGCGGCACTCGAAATCGGCGTGCTGATCGACAGGATCTGGGCCCCCGAACGCGCCAAAAACATCGTTCGACTGCCAGCTACGAAAGCCCGCAAAGTATGAGTATTTCCGTTTGCACACTGGCACATGGGCGCGCCGATCATATGTGGAATTTGGTCAGCGGCCTTGCGAGGAGCAAGCACCTGCCCGGCGAGCTGGTGATCGCCCTGATGCAAGATGATCCATATGATCTGCCCGATACGCCATTTCCCGTTCGGCAGGTTGGCATGGATCGTTCTGGAATACCTTTGGCAGAAGCGCGCAATCTCGCTGCTCGCACAGCCGAGGGTGATTTGCTGATCTTTCTCGATGTCGATTGCATCCCGCATCCCGAACTTGTCGGCGATTATGCCCGGGCGGCCACGCTTGGTGACGGACTGTTGATGGGGGAGGTCGGTTACTTGCCGAAGAATGCGCCGACGCGCTCGCTCGATTTCGGCCTGTTCGACAAGATCGCGGTCAAACATAGCGAGCGCGCCGGGCCGCCTGCCGGACCAATAGGCGATTGCCGCGACTACCGCTGTTTCTGGTCCTTGAACTTTGCCATTTCAGCCGACAACTTTGCGCGCGCTGAAGGGTTTGACGAAACTTTCGTCGGTTATGGCGGCGAAGACACCGATTTTGGGCGGACGGTGGCCGAAAACGGCATCGCCATTCACTGGGTTTGCGGAGCCAAAGCGTATCACCAGTACCACCCGCACCATATGCCGCCCGTACACCATCTCGATAGTGTGCTTGCCAATGCACATCGATTTCAGCAGAAGTGGGGCGAGCCGACGATGCAGCACTGGCTGCGGGCTTTCGTGCTGATGGGCCTGCTGCAGCGCCGCGGCGATAAGTGGGTCAAATTGCGCGAGCCTACAGAGGATGATCTCGCGCTAACCCGCCAGCAGGAAGACCAACCCTATGCGAGCAGCGCTACAGTGCTCGACGCGTTGGAAGCCAAGGCCGCGTCCAGGGTCGCGCCGGCGATCGCAGCAGCGTAGGCCTGCTCATAACCGCCCACCATCGCTTCAAGTGAAAAGCAACTGAGCGCGCGGGCACGATTGCCAGAATGGTTGGCATTGTCGTGGATGCGCAAGGCTCGCGCGAGTGCATCGATATCGCCTGCCGGAACGAGCGTGCCGCATTCGCCGAGTACTTCCCGCAATGCCCCTCGGTCGAATGCGATGACCGGCACGTCGCAGGCCATGGCTTCCGCCGCCACCAGCCCAAAGGGTTCGTCCCACATTGGAGTAACGACGACGGCCTTTGCATTGCAGACGGCGTTTTTTAAAGCCGCTCCAGTCAGATGTCCTTTATAGGTAATGGTCGAACTCAGATACGGCGTAACTTGAGATGCGAAATACCCTTCGTCCTCGACGATGCCCACAATGTCGAGCGGCGCCTTAGCCATGCTTGCTGCCTGTATCGTCTCGGCCAGTCCCTTGGTCGGCGTGATCCGGCCATACCACAACATACGTTCGCCTGGCTGCTTTGCAGGTCTCCATTCGGCAAGATCGATCCCGTTATGGATGACGCGCATATTGGCTTGGATAGTGCCTTCAGGGGATTGCCATAAGCCAAGTTGGCTTTGAGAAGTAACGCTGAATTGCTGAGTATGCGCATCCGCTGCACCGCGAACCGCAGCCCGCATTTGATCATAGGGTGGCACATGCTGGGATGTCAGCATCGGTACGCCATCGAGCCGTGCCCATTCAATAAGTTTAGGAAACAGCGAATTGTTGTGAACCACATCGAAGTCACCTGCCAGCACGGCCAGCCATGCCCGCGCAAAAGCACATTCCTGATACTTTGTCAGCCTGTCGGTGCCGCGCCAGTCGGCCCATGGTAGGACATTTTCGTATGGCTGCTCGCAGATTGGGACAAATCCTGGAAGATCGCTTTCGCCAGCCGCAAACAGCGTCACATCGTGCCCGGCGCGCTGCAACGCCTGGACGAGCGAATGGCAATGTGATTCCATGCCGCCCATGAATGGCGGTGCGATGGGATGGCGGATATGTCCGATAACGGCGATCTTGATGGCTGAAACTCCGGCTAGTCGGCGCCACATGCGCACTCGATCAACATGGCCCTTCGACCAGCGTTCCAATCGTATCTTTTTATACCAACTATCTGCTTGCGCCTCTAAAAAAAGCAACTTAGCAAGTCGCCAGCATCGTAAAAAGCGCGCCCAATTCGACCCAAGGAAATGAGAGTTCGCATGCCAGACAGTCGATACCCACTCACGGGACGCTTCTTGCAAAGCCGCTTGCGCCATGCCTTGTCGGAGCACGAGAAGGGCGTACTGGAAGGTCTAATTTCTAAGGTCGAGACTGTACCCCGTGATACGATGCTCGTGGAACGCGGAGATCTGGTCGATAATAGCACCATGCTGATCGAAGGGTATATGTTGCGCACTGTTCGTGAAGATAACGAGCGACATGTCGTGGGCTTTCAAGTGCCGGGCGATTTCGTTGATCTGCACGCCTTTGCGCTAAAACGCTTGGACCACGATCTGGTCGCACTTGGCCGAATTAAGGTTGGCTACGTGATGCACGACGATCTGGAGCGTGTGATGGAGCAAGAGCCGCATCTGGCGCGCATCTTCTGGTTCTCTACCCTCCTGGATGCAGCAATCCACCGGGAATGGATTATGAAAACGGCGCAGCTGCGCGCGACGGGCCGCATCGCGCATCTCATCGCTGAGATATGGTACCGGCTACGAATGGTTGGTCTTGGCCGAAGCAGCGGATTTCAAACGCCGTTGTCGCAAATCGATCTTGCCGATATTTGCGGAATATCGAAAGTTCATGTCAGTCGCACGTTGAGTGACTTGCGCGAAGGCGGTGTTGTGGATTTCCGGCGCGGACGGATCACTATTCTTGATGGCGAGAAGCTGAAGAAGATTGGTAAATTCGATCCGATCTACCTGTATGGCGAAGGCGGTCTGGAAGTGCAGGACGAGCTGACCCAAACGCTCAGGACCTGAATCTTGGTACATACAAGGTTTGCGGGTCGGTATGTGTTCGTTGCGGGTTTGCATCGAACCGGAACAAGTCTGACGGCACGCCTGCTTGGCCATAGTCAGTACGTCGCCAGCATAGGTGCATCTCCGGCACCGGAGAATGAGGGCTCCTATCTACAAGGAGCAATCCCGCATACCGCATTGCACGGAATCCCAGGCCAATTCGCAATCGACCCCGCACAGCATTTTATCGAGGGTTGCACTTACGACACCCAGGCCGTGCGTGACCGGATGGAAGCAGATTGGGACAGGTGGTTCGACAACCCGTCAACCAGCAGCGACGTTCGGTGGCGGGTTGAGAAATCGCCGGTCAATCTGACCCGTATGCGACTTTACCAGCAATTGTTCCCGATGGCGCAGTTCGTCATCGTCCTTCGTCATCCCAGCATCATGGCATCGGCGCTTGCAAAATGGGTCAACACACCGCCCAGCGATCTTATCGACTATGCGCTGGACGCCTATGAGCAGATGGAGACGGACCTTGCCTACCTTCATTGTGCAATAGTCCTGCGATATGAGGACTTAATTGCAAATCCTGAAAACACGTTGGAAGGATTGTTCGCCTTCCTTGATCTTCCAGCCCCTTCGCTGTCAGATGCTATTGCCGGACTGCGCGATGGAAATGACGCGTATCCGGACGCGTTGTGCCTATCTACCAATCAACAGAGAAGGGCAAGCCACTGGGGCTATAGCGCGTCGTCGGACGTCAGACCGTTTAGGCCGATAGTGCGTCATCCTCTGCGCACGGTTCGGGAGACTACAACTGCAGCGCTGCGACAAACGCCATAACCTTTGTGTTCAAACGCCGATTGCCCCTGTTGCGTTAGGCTGTTTCGCCTATCTTCTCCTTTCAGGAGATTTACAGATGGCGTTTCTCAAATATGATGCGGAGGACGATGCCCGGCTGGCGGAGGCCTTTCGCAATTATGTGAAGGATCGCGCATTTCCATGCGTGGGTGCGAAATCCGCGCTCGCTACGGGGTCGCTCGAGATCAAACTGTGTCACGACATTACCAGTGCATGGGACGACGTACTGATCCATCGCGATCTGCTGACATGGTCACGGGAGTACGTCATCGATAGGGATGGAGGTAAAATACAATTCCGTTCGCTCGCGATCGTATTTCGTCAATCCCGTGTCCTTTCCGAAACTGTATTCGAACAACAAATGTGGGAGCGTATCCAATCGCTGTCGGACAAGGATGACTGGTTGGAACAGCCTTATGATCCGTCGGTAAGCAACGATACCGATGACCCGCATTTTGCTCTGAGCTTTGGTGGACAGGCGTATTTTGTCGTTGGAATGCATCCCGGCGCGTCTCGGCCCGCCCGGCGCTTTGAACGTCCGACCATGGTGTTCAACCTGCACGATCAGTTCGTGCAATTGCGGGAAACCCAACGGTATGAGCGTATGCGTGAAACCATCCTCGCTCGGGACGAAGCGCTCGCCGGCGATATCAATCCCATGCTGAAGCGGCACGGTGAAGCTAGCGAAGCTGCTCAATATAGCGGGCGGCAGGTAGGGGATGACTGGGAATGCCCCCTTCGCGCAAGGGGGCGTGTCGATGATCAATAGGATTGAACCGCGAAGCGGCACAGCTTTTGTCCTCGCGAAGGGCGATACCCTGCGCATAATTGATATTGAGGGCCGGCAGGTGTCGGATCTGCTGGCGTTCGCGAAGGACGATACCCGCGAAGCAATCTCGAATGGGCGCACCTTCGACTATGAAGAGACCATTACTCTGACGCTTGGCAATACACTCTGGTCAAACCGATCTCACAAGATGCTGACAATCACACGCGATGATGTTGGGCGGCATGATTTTCTGCTGACCCCCTGCAGCACCGACACGTTCAAGCACTTCTATCCCGACAAGCCGGTCCATCGCGGATGTTTTGGTAATTTGGCCGAAGCACTTGCCCCATGGGCTATCGAACCTGATGCGATCCCCACGGCCTTCAATGTTTTCATGAACGTGCCGGTATCACGCAGCGGATCGCTGATGGTGGTGCCGCCGAGCGGGATGGCGGGCGATGCCATCGAAATGCGTGCCGAGATGGATTTGATCATCGGGCTGACAGCATGTTCGGCTTATGCGTCCAACGGCGGCAGTTTCAAACCGATCGGGTATGAAGTTTTGAGAGGCTGACGCAATGTTCACTCAGCTTGATACCGCAATCCCAGTGTATGTTCTGGAGAAACGCAAAAAGTTTGCCATGGCTGTTATCAACTATGGACAGGAGCATAATCTGATCAGGGTCAAAGCCAATAACGAAACCGGAGAAATCTGGTGCGCGCCTGATTCCAAGGTGCATATGGATACGAATTGGACAAAGCGACGTTCTGCGTCAGCGAAAGTTTTGGCGAAAAGCAATGGGTAATCAAAGCTGGTGGTTCTCTTCGTGGGCCGAATTGACACAGATCGCGATCGGTGCGGCGTTCTTCTACGTGTTGATCATTGTGATGGTGCGGATCCTTGGTAAACGTACGACCAGTCAGATGAATAATTTCGACTGGATTATATCGATTGCCGTGGGCAGCCTTGCTGCTAGCGGTATCCTACTGAAAAATGTGGCGATCGCCGATGCCGTTGCTGCCATCACCGTTCTTGCCGCATTACAATATGCAACCACGCGAATGGTGCTGCAAAGTGATCGATTTTCGGATCTCGTCAAAGCGCAACCGACACTGCTCACCCATCGCGGCGAATTTCTGACTGACGCAATGAAGACTGTACGGGTATCCGAAGAGGAAATCGTGGCGGTGCTACGGTCACATGGAATGCGCGATCCGAAGGATGCCAATTGGGTTATTCTCGAGACCAATGGCGAAATGTCAGTTATTCCCAAATCCGACAAAACTATAGACGACCATGGCGTGATGGACAGAGTGGCCAAGCCTTCCAGCCTGCAGTCATGATGGCAGTTTATTCGTGGTAGAATTGGCAGAATGGCTCGCCCCCGGCGCCACGATGATTGCTGCCATGATGACGGCTGCAAACCTGGGCGCGCGGGTCACTGGCTGGGGCTTTGTGGTCTTTACAATCGGTTCAATCGCCTGGTCGTTCATCGGAATGGCAACAGGTCAACAGCCGCTGCTCATTACCAATGGATTTCTGACAGTAGTCAATTTGGTGGGCGTCTGGCGGTGGCTAGGCAGACAAGCGAAGTTCGAGGACGGAAGCACCAGAGCCACCAAACGCAGCGCTGCGAGCGGCGTGCCTACATTGTACTCGGCGGCTGGTCTGGCGGGGAAGAATCTGGTCGACCGGAACGGACGAAAAATCGGCGTTCTGGTCGATGCGATGATGGAATGCGACAGCAATCGTATCGCCTATGTTGTCGTCACAGATGCTGGGAAAGCAGGACTGGATGAGACATTACGCGGAGTGCAGCCGGGCGACCTGATAATTGGTTCGGACGAGGTGCAATTTGATGGTGATGAAAAGAAGTTCCAGTCGTTATCGCTTTTGGAGAAGGACAATTGGCCGGAGCAATTGGCTCAAAATCAACGATAACTTTTGCAATTCCGTGCTGTCGCATCTCGCGGCCGAGCAATCTTGTCATACTCACTGACTGGCTGATTAGCCACAATCAATACGGTGTCTATGCGCTCGCGTCATAGGTTCTTGTCAACGGCATTTGAACGACCAAATCATCAACCTAAGCAATCACTTGCAATTGGCGATCACAACTATCATCACATGTAATGCTCGGCCCAGCTATCGTTATTTGGAACTGCTATATCTGGAACCGGGGCCGTAGCCATTTTTTCCAGCCATTCCGGCACATTCTTGCGTTTGCGTAAGGCGCTGTCCCTCTTGCTGCTGACCCAACCGTAGATCGGCTGCTCCCGGTAACCGGGGCGAGCTTCGCCAAATGCCCACCGCATCATCACATAAGTCGCCGGATCGCGACCATCGAGCGAGAGCCTGTCGTTAAGATAGCACGCGGTCGCCCACGCCATTTGCGGGCTGGCGGTCCACATTATAATTTGCTTGGCCCAGTACATGCGCAAATTGTTGTGCATCCAGCCGGTCGTCAGCCATTGGCGCTGCGCTGCATTCCATGTCTCGTCAGGCGTCCTGCCATGGATTAGATCGCTCAGGGGAAGTACGTTACGTGGGTCCTCGCTGTGCTCTTCCATCGTTTTTCGGGCAGCGGTGGGCAGTGAACTGTAGCGCAGCAGCGTTGGCTTTTGTGTGACGCGCCAATGGCACCATTCGCGCCAGGTCAGCAATTCGTCGACAAACTTGTAGCGCACCGTGCGCGTTATATCCGCTATATCGATTGCGCGCACGATTTCGAACGGGCTGGTCATGCCGAAATGCAGATAAGGCGATAACTGACTACCTGCGCCCAGTTCGGCTGGGTTGTTTCGGGTCCACTTGTAGCGCGTGATTATGGTGCCTGTGAGTTCCGCAATGCGCGACCGGACCATCTCGCGTGTAGGCGGATGCTCTTCGCTTTTCGGCAAGGAGTGGTCGATCCGGCACTCGGCAACTAGAGCCGCGATCGCTTTGTCGTCGAGATCGGCCAAGCGCTCCGGTTCGAAGGGAAGCAGGCCGTCGTAAGGCGGCTGCTCGGGATTAATCTGTCGCCGGTCATTGAGGCATTGATCGCGTAAGGGGCCATGCGCTGCCCGGAAAGCCTTTGTTGCGCCCAAGCCGGTAGAGAGCAGCTTGTGCGGTACCAGCCGGGTGGCATCGACTGCCACAACTGCGCGTTTGGACTTTCCAGCAAAACGGTCTGCCTGCCAACGGCCGACAAAGGTCGCGTGCGCATCGGTCACTACGCATGCGGCGGGGTCGGCCAGACGATACACCAACCCCTTCACTTCATGGGAAGGACGCACGACGTGTTGGATGCAGGTGATCCCGCGCTGCTGCAGCGTCTGACCCATAGCGCGGCTTGCACCCAAGATGAAGTGATGGAGACGGGCTGAAGCATGCGGATAATCTTCGCGCAAACCATGATACACGATAACAGGCAGACCTAATTCGTTGGCAATCGATACACCTGCATCGATGGCTGGATGGTCATCTCCGCGTAACGTCTGCTGCAGCCACACGAGCACATATTTGCCGTCTGGATTGAGCGTATAGTTGTTGAGCGCTTCCGCGCGCCCCTTCAGTTCTGGATCGAGTAACTCAACGGGGCGGGCGGTCATGCTTTCGCTTTCTTGGCATTGGATTTTCCCTTACCGCGCGTTTTGGAACGCGGACGGCGACGCGATCCGTGTCGAAGCATTACATCTTCTGCCTCCACCTTTGCTTCTGGTGTGCGCCGGATGGCCCAGATCGCATCGCGCGCGACTTTCGTAGCAGTAGCGTGATCAACGATCGGATCGGGGTAGTTTTCTGTCCCGCCATGCTTCCATGGCTCATGCAGCGCGTTTCCTGTCAGGTGCTCGAGCTCCGGCACCCATCGCCGGATGAAATGGCCATCTACATCGTGGTCACGACCTTGCTTGACCGGTGAATAAATACGCAGAGTGTTGATACCCGTCTCGCCGCTTTGCATTTGCGACTGGGTCCAGTGTATTCCCGGCTCATAGTCGGTAAACAGCCGCGCAAGTATCGTCCCGGCTTCCTGCCACGGCATAAACAGATCGTAACACGCAAAACTCATCAGCATCGCCCGCATTCGAAAGTTGATCCATCCGGTTGCTATCAGAGAGCGCATACAGGCATCGACAAACGGAAAACCGGTTCGGCCCGTGGCAAACGCCGCATGCCACTCTGCCGAAACATTCGGCCGCATGCCTTCATAAGCGCGCGCTACCGGGCGAAACTCCATTTCTGGTTCAGCTTCAAGCTTTTGCATGAAATGGCAATGCCAGTGCAGCCGCCCGATAAACGAGGAGAGCGATGCTCGCCAGGCCTTGGCATAGGGACTGGCATCATCCTTTAACTCGTCCTTACGTTTGACGGTCGCCTGATAGCATTCTCGCATTGAGATAGACCCAGCTACCAAATGAACTGACAGGCGCGAACAGCCCTTCGCACCGAGCAGAGGAGATGACATATCGGTGCGATAGTCGCGGCCCCGGTGGTATAAAAAACTGTGCAAGGTAGCAGTCGCTGCCGCTCGACCTCCAGGCTGAATGCCCGCTATACCGTCATAGGTGAGCCCGACGGTTTCCGCACCCGGGATGTCAGCGGCGAAGCCCTTTGGGTTCGCGGAATGCCATTCAACTTCGGCCGGAACGGGATAGATAGGCCGCGCCATGAGCGCGTCCCAATCCTTTGCCCAGCGGTCCCGGTCTAGAAGCGAACCGCGCCAGACGCCGTATTGCACTGGTTCCCTAAAAGTTAGGCTGCGTTTGGCGCACCATTCGCGAACTGCCCGATCGCGGCGGTATGTCCAATTATTACCGGTTTCCTGATGGGCCCAAAGATCGAAAGCGCCAATGTCGTGATCGAGCGCTGCCAGACACGAAAGTGCATCACCCTCCCATACCCGCAAGGCACCTCCAATGTTTGCGAGTTGTTCTTTAAGGGCAACTGAGGCTTGCCGAAGCAGTTCGAACTGTCTCCACGAACTATCCGGCAATGCCCAATAAGCGGGTTCGACCATCAGTATCGGAATGACCGGGCCTTTTATAGCAGCTTGCGCAAGGCAGGCGTGGTCAAATACACGAAGATCGCGCTTGAACCACACGACCTGCGGCAGCGCATCAGTCATAGCGGTGAGCCGAATTGTGAAGAAATTTCGATTCCGGTTCGCATGATGATTTTAATGGATCGGACAACCGATAGTTCCACGCTGAAGATAGATAAGCACCCCTCTTTTTCACTGAAAGCGATCCGGGAAGCGCTTGTCTGTGTTCTTCCTATGTTCTAATATCATGCCCATGCTTTCGAATCGTAATTTTGATCAATCTGACTGTGATGCAGAGCGACTGTATCTAGATTTTGACTCCTTTTTTGCTTCAGCAGAACAGTATTTTAACTCGGATCTTCGCGGCAAGCCGATTGGGGTGGTTCCGCTCGATTCGCCGCACACGGGGTGTATTGCGATTAGTCGCGAAGCCAAGGCCTTGGGAGTGCACTCAGGAGCGTCCATAAAAGACGCAAGGCAAATTGCCCCGCAGATGATTTTTGTGGTCGCGAGGCCTGATGCATATGTTCGGCTCCACACCCGTATTCTGGTCGCCATCGAAACGTGTCTGCCTGTGGCCAAAGTCCGATCCATCGATGAAGTGGTTTGCCACTTGCTGCCGTCTGAAACCCAAGACGCCGCTGGATTGGCGCAGCGAATTAAGCGTGTGTTGGCCGAACGATTCAGTAGCGGATTAACCTGCTCGATCGGGATCGCGAAGACCGAACTGTTGGCGAAAATCAGTGCCGAAATGAACAAGCCAGACGGATTTATGCTTCTGCGGACGACCGAACTTCCTGAGCGGATTGAGAGTCTGGCGCTCGATGATCTGCCAGGCATTTCTAAAGGTATCAAAGCGCGGCTCAATGCAGCGGGTATCCGTGACGTTCGAGCCCTTTGGTCAGTGGAGCGAAAGCATGCGCGAGCTTTATGGGGCAGTGTGGAGGGCGAGCGCTTTTGGAGCGAGTTGCACGGCTATCATGTGGAGCGTCCGCCGACCAAGAAAGGCATGTTTGGGCATAGCAGAAACCTGCCACCGGACTGGCGCAGCCCCGACAAGGTGCGAGTTTGTGCACGGCAATTGGCGCTGGGTGCTGCCCGTCGTCTACGCCGTACAGATAATAAAGCGTCGAAGCTCACAGTCAGTTTGCGCGGTGATCGATATTGGCGTTCAGCAAAACCGAATGACCGCAAATTTCGCTGGAGCTGCGAAGTGCCATTTTCACCGGCGCATGACGATCAGACAATATTATTGGCGCTCACGGCAGCCCTGTCGCGCTCCTCGCGCGAAGTATCGTTCGCACCGCGGTCTGTCAGCGTGACGCTGCATGGTTTGGTAATGGACACTGACGTGCAACCAGATTTGCTTACCGCCGCGAGCTATCTCGAGCCGGGCCAGCAAGTAGTTGCGGAGATGCAGCGACGAGAACGATTGAGCAAGGCAATGGATTACATGCGCGCATCCCATGGCCCAAAGGCCGCTTCGTTTGGCCCGCCGGAGGAACTACCCGGCGGATATTTGGGTGCGAAAATCGCGTTCGGGCGGATCCCAGACAAGCAAGACTTTAGCGAGGCACCGACTAAGGATGAAGCGACGCACTTCTGTTCATTTTAGCGGACGAGAAGCGATGATTATTGCACATCGCGCCGTTTTCACACTTTCTCAGATCCTAGTTATAACGGCTCTTTATGCCAAATCCCTAACGTCTGCTTCCCGAGCGAAGAAGCGCTTGGCAGCGTAGCCAACGAAAGATTTATCGGCCTTAATAATGCCCTTAGCGTCCAGCGGAACGTGGCAATGTTTCAACAACACCGCAGCGCCTTCGTCATAACCGATTGCCTTCAGGTGGGCCCAAGCATCACACACGAAGCCCACTGCGGCGCTGTCTTTGGTAAGTTTGGTGGCAGCGTCCTTAGTAAGGACCAGAGCGGCTGCGTCGATTAACACTGATGGTGTGCCCGCTAATTGGCCATCCGCTTTCAGCGTTCCACCATCGACCGCGATGCCGCCGATCTTCGGGGCAATCAACAAGGCTGTCCCGCCTGCATTCTCGACAGATCTCTTGAGCAGTTCGATAGTTTTCTTTTCCGAACCCTCGGCAAAAAGGATTCCAACGGTTCGACCCTTCAGCGTTGCATCGATATTCTTCTGAATCGACAGGGCGTCCGATACCGCCATATCGACAGGTTTGCGCGCGGGCTTCGCTGCCTTGGGCAATTCGATCGCCAGACCTTTGGCAATCCGTTTCGCCAAATCATTGTCGATATTACGCATCTGCGCCACGACGCGAGTCCGCACGTGCGCGAGCGTCACTTTAGACAATTCGAACACGATTGCAGAAGCGATATGCGCCTGCTCGTTTTCGGTTTGTGAGAGATAGAACATACGCGCCTGACTGAAGTGATCAGCAAACAGTTCGCCGCGGGCGCGAACCTTCTCGGTCGGATCATTACGTTCGGCATTTTCGCGGAAGGAACTGAAGCCGGTTTCCGAACATTCGCGCGGGCCGCCGTCTTCACCCGCTTCAGCAAGGCTGTTGGGCTCATAATTAGCTCGGCCAGTCGGAACCATCGTTTGCATCAAACCATCGCGCTGGAAATTATGCATCGGGCACTTTGGCGCATTGATCGGTATCTGGTGGAAGTTGGTAGTCCCAAGGCGCGACTTTTGCGTGTCGAGATAGCTGAACAGGCGGCCCTGAAGCAGCGGATCGTTTGAGAAATCGATACCGGGAATGACATTGGTCGGCAGGAAAGCTGCCTGCTCAGTCTCAGCAAAGAAATTGTCGGGATTGCGGTTGAGCGTCATCTTGCCGATGATCCGCACTGGGATGTCTTCCTCTGGAATCAACTTGGTCGCATCAAGCACATCATAGGGCTGTTTTGCCGCCCATTTTTCGTCAAAGGTCTGAATGCCGAGTTCCCATTCAGGGAAGTCGCCCTTGTCGATCGCTTCGTGCAGATCGCGCCGGTGATAATCCGGGTCCGCACCGGAAATCTTGACCGCTTCATCCCAGGTTGTGGACTGCATCCCAAGCACGGGCTTCCAGTGAAACTTGACGAATGTGCCCTTTCCATCAGCGTTGATGAGGCGGAAGGTATGGACCCCGAACCCTTCCATCATCCGCAGGCTGCGCGGCAAACCGCGGTCGGACATCGCCCACATCACCATATGCATGGTTTCAGGCATCAGGCTGATGAAATCCCAGAAGGTGTCATGCGCCGATGCCGCCTGCGGATAACCGCGATCGGCTTCGGGCTTTACCGAGTGGATCAGATCAGGAAACTTGATCGCATCCTGGATGAAAAATGGCGCCATATTGTTGCCGACCAAGTCCCAATTGCCGGCATCGGTATAGAACTTGACCGCGAACCCGCGCACGTCGCGCGGTGTGTCCTTCGATCCCTTGGAACCAGCCACCGTAGAAAAGCGTGTGAACAACGGGCAGCTGTTACCCTTTTTCTGAAACAGCGATGCCTCGGTCAACTCCGGGATCGCTTCGGTAACTTCGAAGATGCCATGGGCGCCGGACCCGCGGGCATGGACGATCCGTTCGGGAATACGCTCATGATCGAAATGGAAGATCTTTTCACGCAGTACGAAATCTTCCAGCAATGCCGGCCCACGCGCACCTGCCTTCAAGCTGTTCTGATTATCAGAAATACGGTGACCATGGTTGTCGGTAAGATGAGCAGGCCCATCCGCATGGTTGCCATCACGCGCAATCTGCTGATGCGTCTCGCCGCCCTGCTTGCGCTGGCTTTGTTCAAAGTCGGCGGAACCGCTGCCAGGTTGAATGTCGTTCAAAGCGTTATCAAGCGCTGGGCTGGTTTTGCTCTTGGCAGGATTTGCTTTCGCAGAACTCGTCTTTGAACTGGTTTTCTTTTTGGTCATTCGATGCGTCCTTCCACGTGTTCGGCGCCGATGCGCCAGCGTAGTATGTTCAACGCACAGACTGGCCAAACAGGTCCGCCATCTTCTGTGAAATATTTCGCCTCGCAGACTATTTATTTGTTCGCGTGGCTAGTGATCTGTCCGACCGCAATGCTGGCCAGCTCATGACATTCAACCAGACCTTGAGCAAATGGATGCCGCTCGAGAAGCTGCGGGAGAGCAAGACAGAATACTCTTCCAGCATTTAATCCGTTCACGTTGAGCTCGAATGGTTTCAACAAGGCGGCATCACTGTTGGCCACATTGGCAACGAGGGACGGAAACGGCAGATCCGCCACCTTCGCCGGAGATTGCCCCCGCGCGTCGATCATCGTGTCGAATCTAATCGGCCCATCCTCCGTCTCGACCTCGATCGATCCATCGTTCCGTTTCGTGAATAACGAGTCCTCGCCTGTTGCCAGCAGCTCCAACACGCCTGCGTCATACAGGGCGATCACACGAGCGAGCGACAGATGCGGCACAGCAGCGTAGCAATCACCAAACACCGGCATCAGATACTCAAGAAATCGGGAATAATCATTTTTCGAAAGTTCGCGTAGCGCAAGATCGAAAACGGCGTGCCCGCGCAACAGGGCATAGCGATGTGGGATTGTCTGCTTTTGCTCGAGAGACTCTCGCACCTGAGCAAAATCCCGCTTTACAGCGCGCAGTCCGCCGAGCTCACACCGCCTTTCGAAATAGGCTGGAGCAAATCCTTCAACGGTCTTGGCTGATGGCGCGAAACTGGCAAGATATTCAGGGTCGCTGGCGTCAAGCTCTGCACAAAGCAGCGCAAAAACCCGGTCTAGCAGCCCATCTGGTCCTTTGCCGACTTCTTTGCCAACCGACTCTTCGGTCAAATGTTGCAGCGGTGCATAGGGAAATGGGTAATAGAAATCGCCCTCGGGCATTATGCCCAGATGTGACACCATGCTGACTCGCAAGGGCTCGCTGCTGTCCGCGGGCAGCCAGGTTACCTGATCTCCAGTCTCATCAAAGGTGCCATGCGCGTGACCCAGCGCAACGACGATGTCGATTGCTGACAAGGAAGATCCTAGGATACCGATGTCTCCCGCCCGCAAGCTGGTGATGTTTGTGTAGGGCCAAGGCGATACAAGCTCGATGTCATTGATGGTGGGCGTACTTGGCCAGGAGTGACCAGAAGCGATAATCACATCGTCAAATACTAGGTCGGCGTCATCCTCATAGCTGCCCAACTGCAATACTGGCTTGCCGTCCTTCGCATCAATATCGTGGACCCGGCAGTCAGTGTGCACAGATATGACATGACCTTTTGCGGCAGCCTTCTCGCACAGCGCTCCAAATTCCGCCTGCAGATACTCCCCTATCAGCACACGCGGATAGAAAGCGCGGGCTGTCAGATCATGCCGGGAGAGTTCCCATTGACTTAGCTCGCGTTTGGGCCGGTCCTTCAACCAGCTTAGCAGCGGTCGCATGACTGAGGGTATCTCTCGACTAAAAGCATTGCACAACATATAATCTGCGTTCATCGTCGGCTGGTATGGCATGCCGACACCGGCAACAGATGTCGCCTCGAAAATTGCGATCTCGAGAGGTGTGTCAGTGTTGATAAGATGCTTGAGCGCATAGAGCGCCATTGGGCCGCTTCCGATAATAGCGATCTTTGTCGTCATGGTGGTACTTTCATCCTGATCGACTATCCAAGCCGTCAATATTTTGACTACCCGCCGTGATATTCATATTACAACAACAATCGAGTGCAGGTTACAGGCATCAAACAAGCCGAAGTAGGCATCCGGCATTGGGTCGTTCAGACCGATGTCGGCTTTGCGCCCCAGTTTCGGTCATTCTCGCGTTCGATCTGTGTGCTTGAAAGCGGTCGTTGGGGCACCTTGATGCGCGCACCAGCAAAGCCGCGACGGAAAAAGATGGCCTCCAACTCTGGTTTCGGTTAGTAGCTGGCGCGCCTGCCAGTCTTCGGAGTAGAGCTTAAACCCATGCAATCGCGCCGCTTCAGCCGGCTTTTCCTTCTGCTCGCAGCGTTTGCCGCCTGCGTGCAATGGACGATTCCGCATGGGTGGATGGTGGGGTCAGCTGATGATGGCTCGAGCATTCTCGTTCCTTGTCCGACCACATCGCCAGAACTGGTCAGCCTTGGCCAGTCAGTTGCTGCGAACTCCGGCCATTCTCACCATGCGGGCATGCATGGCGCGATGCATGAGAACATGGATCACGGCGGCAATGATGCTAATGACCATGGCGCCGCACAGGCGAAATGCGACTTCGCTGCCATGGCTGCGCCCCTGTTGCCCCCGGACGGCCCGCAATTGGCCGCACCGCCATTCGCGACAGCCGACGTGCTCCCGGTATTCCCGGATGCCATTCCCGGACGCGGTCTGGCTGCACCGCCGCCGCCGTCGACCGGACCACCCATCTCCAGAGCCTGAGACTCACATCGATGCGCGGGCCCGTCCGGGTTCCGCGCTCTCATGTATTTCTCCCGCCTCATAGGCGGGACACCGCGCGTGCTTGCGAACTGGCAGGGCGCGTCGTAGCTCTTGGAATTGAATCATATGAATATTCTTCGTTTCGGGCGACCGCTGGTCGTCGCAACGCTTATCGCATACCCCGCCTTCATCGCAAACGCGCAGGGCGTGGGCCAACGCCAGGACGAGATCATCGTCACGGGGACAGTCGGCGGCACGCCGACCTCGCCTTCGGTCGAGGAGGCACGCGAAGAACTCGAGCGCATTCCCGGCGCAATCGGTCTGGTTGAGGATGAGGGCTTTGCCGACATCTTCGCGCAGAGCATCGGCGATACGCTCGAACTCACGCCCGGCGTCTTCGCCGATACCAGCGCCCAGCGCGAAAGTCGTATCTCGATCCGCGGATCTGGCCTCAATTCCAGCTTTGAGCGGCGGGGCCTGATGATCCTGCGCGATGGCGTTCCGATCAGCCGCGCGGCGGGCAATACCGAGTTTCAGGAAGTCGACCCCCTGACCATCCGCTACATCGAGGTTTTCAAGGGCGCGAATGGCCTGCGCTACGGCTCGACTCAGCTTGGCGGCGCAGTAAATGTGGTAAGCCCCACGGGACAAACGGCGCGCTCGCCCATCGCTCTGCGCGCAGAAGGCGGTAGCTTCGATACGTTCCGCGCCAACGCCTCGCTCGCGGGCAAAAGCGGTGACACCGACTATTGGATTGGCGTGACCGGCCTCACCAGCGATGGCTACCGCGAACACAGCGATGTGCGCAGCCTTTATGGCCACGGCAATTTTGGTTGGCAGGTCGCCGACAATATCGAGACGCGTTTCTATGTCACCGCGCTCTCTGACAATTTCGAGCTGGCAGGTTCGTTGACGCTGGACGACGCGCTGGCCAACCCGCGCGCGGCCGGTCGGCCCGTCACGGTCGGCCCGTTCTTTCCGGGTGGCCCGGTCACCGTGCTCGATCCGGGGCCGGTAGCCGACGACTGGGACCGCAATCTCGATGTCTACCGCATCTCCAATCTGACCGTGATCGACCTTGGGGGTGCTGATCTGGAACTGGGCGCATGGTATTCGCGTCGCAGTCTGGACCATGCGATCACCCGCTTTGCCGGGGTTATCGTTCAGGGCGAGGACGAGGTCGGTACTTCTCTCCGGCTGTCCGGTGATCTGCCCTTTCTCGCCCCGCAGAGCCGCTGGCAGGTTGGTGCAAGCTACGCCTTTGGCAGCAATGACGCGCAAACCTTTGCCAACGAATCCGGTGAACGCGGCGCCCTTACGTCGCGATCGGATCAGGATTCCGCGATGCTCATGGCCTACGGTCAGCTCGATCTGAGGCTTACCGATAGCCTCACTCTGATCGGCGGAGGACAATATGCGCGGGCCACGCGCGATGTCGAAGCGATCCTCAATACCGTGACCGGGAGCGGAGAATACGAGCAGTTTAACCCGCGCGTGGGCTTACTATTCGACGTGAACGAGGATGTGCAGTTCTTCGGTAACATCAACCGCAGCTTCGAGCCGCCTAGCCTTGCCGACCTTACCTCCGGCGGTGCGTTCCCCTTCGCTCCGCTGGACCCACAGCGCGCGACCGTTTTCGAGTTCGGGACACGCGGACAATCGGGAATCTTCTCCTGGGACATCGCGGCCTATCGCGCCGAGCTTGAGAACGAATTCCTCGACTTCGCCGTTCCAGGCGCGCGCGGTCTGGTTACGGTCACCAGCAATGGCGATCACACGATCCATCAGGGGCTGGAGGCGGGCGTCGATCTGCGTCCGGCCCGTGAAACGCTGGAAGCGCGGGGGCAGGCGCTGCGTCTGTCGGCAGCCTACACTTTCAACGACTTCCGCTTTGATGAGGATGCGACCTACGGCGATAATGATTTGGCGGGCGTTCCGCGTCACGTCTTCATTGCCGAAGCCCGCTTCGACCAGATCGACGACTGGTATGTTTCGGCAACCCTGCGCTTTATTCCGGACGGACCGTGGGCGGACTATGCCAACACCGAACGCGCACCGGGATATGAGACCGTTCAGCTGACTGCCGGCGTGACCGTGTTCGAAGACTTCCAATTGTTCGGATCCGTCGAGAACCTGTTCGACACGGTGTTCATCTCGAACCTGACCACAATAGCCGATCAATCAGCCACCCCGTCCTCCATTTACACACCCGGTCAGGGCCGCGCCATCTTTGGCGGCATCCGGGCGCGGTTCTAAAGGGAGCTATTGCAATGTCACTCAAAAACAAAAGCGCGCGCTGGTCCAATTCCAAGCATCGATTTTTGGCGCTGGTGGGCGGGATCAGCCTCCTGATCTGGGGGCTGTCGGGACTCACCCATATCGCGATGGTCTTGTTCGGCCCGCAACAGACGCAATTCATGCCGCCTGTTGCACAGGTCGCGCTCAGCGATGCGCGGCCGATTTCGGAGACGCTGGCAGCTAACGGTATCGCCGAGGCTGTCGCGGTGAAGACTGTCCCTGCTGCGGGTGGAAACTCGCTTTGGCAGGTCACCGACGAGCCGTTTGCTCCGCGTCGCTATTTCTCACCTGCAGATGGAAGCGAGATTGCCGATGGCGACCGTGCGCAGGCGGAGTTCATCGCGCGGCACTTCCTTGCGTCAGATCGCGAGATCGTTTCGACCAGTCTCAAGACTGAGTTCGACGCCGACTACCCGTGGGTCAATCGACTGCTCCCGGTATGGAAGATCGAGTTCGCGGGCGATGACCGGCTGACCGCATACGTCCACACGGAGACATCCAGCCTTGCGGCAGTTAACAACAGCACCAAGGAAGGCCTGCAAACGGCCTTCCGCGTCCTTCACACATGGGAATGGGTGCCCGAAGGTATGGACTGGCTGCGCGTCGTCGTGATCGGTCTAATGGTCGGTAGCCTGTTCGCACTCGCGGCCACAGGGATCGTGATGCTGGTGACTGTCAGGCGCAAGAAGCGTGCGCCAGGGGCCAAGGGCTGGCATCGGATTGCGAGCTATGTTCTTGCCCTGCCTCTGATCATGTTGTCGCTGAGCGGGATCTATCATCTGGTCCAGTCTGCGCTCGTCCCAACGGGCTCGCAGTTGAGAATGGGCGAACCTGTCGACGTTGCAAGTGGCGCGTGGCCTGTAGAACAAGACTGGGCAGCGCTTGCGGAGGGGCGACAGATCGCGTCGGTTGCTCTGGTCGAAGGGGGCGACGGCGTGCCGCTCTATCGTATCGGTCTTGCCCCTGAACCCGGATCGATGGGAGGCGGTGGGCACGATCATGGCGGCGACGATATGGCCGGGCATGATCATGCGAGCATGATGGCACCCGCCACTGATACGCCGCCGACCACCGATGCAGAGATCAGGGAGGCGCGCTTTGCCGGGATCAATCCTGATGGTCCAGCAATCTACATCGATGCGGCCACCGGTGAGGTCGCACCCGAAGGCGACCGCGACATTGCATTGGCGATAGCCCGGCGCTTTTCGGGAGCGCCTGACGAAGCTGTGGCCAACATGGAACGCGTCACCCGCTTCAGCCACGAATACGACTTTCGCAACAAACGCCTGCCGGTATGGCGTGTGGATTACACCGACCCTGTCAATGCGACATTGTTCGTCGATACTGGATCGGGCGTTCTGGTTGACCGCGTGGCTGACTGGGAGAAGCCCGAGCGCCTTGTCTTCAGCATGATCCACAAATGGAACTTCCTGTTCCCGATTGGACGCCTCGGTCTCAACGTGACGGTCGCGGCATTCGTGATCGCCTTGCTCGTCTTCATGGCGGTTCTGGGGCTGCGAATGGACCTTGCCAACAGGCGACGAGGCCGAAGGCGGGGTGGTGTAAGCGGCAAGGCCACGCAGAACTCACCTGATTTGCACCAACCGGCAGAGTAAAAATGTCGGATCAAGAAGGCCTGGCGAGCTACTTGTCAGCTCGCCGGGCTACCATGAACGCAGTCGTCTGCTGTCGCACCTTCGCACCCGAAAGCGGACAGGCGGCAATCGGCCCAACATCGGACGTTAGATGTCAGCCTGTTCGAACTGCAGGAATTGGGTCGTTAGCCGAAAAGCCGTTCTTTTGGAGAGATGGGAAAAAGCGGACTTTCGATTTGGCAATCTCATGTCAAAACGCCAAAGTCGCCAACGCCTCTTCGGCATCATCCCGCACCAAATGACCATAATGCTTTTCAATCATGGTTACGCTTGTGCCTGAAAGCTGTGCAACCGTCAGGATAGGCAGGCCAGCGCGGATCAAATCAGTAATCACGCAGTGGCGCAGCGTGTAGGCGGAAACCGCACCGGGTAAGCCAGCTACCCTAACCGCGTCCTTTATCGGATATTTCCACGCATCCTTGTTCCACGCATCGCCGCCAGCGCGTGCAAAGATCGGTGCGGCTGGCAGTTTGCCCTTCACCTGCTTTTCAAAGAAGTCGGCAATGACTGGCGGCACCGTTATCTGGCGCGGGTTGCCGTCTTTGTCTTTGCCAATGGTAAGTTTACGGGTTCGCTGGTCGAAATCATGCGCGGTCAGGTCAGCCAGCGCACCTGGGCGCAGCGGCAACAGGCAGAGCCCCTGCACAAACGGGCGTGCATCATCGCGCATGGCGTCGATCAGCCGCTTGCGTTCCGCTTTGTCCAGATACAGTTTGCGGCGCTTGTCGGCACCTTTGAAGGGGCGCAGCGCCTCTTGCCATGCTGCATCAGTATTAGGCGCACCGGGCTTACATACATGCATTAGCGCAGCGCGCAGCGGGACCATGTCTCGGTTCACAGTAGACTTGGATCGCTCTTTATAGCGCTTCTCGCCTTTCTTGTTGCGGGTTAGAAGTGCCGGGGTTTCCTCAAGCCGTTTGCGCCAATCTCGAAGATGGTGCCTCCGTAACTTATCTAGCTTCACCTCGGCAATGAAATCGGAGTAGACGTGTCGTCGCAAAATCCCCCGTTGGATCGAGCAATGCTTTTCTCTCAGATATGCGTCGCAGGCGTCCTTGACTGTCACCATATCGCGGGAACGTTCGCCCCCGCTTTCGACCGTTTCTGCCCACGCCTCGGCATCTATCTTAGCCTGAGTGAAAATGTCGTGGCCGTCGAAACTACTGTAATTGCCAAGCGCTTTTCGAGAATTGCGATTTGTATCGGAATTATAGACACGAGCGAACCAAGTGCCCCGCTTGCCCTTTTTAGAAGGGCGAAAGCCGACATAGCTGCCTTGGCGTAGGCGTTGCCAGTGTGGCTCATCTCCCGGCTTGGGTTTCAGTTTTTCCCGCTCTCCAATCTTGCTCAAATCCGGCATTTTAACCCCGTTTCAAAATCCATGAAAAAAACATGAAAAACACAGGCGCACGTGTTCGAACGCCTCCGGCTGTTTTTATTAGGTTTATTAGTTCACGTAAAGCCGTTAGCGACCCGCTATCCCAACCTTGCTAAGGTTGGGGTCGGGCGTTCGAATCGCCTCGCCCGCTCCATTGTCTTTCCAGAATCAGGTTCTAAGGTGATCCCCATTTTGGGGTCCAACGCCTTGTTGAATGTCGCTCGATGCCCGCAAATTGGCGTGTCCCTTTTACCGCTATGGGTGGCCGAATGTCGGATAAGAGCGGCGTTTCGTCGAGATAAAGCGATTTTTGGGTTGCAGTTTGTGCACCGGACGGTAGGTGCGTGATACGTTGTTACATTGTGACGTTATCTCATACAAAATTAGAGACTATTGATGAACTTTGCTCCCTCCCGTCTCGCTGTCGCCACCGCTCTTTATTTCGCGGTAATTGCGAGCCCGGCTTTTGCGCAAGAAAGCCTTCCGACAAGCGATTCGGATGAACGGCCCGCTGACGATCTGCATAACCGGCTGGAAGATTACCAGGGCAACATTATCGTCAGCGCCGAAGGTGTGCGCCAACTTGATATTCTCGCCGGTACAGATGTGCTCGAAGCCGAAGAAATTCAGCGCAACTTGTCGGGCCAGCTTGGCGAAGTTTTGGCCAAGCTACCGGGCGTTTCGGCAACCAGCTTTTCTCCCGGTGCATCCCGGCCTGTGTTGCGCGGCTTCCAAGGGGAGCGTGTGCGCGTTCTGGTCGACGGCCTGAGCACTTCGGATGTCTCCAACACCTCTGCCGATCACGCGACGACGATTGATCCCCTCACCGCAGAGCGGATCGAAGTGCTACGCGGACCTGCTGTGCTGCTTTACGGCAGTCAGGCGATCGGCGGCGCGGTCAATGTGGTCGACAAGCGTATTCCGCGGCGCGTGCCCGATGAAGCGTTTCACGTCGATGCGCTGACCGCCTATGATTCTGTGAATGACCAGATCAACACCGGGGCATCGATTGATATCCCGCTGAGCAGCAATTTCGTGCTCCATGTCGATGGGACCTACCGCCATTCTGATGATCTGGAGATCGGCGGCTTTCAGGTCGCGCCTGAGCTGCGTTCTGAGCTTTTTGCGCTTGCTGCCGAAGAAGAATCAGAAGGCGAAATCGAAGAAGCCGAAGAACTGCGCGAAGCCGCCAATCAGCGCGGGTTTCTTCCAAACAGCGGCACCGAAACTTACACCGTAAACGGCGGTATCAGCTTCATTCAGGACGGCAGCGTGTTTGGCGTGTCGGCGGGGTATTACAACACCGATTACGGCGTGCCCGAACGCCCCGGTTCCGAAGAGCACGCAGGTGAGGAAGGCGGCGAAGAGGGCGGCGCCCAAGGCGTCAGCATTGGTCTTGAACAATACCGTTTCGATTTCCTTGGCGATATTCGGCTGGGCGACGGGTTCTTTGAACGCCTTAAACTTCGCGCTGGCTATTCCGACTACACGCATACCGAATTCGAAGGCAGCGAAGTCGGTACCGTGTTCGAGAGTGAAAGCCTCGAAGGGCGGATCGAACTGGTACAAAGCCGAACTGGCGCGCTGCGCGGATCGATTGGGCTCCAATACGCCTATCGCGATTTCGAAGCGATCGGCGAAGAGGCGTTCGTTGCGCCCAATATCACCGATACTATCGCGCTATTTGCGCTTCAAGAATATGGCGACGGGCCGTTTCAAATCGAGCTTGCCGGGCGGTATGAGAACACTTCGACCGAAGCGCAAACTCTTGGTGTTAAGCGCGATTTCGATACGTTTTCCGGGGCGCTCGGCCTTGCATACGAAGCGGTCGACCTGTTTCGCGCTGGTGTGAACCTGTCACGCGTTGAGCGCGCTCCTGCTGCAGAAGAACTGTTCGCCAATGGTCCGCATATTGCCACCCAGCAGTTCGAGATTGGTGATCCCACCCTTTCCAAAGAAAGCGCATGGGGTGTGGAAGGGTTTGTTCGCGGCGAAATCGGCCAAGCGGAATTTAACCTCGCCATCTATAAGCAGTGGTTTGACGACTACATCGTCCTTGGCGCCAATGGCCTTGAAGAAGACGGTCTGCCCGTATTCGTTATCGGGCAGCAGGATGCCGACTATTTCGGTGTCGAAGGCGAAGTGGTCGTTCCGCTTTTCTCCAGCGGCGGTTTTGACGTTATCACTGATTTGCGAGCCTCCTATATTGATGCCGAACTGGGTGATGGTTCTTCTGTGCCGCGTATCCCGCCGCTTGAATTGCTGGGTGCGCTCGAATTTCAGTCGGCCGCGATTGATGTTCGCGGCGAAGTTCAATGGTTTGCCGAACAGGATCAGGTTTCTGCCTTTGAAACGCCGACCGATGATTTCACCTTCGTTAATTTCCTCATTTCTTGGCGTCCTCTGACGAACCAAGAGAACGTCACGGTCCAACTGGCCGCGGACAATGTCTTTGACGTGATAGGCCGTCGCCATGCGAGCTTTACCAAGGATTTTGTCCCGCTGGGTGGTCGCAATCTTCGCGCCAGTGTGCGGTTGAGCTTCTGATCTCCGGTTTACGAATTGAAAGCGGCGGGGCCGGCCGAAACCGGCTCCGCCGCTATTTTCCACGTGGACCTATTTCTCGACTGTGAAGCTGATTTCGGCATGCTTCTGCAACCGGTCGACCAGGGCTTCATGTCAGCCTGTTCGAACTGCAGGAATTGGGTCGTTAGCCGACAAGCTGTTCTTTTGGAGAGATGGGAAAAAGCGGACTTTCGATTTGGCAATCTCATGTCAAAACGCCAAAGTCGCCAACGCCTCTTCGGCATCATCCCGCACCAAATGACCATAATGCTTTTCAATCATTGTTACGCTTGTGCCTGAAAGCTGTGCAACCGTCAGGATAGGCAGGCCAGCGCGGATCAAATCAGTAATCACGCAGTGGCGCAGCGTGTAGGCGGAAACCGCACCGGGTAAGCCAGCTACCCTAACCGCGTCCTTTATCGGATATTTCCACGCATCCTTGTTCCACGCATCGCCGCCAGCGCGTGCAAAGATCGGTGCGGCTGGCAGTTTGCCCTTCACCTGCTTTTCAAAGAAGTCGGCAATGACTGGCGGCACCGTTATCTGGCGCGGGTTGCCGTCTTTGTCTTTGCCAATGGTAAGTGTGCGGGTTCGCTTGTCGAAATCATGCGCAGTCAGGCCAGCCAGTGCACCTGGGCGCAGCGGCAACAGGCAGAGCCCCTGCACAAACGGGCGTGCATCATCGGGCATGGCATCGATCAGCCGTTTGCGTTCCGCTTTGTCCAGATACAGTTTGCGGCGCTTGTCGGCACCTTTGAAGGGGCGCAGCGCCTCTTGCCATGCTGCATCAGTATTAGGCGCACCGGGCTTACATACATGCATTAGCGCAGCGCGCAGCGGGACCATGTCTCGGTTCACAGTAGACTTGGATCGCTCTTTATAGCGCTTCTCGCCTTTCTTGTTGCGGGTTAGAAGTGCCGGGGTTTCCTCAAGCCGTTTGCGCCAATCCCGAAGATGGTGCCTCCGTAACTTATCTAGCTTCACCTCGGCAATGAAATCGGAGTAGACGTGTCGTCGCAAAATCCCCCGTTGGATCGAGCAATGCTTTTCTCTCAGATATGCGTCGCAGGCGTCCTTGACTGTCACCATATCGCGGGAACGTTCGCCCCCGCTTTCGACCGTTTCTGCCCACGCCTCGGCATCTATCTTAGCCTGAGTGAAAATGTCGTGGCCGTCGAAACTACTGTAATTGCCAAGCGCTTTTCGAGAATTGCGATTTGTATCGGAATTATAGACACGAGCGAACCAAGTGCCCCGCTTGCCCTTTTTAGAAGGGCGAAAGCCGACATAGCTGCCTTGGCGTAGGCGTTGCCAGTGTGGCTCATCTCCCGGCTTGGGTTTCAGTTTTTCCCGCTCTCCAATCTTGCTCAAATCCGGCATTTTAACCCCGTTTCAAAATCCATGAAAAAAACATGAAAAACACAGGCGCACGTGTTCGAACGCCTCCGGCTGTTTTTATTAGGTTTATTAGTTCGCGTAAAGCCGTTAGCGACCGCTATCCCAACCTTGCCAAGGTTGGGGTCGGGCGTTCGAATCGCCTCGCCCGCTCCATTGTCTTTCCAGAATCAGGTTCCAAGGTGATTCCCATTCTGGGGTCCAACGCCTTGTTGAATGTCGCTCGATGCCCGCGAGTTGGCGTGTCCCTTTTACCGCTATGGGTGGCCGAATGTCGGATAAGAGCGGCGTTTCGTCGAGATAGAGCGATTTTTGGGTTGCAGTTTGTGCACCGGACGGTAGGTGCGTGATACGTTGTTACATTGTGACGTTATCTCATACAAAATTAGAGACTATTGATGAACTTTGCTCCCTCCCGTCTCGCTGTCGCCACCGCTCTTTATTTCGCGGTAATTGCGAGCCCGGCTTTTGCGCAAGAAAGCCCTCCGACAAGCGATTCGGATGAACGGCCCGCTGACGATCTGCATAACCGGCTGGAAGATTACCAAGGCAACATTATCGTCAGCGCCGAAGGTGTGCGCCAACTTGATATTCTCGCCGGTACAGATGTGCTCGAAGCCGAAGAAATTCAGCGCAACTTGTCGGGCCAGCTTGGCGAAGTTTTGGCCAAGCTACCGGGCGTTTCGGCAACCAGCTTTTCTCCCGGTGCATCCCGGCCTGTGTTGCGCGGCTTCCAAGGGGAGCGTGTGCGCGTTCTGGTCGACGGCCTGAGCACTTCGGATGTCTCCAACACCTCTGCCGATCACGCGACGACGATTGATCCCCTCACCGCAGAGCGGATCGAAGTGCTACGCGGACCTGCTGTGCTGCTTTACGGCAGTCAGGCGATCGGCGGCGCGGTCAATGTGGTCGACAAGCGTATTCCGCGGCGCGTGCCCGATGAAGCGTTTCACGTCGATGCGCTGACCGCCTATGATTCTGTGAATGACCAGATCAACACCGGGGCATCGATTGATATCCCGCTGAGCAGCAATTTCGTGCTCCATGTCGATGGGACCTACCGCCATTCTGATGATCTGGAGATCGGCGGCTTTCAGGTCGCGCCTGAGCTGCGTTCTGAGCTTTTTGCGCTTGCTGCCGAAGAAGAATTAGAAGGCGAAATCGAAGAAGCCGAAGAACTGCGCGAAGCCGCCAATCAGCGCGGGTTTCTTCCAAACAGCGGCACCGAAACTTACACCGTAAACGGCGGTATCAGCTTCATTCAGGACGGCAGCGTGTTTGGCGTGTCGGCGGGGTATTACAACACCGATTACGGCGTGCCCGAACGCCCCGGTTCCGAAGAGCACGCAGGTGAGGAAGGCGGCGAAGAGGGCGGCGCCCAAGGCGTCAGCATTGGTCTTGAACAATACCGTTTCGATTTCCTTGGCGATATTCGGCTGGGCGACGGGTTCTTTGAACGGCTGAAAATTCGCGCTGGCTATTCCGACTACACGCATACCGAATTCGAAGGCAGCGAAGTCGGCACCGTGTTCGAGAGTGAAAGCCTGGAAGGGCGGATCGAACTTGTACAAAGCCGAACTGGCGCGCTGCGCGGATCGATTGGGCTCCAATACGCCTATCGCGATTTCGAAGCGATCGGCGAAGAGGCGTTCGTTGCGCCCAATATCACCGATACTATCGCGCTATTTGCGCTTCAGGAATATGGCGACGGGCCGTTTCAAATCGAGCTTGCCGGGCGGTATGAGAACACTTCGACCGAAGCGCAAACTCTTGGTGTTAAGCGCGATTTCGATACGTTTTCCGGGGCGCTCGGCCTTGCATACGAAGCGGTCGACCTGTTTCGCGCTGGTGTGAACCTGTCACGCGTTGAGCGCGCTCCTGCTGCAGAAGAACTGTTCGCCAATGGTCCGCATATTGCCACCCAGCAGTTCGAGATTGGTGATCCCACCCTTTCCAAAGAAAGCGCATGGGGTGTGGAAGGGTTTGTTCGCGGCGAAATCGGCCAAGCGGAATTTAACCTCGCCATCTATAAGCAGTGGTTTGACGACTACATCTTCCTTGGCGCCAATGGCCTTGAAGAAGACGGTCTGCCCGTATTCGTTATCGGGCAGCAGGATGCCGACTATTTCGGTGTCGAAGGCGAAGTGGTCGTTCCGCTTTTCTCCAGCGGCGGTTTTGACGTTATCACTGATCTGCGTGCCGCCTATATTGATGCCGAACTGGGTGATGGTACTTCTGTGCCGCGTATCCCGCCGCTTGAATTGCTGGGTGCGCTCGAATTTCAGTCGGCCGCGATTGATGTTCGCGGCGAAGTTCAATGGTTTGCCGAACAGGATCAGGTTTCTGCCTTTGAAACGCCGACCGATGATTTCACCTTCGTCAATTTCCTCATTTCTTGGCGTCCTCTGACGAACCAAGAGAACGTCACGGTCCAACTGGCCGCCGACAATGTCTTTGATGTGATTGGCCGCCGCCATGCGAGCTTTACCAAGGATTTTGTCCCGCTGGGTGGTCGCAATCTTCGCGCCAGTGTGCGGTTGAGCTTCTGATCTCCCGTTGAGGAATTGAAAGGGGCGGGGCCGGTCGAAACCGGCTCCGCCACTATTTTCCACGTGGTCCTATTTCTCGACTGTGAAGCTGATTTCGGCATGCTTCTGCAACCGGTCGACCAGGGCTTCTCCCAGGAATGATCCCGGTGTCCCGATGCCGCCTTCTGCGTCTGAAGACAGCAACGCGATGCCGGTTTCTGCGATCATCCGGCTGGTCGATCCATAGCCCGGATCGTATTTGCCTTTGACACCCAGATGCAGCGTTTCACCGTTAGGGCCGTCGGCCACGAACAGCACATCATAGAAACCCTTCTCACGCTCTTCTTTGGTCGGGCCTTCGCCCGGCTTGGGCGGTTTTGCGCCAAAGGGGTTTTTCATCATCTCGGTCGCCGCTTCGGCCATTTTCTTGCCAGCTTCGCCGGGGCTGGTCAGCATCATTTCGTCATACTGGAAATCTTTCCCATAGGGATGCCCCAGCAGAAAATTGGTACGGTGCACGTTCTTCGTGTTGATCGGAGCCATAACAAAAGGCGCGGCCCATTTGTCCAAGTCTTTCTCATACATCGGGATCATGCCGGTTGGCTGGCTGGGGCCGTCAAATCCCGGCGCGAGCGCAAAGGGATCGCGCAGGACATTGATGAGCGACGGGTTCTTGGCAGCCGCTTTCATCGTCGCGCCAAGGCTGGCTGCGGTGCCGCCTGAAAATGTGCCCGCCATCGCGCGCACACGTCCGCGGATTTTCTTCGATGGCGCGCCAAAGCGTTCTTTTGCCGCCTTTTGTGTCATCATCACGCCCAGATCGAACGGGATGGAATCGAACCCGCTGGAAAAACAAATGCGCGCGCCGCTGGCCTTGGCGGCCTCGTGATGCTGTTCGATCATCTGCGCCATCCACGCTGGTTCCCCGCACAGATCGGCGTAATCGGTGCCGGTCTTCACGCAGGCCGCGACCAGTGCATCGCCATAAAGCTGATACGGGCCAACCGTCGTAATCACGACTTTGGTACGCGCGCACATGGCCTCCAGAACGGCGGGATCGTCGGCATCGGCCACCACCAGCGGCGTATCGGCAGGCGCGCCAATTTCATCGCGCACCGCTTCCAATTTTTCGAGGCTGCGGCCCGCCATGGCCCATTTTGGAGCCTCTGCAGAGCCGCTGTAATGCGTGTCCAGATATTCCGCGACAAGGCGGCCGGTATAGCCGGTTGCGCCATAGACGATGATGTCGAATTCGGGGGATGTCATGTGTGTATTCTCCTTTGGCGAAAAGCATTGGAAGGGCAGCGGCCAAGAGTCAAAAAATCAGCGTGCCGGAAATCCAACTTTAGTTGACACATTGGGCGAAGTGTCACCCATGCGGATATCGACAAGGTTCTGAAATTAAATGATAATCGTCTAAACTGTCTGGGTGACACTTCTCCAACACGCTTCGCCTCTTCCCTGCTCAGGCGCAAAACCGCCCAAGGCAGGTGTAACGCGGCGGGATTGTGTAGGAAAACGGGAGGAGTGTGAGTGGCCGAAATTGGGTGGAAAGCGGACCTAAGGCTCTAACAGTAAGTGGCGCTCATCTGGGTCGTCTATCAACTGTGAGAGCGCATCTTGCGCCCGCTTGGCCGCTGCGACGACCTCGGCCCATATTGGGTCTGCGAGAATGGTTTGGTGGTCGTAGTCGTCTGTAGGGCTGTCGTAGGCGTCGGCGGCTCGATGGAACTTAGCCACTGCCGTAACTTCGTCCGCGCTGAGCATGCCTTCAGACAAAGCCCAGTCGTAGCCACCGTCTGACAGATTGAGATCGTCGAAGTAGCAGCAGAAGTATTCGACAAACGAGAAGTGCGGATTGGTGTTCTCGCGATCTAGCCACAACCGTCGCTGCGTCTCGTCATCCGCAAACTCTTGGATGCTACTGAGCCATCTTGTTCGCCAGTTGCGGCGTAGTTCCTGATCGTCGGGCATGAGGCGACTGATAACACGGGTGCCGAAATGTCTGCAATTGGATCGTTAGCTGACACCCAACGCCGTACCCACTTCAGCACATATCCGCCGCTACAACCTTGGCCCCTACAACCTAGGCAAAGTTACGCCGCGTTGGCCCATATATTTGCCTGCGCGGTCGGCATAGGTGACTTCGGGGCGTTCATTGCCCTGCAGGAACAGGAACTGGCACGCGCCTTCATTGGCGTAGATTTTCGCAGGCAGCGGCGTGGTGTTCGAAAATTCCAGTGTCACATGCCCCTCCCAACCCGGCTCCAGCGGGGTCACATTCACAATGATCCCGCAGCGCGCATAGGTCGATTTGCCAAGGCAGATAACCAGCACATCCTCTGGCACGCGGAAATATTCGATCGTGCGAGCAAGAGCGAAGGAATTGGGCGGGATGATGCAGACATCTGTTTCGCGGTCGACAAGGCTGCCCTCATCAAAATTCTTGGGGTCGACGGTGGAGGAATTTACATTCGTGAAAATCTTGAATTCCGGCGCGACGCGCGCGTCATAGCCGAACGAGGACAGGCCGTAGGAAATCACGCCTTCACGCCGCTGCGCCTCCACAAAGGGTTCGATCATCCCCTTGGTTTGCGCCTGTTCACGGATCCACTTGTCTGAAAGAATCGCCATGGGGGAGTGATTCCCGATTGTGGTGGGTGCGGCAAGCGTGCTCACCGATTTATCTGGGGGAGTCTTGGGGTGATTACCAATTGCAGCCGCCTTTTGATCAAGCGGTATAGGCCGTGCGCTCCAATGCGCTGAAAGCATCCAACGCGCCCGGATCACCAAAAGGCGAAAGCTGCGTCACAAAAACGCCGGCGCGGTCTGAGTCCGGGTCAATCCAGTAATAAGAATTGAAGATACCCGCCCACGCCATGCTGTTTGGCGCGCGTCCTGCCGGGCCTGTTTGCGGGTTAAGCAGAAAGCCCAGACCCCATCCCGTGTGCTGATCAGGGATCGGATCGAACGCTCCGGCCAGATCTGGCATGGTCGTTTCCATCCGGCCCGCACGCAAAGAGCCGATTTGATTGCTCCGCATCTGTGCCACAGTATCCGCGCGGATAATGCGCGCGCCATCCAACTCTCCGCCGCGCAAGATGGAACGCACGAAACGGGCGTAATCGTTTGCGGTGCTGACCAGCCCGCCGCCGCCGCTGTCGAATTCGCCCCCGCCAATATAGATGGGCGACGTGTTCAAACCGCCATCTGAATTGCGGGTGTGGATCGCCGCCATCCCTTCGGGGGGTGCATCGAAGAAACCGGTGCGGGTCATATCCAGCGGCTCACAAATATGCGCGCGCACATAATCGCGCAGACGCTCACCCGTCACCGCCTCAATCACAAGGCCCACCCAATCGGTCGATACGCCGTAGGTCCAATCATCGCCCGGATCGAACAACAATGGCATTTCAATCCCTTTGCGCTGACCCGGTACCGGCATCCCCGTCGCCATGAAGTATTTGAGGATGTCCATGTGTACGAATGGGTAGCCAAAGCCGGAGGTGTGCGTCAGCAAATGCCGCAAGGTAATCGGGCGCACAGCATCGCGCGTTTGCGGCATCCCATCATCGCCAAAGCCGGTCAGCACCCGAGGATTGGCTAGCTCTGGCAGGACAGTGCCAATGGGATCGTCAAGCGCGATCAATCCGCGTTCCACCAATTGCATCGCCGCGACAGAGACAACCGCTTTGGTCATCGATGCGATCTGGCACTGCGTGTCAGCCGTCATCGCGGTGCCTTTTGCCACATCCGCTTCGCCCAGAGCGTGTTCCAGCAAAGCCCCTTTCGAATTGATGATGATGCCAACGGCGCCGGGCAGATTGGCGGCTGCTGCGGCTTTTACAAAATGATCGGGGTTCATGGGTTTCCTCTCGTCTTCTGGCGATAGGTGAAGCGATTAGCCTGCAAGCGCAAGGCGGCTGCTCGCGATGCCTGCGTCAGGGGGCGTAATAGGTCGGCGAACCCGGCCCGACCGGTATCCCAAGCGCAAAGACCCAGATGTAGAAAAACGCAGACCAGAACAGCAGGAAGAAAATTGTGTAAGGCAGCATCATTGCGATCAATGTGCCGACCCCCAGATTCCGGTCATAGCGCGTGGCCCATGCCAGAATGAGGCCGAAATAGCTCATCATCGGGGCGATGATATTCGTGCTGGAATCGCCGATCCGGTAAGCGGCCTGAATAACCTCTGGCGAATATCCGATCAGCATCAGCATCGGCACGAAAATGGGCGCGGTGACCGCCCATTGTGCAGACGCCGAGCCTAGAGAGAGGTTGATGACCGCGCAGAGCAGGATGAAGAGGAAGAATATGGCCGGCCCGGTCATCCCGGTGTTCAGCAGGAATTGCGATCCGGTGACAGCGGTGATGGCGCCAAGGTTGGTCCAGCCAAAAAACGCCACGAACTGCGCGGCAAAAAACACCAGCACGATATAAAGCCCAAGCGACGAAAGCGCCGCCGCCATCGCGTCGATCACGTCCCCGGTCGGTTTTCATCGTTCCCACCACGCGCCCGTAGACATAGCCCAGAACGACGAAGAAAATCGGGATCCAAACCCCAAACCCTTTGAAGAATGGCGAATTGATCCGGTCGCCCGTATCCGGATTACGCAACACGCCCCATTCGGGCAGCAGCGTCAGCGCCATAAAGCCCAGCACGCCAAGCAGCGCGATGCCAGCCCAGCGCAATCCCTTGCGCTCTGTATCGGTGATCACCTCCATCATGCGGTCGTCCAGGATGGTGGGATCGGCGCTTTGCGGGTTATATTTGCCCAGTTTTGGCTTGACGATAAAGATCGTCACCATCGATCAGACTGACCGCTCTGATCATTCCGTCCGGTGCAACGCCCGCCGCGCCAGCGGGGCGCGGATCGACCACTGCGACGCCCAACCATTCCACACCATCAAGAAACCGCGTGAAGCCATTGCGTTTGGCGGGGGCTGCTTGATCATCGGCCGCGGCCATATTGGTTCTCCAACAGTGTTCTGCGTCATGGCTGCGAACGCGCCGATGCGGCTGTCATGAGAATTAGGCGCCGGCGTCACGCGGGGCCGGCAGACCTATGGGAGATAACCTGTCGGCAGACTGACCGGAGTCATCACAGTGTTCTCGAATTGTTTTCCTGAATGTTTTTGGGTGCGGCTGATTTTAGCAGTTCGTCGACGATCATCACTAACTCTTCAGGATCGAACGGCTTTCTTAGATATTCTGTCGCTCCGGTGAAGAAAGCGATTTGTTCATCGCTCTTGCTGCGCCGACCTGTCAGCATCAGAACCGGAATTTGATACAATGCATCGGTTCGCTTCAGGTTCGACAAGACTTCCAAACCGCCCATCATCGGTAATCCGGCATCCAGAATGATCAAATCTGGCCTCTTCTGACCAATTACCTTCAGCGCGGTTTCACCGTCGGGAATGACGCCCACGGCGTGCCCTTCGTTCATCAAGGTTTCCTTGACGAGTTCTCCGACGACCTCATCGTCTTCTACATAGATAATTCTAGCCATCTCATACACCTCAGGCTGCAGATACAGTTCGTTGATATGCCTCGTTTATCCGGTCGTGAGCGTTGCCGGACAGCGAATTTTCGAGTGCGCCGCGAATGGCGGTTTCAAGGTCATAAGCTTCGTCGCCAAATTGCGCCTCGCCAAACATACCGGCAGACCCTGCCAGGGCGTGCGCTAGGTCCGCAACCTCTTGCAGCGTTGCACCATTCAATCCGTCCATCTGCATAAGCTCAGTCATTCGGACAAGAGACGCGCGCTTTTTCGCCAGATATTTCTCTTTCAGCGCAGCGCTCGGTCCGGGACGCGGTTTTGCTGATTGGAGCGTCGTTCTTGCGGCCGAAGTATTCTGGAAAGAGCGCCGTAAAGTGACTGAATTGTCACGGGCTTCGTGACGACATCATCCATTCCCGCCTCGCGGCAATTTTCGAGGTCACGCGAACTGGAATTGGCTGTCAGACCTATAACAGGCAAGCTTGGACTGGATTCGCTCACGCTTGATGCTGCGGGTCGCTTCCAGACCGTCCATCACCGGCATCCTGACATCCATCAGCACCCCTGCAAAAAGATCGCCAGAGCGTTCGGCTTCTTCGATTGCATTCAGCGCTTCTTGTCCGTCACATGCTTCGACCACGTGATGACCCATGCCTTCCAACATGGCGCGTATAACTTCGCGGTTGATGTCCAGATCATCGACCACCAGCAAACGAGCCGGTTGCAGTCTTGTCACGGTGGGCTGTGCGATGTCGGGCCGCGGTGCCGCTTCGACGGCGACCATTGGCAAGGTGACGCGCGCAACCGTCCCCTTACCAAGTTCGCTTTGCAGCGCGATTTCGCCGCCCATTAACTGCGCCAGTTTCTGGCTGATCGAAAGACCTAGCCCGGTTCCTCCGAATTGCTGCGCTGTGTTGTCTTCTGCCTGAACGAATTCCTCAAAAATTTTCTTGAGTCGATCTGGAGCAATGCCGATCCCATTGTCTTCAACACGCAGCGAAAGCTGGCCGTCCGGATCGCGTTCCGCCGTGACGGATAGCGTTCCTTCGTCAGAGAATTTGATGGCATTGCCTAGCAAGTTCAGCAGGATCTGGCGAAACCGCAGATTGTCGCCTTCGATTGCTTCGGGCAGATCAGGATCGATGGAGACTGCGATCTCAAGGTTTTTCGCATCGGCCAATGGCTCAACCAGAGACACGCAGTCAAAAATCCTGCTTTTAAGGTCGAGCGGTTCTTTCACCACGACCATATGCCCCGCTTCGATTTTCGAAAAGTCCAGAATATCGTTCAGCAATTGCAGCAGCGATGCCGCAGACCGGTGGATCAGGCCGATCTGATGGGCCTGCCGGCCATTCAGCTCGCTTTGTCCGAGCAGTTCGGAAAAGCCGAGAATTCCATTTAGCGGTGTTCGGATTTCGTGGCTCATATTCGCCAGAAACTGACCCTTGGCTGCACTGGCTTCCTGCGCTGCCCGAACCAAACGTTCCTGAGCAGCGAAGGCCTGTGTCCTGTCTGACAGAGCAAAGGCAATCGGCATGATTGTCAGATTGGCGACCAGCACCAGAAATTGTAGAAACAAAACCTGCATTTGCTCATTATCATCAACCAGCGCCAATGGGCCGTATCCCCGCACCGTCATCGCGGTGGCGACACACGTGAACACAAATAATGCAGCTGCCGTTCCAGCCAGACCGGCTCGGAACGCGGCAAAAATCAGCATCGGGAACGCCAGAAAGATGAGCGGTATAGTATTCTGAGCGAACAGCGCGAAGGTCAGAGCCGCTGTTGAAACAATGACCAATGGTAACCCGGCCCTCACATCACTGATCGAATGTTTGGTACGTGCACCCAGCAGGATCACGACGATTGGCGTGAGTGTGATCACACCGATCAAATGAGCCGGAAAATAGGTCGCGAAGACATCGACAAACCGGGTCGCTGACGCCGACAATATAAAACTTGCGACTGATGCAGATACGGCGCACGCCGCCAATCCTGCGAACACGGCAAGCCTTAGCAGCCATGGCCGCGACGCTTTGGCTCGGTCAGAACCAAATAGGCGGTTCATCGCGAAAGCGCCGATCAGAATCTCTAACGCGTTTCCGGATGCCAGCCCGATCGCCTGATGGATTGGGTCTCCGAACAACAGGTTTGCGCACACGAATGACATCGCAAGAGCTGTCAGCGAAGCGCCCCATGTCTTGCGCGGCATCAGCAGCAACAGACCAAGCACGACGCCATTCACCACCCAGATTGACGCAATTCGTTCTGAGTCCTGCGTAAAAATAGTGCCGAAATACGTGCCGCAAAAACCCGCCATCGCAATCAAGAGCGACAAAATCCATGCAGGAACAGCAGCTATCTGAGAGCGCGACATGCCGCGTCAAATAGTCCCAAACATAGCAATTAAGGTTAACGCGGAAACTTTTTCGTCATCGCGGCACTGCCATCGCCATTCCGATCCCCAACCCCACAGACTGCCAGTCATCCGCGACAGACCGCAGCCCATCAGCGGACGCGCGGTCTAATCAATCAACTCAGCGCGCAGCTGCGGGTTCAGCGTGGTGATGTGGTTCAGCCATTTTTTTGGGCGGCGCAGCATGTCGCCGGGATATTCCACGCGCAGGCCGATTATCTGCGCCATGCGCCCGACAAAATGGATGCAGTTGCGTTGATCAAGGCTGTAGCGTTTGCCCGGCTCGTTCTGCCATGATCGCACTTCGCGGATGATCGCGGAATATTGCGCATCGGTAAGCGTGACCGAAAAATGCCGGTTGGTTCTGCTGATATACCGCTCCGGCTCGCTCTCCACCAAATGCGTGACCCAGTCTTGCGTGGCCGCCGCCATTGCCGAACTTGTCGTGAAGCCGTAATTCTCGTCGATGACTTCGCCGGTGCTATCCAGCGTCCCTTCCAGCACGATAAATGTGTGCGGATACCGGCCAAACAGCACCGATCCATTGAAGCTTTGAAAGTGGATTTGCACCTCCGCCATCGCCGCGCCGCTCCAGACGAGAGCGAGAAGCGCTAAAAAGTGCGTGAGAATACGAGGGAGGGATTTGATCATAGAGCTTTCGTTTATCGCGCAAATTGAGCAGCTTGCAAGTGGTAGCGTGCCGGTCCTTTCTAACGAATCTTTTTACAAACTGGCGAGCAAAGTCGCATTGCCGCCCGCCGCTGTTGTGTCGATGCAGGTAACGCGCTCGGTCGCGAAGCGCGCAAGATAGTGCGGTCCGCCCGCCTTGGGCCCGGTGCCGGACAGACCTTCGCCGCCAAAGGGCTGACTTTCCACGATCGCGCCAATTTGGTTGCGATTGACGTAGAAATTGCCGACCTTTGCACGGGCCTGCACAAACCGCCTTGTGGCCTCAATCCGGCTGTGGAGGCCCAGTGTCAGCCCGTATCCGGTGGCATTTATGTCTGCGATAACATTGCCCAATTCCTCGGATTTGAAGCGCGCGACATGCAAGACGGGGCCAAAGTTTTCACGCTTCAGATCAAGGATGGAGCCGATCTCCATGATCGTTGGCGCGACAAAGCATCCTTTGGCCGTGACTCCTGCCAATTCGCGGCGCCAGACCATGTGCCCGCTTGCCTCTCGCCGGGCGACATGGCGTTCCAGTGCAGCCTGCGCGTCAGGATCAATCACGGGGCCAATATCGGTTTCGAGCAGCGCAGGGTCGCCAATATGCAGCGCATCAAACCCGCCGCGGATCATCTCCAGCATTTCGCCGGCAATGTCGTCTTGCAGATAGAGCACCCGCAATGCTGAGCAGCGCTGACCTGCGCTTTGAAACGCGCTTGCCAGCACATCACGCACGACCTGTTCGGGCAAAGCAGAGCTGTCCACGATCATGGCATTTTGTCCGCCGGTTTCTGCGATCAATGTCGCAATCGGACCGTCGCGCGCAGCGAGCGACTGGTTGATAAGCCGCGCGGTTTCGGTTGATCCGGTGAAGGCGACCCCGGCGAGACGCGGGTCGCTGGTGATCATCTGGCCCACATCTCCCGCCCCCGGCAACAGTTGTAAAGCCTCTGGCGGGATGCCCGCTGCGTGGCACAATTTCACAGCGAGCGCGGCTATCAGCGGGGTCTGTTCAGCAGGCTTGGCTATGACGCAATTGCCCGCCGCCAGCGCTGCCGACGCCATGCCGATAAAGATTGCGAGCGGGAAATTCCACGGACTGATCGTCGCGAACACGCCGCGTCCGTGCATCCGCAAAGTGTTTTCTTCGCCAGTGGGTCCGGGCAGGATCATCGGCGCATCGAATTGCCGCCGCGCTTCGGCGGCATAATAGCGCAGGAAATCGACCGCTTCGCGCAGTTCCGCGACACCATCGAGCAGCGTCTTGCCCGCTTCGCGCTGACACAGTGACAGAAATTCTTCCGTATGCGCTTCGAACAGATCGGCGGCTTCTTCCAGCAAAAGCGCGCGTTTCGATCCGCCCAGAGCATCCCAGCCCGGCTGGATCGCAGCGGCGCGGGTAAAGGCAGCCTCGACCTCTTCCTGAGTGGCATCGCGGCGCGTGCCGACTTTGACAGACAGGTCGTGCGGCATGGTGATGGGCGCAGTTTCGCCGGGCTCTTCGGCGGGGAAAGTCGGCTCTGCGCGCCATTGCAGCGTCGCCAGTTCATCAAGACGTTTCTGCAGCGGTTCCAAAACAAGCGGATCGGCAAGGTCGATCCCGGCGCTGTTTACGCGTGTTCCCAGTATATCCTTTGGCAGCGCGATCGCAGGGTTGCGGAACGGGGTGAGCCCGGCGAGTTCCGCCACCGGGTCGCCGACCAGATCGGAGGCGGGCACATCGGCATCGCCCATGCGGTTCACAAAACTGGTGTTCGCGCCATTTTCCAGCAGTCGCCGGACAAGATAGGCGAGCAGTTCCTTATGCCCCCCGACGGGGGCGTAAATGCGAACCGGGGTGGGGGAATTTCCTTCGAGCTTGTGCAGCGCATCAAACACTTCCTCACCCATACCGTGAAGACGCTGAAATTCGAAATTGCGACCGGCTGATAGTTCTTTCACCACCGCGACCGTGTAGGCGTTATGCGTGGCGAATGCGGGGTGGATCACATCGTCATGCTCAAACAGGCGCGCGGCGCAGGCGAGGTAGGACACATCGGTCGCGACCTTGCGCGTGAAGACGGGAAAATCGTCAAAGCCGCCGACCTGGCTGAGTTTCACTTCACTGTCCCAATAGGCGCCTTTCACCAGCCGCACGAACAGTTTGCGCCCGTGTCGCCGCGCCAGTTTTGCGACCCAGTCACACAGCGGCACACCGCGTTTCTGATAGGCCTGCACCGCGAGGCCGAAACCTTCCCAGCGCGATCCATCGTCGCGGGTGAACAGTTCATCATCTGCGGCGAGCGTTTCGATTATGTCGAGTGAAACTTCAAGCCGTTCGGCCTCCTCAGCGTCGATGGTAAAGTGAATATTCGCATCGCGGCATTTGATCGCCAGCGCTTTCACCACAGGCACGATATCCGCGCGCGCCTGCTCTGCGTGCAAGAAACTGTATTTGGGGTGCAGCGCGGACAGTTTGACAGATATGCCGGGCGACGACCCAACATTTCCGGAGGCTTCTGACGCGAGACGATCAATCGCGGTGTCATAAGCCACCCGGTAACGTTCCGCATCGGCGAAGGTCATCGCCGCTTCGCCGAGCATATCGAAACTGTGCGTGAGGCCTTTGGCGCGTTCCGGTCTGGCGCGTTTGAGCGCTTCGCCAATATCGCGCCCGAAAACGAATTGCCCGCCCAGGATGCGCATCGCCTGCAAGGTTGCCTTGCGGATCACCGGTTCGCCCACGCGGTTGATCGTGCGTTTGAGCGTCGATCCCATGCCGCGCTGGTGCTGTTGCGGTTGTTCCAGAACCTCGCCCGTCAGCATCAGGGAAAACGTCGCTGCATTGACGAAGGTGGAGGAACTTTCGCCCAAATGCTCTGACCAGTCGATCTCGCCGATCTTGTCGCGGATCAGCGCGTCTGCGGTGTCATCGTCGGGTACGCGCAGCAGAGCTTCTGCAAGACACATCAGCGCGATGCCTTCTTCTGTGTCCAACCCGTATTGCTGCAAGAATGCGTCAATCCCGCTTGCCTTGTGCGCCCGTGCCCCTTCGATCAGATCAATCGCCAGCGCCGCTGCGCGTTCGCTCACCTTATGCGCTGGTGCGGCCTGTTCCAACCGCCGCGCGACGCATGCTTCTTCTTCCGCGCGATAGGCGAGGCGCAGTTCAGTGCGGTCGAGGAAATGGTCGGCGGTCACTGAATGGGTAATCCTTTCGACTGAGTCGTGCTGGCAGCCCGGCATTTGGACCCGCAATCTTGCGTGATCAAGTCAAGTGAGTGCGCGGCCCGCTTGATTGGCGTGAACCCTGTGTTATCTAGCGGCGATGGCCCTATTTTGCTTCTATTGCCGTGACGGCGAACACAGCGATAAACTGCGCGCGATTCACTTGAAAGCGCAGCGCGAATTTATGGAGCAACACACGGACAATTACGCCGTTGCAGGGCCGCTGACGAATGATAAAGGCGAATTTGTAGGATCTGTCCTGATCATCGAAGCAGAAGATGAAGCCGCCGCGCGCGCCACAGTGAACGATGATCCGTATGTGACCGGCGGCGTGTGGCAATCAATCCGGGTGGACCGGTTTCAGCCTGTCCGGGGCCGCTGGAAAGATGACTGGCCTAAAGACTCCTAACCCAGCATTCGTCTAATTCAGCAACCGGCCTGCGACAGCATCCAGCTTTGCGATGACAGCAGGGTCCTGTTCTTCAGGCGCAGTGATGACTGCATCATTGAGCGCGGTATCAATCGGCGAGGCTTTGCGTGTCTTTGGCAGGTTTTCGATAAATTTGAGCACTGCCTCGCGCGCCAATTGTCCGTTTTCCTGCATCTGCGCAACGACTTGAGCGACATCGACCGAATCGCCATCGCGCCAGCAATCATAATCTGTGACCATACCGACCAGCGCATAAGGCAACTCTGCTTCGCGGGCGA
The DNA here is from genome assembly GCA_963789155.1 of uncultured Alphaproteobacteria bacterium. Lineage (GTDB taxonomy): Bacteria > Pseudomonadota > Alphaproteobacteria > Sphingomonadales > Sphingomonadaceae > Erythrobacter. The sequence continues at coordinate 94,866 of CAWBJN010000007.1, read as the reverse complement.
GCTTCGCCTCTGGCATTGCGGTCATGCCGATGATGTCTGCGCCCCAGCTTTGATACATGCGGCTTTCGGCGCGAGTGGAAAATTGCGGCCCTTCCATCGCCAGATAGGTCGCGCCGGTCGCGACTTTACCTTTGCAGGCAGAGACAGCTTTTGCGGCCATTTCGGACAGGCGCGGGCAGACAGGGTCGGCCATAGAGACATGGGTGACAAACCCGCTGCCATAAAAGCTTGATGCACGGTGGACGGTGCGGTCGATAAATTGTTCGGCAAGGACGAAACGCCCCGGCTCCAATTCTTCGCGCAACGACCCAACGGCGGAAATCGCCAGAATATCGGTGCATCCAGCGCGCTTCAAAGCGTCGATATTGGCGCGTGAGTTCAATTCGGTCGGCGAGATTGGGTGGCCCCTGCCATGACGCGGCAGGAAACGCACTTTTACACCGCCGATTTGCCCGCACAGAATCTCGTCAGATGGGTCGCCCCAAGGGGTATCGATCATGAGCCACTGCTCATCCTCGATCCCTTCGATACCGTAGAGGCCAGAGCCCCCGATAATTCCGATGCACCAATCTTTGGCCATAGAGCTGCGAGCGTCCCTTTCGCGATAATGCTTAGTGCGAAAGCCTTTAGGTTAGGTCAAAGCGCTCGGGCAAGGCTTTGCGGATCATAGTGTCGGCTTTGGCATATGGGCCTGCGATAGAAGGGCGCGCGATCATCCGGTCATAATGCGCCGCCAGCGCCGGGTAATCACCCAGCGGCATTTGGGCGACCAGCGCAATTTGCATCAACACGCATGTGAGCGTGATGTCAGCGATGGAAACCGCGTCTTCGGCGCAGAACGTGCGGCCTTCCAGCTCCTTGTCAAGAAAGCCGAAGATCGGCGGCAAGGTGTTGGCCCAGGTGTCTTTCGCCTTGGCGATGTCAGGTTCTTCGCCTTTGGTCACCGCGAAAAAGATCGGGCGGAAAATACCAAGCCCGCCAGCCATCGCCAGCGTTGTATCAGCATATTCCTCAAGAAACAGCGCGCGGCCATGCGCAAACGCGTCTTCGCAATAGAGGCTGGGCGCGGGATGCTTGCGTTCAATATAAGCGCAGATCGCGGACGAATCAGCGATAGTCCCGCCAGTTCCCTCTTGTGCGATGGAACGGTCGCGCATCACAGGAATCCGCTTCATCGGAGAGATGTCCTTGAACCACCTCGGCGGGTCGAATACGTTCACGCCTTCGATTTCGAACGGCACGTCTTTTTCGGTGCAGACGCCTGCGACCTTGCGGACGAAGGGTGAAACGGGGCTGCCGTAAATGACGATATCGGGTTTGCTGTCGGACATATTCGCGAATTCTCCTGTTGGCATCATAGATACCCCGCCGGTTGCCCTTTGCAACTTAGATAGCTCAACTGATAGGAGCAGCGTTCTATCGCAAGGTCTAAAACCTGTGTGATTGATTTTCGCGCGTGAAGGTCCACTTTGATGCGCAAGCGATTAACTTAAGAGATTCGGGAGAGAATGAACATGGTCACCCAATACAAAAACCTGATCAATGGCGAGATGGTAACCACCGGCGAATGGCTCGACGTGGTCAATCCCGCCACCGAAGAAGTGATCGGCCAAGTGCCTGCTTGCGGCAAAGGGGAGCTTGATAAAGCTGTCACCGCAGCGCGCGCTGCTTTCAAAACCTGGAAGACCACTCCGATTGAAGAACGCCGCGCGGCGATCATGGCGATCTCTGGCGCGATCAAGGAAAATGCGGATGAACTTTACCGTTTGCTGACCAGCGAGCAGGGCAAACCGCACGATCAGGCGAAAGGCGAGATTTACGGCGCAGCAGGCATGAGCGCGGCTCAATCCACGCTAAGTCTTGAAGATGAGATCAACGAAGACAGCGACACGCGCCTCAGCCGCACGCGCCGCGTTCCTGTGGGTGTCGTCGGCGGCATCGTGCCGTGGAATTTCCCCGTGATGATGGCGATCCAGAAGATCGTGCCTGCGATGCTTTCAGGCTGCACCATCGTTCTGAAACCTTCGCCATTCACCCCGCTTACGACATTGCGCATCGCGGAATTAATCGCGGACAAGGTTCCTGCGGGCGTGGTCAACATCATCACTGGTGAAGACGATCTGGGCCCGATGATCACGTCGCATCCGGACATCGACAAGATCACTTTTACCGGTTCGACCGCAACAGGTAAGAAAATCATGGAAGGCGCCAGCGCCGATCTTAAACGCATCACCTTGGAACTGGGCGGCAACGACGCCTCCATCGTGATGCCAGATGCTGACCCCAAGAAAGTGGCCGAGCAATTGTTCTGGGCCAGCTTTTCCAATGCAGGCCAAATCTGCGTCGCGGCAAAGCGCACTTACATCCACGAAGATATCTATGATGAGCTGAGCCAGGCCATCGCCGATTTCGCAAAAACGGTCACAGTGGGCGACGGCGCGCAGCAAGGCACCGGCGTGGGACCGATCCAGAACAAGAAGCAGTATGACCGCGTGGTTGAACTGATCGCAGACGCCAAGGACAAGGGCTACAAATTCCTGACCGGCGGCGATGTTGATCCGTCGGGCACGGGCTATTTCGTGCCGCTAACCATCCTCGACAATCCGCCAGAAGACGCGCGGATCGTGGCCGAAGAACAGTTTGGCCCAATTATGCCGCTGATGAAATTCTCCACCCAAGACGAAGCGATCGCGCGCGCGAACGCTTCGGAATACGGGCTGGCAGGCGCAGTTTGGACCGCCGACACGGAAAATGGCGTCGCGATTGCAGAGCAGCTTGAGACAGGCACCGTCTGGATCAACGAATATATGCACCTGTCGCCGTTCGCACCGTTTGGCGGGCACAAGCAGTCAGGCTTTGGCGCCGAATATGGCCAAGAGGGCCTGAAAGAATTCACCTATCCGCAGGTGATTACGGTCAAGAAAGACAGCGTGCTCGCGTAAACTCACACTGTTTGCGTAGAAGCGTTAAAAAGCCCGCTCGGAAGCAATTCCGGGCGGGTTTTTTTGTGCCTGTTGGTGAGGCTCGTTCGCATAGTTTTTGCGCCCTATTCGCGCCCTAATCGCGGCCTATTCTCCGGCGGATTTGCGGTGCATTTCCAGCCCCAATGCCCAGCGCCGCTGAAATCCGCGCCAATATTCCGGCTGATCATCGCCTGCCATTGTGCCATTAAGCTGTTCGCCGAATGACACATCCCACGCGCCATCATTGGAATTGACCGTCGGCACATCAAGGTAAGCCGCCTTCTGCTCATCCCCTTTTAAAGTGAGGTCAAGGAAAGCGGCGACGAAATGCTGATTGATGCCGTTGATCCGGTCTTGCCGCCATACAGGTTCATTGACGAATTCGATTGCGCGAAATGGAGCGCCGCCGGGAAGGTCAAAGGCGTTGCCGACAATATTGTGCCGTGCGTCGCGGTAGACCAGCATGTGGCGATTGGTGCCTGTGAGACTGTCGAAAATCCAGCGCACGCCTTCGGCATAATTGGACACGTCATCCTCGCTGCCCGCGACGAGCAGGACGGGGACAGAAATCTTGGCCAGACCCTCTGCGCTCCATACGCGGTTGTCGGGCTGACCGCCCCACGGCGCAAAAGTCACCAGTGCGTCGAACGGTGCATCAAACGGCGCAGCTTGGGCTGCCGCTGCGCCAACCGGTGCCATCGCATCGCTGGGTACAGCGTCAAAGGTGCCGCTTTCATAGTCGTAGTCACCGCCCACGCTCGCCAGCGCGCCATATCCGCCCATCGAATATCCGATCAGGCCGACTTTCTCCGGATCAATCAAGCCAAATATACCGCCATCGCCCGCCGCCTTCCGCTCCAGAATCTGCGCCGTAATCTGCCGCTGATCCAGCGACCGGCTGGCCAGAACTTTTGCGAAAGAATGGATGAAGTCAGTCGCCCCTTCCAGCTTCATATCCGCGTGGTCAATCGATGCGACGACGTAGCCGCGTGAGGCAATATGTTCGGCGAGATTGCTGAACTGGGTGCTCCATCCGTTGAAACCGTGGGACATGATGACGAGCGGGAATTGCCCCTCTTCCAGCGGGGCGGCATCGGCAAAGGCGCTGCCCGAATACTCAAACGTAACCGGCTCCATATCGGGCGGCTCCATCGTGTGAGTGTATATGATCGGCTCCCGCCCAGCCTCCGCTGCCGGATAATACATCCGCACTTGCAATTCGCGCGTTTCGCTTTGCGTGCCGCCGGTTGCCATATCCAGTTTACCAAAGGTCAGCCGGTCGGGCAGTGCAAATGCCATTTCCTGAGTGCCGACAGCATAATCGCCCGCGCGGCCCAGCTCTGGCACCTCGCCGGGTGTGCCTTCATGCACGGCTGGCGTGGCAACATAAGCGGCTGTTCCTGCCCCGACCCCCACCAAAGCGAGGACGGCGAGGGCGATGTGACGTTTTTTCATGGGGCTGTTTTACTCCGCACTGGCATTTGCGAGAGCTTGCGTCCCGCTTGCATTCCGGGGCACTCATGCCAGCGAAGAGAGGTAAGAGGAAGAGATGGCAGCAAGCGCCGACGAATTGATGGAGGGATTGGCGCGGGTTTGCGCGCGCGCTGGCATGGGTGCGCCAAGCGGGCTGGAGCGCTTGACCGGCGGCGCGACGATGGAAAGCTGGCGGTTTGATGCGGGCGGTGAGGGCTATGTGCTGCGCCGCGCGCCGAGCCTCGAATTTATGGAAGGCCGCCCGTTTGGCCATGATGTCGAAGCCGCCGTGATCCGCGCGGCCTTTGCCAAAGGCGTGGCCGCGCCCGAAGTGGTGGCGGAGTTGGAGCCGGGTGACGGCATCGGCAGCGGCTTTGTGATGCGCGCCTTGCCGGGGACGCCGAACCCCAAAGAGATTTTGGCGATGGAGGAGCCGGACAGGCTGCTGTCTGAATGTGCGGCGAGCCTCGCGCGTATTCACTCATTGGGTCAAAGCGATGTGCCGGACGCGGTGCCTGTGATGGATTACCGCAAAGCCATCGCGGATTTGCGCGCGCAATTTGAGGAAGCAGGCGGCGACCGCCCGATCATCGCGCTGGGCCTGAAATGGATGGAGGACAATTGCCCTGACCCGGTCGAACCCGTGCTGGTGCATGGCGATTACCGGCTGGGCAATTTGCTTGTTCAGGATGGCTGGTTAACTGGGGTGCTTGATTGGGAACTGGCGCATCTGGGTGATTATCACGAGGACTTGGCGTTTGGCTGCATGGCGGTTTGGCGCTTTGCCCGGTACGATCGGCCCGCGCTGGGCTTGAGCGATCTGGAGACATATTTCGATGCTTACGAAGCGAATGGCGGGCGCAAGGTGGACCGCAAACGCTTCCGTTATTGGTTGATCCATCGCACCGTGTGGTGGGCGCTGGGCTGCCTCAAGATGGCGGCGCAATGGCGCAGCGGCGCGGACCGGATGCTGGAGCGCGTGGTGATCTCGCGGCGGACGAGCGAGCAGGAGCTGGATTTGCTGATGTTGCTGGAGGAGGATGCGCCGGAGGAGGAGCGGGAAGAGCGCGCCGATCCGCAAATCATCCCAAGCCCGCAAACCGGCGAAGCAACCAGCGGGGAAGTCGCCATCGCAATTTCCGAATGGCTCGAAACTATTAAAACCCAATTGGAAGGGCATGATCGTTTTCAGCTGGCAGTGGCGCGCAATGCCCTTGGCATAATTGCGCGCGACGATGCCATCATGCCGACAGCGATCGGATATGATCTTGCTCAGGATATCCTTGATGGCGAAGTATCGCTGGCAAGCCCGGGATTGCTTGCCGAACTCAAAGAGGGGGCGCTTGAAAAGCTGACCGCCGACGTGCCGAAATACCCAGCGCTTGAATCAGCGTGGCAGAAATGGGTGGGAGAAAATTAATGGACTTCGCAATACCCGCCGACCTTGCCGCCTATCTGGACGAACTCGACGCCTTTATCGAGGCTGAGATCAAGCCGCTTGAGCAACAAGACGACAACATCCGTTTCTTCGATCACCGCCGCGAATATGCGCGCACGGATTTCGAGGGCGGGGGATTGCCGCGCAAGGAGTGGGAGGAGCTGCTCAAGGAGGCCACGCGGCGGTCTGATAAGGCTGGCCATTGGCGCTATTCCGCGCCGAAGAAATATGGCGGTCAGGATGGATCGAATGTCGGCATGGCGGTCATCCGCGAACACTTTGCCAAGCAAGGCCTCGGCTTGCACAATGACCTTCAGAATGAACATTCCATTGTCGGCAATTTCCCCTTCGTCGCGATGTTCGACCAATGGGGGACAGAGGAACAGAAGCAGGAGTTTATCACCGGCGGCTTTGAGCGGACTCGCCGCGTTGCATTCGGCCTGACCGAACCCGACCACGGCTCCGACGCCACCCACATGGAGACCACCGCTGTTCGCGAAACCCGCGATGGGGTGGATGGCTGGCGGATTGATGGGGAGAAGATGTGGATCACCGGCATGCATGTCGCCACCCATTGCGCGATGTTTGCGCGCACCAGCGGCGATGCGGGGGAGGCCAGCGGCATCACCTGTTTCCTGGTCCCCAATCCTAACCCCGGAATTGAGATTGAAGAGTGGATGTGGACCTTCAACATGCCCACCGATCACCCGCGTTTGTCGGTCAAAAATGTCTGGGTACCTGATAGCGCAATCCTCGGCGTAGAGGGACGCGGCCTCTCGCTGGCGCAAAGTTTCGTCCATCAGAACCGCATCCGGCAGGCGGCGAGCAGCTGCGGCGCGGCGCAGTTCTGCGTTGATGAAAGCGTCAAATATGCGCGCCAACGCAAACCCTTCGGCACGGAACTCGCGCGCAATCAGGCGATCCAGTTCCCGCTGGTGGAGCTGGAAACGCAATGCGAAATGCTGCGTCTGCTGATCTTCAAAACCGCATGGCAGATGGACAATATGCCGCATGAGGAAATTGAGCGGACGATTTCTGACAAGGTTTCGATGTGCAATTATTGGGCGAACCGGCTGGTCTGCGAAGCCGCCGACCGCGCGATGCAGGTGCATGGCGGGATCGGATATTCACGGCATAAACCGTTCGAACATATCTACCGCCACCACCGCCGTTACCGCATCACCGAAGGCAGCGAAGAGATTCAGATGCGCAAAGTCGGCGCATATCTGTTCGGGTATCTGGGGCCGAAGCGGGGGCAATTCGAATAATGAAAAGTCCAGAAACACGCTTAATCTGCACCAATTAGCCTCCGCAGGTCTTTCAAGGCCTTGGCGCGCAGTTGATGGACGCGGGGGACGCTCACCTCCAGCACTTCGGCGATCTCGGTCAGGTTCAATTCTTCGACGAAGAACAGTTGCAGCACCAGTTTCATCCGGTCAGGCAATTGCACCATCGCGCCTACCAACCGTTCGCGGTCTTCTTGCCCGCAGAGGACTTCAAACGGGTCGGGGTCTTCGCTGGCAAAGGCGGTGTTGCTGTCGTCATATTCATCGCTGATGGATGATACCGTGACGGCGGAGGATTCGATTTCGAACAGTTCGACATCGCTGACTCCCAAAGCCGCTGCGATCTGCGTCCTTGTGGGATCGGCACCCGTTTGCGCCTTCAGGCTAGCGACAGCCTTATTGTATCGGCTGCGTTTTTTACGAGCCGTCCGCGTGTCGTTCATTTGCCGCCGCAACATGTCGATCATCGCCCCGCGGGCGCGGATTTTGGCGTAGGCGGCAAAACCATCCTCCGTCGGTCCGGCATGACGCTGAGCGCATTCGGTCAGAGCAAGGATGCCGGCCTGAACCAGATCCTCGATTTCCAGCCCCGGATGACCTGAGCCAAAGATGTGCCACGCCGCGCGGTGAACCATCGGCAGGAACCGGCGCACGCGGTCCTCGACTTCCTCTCGCGATGCGTTGGAATAGGATGCGGCATTCGCAAAGCTTTTGGGATCGTGTTTCATGCGGCGCGAGCTCCTTCTTCAGGCGCGGGCAATTGCTGTGGCTCTTGCGCGCCAATCACGCCGACCACTTCGACCGGTTGCGTCGCAGGCAGTTCATTGATGGACAGCACCAGACACCGGCTGGCGCGCTGGCGCAGCAATCCGGTAAGCGCCCGCCGCGCAGGTGGCTGAACGATCAGCGCGAGCGATGAGCCGTGCTCTTCGATATAGTCGTTGATGCGGCTGACAATCATGCTGCCGCAATCTGGTTCAATCAGCGGCTGACCGCTGGCTGGATCGACCATCCCGCCGAGAATCGCGCCCTCCAACGTGGCATCCAGCGTCACGACTTGCAGCCGTTCCCCCGGCTCACAAATCCGCGCAATCAGCCGCGCTCCCAAATCGGCGCGCACTTTATCGATCAGCGTATCGAAATCCTGCGTCACTTGCAGCGCCAGCGCGAGACTGGTCAGCAGTGGTTGCGGATGGCTGAGCGCTATTCCGTCGGCAATCAAAGCGCGGAAAATGCGCGTTAGCGCGGCGAGGCTGAGCGGATCGGGATGGATCGCTTCGATCAAAGCCGGAGCGCGGTCTTTCAGATCGTCGATCAGCGCGCGGACTTCTTGGGGGCCAAGCAATTGGTGGCTGGCAGCGAGCAGTTCCTGGTTGGCGTGGGTGGCAATCACTGTGCTGGGATCGACCGCCAGAAACCCTTCCGACACGGCATGATCGCGCGCGCTGGGATCAATCCAGAGCGCGGGGCAATCAAAGCTGGGGTCGCGGGTCGCCTCGCCGGTGACGCCGTGGCCTGCGCGCACTTCGCCGGTGTCGATGGCGAGCAATTTGCCGGGTTTGGCGGTGCCTTGCACGATCACCAATCCGCCCAAAGTGACGCGGTATTCGTTCGCGCCTGCATCCAGAGAATCGCGGATGCGGAACTGCGGCAGGATAAAGCCGAGATCGCGCGAGAGCTGCTTGCGAATGCCCGTGATGCGGGTGAGCAGCGGCGCGCCTTTTGCTTCGTCGACCAAGTGCACGAGGCCATATCCCAGCTCAATCGTCACCAGGGTTTGATCTGACACATCCGCCATATCGATGCGGTCAGGCGGGATGACTTCCGCGGTGTCTTCCACCACCAAAGGCTGAGCGGCGCGTTTGCGCAAGTTCCACCATAGCGCGCCCGCAATCCCGGCAGCGGGGAGGAAGATCATTTGCGGCATCGCCGGGACCGAGCCAATCGCGGCAAGGATCGCCGCCACGGGCAGCCACCCGCGCGGATCGGCAAATTGACCGCCAATTTGCCCAGCCAGATCGCGCGTATCGGAAACGCGGGTAACAATCGCCGCGGCTGCGATGGAGAGCAGCAACGCTGGCACCTGAGCCACCAAGGCATCGCCCACAGCCAGCGTCACATAAAGTTGCCCAGCCTCAGCAGCAGACATTCCGTGGCTGATCATCCCCAGCGCAAAACCGCCAATGATATTGACGCCCAAGATCAGCAGGGCCGCAATGGCATCGCCTTTAACAAATTTCGACGCACCATCCATTGAACCGTAGAAATCCGCTTCAATGGTGACTTCGCGGCGGCGCTCTCTCGCTTCGTCAGCGGTGATCAGCCCGGCAGCGATATCGGCGTCGATTGCCATCTGTTTGCCGGGCAAGGCATCGAGCACAAACCGCGCGGAAACTTCGGAAACGCGGCCAGCACCCTTGGTGATGACGATCATATTGATGATCAGCAGGATGGAGAAAACGAACAATCCGACCGCGAAATTGCCACCGACGAGGAACTGGCTGAAACTGGCGATGATATCGCCCGCCGCATTGCCGCCCTCATGCCCTTTCACCAGCACGATCCGGGTGGAAGCGACGTTCAGCGCCAACCGCAGCAAGGTCGCAAACAGCAACACGCTGGGGAAGGATGAGAAGTCGAGCGGCTTGCGCGCATTAAGCGCGACCATCAGCACCGCGACCGCGATCGCGATATTGAGCACAAAGAAGATGTCGAGCAACAGCGGCGGGATCGGCAGCACGAACAGAACGAACAGCGCGAATATGCCAAATGGCAGCACGATGGCTGCAGGGACACCGCGCAGATGCCTAATCACAGACGCCTGAGCGGGGGAGAGCGCGCTCACAGGCCAAGCGCCCTGAGCTGGCTATAGGCTCGCTGGACTTGCTGCGTAGAGCGCCCACCGCCCATATCGCCAAAGGTGTTTTGCAACAGGCTGGACATGGACCCTCTCGAATTTTGAATAGGCATAGTGTTTGACGCCAGAGTGTTTGCCGTCAGGCTGAGCCTTGCTGGTGCAGAAGCTGACGAGCGGGCGCTCGCTGCAAGGGTCACGGCGCCGCGCTGGCCGAACACCGCCGCATCCGCGCCTGCAAAAGACGGCGGCGTCAGCGGTGCGGCGGCGTAGCTCTGCGGCATGGATGTGGACGCGTCGGCTCGGGCGCGCTGCAGTTTACCGGAAAGGTAATCCATCACGCCAGCAAGGCTGCGCGGGCTTCCATTACGCTCATAGAAAACGGGGCGGTTGGCCGCAGCAGGACGGCGAAACAAGTCGGCGGCGGATTGGCCGGGATTGTCTGCCATTTCAGACAAAAACCGCCCCGCACCCCCTGCACCCAGAAAATGCGCGAGATACAATTCATTATGCTCCGGCTGTCGGCCCAGGATTGGGGCAAGATGCGCGCGGTTATCCTCCGCAAGACCCGCCGCCATGAATGACGCGATTTGCGGATCACTTCGCATGGCAAGGATCGCATCACGTGCCGCCGGGTCCGCGACATAGGCTGACCCGCTTTGTGTTACGCCGATTTGCGAGGCGACACCGCCAAGGCCGAAGCGTTCGCCATGACGCTGCATTGTGCCAAGCCAGGTGCTTTCGATAAATTGATAGAGGCCGGTCGCGCTGGATGTGCGTGCGCGGGCGTCGGGGTTCATCGCCGATTCCACCTGCGCCTGAGCGACGAGAAAGTCGAAATCCACGCTGGTCTGCCGCGACGCGTTGGCGATCGCCTGTTCGACGGTGGAAGCGGCCTGAACGCTAGGGGATGATCCTGCGATTTGGCGAGAAGCGCCTGAGGGATTTGGTTGGGCTGCTGCGCTGGGAACAGAGGCGGGGCGAGCCCGAGCCGCATTGTGCGCTGCAGCCGCGCGATCAAATGAGGAGCGAATAGCGCCGATTGGGATCGGTAAATCGTTCACTTGGCTTGGTTTCCTTCCGGCTGCGTACACACAGAAGGATAGCAAGCAGCGTGCCAGATTGGCCGCCGTAGGTAGCAATACGAAGGGTCGTGCGGAGCGCCTTAGACGAGAGCCGCGCCGATCGCGGGAGTGGCGCGATAGGTGTGCTGTGAAGACCCAAGCGCCTCCAACCGAGCCGAGACATTGGCGGCGAGCAGGTTGCGCACCCGGCGGTTCACATCGTTGAGTGCCTGCGCTGTCTTAGCCAGATCGCGGGCCTGCGGATCAAGTGCGTCAGGGCCGAAAGGCAGCAATGCGTCGCAAAGCTCCTGTTTCCGGTGCGAGGCTTCAAACAGTCCATCGGCATCCAGCGTGGCAAGCGCCTGCCGCTCTTCTTCAAGCACGGCAATCATTTGCCGCAAATTGCCGGTCACGTCCGAAGCGTGTGGCCCGGCTGCAGTCAGCGCGGCGCTCATCGCTCAATCTCAAAGCTGAATTGTGCAGCGATTATCGCATCGGCGATCTTGGCTGGGATTAGAGGGTAACTGCCTTCTTTCAGAGCATCGCGAATTTGTGACACCCTGTCAGTGTCAATCGGAGGGGTGGAGCTGGCAATGCCCGCCGCGCCTGCAGTCGGTCCAATCTCAAGCGAGATGCCGCCAGTCACCGGGCCCGCAGCGCCAGCATTACCGCTGGCCTGATCCACGCGTGTTTTGCCAAGTGCGCCAGCCGCCGAGCGTTCCGTATCCGACAGCGCTCGCACGCCTGTCACCGCTTGCAATTTATTCAGTTCGATAGAGGGCATTGTGCGTCGCCTTTTAAATTCATGTTTAACTGAACGGCAGTCTGGATCGGGGTTTAAGGGGCAAGCTGATAAATGTTTTAGCGGGCTGGTATGATGGCCAATCCGGGGCGCTCGATACGGGCGCGAACAGGGGCGTTGTCGCGCGCGGTGCGAACCCCGATCCAATCGCCGACAGCGCCGCTTTCCATTGCTTCGCCGGTTTGCTGAACCGAAAAGCCGCGCCCGCGCACGACCACCGTTATCGGGTCACCGCGGCTGACGACTGGCGCGCTGGCAGCGGCCGTTTGTGCGGCGCGTGTGGCGACGAAGATACGCCAGCTTTCCGGCCCGGCGCAGGCGACCTGCAAGGTCGAGCGATTTTGCCCATGCCACGCAACATTCAGCGGCGCGGCACAGGCGGTGAGCCGCAAGCGCCGATCCGCCGGCACACGCGCACCGCCGGCCTCGCCAATGGGAACACCGGTGAATTCGATCACCGCGCGGTCAATCTCAGCTGGATCGGTAAAAGTCTGCGCTCTGGAAACCTGCGCTTGCGCCGTGGCGGCGGCGGCGAAGAGTGGAAGGAACACCAGCCCTGTCGCCGTAATCAAGAGGCGCAGTTCAAGGCGCAGTTCGGGGCGCAGTTCGGGGCGCCGATCTTTTTCGTGAGTGATCATTCAAGGTCTCCATATGACAATCGTCACAGGAGTTTAAGCAAGCCACATGCCAAACGGGTCGCGCGGCAAACATTAGGTGTTTCGCGTAAGATGGCCGGAGCAGCCCCTTAAGTCTGGCTCAATATCGCGGATCTCCACGAATATCTCGCTTCAGTGGAAGAGCAATGCAGCCATTACGCAACCACCCTACAGCTGATACCCTCAAAGTTGACGCCCTCAAAGCTGACGCCCTCAAAGCTGAGGCCCCCACAGATGACGCCCCGCAGCTATCGCGCGCAGAAACGGCGCGGATTGAATTGTTGGAGCGGATCAGCGATTTCATGATCAAGCATGATCTGAACGTCACAGGATCCAATCTTGCCGCGATTGGCACCGCCTTTTCCGGGGCAAACAGGGTGCTTTCTGAAGCCTTTGCCGCGCGGGAGATTTCGGGCGATCCGATCGACCAACGCTGGCTCGATACGGTTGCCCGGCTTGATCCGGATACGGGTCAGCGGATGGCTGAACTTGAGCGGTTGATGGACAAGATGGAATATTCGCTGATGCGGTTCGCGCAGACAGCGAAATCCGCTCAGTATGAAACCACCGAGCATCGCGGCGCAATCGGTGCACAAATCAAAGCGATGGAATTGGAGGTATCCGACTTGACGGGAAAGGCCGATAAGCTTGGCGGAGGGTCGCCGCGCAGAGAGGTCGAACGCGTGATCAATATGTCGCGCGTCATGTTAGAACGGATCGGCCAAGTGGAAAACGCGATGGAGCGCAGCCAGGCAGAAACCGATCAATTGCGCGCGAACCTTGCCAAGGCGCGGATTGAGGCTGATGTCGATTATCTGACACGGCTGCCCAATCGCCGTGCTTTTGAGCGCAGATTGACATCGGCCGCACAGCAGGCGCAGCTGAGTGGAAAGCCAATTTGCGTCGCATTTTGCGATGTCGATCACTTTAAATTGGTCAATGACACACACGGCCATGAAGCAGGGGACCGGGTGCTGGTGGCCATTGCGAACACACTCAGCAGCAATGCCAGCGACACATGTTTTGTCGCGCGTCACGGCGGCGAGGAATTCGTGGTGCTGTTTTATGGTCTGAGCAAGGAGGAGGCGGTCCAAAAGCTAGACGGCATCCGCCGCGCTCAGGCGATGAAAATGATGGTCAACCGCGAATCCGGCAAACCTTTTGGCAAGATCACATTTTCGGGCGGTGTCGCAGAAGTGCACAGCGTAGATGACGCGCGAGAGGCTCTCGCGCGCGCGGATCAGGCTCTGTATAATGCCAAACATTCGGGGCGAAACATGGTCGTCGCTATTTGAGGCCGGTGAGCATCTAGGAAGCGGGCGCTGTAATCGGCGCATCATAGGCAAGGCTGGCATAGACATCGCTGACCGGCCCCTGCATTATCACCACCCTTACCGCAAATCCGTTGCGTGCGGCATTGTCTGCCAGCGAGCGTGCTTGCCGCCAGATTACCGCCTGATCGCTGCCTGTGTGCCGAGCGAAGACCGTTAAGGTCGCGCGCGGATCGGCGCTTTGTTCGCTAAGCCATTGGTGAAGCGCCGGGCCAAGTGGGGTTGGCCGGAACAGGGCCTGTGATGCGGCAATCTGCGTGTCGATAGGGGCGGCAAACACATCAGCTTCACGTGTATTGCTCTTCCCAGCCGAAGTCTCATTTGCGAGCGTGGAGAGCGTGACCAGAAACAGAATGAGCGCAAGGTCAGCCAGTATCAGCTGCCAACCCGGAGCGCGGCGCATGATCATGCTGCGTCCTTCAACCTGACCAAAGCCGCGCTGCGTTGCCCGGTTAGCTCGCTTGCGAACCAATCAGCCAGATCGGCGCGCGCGGCCTCTTCGCGCAGACCGCGCCGTTCGATAGCCCCCGCAATCGGAATACAGAATAGATGTGCGGTAAGCACACCATAGAGCGTTGACAGGACAGCAGTGCCGACCGCGCCCATCATCGCTTCCGCCGTGCTGCCGGTGGCGGCGGGGTTCAATTGGGTGATCGCAAATAGGGTGCCGACCAGCCCAAAAACGGGTGCCAGTTCGCCAGCATAGTCAAACACTCGCACCGCCTGATCGCGCGCAGTCTCGCGAGTGGTGCGTTCGGTCTGTGCCACGGTGCGCAATGCGTCAGGGGAGCCGCTGACCAGATAGGATTTGACCAGCTGGGCGGTGGAGCAATCGGGAGGCATCGGTGCGTCAGCGCAAAGATGACCGCGCTGCTTTATCTCTGGCACGCAGCGCGCAAGCGCGGCGCGGTTCGCATTTCCATCAAATCCCGATGAGCCAAGACTGATAAGAGCCCTGAGCGCGGCCGTTACATCGCGCAATCCGCATCGCGCCATTGTCGCAAGCAGCGTCCCTGCCAGCACAATCAGCAGCGCTTCCGGGTCCCACAATACGAGCGCGCCGCTTGTCATTCCATTCAACCCTTCGCTCGTTACAAATCGGGCGCGCCAATCCGCCCCGTGATCCAGTCATGCCAAGAACGGCCAACCGTGCTGCCGATTAAGGCGCTCCAGCCATGCTAAGTGAAATTGCCCGGCGAGAGGCTGGAAGGCAGGAGATTGCCGGTTTGCTGCAACGCTTTGCCGGTCGCGCGTGCGAAACCGGCAAGCCCCTGCACAAACGCGGGCAACTGCGTGTTTGGCACGCTTGCTGCAACGTCTTCCGCAAACCCGATTTGACCAATGCAGCCTAACCCAAGTCCAACGGAGCACCCCGGTCCATGAACGAGCAGATTTTTGGCATACACGGCGCCGCGCTCGAAGTGCGATCCCGGCGTATGGGTGTGCTGGCGTCCAACATCGCAAACGCTGCGACACCCGGTTTTAAAGCGCGCGATGTGGATTTTGGTGCGGCTCTGGATGCTCGGCTGGCGCAGGGGCGATCACAGGCAGGCGGCGGGGGCATGGCTGCGATGGGTGATCCAGACCTCGTGTATCGCCGCGCCACCATGCCCAGCATGGATGGCAACACGGTCGAACTTGGCCGCGAACAGGTCGCCTTTGCCGAAAACGCGCTCGCATACTCAGCCACGCTCAGTTTTGTGCAAGGCAAGGTCAACACAATCAGCCGCGCGCTGAAGGGAGAATAGACATGCCTGACGGTTCCCCAATGACGCTGTTTTCGATGAGCGAACGGGCCATGTCTGCGCAGCTTGTCCGAATGAACGCAGCAACCTCGAACCTCGCCAATGCCGGATCGGTCTCGTCCTCCGAAGCCGAAGCGTATCGCCCGATCCGCGCGGTTTTCACTGCGGAACTCGACCGCGCCACGGGGCTGACTGGAATGCGCAGCGATGGTCTTGTCAGGTCCGAAACCGCGCCAACCAAACGCTATGAACCGAACCACCCCCTGGCCGATGACACCGGCCATATCTGGGAGTCCCCCGTCGATGAAAGCGCAGAGATGATCGAGATCACCGAAAGCGCGCGCCAGTATCAGAACATGGTGCAGGCGCTTCAGACAGCCAAGCAACTGATGCTCGAAACCATAAGGAGCAATTGATCATGCCCATAACAAACACCTCGGCGACCTCTTCGGGCGCTCTCGACACAATTAACCGGCTGAACGCGCCTTCGACGATCACCCGCGAAAGCGCGGCGGCATCGCTCGATTCAGCTGATTTTCTCAGATTGATGACCGCGCAGCTCGCCAATCAAGACCCGTTGGAGCCGCAGAGCAACGAACAGATGCTGGCGCAATTGGCGCAGTTTTCGTCGCTGGAAAACGAGTCGGCTTCAAGAGCCAGTCTGGATGACATCGCGGACAAGCTGGATGCGCTGATCGTGGCTCAGGAAACTGCCAACGCTGCCGCCGCTGCCGCCGCTGCCGCAGCGCAATCAAGCGGCGGCGGATCTGCCATCGCAAACCTATCCTGAACACACCTCTTAACAAGCCAAGGAATATCCCATGTCATTTTACACCTCCCTCAGCGGCATGCGCAATGCAGAGACCGACCTGCGCGTGATTTCGAACAATATCGCCAATGCTGAAACGGCGGGCTTTAAAAAATCAAACGCGCAATTTTCTGACCTTGTGGCTACCGGCGTGAACACCGATCCGCGTACCACTCCGGGTATTGGCGCGACGGTTTCTGCGATTTCTCAAGATTTTGGTTTGGGCCAATTGGAACAGACCGGACGTGTGCTTGACCTCGCGATCAATGGCGATGGTTTCATTGCCACCTCTGACGGTATTTCTGGCGACATCACATTCACCCGCAACGGCAATTTGCAGCTGAGGGCATCGGGTGATCTGGAAGATGCGAATGGCAATTCCGTTCAGGCATTTCCCGTCGATGCCAATGGTGATCCAACCTCCGCTACGCCATCCAATGTCGTGGTTCCGATTACCAATACATCGGGCGCCGCTTTGTCGAGCATTTCTATAGATGCGCGCGGCATTGTCGGTGCAACCTATGCCGATGGTACGACAGAGCCGGTGGCGAAAATCGCGCTGGCATCCTTCGCCGCGACGGGCGGTTTGCGGGCAATCGGCCAAAGCAAATGGGAGGCCACAGCCGATTCTGGCGCCCCCCAATATGGTGAGCCGGGAGTGGGCAATTTCGGCCAGATAGTCAGCGGATCTCTGGAACGGTCCAATGTCGATCTGGCGGAAGAAATGGTCTCGCTTTTGACCGCGCAGCGTAATTTCCAGGCGAACGCCCGCGCCATCGATACCGCCACCGCGATCTCTCAGACTGTGCTGAACCTTCAGCGATAATCTGCGTCTTTAGGAACCTGATATGGACCGTTTGATCTACACAGCGCTGACCGGAATGAATTCCGCGATGGACCGGCAGCGGACAGTGGCGAATAACCTCGCCAACGCATCCACGCCGGGCTTTCGGCGAGAGATTTTCGCGGTCACTCCGGCGACTTTGAAGGACGGTTCAATCGAAGCGCGTGCTTTGGCAAAGGGTTTGGTTCGCGGTGCTGATATGACGGCGGCGCAGGTCAACCGCACTGGCCAGCCGCTTGATATTGCGGTGCAGGGCGAGGCCTTGATCGCGTATCAGGCACCCGGCGGGGGAGAAATTTATTCGCGCCGGGGTGATCTGCGGGTTGCAGCGACGGGCCTGCTCCAAAATGGCGAAGGACTGCCGGTGCTCAGCGAAACTGGCGCTCCGATTACGGTGCCTGCCGGCTTTCGCATCACGGTTTCCGATGATGGCACCCTGCTGGCGGCTGATCCTGCCGCTCCGGGCGAAGCGGCTCAGCCGCTCGATAAAATCAAGCTGGTGTCATCCGAAGGAAGTTCGCTGGTCAAAGGGATCGACAGTTTCCTGCAGGTGCCCGGCGGCGGCGCTTTGCCCGGCGATCCCACCGCGCGCGTCACGGTCGGTGCATTGGAACAATCCAACGTCCGGACCGCCGCCACTCTGGTTGAAATGATTGATGCGCAGCGTGCTTTTGAACAGCGCGCAAAGATTATCCAGACCGCAGGCCAGCTCGATGAAGCGGGCAGCCGCCTGCTGAGCATGAGCTGAGGCGAAACCGCGCCCAACCCCACGAATTCAAGGAACTGAACCATGCCAACTTCCGCTCTTCACGTCGCCCGCACCGGGCTGGAGGCTCAGGATGCGCGGATGCGCGTCATCGCCAACAATCTCGCCAATATCGGCACCACGGGTTTCAAACGTGACCGCGCCGATTTCGCGACGCTCGCCTATCAGGAACAGCGCGTCGCCGGGCAGCAATCAACCAACCAGACCGCCTATGCGGTCGGGCTTAATCTGGGCACCGGGGTGCAGGTGCAGGGCACCACGCGGATCGAAAGTCAGGGCACTTTGAACCAGACCGGCAACACGCTTGATCTGGCGCTGGATGGGGACGGTTTTTTTCAAGTTGAACTGCCCGGCGGTGGTCAGACCGCCTATACACGGGCAGGCAATTTCACGCTTTCTCCGCAAGGCAATCTTGTGACCTCACAAGGTTACGCCGTGACGCCGCCGGTGCAAATTCCCGCAGGCTCGCAAAGCATAGCGGTCGCGCCGGATGGCACGATCAGCGCGGTCCAGCCGGGCCAGTCGGCTCCGGTTTTGATCGGGCAATTGCAGGTGGCCAGCTTCGTCAATCCAGCAGGTCTGCAAGCGATCGGCGACAACTTCCTCGTCGAAACAGCCGCAAGTGGCCCCGCAGAGGCCGGGCAAGCCGGTCGAGCTTGGGCGCGGCAATATTCGCCAAGGGATGCTCGAATCATCGAACGTCAATGTGGTCGAAGAGCTGGTCGAAATGATCGAAGCCCAGCGCGCCTATGAAATCAATTCCAAGATGGTGAGCGCGGTCGACGAAATGCTTCGCAACGCCAACCAGACGCTTTGAGGATACTGATAATGCACACCGCTTTCCGCCTCACTTTGGCAGGCCTTGCCGCTTTGTCGCTGTCCGCCTGTATGGGCGGGGGTGCCACCCGCGAGGTCGGCTTTGCCGCTCCGCCACCGCCGCCCATGCCCGCGACCATTCCCGGCGCGGCGAGCGGCAGCCAAGGTGCAATCTTTCAGGCGAGCCAGGGCTATTCCGCTTTGGTCGTGGGCAACCGCGCGCGGTCGCTGGGCGATATGGTCACGATCCTGCTGGTCGAAAGCACCAGCACATCCAAAAGCACCAGCGGCGCAACTGACCGCAGCGGCAGCTTTGGCCTTATCCCGCCAGCAGCCGGTCCGCTCGGCTTTCTCAACCCCAACGCCCTTAATGCCAGCGGCAATGGGTCGTTCAGTGGAGGAGGAGATGCCGCCCAACAAAATCAAATGACGGGCGTGGTCTCTGTAACGATTGCCGCGATTTACCCCAATGGCACCGCCGAAGTGGTCGGAGAGAAACAAATGGCGCTGAGCCAAGGAGATGAGTGGGTGCAGTTTGCAGGCCGTATCCGGCTGGTCGATATCGACGCAGACAACACGCTCGCCTCCAGCCGGGTGGCCAATGCGCGCATCATCTACACCGGGCAAGGCGCGGTGCAGCAGGCGAGCCGTCCTGGATGGCTGTCGCGTTTCTTTGGCGCGGTGTCGCCGTTCTGATGCGCCGTTTTAGCATCTTTGCGGCCCTTATGGCCCTCTTCGCCGTTCTGGTGCCTGCCAGCGCTTCTGCCGAACGCATCCGCGATGTCGGGCAGTTCGAAGGGGTGCGCGCGAACCAGTTAACCGGGTATGGTGTGGTCGTCGGTCTGCAAGGGACCGGCGATGACAATCTTCAATATGTGACAGAGGCGATGCGCGGTGTCTCCGGGCGTCTCGGCCTGCAGTTGCCGCCCGGCGTCAGCCCCAATCTGCGCAACGCCGCCGCGGTTATCATCACCGCTGAACTGCCTGCTTTTGCAAAGCCCGGCCAGCGGATCGACATCACCGTTTCAACGCTAGGCCAAGCGCGAAGCCTGCGCGGCGGAGCATTAATTCTCGCACCGCTTTATGGCGCGGATGGTCAGATTTATGCGATGGCACAGGGTAACGTTGCGGTTGGCGGTTTGGGCGTCAGCGGGCGCGACGGGTCGCAGCTTACGGTCAATATCACCACTGTGGGCCGGATCGCCGATGGTGCCTCTGTAGAGCGCGCCGTGGCCACCGGTTTTGACCGCGAAGCAAGTCTGCGGTTCAATCTGCATCAGGCCGACTTCCTCACCGCCGCGCGTGTTCGCGATGCGGTCAACACCCGTTTCCCCGGAATGGCGAGCATTGCTGACGGTGTCAGTATCGAATTGATCCTGCCTTTTGGCAATGATGCGCGCGCGGCGGTTCTGGCAGAGATTGAAATGCTGCCTGTCACGCCCGCTCCGGTCGCGGCGCGGGTGATCGTCAACAGCCGCACGGGCACCGTTGTGATCAATCAGGCGGTGCGGCTCTCGCCCGCTGCGATCAGCCACGGCAAGCTTGTGATCCGAATTGATGAAGCTCCGCGTGTCGTTCAGCCAGAGCCTTTCGGAAACGGTGTCACAGCGATTGAGGAATCCAGCGAGATCAGCGTCGAAGAGCGCAGTGACCGCGTGGTTTTGGTACCGGGCGCTGCCAATTTGAGCGAGATTGTCGATGCGCTCAACTTGCTGGGTGTGGGCGCGTCCGATCTGGTCGTGATCCTCGAAAGCCTGAAACAAGCGGGAGCCTTGCAAGCCGAAATGGTGGTCCTGTGATTACTCCAGCAGCCTCTTTTGCAGGGCCTGTTTCGGACCCTTCCACCGCGATCAGCGCGGAGCGTCAGGAACTGCGTGCGGCGGCCGAAGGGTTTGAGGCGATCATGATCCGCCGGATGCTGGAAAGTGCGCGCGCCTCCAGCTTTTCAGAAGACACCCCGCTCACCGGCGGAGGGCTCAAACAGTTTGAAAAAATGCGCGATGAACACTTTGCAGAGGTCGCTTCGGAATCGGGCGCCTTCGGGTTTGCACGGAGTATCGAGGAACAGCTTGCTCAATATGTTGATGGCAGTGGGGGTGTGTAATGCCCACAAGTCTCATCTCAATCGGCCGCAGCGGGGCCGCAGCGGCCCGCGCCAGTCTTGAGCTGACCGCGCAGAATATCGCCAATGCGGCGAACCCTGATTATGTCCGGCGTACGGGCAGCCAGAGCGAACTGGTGGGCAGCGCGACGATTGATTACCAGACCAGCACCGCGCTGAGCGGAGCGCGGATTGGCAGTGTGCAGCGCGCCAATAGCGAGCTGATCCAGCGGCAAGCGCGCGATAGCGGTTCTGACCTCGCACGTGCTGATGGCGAATTGGCGGGCCTGCGTGATGCGGAAACCGCGCTTGAAAATTCACGGATTTTTGAAAGGCTTGTTGATTTTGAAGCCTCGCTGACTTTGCTTGAAAGCGATCCAACCGATTCCGCCTTGCGCACCGGCGCGGTGGAGACGGCGCGGCAGCTGACACAGACATTCCACTTTGCCCAAACCGCGCTCAGCAATGCTCGCAGCCTGGCGGAGGGCGAAGTGTCCGTTGGCGTCGAATCCGCGAATGGCGCTGCGCAGGAATTGGCGCGCATCAACCTGGCGCTGGTGAATGCACGCGAGGGCACTTCGGGGCGCGCGGCTCTGCTCGATGCACGCGACGCCGCGCTTAACGACATCGCCGATGAATTTGGCATCACGGTCGAATTTGATAAGTTCGGCGGAGCGGGAGTGCGCCTGACCACCACTCCGGCAAGCGCGGGCGTCTTGCTGGTGTCTGGCACCACTGCGAACACTATCGGTGCTGCGGTGCAGGCGGATGGTTCAACCCTGTTTAGTGTCGGCGCGGATCAGTTCGCGCCTGCCAGCGGGGCGCAGGCCGGACGGGCCGCCGCGCTGTCCGATATAGCTACACGCCAGAGCGATCTGGACGCCGCCGCTGCTGCGACGATCACCCGCGCCAACGCGGCTCAGGCTGCGGGTGCGGCGCTTGATGGATCGCCGGGACAGCCACTGTTTTCGGGCAGCAACGCCAGCGATATTACTCTGGCGCTAAATGATGGCGTGGGCCTTGCGCTGGCCCCGGCGGGTGCACCTGCAGGCAGCCGCGATACTTCCAATCTGGGCAATCTGATCGCTGCCTTTGGCGCAGATGATGGCCCGATTTCCGCGATCGACCGCACGCTCCTGTCGCTCTCCAGCCGCATCGCAGGCCTGGACACGACGCGTGAAGGCCTCGTCGATCATCAATTCTGCAGCTAAGGCTGAACGGCTCTCCCAAACCGGTGTCGATCTCGACACAGAGGCGGCCAATTTAATCCGTCTGCAACAAGCCTTCGAAGCGAACAGCCGGGTGATTCAGGTCGCCACCAATCTGTTCGATACGATTCTGGGTCTGGGCTGAGGCGAAGAGAGGCAATCATGAACCCTGTCAGCAATTCCACCGGCGCATTCTTTGAACGCTCGCTTAGCCAGATGAGCACTTTGCGCAATTCGCTGGAGAGCCTCCAGACCGAGATCGCAACCGGCGTGCGGATTCAACGCGGATCGGATGATCCGGTGGGTGCGTCGCGTCTGCGGGCGCTGACCCGGCTGGAACGGCGCGGGGACACCGAAGCGGAAAACACCGCGCGTCTGGGGCAGGATCTGTCCGAAGCTTCCAACCAGATCGAAGGCGTCGTCTCCATCCTCCAACGCGCACGCGAATTGGCTGTCGCTGCTGCGAATGATCCCGTGGGCGAAAGCGGCCGCGCGGCGATCGCGGAAGAATTGGAGCAATTGGCCGAGGAAATGTTCGCTCGCTCCAACAGCCTGTCTATCACCGGAGCGCCGCTATTTGCTGGCACCGCCGGTGGGCCCGCTTTTGTCCGCGATGCCAATGGCGCAGTGACTTATAATGGCAATGGCCAGAATGGCGCGGTCCCGGTTGCCCCCGGTACCGAGATTGAACGCGGTGTCACGGGCGAACAATTGTTCGAATTTGACGACAATGGCACGCCGAGCAGCAGTTTTGCGGTTCTTACGGGTCTTGCCGCGGCGCTTCGCGGCGGTGCAGTTGATCCGGCTCAGGCTGCACAAGATGCTCTGTCGGGAATCGATTCCGCTCTGGAAAACGCCAGTCGCAGCCAGACCATCATCGGCACCCGGCTCGCTTGGGTCGAAGGGATTCAGCAAGACCAGCAAAACCGCGCTGTCGATGTGGCGGAGCAACGCTCTGACATCGCAGACACCGATATTGCGGACACAATTGTCCGCTTGCAACAGACGTTGACCGCACTCGAAGCGAGCCAGGCCAGCTTTACCCGTGTCAGTTCGCTGACACTCTTCAACGCGCTTTGATCGGCGCGATCAGGAAGGATTGAGCCTGTGTTTGCCGGTATCGGTATAGTCGTTCTGCTGGTCATGGTGTTTGGCGGCTATATGCTCGCAGGCGGCGCTATGGGGCCGATCCTTTCGGCGCTGCCGCTGGAATTGATGATGATTGGGGGCGCGGCACTTGGCGCGACGCTGATCGGCAATTCCATGCATGAACTCAAACTGCTCGGCGGCGGTTTTGTAAAGGTTTTCAAAGGCCCCAAATACACACACGATGATCACATCGACGTGATCGCGCTAACCAGCAAGCTGATGAAAGTGCTACGGTCAGACGGCGCAGTCGCGCTGGAAAGTCACGTGACTGAACCGCAAAACTCCGCGATTTTCAGCGAATATCCGCGGCTTCAGCAAGATGAGGTGGTGATGAACCTGATCTGTGATCCGCTCACATTGCTTGTCGTATCCTCCGGTTCGCTTGATACCCATGCGGTCGAGGATGTGATCGACAATGCGATTAAATCCCAGCTGCACGAAATGGATGAGCCAAGCCATGCGATCCAATCGCTTGCCGACGCTTTTCCCGCGCTGGGTATCGTCGCTGCCGTTTTGGGTATCATCAAAACCATGGGGGCGATTGATCAGCCGCCCGCTATTCTGGGCAAAATGATCGGCGGCGCTTTGGTGGGGACGTTTCTGGGCGTGTTGCTCGCCTATGGTTTTGCCGGACCGATGGCATCGCGGCTGGGTCAGGTGAACGCGCATGACAAGCAGATATTCTATTCGATCAAACAGGTGATCATCGCGAGCCTGCACGGATATCCTCAACCGCTTGTGCTTGAAGCTGCGCGGTCAGGCCTGCCCCCTGCGCACCGGCCCAAGCTGACCGATCTGCTCGACACAATGCGGGGCCGGTAGAGATGGCAACGGATGCAGCAACGGCCGCTCAATCCGCGCTTGCTGCGGCTATCCCGGCGCCAATAATTGTCAAAAAGATCACAATAGAGGGCGGCGGCGGTCATCACGGCGGCGCATGGAAAGTCGCCTATGCCGATTTCGTGACCGCGATGATGGCGTTCTTTTTGCTGCTCTGGTTGCTCGGCGCGACCGAGGAAAACCAGCGCAAAGGAATCGCCGACTATTTCAGCCCAACCTTGGTCAAAACCCGCCAACAAAGCGCCGGGGCGGACGGCATGCTGGGCGGTTCTTCGCTTACTGATGTCGATAATTATCCCCACGCTGGGGGGCAGACGGGCACGCTGTCGATCACAATCCCGCGCAATGCAGAAGGCGGCCCTGTAGAAGGGGGAGACGACGCCAAACAGCAAGAGGACAAGCTGAAAGAGCTGCGCGAAGAGATTGATGAAAAGCTGGCTGCGCGGCGCAAATTGTCGCGGTTGGCGCGGCAAGTGCGGGTGATGCGTGCCCCCGAAGGCATCCGGATTGATTTGGTCGATGACGCCGATTTTTCGATGTTTGCGCTTGGCACAACTGTCCTCACCGACGATGCGCGCGGTCTGTTGCAGGTCATTGGCGAGACGTTGGCGGATGAGCCAAACCCGCTGATCCTGCGCGGACATACCGATTCGCTGCCATGGCGCGACGGGATCGTCGCAAACAACTGGTCGCTTTCCGCAGGGCGGGCGGAGGCGACCCGGCAACAATTGATCCGTAGTGGTTACGACGGAAACCGATTTGCGAGGATCGAAGGGGTCGCGGATACCGAACCGCTGATCCAGGATAACCCCGCCGATCCGCGCAATCGCCGGATATCGCTGCTGCTGCTGGAGAATTATGAAGGCCGCACACGGCGCCGCGGCCGTCCCGCGCCGCAAACGGCCGCAGCGGATCCAGCCATCGCCACTGCGCGCGCCGCGGTAAGTGAAAACGCTGAGGCACGCGCTTCGACGCCGTAAACCATGTCGGTTTAGCTTTGTCTCCACTTACACAAGCGGGGACAATCGCAATGACCGAGCGGATCTTACCACATGAATTGCCAAACGCGCTGGAGCGGGGGTCGGATGCACTCAAAGTGCTTTCGCTCGATTGCTTTGACACATTGCTATGGCGCGATTGTCACGCGCCGACCGATGTCTTTTCCGGCCTATCGGCGCTTTCAACCGGGCAGCGAATTGTTGCAGAAAAGAACGCTCGCAAGGCAAAGGGCGCTTTGCGCGGCATCAGCGAAATCGGCCTGAGCGAGGTCTATGATCAGGGCATGCCAAACGCGCCCGATACGCAGCGCGAGGCGGCGATTAAAGACGAACTGGCCGCCGAGGCGCGCATCTGTTTCGCGTTTGAACCCACGGTCCAATTGATGCGCACCGCCAAAGCGCGCGGGATCAAAGTCATCATCGTTTCCGACACCTATCTTGATGCGGAACAATTGCTTGAGCTGATCACGAGGTCTGCGGGCGAAGACATAGCGGGCTTGATCGATCAGGTGTTCGCATCTTCGCAAGCCGGCGTTTCCAAATCGCAGGGCTTGCTCGCCAAAGTGCTCAAATCGCTTCGGTGCAGCCCAAATGAGGTCCTGCATGTTGGCGACAATCACACGGCTGATTATGACGGAGCGCGCGCATTGGGTATTCCGGCGCTGCATCTTGTGCAGTTCAGTGAGGCCGCTCGTCAGCGGTTTCGGTTTGAACGCAGCTGTCAGCAGATAATTGGCGATACGGCGCAAGAAGCACGCGGATTGATGCCGCACCGTGCGGTGCTATCGAACGAGGAGCCGCAGATTGATGACCCGGCAGAGGCGCTTGGCCTCACGGTGCTGGGCCCGGTTTTTCACGCCTTTGATGCGTGGCTCAGGCGTGAGGCGGAAGCCTTGACAGCAAGCAATAGTGGCAAAGTCCACTGGCTGTTCATGCTGCGCGATGGGCATTTGCCGCATGTCGTCCATCAAGCAGCCGGCGAGCCGCAAAGCTGTGCGCGCGTCGAAATCAGCCGTTTCACCGGCATCGGTGCCTCGCTCACCACACGGAAAGCCTATCAGAAGCAATGGGCGCTCGAATTCGGGCTTAATCCCAGCACTCTGGCACGTCAGATGTTGATGGACGAGGATGAAATCAGCCAAACTGTTGGTGAGGTTCGAAACGAAACGGAAATGGTCGAAGCGAGCCAGCGGCTGCGTGCAGAATTGCGAAAAGGGCAGCGCGAAAAGCTCACTCGCCGCCGCTCCAGAGCGCGCGCCGATCGGTTGATCGCGCATATCCGCGCCGCAGCCAACCCGCAGCCTGGCGATACGCTGATGCTGGTGGATTTGGGCTATAACGGCTCGGCCCAAGACCGCGTCGATAGCCTGCTGGCAGACGCTTTCAATGTCCATGTCGCAGGCCGTTATCTGCTGCTGCGCGAGATGGCGGCGACGGGTTTGGACAAAAAAGGGCTGATTGATGCCCGTCACTTCGATTCCGAACTGCTCGAGGCAATGTGCGGCAATGTCGCGGTGATCGAACAGCTTGCGACCTGCGAGTTGGGATCGGTCAAGGATTACACCGAAGACGGCGCGCCCATCCGCGCAGAAAGCGGCGTCAAAGGGGCCCAAAGCAATGTGCGCGACCGGGTGCAGGCGGGGGCGATACGCTTTGCTGCCGCAGCCGGCGCGCCGCCGATTATCCGCAGCGACGACGCGTATGAAGCGCGCGGCTGGCGCGAGGCGGCAGCATCCACGCTCACACGGTTTATGTTCTTGCCGCATCCGGATGAACTGGCGGTCCTCAAAAGTTTTGAGCACGACGTCAATCTGGGCAGCGAGCGGATGGTGGCGCTGTTTGATGAAGACCGTGCTCGCGAAGGAATGCGGCGGCGGGGCATGTTCTATATGAAAGGGTCGGCACGTATGTTCCTGCCCGCAGAATTGGCGCGTGAGGATTTGAACACGCGGTTGTCGTTGCTTGCGCAAAAACGCTTTGGACTGGGCCTTTCCTACACGGACAGCGCGGCGCAGACGATTGCGATCCCGGCGCTGTATTTAGGCAGCAAGGGTTCGGAGGCGACCCGTACCATCATCGATGCGCAGCCCACGCATGAGGGGTTCTACGCAGCGCGGCTGCCACTGGCCCAAGGCGTGCAAGGTATCGCCTTGCAAATTGGTTCTGTATTCGAGTGGTTTGAAATCGCCAGCATAACATCCAGCGCCATTGGCGGCCTTAAGGGCGGATCGGGCGGTGACCGGGCACCGCGAGAAGTCTTGGCGCAATTCGATGGCATCACCGACCATGCGGCAGGTCTGCTGGAATGCACCGATCCGGCGGCATTTATACTGGTCAATCCGCCGCGCCGCAGCGATGGCAAAGGACCGCAAATGGTTGAAATTGTTATAAGGCCTCTGCGCTATAGGGCGCAGCAACAGGCGCAAACGCTAGACCTAAAACCCACATTAAAGGATGCCGCCGCATGAGCGATCTGCTGATCCATTCCATGTCCGAATTCGCAAACCTGATCTTGCCATGCCTTGATGAAGCGAAGGCAAGCGATATCGCCGAGATAGGCAGCGAATTTGGCGGCATGTCGAAAGTGCTCGCGGATCATGTGACCAAAAAAGGCGGCAGGCTGACCTGTATCGACCCCGAACCCGCTCCCGGCTTTGCAGAATGGGCGGCGGCGCAAGATCACGTGCACCATATCGCCAAACCCAGTCTTGACGCACTCAAAAGCTGTGAGGCGGCCGATGCATGGTTCGTGGATGGCGATCACAATTATTACACCGTCTTTCACGAGCTGGAGATGATCGACGCGATCCAGAAAGCTGCAAAGCGCCCCTTGCTCGCATTTCTGCATGATGTTTCGTGGCCCTGCGCACGCCGGGATTTCTACTACGCTCCCGATCGTGTCCCGCCCGGCTGGCGGCATCCTCATAGTTTTGAACACGGGGTGCGGCTTGGTGAAGATGGCGCGCATTGCGGCAGAGGTCTGCGCGGAATGGGCGCGTTTGCGGTCGCAATGGAAGCGGGGGGACCACGCAACGGAGTGCTGACTGCGGTGGAGGATTTCTTAAAGGCGGCTGATTGCGAAGAACGCCCACTGTTTTATGCGCATGTACCCGCGGTTCTGGGTCTGGGAATTATCTTTGACGCTGATGCGGACTGGTCGTCTGCGATTGCGGAATTTCTGGTGCCTTATCACGCCAATCCGCTGATCGCTCGGCTCGAAGAAAACCGCCTGAGGAACTATCTCGAAGTGATCGACTGGCAAGATCGCAACACTGACGCTGCCTGATGGATTCGCGCAATGTGAATGCGCTTGCGAGGCCACTGACTGTCAACGAAAAACCCGGAGCCATGCGGCCCCGGGTTCTCCTTGCATCCCCAAAGGGAAGCTGCCGTCTTTCAGTATCTTATCGCAGCAGTGACAGGACGTTCTGCTGAGACTGGTTGGCCTGAGCAAGCATCGCGGTTGATGCCTGTCCAAGGATCTGAGCCTTTGCCAAGGCAGTCGTCTCTGACGAATAATCGGTGTCCTCGATCCGGGACCGCGCATCGGAAAGGTTCGTCGATGTGGTCGTCAAATTGCTAATCGCTGATTCCAGTCGGTTTTGACCAGCACCCAGCGATGACCGCGCGGTGTTCACCGCCAGAAGTCCGGCATCGACATTGGTGATAGCAGTCGCAGCATTGGCCGCCGAGCTAACATCAAGACCAGCAGCGTTAAGGTTTGTAGCGTCGATCGCGGTGCTGGTAATCGCGATGCTGCGGCCGGCGTCGATCTGAATATTGACGCTCACGTCACTGCCACTCGTCGTGCTGAACAGCGAAACGCCATTGAATTCCGTGTTGGTGAGGATGTCGTTGATCTGCGCCGCCAGTTCGGTGACTTCGGTATCCAGGAAACTACGGGCGTTGCTATCCAGCGTGCCGTTTTGTGATTGCACGCCCAGTTCGCGGACACGCTGAAGCATGTTCGACACTTCATCCAGCGCGCCTTCTGCAGTTTGCGCCAGTGCGATGCCGTCATTGGCGTTGCGGATACCCTGATTAAGGGCGCGGATATCGCTGGTAAAACCGGTCGCGATGGACAGGCCCGCAGCATCGTCAGCAGCGCTGTTGAGGCGGCTACCGGTGGCAAGACGCTCCATCGCGCTGCCGAGCATTTCGTTGGCTTTCATGCTCGCATTTTGAGCGCGCAGTGCCGAGGTGTTGGTGTTAATTACAGACATTGGTGAAACTCCCGAAGGTCAAGTGCAAGTGGTCAATACAGAGCGAAGAGAGCCGCATCTGCTGAAGCTAAGAGCGGACACCTGCTGAGATGTTTAAGGGGTGTTTTTTCAGATCGGGCGTTTTTGCAATTTGCACCGGTAGATGCGACCGCAAGGCTTGCCGTTATCAAAGATCGCCTATGACAAGCGGCAATTTGAAGCCGGTTAAAAGTAAATGGATACGCAGCTGAATCCCAAAAATGGGGTGCGTCCTTCGTTCAATTACCACGCATAACAGTAAGCAAGTACCGCAGAATTCGAAGAACCACGGCGAATTACCTAGGGGCTCTTACGTGAGGTTAAATTTGCTCTATCTTGGCCGCCGGGGCGGCAAATCCTTTCCATCACAGACAGTCAGGTGGAACGATGCAGGCCCTTCATTCAGAAATTCAAGTACACCATGCACATAGGGATGCCGCCGGCACCCATGCCCCTTTGGTCGATTCCACGGTGCCTCTTTTGTCCCAAAGCTGGCAGCGCGATCGTCTTGTGTTGGGGGATCATGGCAAATTTCCGCCGCATCCAGGTCTTAACCGCCGCGATTTAATTGCCGTTGATTTGGTCCAGTCAGACAATCCGGCGCTTACCCGTTTGGGCGAAGCGCGTATCACGCTTGCTTATCCCGCCCGCTCGCTTGCTTCGGCGCAATCCGCGCTCATCGCCAGCGCTGCCCAAGGTGGCTGGCCGATTGCAGGCGACAATGAAAGCCTTGCTTTGTTGACGCTGGCTGAGCGTATTGCGGCGAGCGAAATCCCGGTTCTCCTCGAAGGGCCAACAGGCACCGGCAAGGAAGTCATCGCACGCTTCGTTCACCGCATGAGCGCGCGTGCAAGCGGGCCGTTTGTTGCGGTCAATTGCGCTGCCATGCCCGAAGCAATGCTCGAAGGGTTGCTGTTCGGCCACCGCAAGGGCGCATTCACTGGCGCGGCTGAGGCGCGTGATGGGCTGTTCCGGGCGGCGGATGGCGGCACCTTGCTGCTTGATGAGATCGGCGAATTGCCGGTCGCTTTGCAGGCCAAATTGCTGCGCACCTTGCAAGAAGGCGAAGTCTTGCCGCTGGGCGCGACCAAACCGACGCGTGTCGATGTGCGCATTATTGCTGCGACTAACCGGACGCTTGCCAACGAAGTCGAGGCAGGCCGTTTCCGCGAGGATTTGCTTTACCGGCTCAATGTGTTTCCTATGGCGTTGTCCGCATTGCGCAATCGGCGCGGGGATATCGCTCCGCTCGCCTTTGGCATGTTGCTGCGCCACGGGTGCAAACCCGGAATGCCGTGTTGGATTTCCGGTCAGGCGCTGGCTTTGCTGGAGGCGCATGCGTGGCCGGGCAATGTTCGCGAGCTGGAGAATGTGATCCGCCGGGCCATCCTGCTGGCGGGTAAGGATGTGCATATCGGTTCTGAGCACATCGTTTTTGATCGGCCCGCGCGGGCGGTGGGCGCCGATTTGGCCTCGCTCGCCAACCCAATGCCGGTCAACCGTCTGGCCAAATTCCGGTTTCCGCGATCAAACCCTTGCGCGGCGTCGATCCCAGCTCCTTGTCGGACGTGGCGTTTCAATCCGAAGCGCAAGCGATCTTGCAGACGTTGAACAAACATAGCGGCCATCGCGGCAAAACCGCGCGCAGTCTTGGCATATCGGAGCGCACGTTGCGCTATCGGCTCGCCTCGATGCGCGAATCTGGCCTGATCGCATCAGCTTCTAATTCCCTGATCGGAGCAGCATCATGAACGGCATCGGTCCAGCAGGCGGCGTTCAGCAAGTCATGGCGCTGCGCAATGAGGTTATGTCGCGTAGCGAAGCGCTGAAAGATGTGCGGGCGGCCACCGGCAATCCGGCAGATGCAGCAAAGGCGCCGCCAATAGGCGGAGGCTTTGCCGATGCGCTGAACGGGGCTTTGCAAAATGTCAGCGCGGTTCAAGAGCGATCGGGCAATATGCAAGCGGCATACGAACGGGGCGAAGTGACCGATATCGCAAAAGTGATGCTGGCCCGGCAAGAGGCCGGCGTGGCGTTTGAGGCGACCTTGCAGGTCCGCAACAAACTGCTTTCGGCCTATCAAGACATTATGCGGATGGGGAGCTGATAGGTGGCTGATACGAATGTCCTTATGCCCGCGGCAGGAGCAATTCCCGTCCAGCCTGCTGGTTTCAATACGGCTGGCGATTGGCGTGCGCAGATCGCGCAGTTCACCAGCCAACCGGCATTTCGCCGTGCTCTGCCTGCGATTGTCGGGGTCGGCGCTGTTGCGACTATTGCGATGCTTTACCTCGCGATTGCGCAGGGGCCGCAGCGTATCTTGTATTCCAGCCTAACCGATGGTGAGCGCGCGCAAGTTGTCGCCACGCTGGAGACAGGCGGAATTGGCTACGAGATCAACAACAACACAGGCGCGCTGACTGTCGCAGAAGAGGACGTCTACCGCGCACGCATGCTGGTTGCGAGCGACGCAGGCCTTGCCGCACCAGAAGGTGCAAGCGAAATGCTCGACGCGATCCCTTTGGGTTCAAGTCGCACGTTGGAAGGCGAACGGATGCGGCTGGCAAGAGAGCGCGAGCTGATGCTGACGATCCGGGAAATTGACGGCATTGAATCGGTACGCGTGCACCTTGCGACGCCCGAAAGATCGGTGTTCGTGCGCCAGAATAATGCCCCCAGCGCGAGCGTGATGGTGCGCCTCGTCAATGGTCGTTCGTTGAGCCAGTCACAGGTCGAGGCCATTGTGAATCTCGTGTCCGGTTCAGTGCCGGGGATGACATCGGATACCGTCCGCGTGGTCGATCAGAATGGGCAATTGCTTTCTTCGGAACGCGATGACGCGATGGATGGGTTGGTTCTGCAACGCGAATTCGAAGGCAA
This sequence comes from uncultured Alphaproteobacteria bacterium, assembly GCA_963789155.1. Classification (GTDB taxonomy): domain Bacteria; phylum Pseudomonadota; class Alphaproteobacteria; order Sphingomonadales; family Sphingomonadaceae; genus Erythrobacter. Next base: position 62,603 of record CAWBJN010000007.1, on the reverse strand, counting down.
ATTGCGCGAACAGGTCACCACCTTGTTGTTGCCGCTGCTGGGTGACGGCAATTTTTCCAGCCAGGTTCAGGTCTCGCTCGATCAGTCAGAAATCACGTCTGCGCGCGAAAGCTATGACCAGGATGGATCGGTTCGCAGCGAAAGCGAGCGCACGTCCAGCCGGTTGGCCGGAACGGGGGCGGGCGGTATCCCCGGCGTCACCGCCAATACCCCGCCGCCGGACGCTGAATTGGTCGATGGCGCGCCAGATCCTGCTGCCGCAGAGGGCGCGGATCCTTCGCCCACAGACAGCGAAAGCGCCACACAGCGCAATTACGAGCTGGGCCGCGAAGTTGCCGTGACCAGCACGCGCCCCGGTGGCCTTACACGGCTATCCGTCGCGGTTGCAGTCAGCGAAGCAGCGATACAAGCTGCCGCCCCGCTTACCGCCGCAGAACTGCAATCCTTGATCAGCGCCGCGGTTGGCGCAGATGAGGCACGCGGTGATCAGGTAAAGGTTGTCATCAGCGCGTTCGAGCCTGCCGAGATGGCTCCTGTGGCTTTCTATGAAGCAAAATGGTTTTCCGACATTCTGCGTTATGTCACCGCGCTGATTGCAGTGTTGCTTGTGCTCCTGCTCGCGGTGCGCCCGCTGATTAAACGGATGCGCGATCCGGCGTCTAAAACGCCCGCGGATGAGGCCGGTGTCACCGAACAGATTAGTGGTGTGGCCGGGGGTCAGGCCGCCGGTTCTCTATCACAAGCGGCCACTGGCGATAATGCTCAGACGATTGACCTGTCGCAGCGGGTTGAGCTGGCGAGACAGCTCGCCGCAGCTCAACCTGATCGTGCAGTCGAAGCGCTTCAGCGAATGCTCGAAAACCCAGCGGAAACGCCAGCCAAGGCGTCTGCGTCATGAGCAGCATGGAAACCATAGAGACCGCTAACGAGCAGGTTGCCGCACCCCAATCGCTCCTAAGCCGGGTGGACCGGGCCGCTGTGTTCCTGATGCTGCTGAGCGATGACGAGGCAGCAGGCTTGCTCGCCCGGCTTGGCCCGGATGAACTGGAACAGATCGGCGGGGCAATGTGCCGCCTTGGCGAAATTGACCGCGATGCCATGGCGGAGGCGCTGGAAGATTTCGCTGGTGAAAGCACTCGCGAAGTGCTCGCCAAACAGGATCGCGGGGCACAGGTTCGCTCCCTTCTGGAACGGTCAATTGGTCCCACCAAAACCGAAAGCATGATGCTGAGAATAGCGCCAGATTCAGGCTCGCGCAGCATCGAAATGGCGCGCTGGCTTGCCCCGTCAGTCCTGCTGAAACTGATCGAGGATGAACACCCCCAAGTCATTGCCGCCTTGCTGCTGATGCTTGATCCCGAACCCGCAGCCGAAGTGCTTTCCGCCTTGCCGCAGCATCTGCAATCGCTGGTGGTTGAACGGGTTGCGCAAATTGGGCCGGTGTCGCAGCAGGCCGTCGGGTTGATCGACAGGCTCCTGTCTCAACGGATTGGCGCAAGCTTTGGTGCGAACGCCTTGGTTATGGGCGGTCCGCGCGAAGCGGCCAACCTTATCAATCTGGGCGCGAGCGAATTGCGCGGCATTGTATTGCCCGCCATCGCACAACGTGATGGACCTCTGGCAGAGAGAATCGAAGAAGAACTGGTCACATTCGAAATGCTGTTCGATCTCGATCGGCAAGCGATGGAACGTTTGCTGCGTGATGTCGAAAGCGACGCATTGATTGATGCGTTGAAGGGCCTCACCGAAGAAGAGCGCGAGCCATTCTTCAGTTCCATGTCGAGCCGCGCCGCCGATGGTATCCGTGATGAAATCGAAATGCGCGGCAGGCTGTCGCGCACCGAAGTGGACGCGGCCAAGCGTCAGATTGTCGCAGTAGCGCGGTCGCTTGCGGATCAAGGTGAAATTGTGATGGGGGCTGACGATGGCGAGTTCGTCTGATTGGATGGAGGCCTTGCAAGGGTCTGCGCAACAGCCTGATGTTAGCAGCGCAGGAACATCTCCGGCCTGGATGGAGGCTTTGTTGGCGCAAGGCGAATTTGTTGAAGGTTTGCCAATATCGCGCACCCATCTGCCTGCGGCTGCAGCGCGGCCAGAACCCGCGCCATTTACGCCTGAGCCGCTTGATCCTGTTGCAGATGCATATTCCCGCGGTGAAGCGGCTGGCCGAATGGCGGCACAGGCCGAATATGACGCGGAGCGGGAATGCCAGCGTGGTCTGCGTCTGACTTTTCGCAATCTTGACCAAACGGCGATGGACAGTCTGGCCAGCGAACTGGCCGAAACTGTCCTTACCCTATGCGCAAAGTCGCTTGCTGATTTTGTGCCTGAGCCCGAAATTTTGCACAATCGCTGTAAAGAAGCGTCCAAACGGTTGGGTGCGGCAGCGAAAGAATGTGCGCTGCACCTGCATCCTGATGACATCGCGCTGCTGGACCCAAGTATGCTCGAACAATGGCGGGTTGTGGGCGATGACAGTATCGCGCGCGGTGGTCTGCATTTTGAAGGGCCAAACGGGTCGATCAGCGACGGGCCGAGTGATTGGCACCGCGCCATTGCCGCCGCGCTTCGAGGCTGATCGGCGTTATGATTGCGGAAATGCAGATAGAATTGGCACGGCTTCGGTCGGTGCAGGTGACATCGGGTCCGGTCCTTTCGGGCAGCGTGGCCGCGTGCGATGGCGGGTTGATCGAAGTTGCTGGCCTGTCTCTGCCTATCGGGTCACTCGGCGCGATTGAGAGTGAGATGGGCGAAGATGCGCTTGCCGAAGTCATCGGATTTCGCGGTGGCCATTCACTGATGATGTTGCTTGGTGATACCCAGTTGCTCCAGCCGAGCGCCCGTGTGCGGGCGATCGGATCGCCCGGCACAGTGCGTGTGGGTAACGCGCTTTTGGGGCGCGCAGTCGATGGTCTGGGCCAGCCAATTGATGGTGGTCCGCCGCTCGATCTGTCAGAGAAATGGCCGCTTTCCGGCAAACGCGAAGGGGCGCTGGAACGCGCGCCTGTGCGCGAAAGCTTCGATTGCGGCGTACGCGCTATCAATGCGCTGGCGACAATGGGCGTTGGCCAGAGAATGGGCATCATCGCCGGTTCGGGAGTGGGCAAATCGGTACTGATCGACACGGTCGCAGGGCACGCGGTCGCCGATATCACCGTCGTCGCGTTGATCGGGGAGCGTGCGCGCGAAGTGTCCGATTTTGTCGCTCGCCACATGACCGGGGTACAGCGCGGGCGAATGGTGGTGGTCGCCGTGCCCGCCGATCACGCGCCCAATCTGCGGCTGCGTGCGGCGCAATATGCGACCGCGATTGCCGAACATTTCCGCGCACAAGGGAAGCGCGTGCTGCTGGTGCTCGACAGCCTGACCCGCGTTGCGCATGCGGCGCGAGAATTGGCGCTGGTTCTGGGTGAGCCGGGCGCGGCGCGCGGATATCCGCCGTCAGCGTTGGCAGCGGTTACCAAATTGGTGGAGCGGGCGGGCAATTCTGCGCAATCGGGCGGAGCTATCACTGGGCTTTACACGGTGCTGGCCGATGGCGACGATACGTCTGACCCGGTGGTTGATACGGCGCGTGCTATCCTGGATGGGCATGTCGTATTGTCGCGTGATCTGGCGCAGCGCGGGCATTATCCCGCGATTGATATACCCGCATCGCTCAGCCGGGTGATGGACGATCTGGTGGATGCGCCGATTGCGAAGGCTGCGCGCGATCTGCGCGCGTTGATCGCCGCGCGGGAAGACAATCGCGATCTGGTGCTGATGGGGGCGTACCGCGCAGGCTCCGACCCAGCACTCGACCGGGCGCTCATGCATACAGGCGCAATTGACGAATTCCTAAAACAGCCACGCGGGGCGGCGGTTGATCTTGAGCAGAGTCTGAGTGGCCTCGCCGCGCTGAACGCCGTCTGCGCTGGGTTGGCATCCGCCCATGAATAACGCCAAAAATAAACGGCGGCTGACCCTTGCGAGTCGTCAATTGACGCTCGCGAATATTGCCCGGCGAGAGGCCATGACGGCGCTGGCTGATGCTGTCACTGACGAGGCGCGCAGCAGCGATCTGGCGGCGCGCAGCCGCGATCTTTTGAACGAATACAGCCGCCGATCGGCCGATTATTCAGGCAGGCCCACGGGCGCATCCTTACGCGAAAATGCAGGCTTCGTTGGAAGGTTGCAGGAGGTGGCCGGCCACGCTGAACAGGCACGCAAAGACGCCAGTGATCAGGCGCAGTGGCAAGCCCAATCGCTCGCCGCAGCAGAGATCCGTTCCGCCCGATTTGAAGAACGAATGATCGCCGCCCGCCGAGAGGTCACCGCGATCCAGGAAAGCCGCGACCAGACCGCGACACCGGCAATGGCACGCAAGTTGCAGAGCAAGTCCAAAGCAGCCGGCGGCACGTGATCGGCGCATTACACAGGAACCGTTGCCTTGATCCAAGCTCCGTCTGACACCTTCGCGTCCACCTTGGGACACAGCACCAAGCCCGTATCCGCCATTGCGCCCAATTTGCTGGCTGGGACCGCTTCGTTTCCCGCTTTGTTAGGGGCATTTCAGGCGGAGTTTGACGTTTCGCTCCCCGCTATGCCTGTGCAAGCTGGTGGTAGCATTTCTGAGATGCAGCCGGATATCGAGAATGGCCTTGAAACCACGCCTGAGGGCATTCTTGCCGCTCCAATCGCGCTGTCTCCTTTCGAACGGCCAACCGGCAAAGATTTTCCGCCAAATGCTTCCGCTCTTGCCGGACTCCCAATTTTGACGTCGCAAGACGCTGGTTTGCGAGGGTCTGCGACACTGCTGCAAAAACCAATGGAGCCCTCATCCGGCGCGCTGATGCTTTCACCGGCTGGCGCGGCGGAGACCAGGCAATTGTCCGCCAAAGAGGTTTTGCCAACCGTCGCGGTTAAGTGGGATCAAAGCGGCGCGGCAGTCGAACCGGACGCTCCGCCTGTGCTCAAGCGTCCGGAAACGGTCCAAGACCCGGAGATTACAAGGCCAGATACGAAAGCCGCCGCGAGCGTTTCGGAAGGCAAGCCTACGGCGCAGCCCAGTGATCAATTGGCGCATCAGCCAGCGCAGATGAGCGAGCGCCATGCCTCTGCCTCTGCCCAAGATGCCGCGGGGTCAACAATTGCGCTTGCGGCGGGCATGAATGCGCGGAGCGTGGAGACGACTTCAGACAAAGTCGCGCAATCGCGACTTTCGCGTGCCCTGCTTAGCCAAATCCCAAGCCTGCCAGGGACACAGCCCGCTCATGCCGACCTCACAAAAGCTGGTAATCCGGCCGACAAAACGGCATCGGACCAAAGCGTCCAACCGCGATTTGCATCAGCGCAACTGCCTGACGAGGCTACTCGTCCGCGCGGACCTCTTTCACGATTGCGCAACCCAGAAGCGTCAGAGCGCGCACGTCTGATGGCGACCTCAAGCGAGCAAGCATCTGCGACGCTTTCGGCGCCCGCCTCAACGCCTGCCCCCTCGCCAAGCGCTCCTCAAATCGCCGCGCTTACTACCACTGCGACGGCATCGATGCCGCCAGCTGGCGGTGAACCGCGCGGTGAATTGAGGCTCGGACAGCCTATCGAAGCCATCGTTAATCAGCTGACCGAGGCGCGCGAAGCTTCGCGCTCTGCACGGCCCGAACTGACTCTGCGCCATCATGAATTTGGCGCGATCAACATGCGCATCGATGCCTCCGGCTCGGATTTGCGCGCCACACTTGCCAGCCGTGATCCCGGCTTTGTGCCAGCCATTCAGGCCGCCTTGAACGAGCGCATGGTCGCCGCCGCTGGTGAAAGCTCAGCCGGGCAATCGCACAAAGGTAGTGATCGCGGGAATGAACAAAATACCTCGTCCCAATCCTCACAGGGGCAATTGGGCGGATCAGGTGGCTTTTCAGAAGGGCGCTACGGGTCTTCCCCAGGGTCGTCGCAAGCATCGTCTCAACCATACCGGGGCCAAAGCGAGGGGGACGGCAGTGATGGCACTCAGCCGGATCAAGCCACTTTGAATGGTGACGCGCGACAAAACTCAAGCGGCACCGGTCTCTTCGCCTGAAGGCGAAACCGCAAACAGGAGCTGAAATAGCATGGCAAAGGCGGACGATACGCCCCCTTCGGAAAAGCCCAAAGGGGGCAAAATGAAGGTGGTGATAGGCGCATTGTTGCTGCTCGGTGTCGGTGCAGGCGGCGCTTATGGCGCATTTGCGGCTGGCTTCATTGGCGGCAGCGGCGATACCGGCCCCGATATCCCAGAGCTGGTGCGAAAGGGTGATAGTGATCCCTACGAAATCGCCGGTGATGACAAAGACAATGCGGCGGTCGTCTATGGTGACGGCGGCAGCGAATATCGCACTGCCTATTACAGTTTTGAAGACACATTTACATCGAACCTGGCGGATTCGCCCGCGCTAATCCAAGTCGATCTTGCAGTGTCGACGCAGCGTGATGGACGCGTGCTGGGCTGGGTTAAAAACCATGAACTTGCGATCCGCTCCGCCATTCTGGTGCAGCTGGCCGCGACCCCGGAAGTCGATCTTTATGACCCAGAGGGCAAAGATGCACTGTCGCAGCGGCTGACCGATGCGATCAATGCCGTCCTTGAGGAAAACGAAGGGTTCGGCGGCATTGAAGCCGTCCATTTCAAGGGGCTGCTCGTCCAATGAATATGGAGCCGTCTTTTGCGCCTTCTTTTGCAGATGCACGCCCTTTGGCGCAGCATTGCGCTGAACTCACATGGCGCGGTCCCCGACCCGAAGAACGCGCGGAGGATGTTTCGACCTGGTGCCGCGATCTGGGGGCGGAACTTGCGCAGGAATTGGGCTCGTTGTTTTCCGGCGGGAAGCTCAAAGTCAGCGTCTCTGAGCCTGAAATGATCACCGGCCAAGATGTATTTGAACGCATCGGCAAGGTTGCGGTCAACAGTCTGCTGCGCTGCGGCGAGGGGGATCAGACGATGCTCTTCTCGCTCGATCACGCGACCGCGATTGCTTTGACCGATTGCTCTTTTGGCGGTGATGGCGCGGTCGCTCAGGACGTGCCTGCGCAATTGCCGCGATCCGCCGGGATGCTGGTGGAACAAGTCGCCTCCGCCACTGCGCATGTGATTGCGATGAGCAACGGTTCAGCCGAACGTTCGATCGGTGATGTACTGGTGCGCAGCGAAAGCGTCACCCGATTGAAACCCTTTAGCGCGGCGGCGCAGGTCGCCTTTTTCCGCGTAACAATGGCTATGGGCGATACCGCAGAATGGAGTGCAGTTTTAGCTGTCGCGAGCGACCGGCTCGACGCGCTGCTGCCCGGTTCCGGTCCTGCCAGATCAATAAGCCAAAACAAACGCATACCCAGCGACGGAACCACCGGCGCTTTTGCTGCCATACCGCTTCCGCTTGAGGCGGTTCTGGGCGAAATCCATATGTCGCTGGGACGGCTTGAACGGTTGGCCCCCGGTGATGAAATTCCGCTCGCGATACCACGTGAATTGCCGCTGAGGGTGGGGGAGGAAACACTCGCTCACGGTACGCTTGGCACACTGGAAAACCGCATGGCGCTGCGCGTTACGCGTCTGCCGGGACAGGCTTCTTTTGCAAGTCTTCAACTTAACACGGGAGGCGCCGCATGAACGCTTATGATCCTTCCTCTGGCCCAAGACCGCATCGTTTTGGTGATGTGACCGTGCGCCTTTCAGTGGAACTGGGGCGGACTGACATGCCGCTAAAAGAGGTGCTTGCCCTGGGCGAGGGCAGCGTGGTGCCGCTTGACCGTCTGACGGATGAGCTGCTCGACGTGACGGCCAATGGCCGGGTCGTCGCGCGCGGCGAAGTGATCGCGCAAGATGGGCGGTTCGCGCTGCGAATCGTCAGTCTTGTTGGCGATGAAGGCGGCGATTTGGCTCCTACTGCTGCTGAGGTCGCACCGTCATGATGGTCGAATATTTCCTGCGCCTAGCGCTGCTTCTGCCTCTGCTCGCGCTGCTGATTTGGGGGAGTTTGCGGCTGACGCGATTTCTCCAGACGCGGATCGTGGGCGCGCAAATTGGTGGCAAAGCAATTGACTTGGTGGAAACACGTCTGCTCGCACCCGGCCTAAAGCTCGCTGTCGTGCGGTTCCATGATCAGGAAATTTTGCTGGGCTGTTCGCGCAACGGTCTTGTCAGGCTGGGCGAGGCGCAAGCGCGCGCGTCTGTCGCCGCTCACGTCGCATCTCATACAACCGGCCATACAAACGAATCCGAGGCCGCGTGATGGCGCGTTTTTCATTCATCTGCGCCGCAATGGCATTGCTGACGTTAACCATGTTTGCGTTGGCAGAACCTGCGATGGCTGCAACGGCTGATCCCGGCGGCGCTGGGGTCGGAATAGGCAGCGCGATTGAGCGCGCGCTGGGTGAAGGCGGAGCGGGCGGCGAAGATGCACCGCTGAGTTTCTCAATCCAGCTGCTGCTGGTGATGAGTCTGCTGACGATCCTGCCTGCGATCGTTTTGATGATGACCAGTTTCTTGCGCATCCTGATCGTTCTGTCGATCCTGCGCCAAGCGCTCGGTCTGCAAGGCTCTCCTCCGACGCAGGTGCTGGTTGGGCTTTCGCTGTTTCTGTCGCTGTTCGTGATGGGCCCCACGCTCGACACCGTAAATGCGGTCGCGATTGAGCCCTATTCTGCAGGCACGCTAACCGCCGACGCTGCAATTGAAAGCGCAGGCACGGCGTTTCATTCTTTTATGTTGGCGCAAACGCGAGAGGCGAATTTGATCATGTTCGCCGATATTGCGGGTGCCGGTCAATTTGAAGATCCGGCGGATATTCCGTTCTCCATCATGCTCCCTGCGTTTGTCACCAGCGAATTGGAGACCGCATTTCAGATCGGTTTCATGCTGTTCCTGCCCTTTCCTTGTCATCGATCTGGTGGTTGCCAGTGTTCTGATGAGCCTGGGTATGATGATGCTTTCCCCCACGATCATCTCGCTGCCGTTTAAGTTGCTTTTGTTCGTACTGGTTGATGGCTGGGCGCTGCTGATGGGCAGCCTCGCCATGAGCTTTGCTTAGAGGACCGCCCGATGCAGGAAGACGCTCAACTCCTCGCGCTCGCCGATCAAACCCTTTGGGTGACGGCCTTGATTGTTGGCCCCGTGCTGTTCGCGGCGCTGGCGGTGGGTTTGTTAGTGGGCATTATTCAGGCGGCAACGTCGGTGAACGAACAGACGCTGACCTTTGTACCCAAACTGGCGATTACCGCTTTGGTATTTGTGGTTCTGGGCGGCACGATGATGGCGCTTCTGGGTGATTTTCTGCGTGAGATCTTCGCGCAAATCGCGCAGATTTCGGTCTAAGCCATGAATGTCCTCGATCTCGGCTTTGGCGGGCTGGAGGAGCAATTGTGGCAAATCCTCTTCCTCTCGATCCGCTGCGGCGCGGCCTTGCTGGCGGCTCCGATGATCGGCGGCATGGCGGTTCCCCCGCAACTGCGCGCGCTGCTCGCTTTGGTGTTCGCCGTGTTTGTGGCGACATGGATGCCTCTGCCTGCGGTGCCAGCGATGATGAGTTTTGCCGCGATCCTCGCGGTTATTCAGGAGGTTATTATCGGCGCGGCGCTGGGCTTTGTCCTGCAAATTGCCTTCGCCGTTCCGCTGATCGCCGCAGAGCAGATCGCGGGCACGATGGGCCTCGCCATTGCAACATCGATTGACCCATCGAGCGGTGCCCAATCGGGCGCGCTTGGCACCTATTTTGGCCTGATCATGACCCTGCTGTTCTATGCGATCGGCGGGCATTTGCTGTGGTTTGAGCTGTTGCTTGAAAGCTATCGGATACTGCCTGCCGGATCATTTGCGGTGGGCGATTTGCAAGTCCGCGATATTGTGACATTCGCGGGATATGGGTTTGCCACGGCGGCGGCGATTGCTTTGCCAGTCGTGCTGGTGTTGCTGATGGTTCAAGTCGTCACCGGTACGATTTCGCGTTCTGCCCCGGCGCTCAACCTGTTTGCACTCGGCTTGCCTGCGGGCGTTCTCGCTGGGATTACCGCGCTGATCATCGTGATGCCGATCATCGTGGAGCAGTTTATCGCTCTGTTGCAGGAGACGCTTGAGCAATCCGCCGCGCTGTTTGAGCCGATGGCGGGTGCGCTGTGAGCGAAGAGTCGAGCGGCGAAAAGCGGTTTGATCCGACCCCCAAGCGCAAGAGCGATGCCGCGAAAAAGGGCGACGTTCTGCGCTCCAAAGAGGTCGCCACCGCTGTCGCGACGGCAACCGGGACATTCACATTGGCGATAGTTGCTCCGTGGCTTTTCGGCGGCATCCAGAACATCGCAAGGGCAAGCTTTCAATTTGAACGGATTGATCTTGCTGAATTCACCCCCGGCACCCGCTTTGCCGAAGCCGCCAGCGCATTGCTGCCGCCAATCTTTGTCATTGGACTGGCGGTCATGATCATCACTGTGGGATCGCAGATGCTGCTGGGGGAGGGGCGCTTTGTGCCGCAGAACCTTATGCCAAAAGGATCGCGCATCAATCCGCTTTCAGGGCTGAAGCGCATTTTTGGCACTCAGGGCCTGATTGAACTGGGCAAGTCGATCCTCAAACTCGCGCTGCTGGGCAGTATCGCGTGGTATTGGATTTCGGATAATCTTGCCGGGCTCATGGGGCTTGGCCGAAGCACACTGGACGCACAACTCGCCTATGCTTGGGACGGGGCAGGCGCGTTGGTGGGTCTGCTTGTCGTCGGCCTGCTGATTATCGCGGTGATTGATTACCCGCTGCAACGGTTCCAGCAGAACAAGCGCCTAAAAATGAGCCATGAGGACATGAAAAACGAGTCCAAACAATCAGAAGGCTCGCCCGAAATGAAGATGGCCCGGCGTCAGCGGCAACGTGATCTGGCGCGCGGCAGCGTTGGTAAAGCGATGCAGGATGCGCAATTTGTGGTCGTGAACCCGATGCATTTCGCGATCGCGCTGACGTATGATCCGGCGCTCGCGCCTGCGCCCATAGTGCTTGCGAAAGGGCGCGGCGAGACGGCAATGGCGATGCGCGAATTGGCGAGTGAAGGCGATTTGCCGGTGCTTCATTATCCGCAATTGGCGCGTGCGCTCTATTTCACCACTCGCGCCAATCAGATGGTGCGAGAAGAGCTGTATATTGCAATCGCGTCGCTGGTCGCTTTCGTTTTTTCTCTCAAACGCGGGGAGCAGCCGAAATTGCCGCGTATTGATGTGCCATCCGAACTGCGCTTTGACGCCGAAGGAAAGCCTGAAATTTCCGCTTAATCCAGCGCTGGAATGGCCGTTCTGCAGCGTATGGAAAACGTAGGCTCTTCAATCATCTCCGCCTTTGGTGCAGGCAGCGGCGTGGACTTTGTCCAGCTGGCCAGCGATCTGTCAGAGGCGACATTCTCCTTTCAGCGCGGCAACTTGCAAACACGCAACGAAACGCTGGGAGCGCGCATTTCTGCGGCCGCCTTGCTGCGCAGTTCGCTAACCGACCTCGCAAGCGCGTTGGGCGACCGTATCCGCACCGGCGATCTTTCTCCCCGCGCCGCCATCGGCAATTCTTCGGTTGCGAGCGTTTCGACCACGCCGGGATTGACGCCGACGGGTAGCTATTCGCTCGAAGTGAGCCAGCTTGCACAAAGCCAGACGCTGGTCTCGCAAAGCTATGGATCACGCGATGATCTGGTTGGCGAAGGCACTTTGCGCATCCGTTTTGGCGAAGTTGCCGGAGCATCTTTCACCCAAGACACTGATCAGGCCGCGCTTGAAATTACAGTTGAAGACACCGACACGCTGGCCACGCTGGCGAACAAGATCAATTCTGCCAGCGGCGGGACGCTCGAAGCCTATGTCGCCAATGGGACAGATGGTGCGCAGCTTGTCATAAAAGGGCAGGAAGGCGCGGCCAATGGCTTCATCCTAGAAGGGCAGAGCAGCGCACCTTCGCCGACAGCAACGCCGGGTAATCTCTCCTATCTTTCATGGCAGCCCGCCAGTGATGCGGGCGAATTGCGTCAATCATCACGCGATGCGCTGTTCCAGCTGGATTCGGTGCAAATGAGCAGCGCCAGCAACACAGTCACAGGCTTGCCGGAAGGGATCAGGCTGGGTCTGAACGCGACCAATATCGGCCAGCCGACCACAATCAGTTTCACCAATGACAGTTCCGCAATCACCGATGTGATGACCGATTTTACCGCGGCGCTGAACGACCTGGCAGCGTTGCTGAACGAACAAGGTGCGGCGTTTGGCGGTACCTTGAGCAATGACCCGGGATCGCGCGAATTGAAGCGTGATCTGGGCCGGCTAACCAATGAAATTGTCATGCCGAGCGCCGCAGATGGCGAGCCATCGACACTGAGTGATCTTGGCCTAAAGCTCACCCGGGATGGCAGATTTGAACTTGATACAGAGCGGCTCGCGGCCACTCTTGAGGCCTATCCGGATGCCGCAGCGGCAATGTTTACAACCGGTGCGTTTGGCGTGTTTGCGACCATGGACAATCTGGCGCGCGACAATGCCTCGCGCAACGATCCCGGCTCGTTGGGCGGTTCGCTGGTTCGTTACGAGGCTCAGATTGAGCGCAATGATGAGCGGCTGACCAAAATCGCAGATCAACAGGAAAACCTGCGCGCTCGGCTGACCAGCAATCTGGTTGCAGCGGAACGACGGGTTGCGACATCGCAATCGACGCTCAGTTTCTTGCAGCAGCAGATTGATGCGTGGAACCAGAATTGATCGTGACGGGAGGCTGAGATGCACATGTTGTCTAAACCATCTGGTAGCGGTGTCGCCGCCGCGTATCGCCGTGTTGATCTTGACGCACGGATAGAGGCGTCTTCGGGTAAAGACCTGACTTTAATCTGTCTGGAAGAAGCCGTTTCCGCCCTTGGACAGGCGCTTATCGCGCTCGAACGCATGCCTGATCGGGCGCCGGGTGAACCCTTGTCACGGGCGCACGGGATCGCATTATGGCTGGCGCGCAGCGTTGCTCCGGATAATCCGCTGCATGAGCCGATGACGCATTTCTACGGAGGATTAGCGGCGACGATCATGCGCAATATGCGGCGCGCTTCATTTGGCGAACTGTCGCAAGCACGAGATGATTTTGCTGACCTTTTAGGCGCGGCAAAGGCGGCCTAACGCGGTGGCTTAGCGGCAAGCAAAATCGGCGATAATCTGCGCTGCGTCGTTCGGATCTTCGAAGGGGTGGAAGTGGGTGCGATCAGGGCGATACATATCCTCACCCTTAGGCATCAGCGCCGCCAGTTTCGGCCATGTCGGTGAGCCTTTGAAATCCATTGTCTCGGTTTGTTTCGCGCGTACAACCAGAGCGGGAACTGCGACGGTTTTAGCGGCCTCATGGATGCCGGCATTGCTGCGGGCTGATCCATATACGCTGGCTTCCATTTCTGGGGAGCAGGCGAGCACAAACCCGCCGCCATCCGCAGCGCGCAGGCCGTGGCGGCAGTAATCTTCGAATACGCGCGGGTTGAACAGAGAATACGGGTCCCTCGGGGCAAATCGTTCCATCATTGCCTCAGGAGAGGCAAAATCGCGTTTGCGCCGGATCGCAGGGTGGGGGGCTTCGGGCGCGGCACCGCTGGCGCGCTCGGCATAATATTCCGGTGCAAGGATCACCGGATCGAACAGGATCAGGCGGCTGAATGCATCGGGCTGTTCCGACGCGCATTGCAATAAAGTATGCGCACCCATCGAATGGCCCACACCCACCGCGCGGCGGATATTCAGTTGATCGAGGAACGCGTTCACATCATCCGACATCGCGCGCCAGTCATCGATGGGCCCGCCTTCGCTGCGGCCGTGGCCTCGCAAATCGAGAGAGATGACGCGCCGATCAGGGAAGTGCTCCGCAATCGCATCGAATGTGCGCCCGTGAAACCCCGTCGCATGTGCGAATAATAGCGGCGGTTCCTGATTGCCCGGCTTTGCACGCCATTCGTAAAAACTAAGGCTAATACCGTTTACCCGCACGCTTCTGGTAACAGGGCGGGTCACTGGCTGGCCGGGGGCTGACATGAATGTTGGTCCTCAATTGGCCTTTGGCGTTTCGCCGTCTTCTGTTTCCACAACCACCACCTCTGGCTCGTGATCGGGCAGAGCGGATTTGAGCATAAAGTACCCAAGCAACGCTGCTATTAGCGATCCTGACAGGACGCCCAGTTTGACCGCATCAACTTGCGCCGGATCGGCAAAGGCGAGATTGCCGATAAACAGGCTCATCGTGAAACCAATCGCGGCAAGCAGAGACAGCCCATGAATTTTGCGCCAGCCAACGCCTTCGGGCAATTGTGCAAGCCCTGCTTTCACCGCAAGCCACGCAAAACCGACAATGCCCAATTGCTTACCGATCAACAGGCCTAGCGCGATGCCCAAAGGCAGCGGCTGAAGCAGGTCAGCAGGGGAAATACCCAGCAAGCTCACCCCGGCATTGGCGAAGCCAAAAATCGGGATGATCAAAAATGCGACCCAAGTGTGCAGCCCATGTTCCATATGTTCGAGCATGTGCGAGCCGTCGCGGGCGACCATCGGCACCATCATTGCGGCAGTGACCCCAGCAAGCGTCGCATGGACGCCCGATTTGAGCACAAACACCCACATCACCACAGTCAGCAGAACATAGGGGATCGTCGATGCGACCCGCATCCGTCCCAAAGCAAACAGCAGCGCGAGTGAAATGCCGCCGCCAATGAGCATGTCGAGCTTGATCTCTCCGGTGTAAAACAGCGCGATCACGGTGATTGCACCAATATCGTCGATGACCGCGATGGCGAGCAGCAGCGCCTTCATCGCCACCGGCACACGCGGACCCAGAAGCGATAGGATCCCCAGCGCAAAGGCAATGTCGGTGGCCGCAGGAATGGCCCAGCCGCCGATGCTTTCTGGCGAATTGTAATTGAAGCCGATGTAAATCAGCGCAGGCATCGCCATCCCGCCGATCGCGGCGACAAGCGGGAGCGATGCTTTGTCCCAAGTCGACAATTGACCGTTAATAATCTCGCGTTTGACCTCAAGTCCTATGAGGAAAAAGAAGATCGCCATCAGCCCGTCATTGATCCACAGCAACAGCGCCTTGTTGATTTCAAATGAGCCAAAAGAGACGTTGAGCTTAGTCTCCAACGTCCCAAAATATGCAGGTGCCAGAGGGGAATTGGCGATCAGAAGCGCCAGCGCGGCCGCAGCAATCAATACAATCCCGCCCGCGCTTTCCTGTTTGAGGAAGTCCTTGAGAGCGCCGCTTACTTTGCTGATCATAGGGTCTGTCACCTGAACAATTGTGCTGAAGTTTTGCCATGGAAATCTGCAAAAATTACAGCGGTGCCCGGCGATTCAGCGAATGTCACGATTGCGTATTGCAGTGCAGCGCTAGCACATTGCCCGTATAAAGACAGCAAAGCGCGCGTTTTATTGACAATTTGCTCGCTGTGGTTGAACGCCAGCGATTAAGCACCATTCTCTGCATGCACCCTTTCCGGTCTTTCCCCCATCATTTTTCGGAGTTTCTCTTGCGCAACGCCCAGCCTGCACAGACGTCCAGTTCAGCTGAGCGCCAGGCTGAGTTCCGGCATCTTATGGGGCGGTTCACGACCGGCGTTTGCGTGGTCTCTGTTGAAGCAGGCGATCTGGGTGTCGCGGCGATGACGGTCAATTCTTTTGTTTCGGTTTCGCTGGATCCGATGTTGGTCAGCTGGAGCCTGCACAATTCTTCAAGCCAGTTTGATCTGTTTGCGCGCGCGGAACGTTTTGCGGTCAGCATTCTGGCCGACAGCCATGCCGAATTGGCCCTTCGTTACGCGTCTCGCGGGGACAGCCAATTGAACGTGGACGATTTTATCAGCCGCGATTCCGGCAGCCATCGCAGTCTCCCCGTGGTCGCAGGGGCGCTTGCGCAATTCGAATGCCGCCGGTGGTCGGAATATCCTGCTGGCGATCATACGGTGATCTTTGGTGAGGTTGTGGGGATGAGTGCGAACACCTCAGCCGATCCGGGGGTGCCGCTTGCCTTTTTCAACGGTCAATTTTGTTCTATTGACGCCTGATGGACATACGAAGCTCCCAAATCACACAGGACGATACGCGCGAAAGGCTGCTTGCGGCGGCGCATAGCCAGTTTGCTGATCGCGGTGTCTATGGCGCGAGTATCGCTCAAATCGCTGGCGAAGTGGGGCTGACGAAACAGGCTCTATTGTATCATTTCAGGCGCAAAGAGGACCTGTATGGCGCCGTCATAAAACGTATCGCAGCGCGTCTGTTAAAAGGGATGCGATTGGGCATGGACACATCCCGATCGCCGGAGCAACGATTTGAGGATGTGATCCTCAGCTGTTATCAAACCGCCCTCGATAACCCGCTCGACACCAAAGTGCTGATGCGCGAATTGGTCGATGATCAGCGGCGCGAGGTCCCGGAATCGGAATGGTTTCTGAAGACTTTTCTCGACGAGGTTACGGGCATTTTGGATGGTGTCAGTGCGCTTTCAGAGCTGTCTTTTTCTCAGAAATTCGCGCGGGTTTATATGTTGATTTCCGGGATCCAGTATTTCGTAGCGTCTTCTTCCGCCCTGACGCGATTTTATGGTGACGAGGAATTCGCTTTGATTACGCGCGATTATGAGAAACAATTGCGCGTCCAGGTGCAGGGTGCGTTAAAACCCGACGCTGCCTAGCTCACGCGGGCCAGTTTCGCAGGCGCGGGTCTAAATCTCCACGGGTTTGAACGCTGTCGCTGCGTCGCCCGTGTTGGGTGTGCCATCAGCATCCATGACGAACAGCTTTACCTCGCCCATTCGTGCACATGGGCGATGCTCGGTCCCGCGCGGCACTACGATCATCTCGCCGGGGGAAAGCGTCACGGTGCGATCCCGAAATTCCATATCGAGCTCGCCTTCGATCACCAGAAACAGTTCATCGGTGTCATCATGGCTGTGCCAGTGAAATTTGCCTTCGACCTTAGCAAGGCGAACTTCATTGCCATTGTAACGTGCGGCAAGGCGAGGCGCCCAATGGTCGGCGAAGCCTGCAAATTTTTCGGCGAGATTGATTTTATCGGGAGAGCGTTCCTCCATCAGAAAACCACGACGCTGCGAATGCTTGTCCCTGAATGCATCAGGTCAAAGCCTTTGTTGATCTCTTCCAGTTTGAGAACATGCGTGATCATCGGGTCAATCTCGATTTTGCCGTTCATATACCAATCGACGATCTTGGGCACATCGGTGCGGCCCTTCGCTCCGCCAAATGCTGTGCCGCGCCAATTGCGGCCGGTGACGAGCTGAAATGGGCGAGTTGCGATTTCCTTGCCCGCTTCGGCAACACCAATGATGATGGAGGTGCCCCAACCTTTGTGACAGCATTCCAGCGCTTGACGCATCACGTCGGTGTTGCCGGTGCAGTCGAAGGTATAATCCGCTCCGCCATCAAGCAATTCGACGATATGCGCGACGACATCGGCGGTTTCCTTGGGATTTACGAAGTCGGTCATGCCGAACTTTGCGCCCCATTCGCGTTTCGACGGGTTGACATCGACGCCGACAATACGGTCTGCTCCAGCCATCTTTGCGCCTTGAATCACATTGAGGCCAATCCCGCCAAGGCCAAACACCACGACCGTGTCACCCGGCTGAACTTTGGCCGTGTTCACCACCGCGCCCACCCCCGTCGTAACACCGCAACCGACATAGCAGGCGGATTGGAACGGCGCGTCATTGCGGATTTTTGCGACCGCGATTTCAGGCAGAACGATAAAATTCGAAAAGGTGGAGCAGCCCATATAATGGAAGATTGCTTCGCCTTTATAGCTCATCCGCGATGTGCCATCGGGCATTAGACCTTGGCCTTGCGTCGTGCGAATGGCGCTGCACAGATTGGTTTTGCCAGACAGGCACATTTTACATTGGCGGCATTCTGGCGTGTAGAGCGGGATGACATGATCGTCTGGCGCGACGCTGGTGACGCCCGGTCCCACTTCGCGCACGATGCCTGCCCCTTCATGGCCCAGCACACTGGGGAAAATCCCTTCGCTGTCAAATCCATCGAGAGTGTACGCATCGGTGTGGCAAATCCCGGTCGCCATAATTTCAACCAGCACCTCGCCTTGCTTTGGACCTTCAAGGTCCAGTTCGACGATCTCAAGCGGTTTTTTAGCCTCAAAGGCGACGGCGGCGCGGGTTTTCATACAGGTGTTCTTTCAAGTAATCGCGCCGGACAAACGGGGCGTCATCACACCTATCATAGAGGCGGACGCCGGTTTTACGCTAGGCCTGACTTAATGATCTTTGGCGAGTTCGGAGAGAAACGCAGCGCTATCGTCAAGCCGCAATGCCACCCCGTGAATGTCTCTCGGCCGCCGAAGGCAGTTGGAATGGAAATTGGCTTCGTGAAGCGCAGACACGCATTGGGCGATGACAGGATCGCCAAGTTCAACACCCGCTTGTCCTCCAATTCCTCACTGGTGAAACCGGTTTGGGAATCCGCAATGCAAAGGCGTGGCACTTCGAAGTCGTAAATCATCCCGCTTCGGATGCGAACGGTGTCGTCCGTCACCAGAACGGGATTGATGCGGAAGCTTTTAAGGAGCGCTACCGTCCAGATGACACCCCAAGCGCTCAGGGCGAGCAAGATCCAAGCGACAGTGGGGTTCCACAACATAAGCAGGAAATGCACGACGCTGAGCTCAATCAGCTGAAGCGCGACAAAGGTCGCGATCATCGGCGTGAGATAGGTGTGATAGATAAAGCCTCGCGCCCCGGCTGGTACATCCGCAGGAGCGCCCCAGCGAAATAGCCCGAGTGTGAGCACTTGGCATTCTTTGACAATATTTTTCACCAGAGGTTTTGGAAAAACCCGCTCAAACCCAGCGATCAGCGATCCTGTCGCGCGATATGTTGATGCAATCCGAACCGCGCTGAGAGCGAGGAAAATCGCAAAGGTCGCGCCAGCTGCCAGAAGCACCTGAGGCAAGGCGAAGTACTCCGCTCGCACAGGCGCAGCTGCTCCGGCGAGGATGACGACACTCGCCAGGCTGAGAACGCCGATAACCTGGAACAAAGCGGGCCTGTGATTGGGAGCCCTGGCAAGCAGCGCCAACATCAAAGCGTCCGCCACGAGCCATGCGAAAAGCACTGCCGCCCATCCCGAATTGTCTGCGGCCCAAGACGAAAATGTAAGCAGTCTGGCAAGCGCTATCGCGCCCAGCGGCAGCAATATGGGCAGGCTTTTCATCAATGGAGCAGGCAAAGACCGGGTCATCCAGCATCCTTTCGTGACGCAGATAATACAGCACGAAAGACGCCTAAGCAAACATGCATTTCTGGACTAAAATTTGGATGAAAGTGCGCCAAACATCGTTGGCTTCACCGTCCTCCTGTCACGAACAGACATTGCCCGGTGACCCAGCTTGCCGCGGGTGAGGCCATATAGACCACGGCGGCGGCGATATCCTCCGGTTCGCCGTAGCGCCCGAGTGGAATGCCGATCTGCTTGAGCAATTGCGCGCGCTTTTCGTCGGTGTCTGTGCCCATGCATTCATCGAAATTCTCTGTCGGAATCGGTCCGGGCGCGACCGCGTTCACGCGGACATTTGGCGCGACCTCGAATGCGAGCGTGCCCGTCAGACTGTTCACGGCGGCTTTGGACGCGCCGTAGGGCCCATTCTTCACTTGCGGGCCAAAGGATGACCGCGATGAGATGTTGACGATTGAACCGCCGTTTTCCGCCATTGCGCGCGCGGCAATGGTTGACCCCATCCATACGGCTTTCAGATTGAGCGCAATCTGCGCATCGAAGCTTTCTTCAGAGGTTCTGGTCAAATAGCGGGGCGTGGCATCGGGAATGCCGCCTGCATTGTTCACCCAGATGGTAAGCTTGCCCAGTTCCTTGATCGTTTGGTCAGCCAAGTTCTGCAAGGCATCAAAATCTGTTGCGTCGGTCGCCAGCGGGAGCGCACGGCGCCCCACCGCGCGAATTTCCTCCGCCACCGCATCAAGATCAGCCTGAGTGCGCGATGCAACCGCGACATCGGCGCCCGCTTCGGCAAGGGCTATCGCAATCACTCGGCCGATGCCTTTGCCTGCGCCCGTGACGACTGCGGTTTCACCATCCAGTCGAAACCTGTCCAAAATGCCCATCACTGCTTCCTCTCACGCGTGAACTGCTTGAGGAGATCATAGAAGCGGAAAGATGCAGCGAAACTGACCGATCAGTTAGTGTAGAGGATCAGGGACGGGTTCTCAAAAGCGTCAACTGCCCATCAATTCGCGAACAAAGGGGATCAAGCCGGTTTGACGGGTGCGGCGCATTCTTTCTGCGTCGAGCACTTCGCGGACCCGGTCAAAGCATTCATCAACATTGTCATTGACGACGACGTAATCATATTCCGCCCAATGGCTGATCTCAGCGCGGGCTCTGTCCATGCGGTCGTCAATCACGTCATCGCTGTCCTGCGCGCGGCTTTCCAGGCGGCGGCGCAGTTCATCAAGGCTAGGCGGCAGAATAAACACGCTGACGACGTCTTGCTGATCCTTTTGGTAGAGCTGCTGCGTTCCCTGCCAATCAATGTCGAACAAGAAATCCTGGCCATCTTTCAAAGCGGTGCGGATCAACCCTTTTGGTGTGCCATAGCGATGGTCAAAGACATGCGCCCATTCGTAGAAGTCATCTTCCTCCACCATTGCATCAAACTGTGCATCGGAAACAAAATGGTAATGCACGCCGTCTTCTTCACCCGGTCGCGGAGGCCGGGTGGTGACGGAGACGGAGAGTTTGATCTGCCCGTCTTTCTCCAACAACATGCGCGACAAGGTCGTTTTGCCCGCGCCCGACGGCGAAGACAGGATGAAGAGCAAGCCCCTGCGATGGAGCTGATCGGACTGGATTGAGGTTGGTTCGCCCATTGGCGTGCGATGCGCCAAGTTAGGGGACGAAATCAAGTGCGCAAAGCGAAGGCGCTGGCTTAAATTTCGGTATCCTTGTGGGCGAGCCTGCGCTGGCGAGCCTTGCCCCGGTCATATAACGTCTTTGTCAGCAATCCGCCGGTCACGATCAGCAGGCCGGGAACGGAGCGAGTCGCGATTTTGCTCACGCTGTAGAGCGCGAGGCTTGTAATTAAGGTGCGCCCGTCGAGCAGTTTCTGCGCATCTTCTTCCGCTTCATAACTCGCTTTTACGACGCGTTTTTCCACGTTGCCGCGAAACAAACTGGCTGCGCCTCGCACCACAATGTCAGCGATCAGCAGATTGGTCGCTGGGTTTGGGCTAGGCGCAAGAACGGAAGACCGGGTGGTCTCTTTTCCGTCCCCCTTGGCGAGCGTGCGGGTAAACCGGTCAGGGCGAATTTTTTTGGTCATAACACATCAATGCGCAAAGGCGGTTCTTGATCCAAGATTGGCACATGTGCCGCTCGCTTGCATCTATTTCTTGCGGCCAAAATCGACCGTCACGACGTTGGAACCATCATCACCGCTGCTTTCGGCGTCGCTATCTTTGCCGTCACCCGCAGTACCAGCGGAGGCATCGTTTTCGGCGTCCTCATGTTCTTCCGGTGCCAATTCCTCACTGGAAGAAGCCTGAAATTGCAGTCCAAAATCAACCGCCGGGTCAACGAAGGCCGTGATTGCCGCGTAGGGAATTTCCAATTTCGCAGGAATTTGATTGAACGTCAGCCCAACCGAAAATCCATCATCGCGAACTTCCAATTCCCAGAACTTGTTTTGCAGCACGATCGTCATCTCATCAGGAAAGCGTTCTTTCAGATGCGCGGGGATCGAAACCCCCTGAGCATGCGTTTTGAACGTGATGTAGAAATGGTGCGTACCGGGCAGCTCGCTCCCTCCCTGCACAATTTCGCCGAGCACGCGGCCAACCACGGCGCGCAGCGCTTCTTGAACGATCTCGTCATACGGGATCAGGCTATCGGGGGTCTCTTCAGTCATAATTGATCAAATCGTTAAGCCGCGCGCGGCGTGGGTCAAGCGTTTCATGTTCAATCGCGTGGGTTTATCCCGAATCCATCGCTTGCGCAGCACCGGTCTGCGCGTATAGGCCCGGAGGATGGAAAAAGCCCTCGAAACAGGACCGCGCACGGGAAGCGTGACGCGCAAAACCGCCGAAACAAGCATCGAGATTGCCGTCAATCTCGATGGCAGCGGCACATATGATGTGTCGACCGGGATCGGCTTTCTCGATCATATGGTGGAGCAATTTGCGAAACATTCGCTGATTGATGTCACCATGAAAGTGGCGGGCGATCTGCATGTCGATCAACACCATACAACCGAAGATTCCGCGATTGCGCTGGGTCAGGCCCTGTCAGACGCGCTGGGCGATAAGGCCGGGATCGGGCGTTATGGCAGTGCTTATTCACCGATGGATGAGACACTCAGCCGCGTTGCGCTGGATATTTCCGGGCGGCCGTTCGTGGTGTGGAAGGCTGGCTTTACTCAAGAAAAACTGGGCGAATGGGATACGGAACTGATCGAGCACTGGTTCCATTCGGTTGCACAAACGGCGGGTCTGACGCTGCATATTGAGCTGCTGTATGGCACCAACAATCACCACATTTGCGAAAGCATCTACAAAGGTTTCGCCCGCGCAATGCGCATCGCAGTGGAACGCGACGCGCGCAAAGGCGGCGCTATTCCAAGCACAAAGGGGCAGCTTGGTGGCTAGTATTTTCATCGCATCGCTGACTTACACTGTGCCAATTGAGCAGGTTGACGCGCTGCTCGCTCCTCATCTCGCTTGGCTGAAAGCCGGGCATGAGGCGGGCAATTTCCTCGCTTGGGGACCAAAAGAACCGCGCGATGGCGGTTTGATCTTTGTACGCGCAAGCAGCCGGGCTGAGGCCGAAAACTTGCTCGCGAGCGATCCTTTCATGGTCGGAGGCGTCGCGAAGAGCGACGTTATCGAATGGACACCGCGCTTTGTCGGTCCGGGTCTGGAGGCATTCGGTGACTGAGGTAATCGCGCTGATCGATTACGGCGCGGGCAATCTTCATTCGGTCCACAACGCTTTGAAGGCAGCAGGAGCGGATGTCGCGGTCACTGCTGACCCCAATGTTGTGCGCGCTGCTGACCGAATTGTCCTGCCGGGCGTTGGTTCGTTTAAAGCCTGTGCGCAGGGACTTCGCGCGATCCCGCATATGGTCGAGGCTATGACAGAACGGGTGCAAGTTGGCGGTGCGCCGTTTCTAGGCATCTGTGTCGGGATGCAATTGCTGGGCACTAACGGGCTAGAACATGGCACCACGCCGGGCCTTGGCTGGATACCGGGCGAGGTGCGTCTGATTGAACCCACCGACGCAGCGATCAAAATCCCGCATATGGGGTGGAACGATGTTGCGCTGCTGCCCCATGCGAAAAACCATTCAGTGATAGAGGAAGGTGAGGCCTACTTCCTCCATTCCTATCACTTCGCCGCCGACAATCCGTCTGACATCGCCGCGATGACCGATCACGGAGAGGGGCTTGTCGCAGCCGTGGCGCGCGGCAATATTCTGGGGGTGCAATACCATCCTGAAAAGAGCCAAGCGTACGGACTGGCTCTGCTGACACGTTTTCTGGAGTGGAAACCATGATCATCTTTCCAGCCATCGACCTTAAAGGCGGCGAAGTCGTGCGCCTTGCAGAAGGCGATATGGACCGCGCCACCGTCTATGGCGACAATCCAGCCGCGCAGGCGATGATGTTTGCCGAAGCGGGCGCAGAGCACCTGCATGTCGTCGACCTCGATGGCAGTTTCGCGGGCGAAAGCCGCAATCGCGAGGCGGTCGAGGCGATTGTCGAGCAATTCCCCGGCTATGTGCAGCTGGGCGGCGGTATCCGCGATGCGAAGGCGGTGGAGGGCTGGTTCAACCTCGGTGTAGCGCGCGTAGTGATGGGGTCTGCTGCGCTGAAAGACCCGGATTTCGTTAAGGAAATGGCGCGCGAATGGGAAGGCGGCATCGTCGTCGCGGTTGATGCGAAAGACGGCATGGTCGCAACCGAGGGCTGGGCCGAGGTTTCCGATGTCCCGGTGCATGATCTAGCGCGCCGGTTCGAAGACGCAGGCGTTGCAGCGCTGCTGTTCACCGACATTGGCCGCGATGGATTGCTGAAAGGCGTGAATATCGACGCGACTGTGGAGCTTGCTCGGCGGGTGGATATTCCCGTGATCGCTAGCGGCGGCGTGAAGGGGCTGGACGATATCCACGTGCTTTCGATCAACGCGCATGAGGGCATCGAAGGCGTGATTACGGGCCGCGCTTTGTATGAGGGGCGGCTGGATTTGGCCGCTGCGATTGCGATGGGCCAAAAGGCGGAGACGCGGGCGTGAGAGCTCTGCTTATATTCGTGCCAGTCATTTGGTTCGCGTTTGGGATCAAGTTTTACAGCATTGAACTCGGGATTGTTTGGGGCCTTTGCTCGTTCATCGGTGCAGCGGCGTTATTTCTTCTGCTTCGGGGCAAACCACGCAAGCGCGCAGAGCAGTTCTCTTTAGCTGGCGGTTTGCTCACACCTGTTTGTATCACTGCACTTCTTGTGGCTTTCTTCGTCCCGTTTGGACAGCCCTGCGATGATCCGCCTTGCACAATGGTGCTAACAATTCCGGCTGTCCAAGCGGAGGGTACACAATGACCGTCCGTATCCGCGTCATTCCCTGCCTCGATGTGGCCGATGGCCGCGTTGTGAAGGGCGTGAACTTCGTAGATCTGAAAGACGCTGGCGATCCGGTCGAGCAAGCGCGCGCTTATGATGCGGCGGGCGCGGATGAGCTGTGTTTTCTCGACATTTCCGCCAGCCATGAAGGGCGCGGGACGTTGCTTGATATCGTCAGGCGCACTGCGGAGGTTTGCTTTATGCCGCTGACCGTGGGCGGCGGAGTGCGCACGGTGGAGGATGCGCGTGCGCTGTTGTTGGCGGGGGCGGACAAGGTTGCGATTAATTCAGCGGCGGTCGCTCGGCCTGAATTGGTGAGCGAGATCGCAGCGCAATTTGGCAGCCAATGCGTGGTTGCCAGCGTCGATGCGCGGCGCGTTGTGCCTGCGACGGGTGAACCCGCGCCCAAGTGGGAAATCTTCACCCACGGGGGCCGCAAACCCACTGGGATTGACGCGGTGGAGTATGCGAAACTGGTTACGCAGCTTGGCGCAGGCGAATTGCTCGTCACCAGCATGGATGGCGACGGCACGCAGGCGGGGTATGATCTGGAATTGACCCGCACCATTGCCGACGCGGTGAATATTCCGGTCGTCGCGAGCGGCGGGGTCGGCAATCTTGAGCACCTCGTCGAAGGGGTCCGCGATGGCCACGCAAGCGCGGTTTTAGCAGCCTCAATCTTCCACTTCGGCACGCATTCAATTGCGGAGGCGCACAAGGCCTTGCGTGATGCCGGCCTCCCGGCCCGAGGGACGTAGCGCTTGCCCGCGCGGAGCGTTTGAGGGAAAAGGGCCGATATGAGCACCCTAGAACGCCTCGAACAGACCATCGCCGCGCGCCGTGCAGCGTCCCCGGACAGCAGCTACGTTGCGCGGCTCAACGCCAAGGGCGTGCCCAAGATGGCGCAGAAACTGGGCGAGGAAGCAACAGAAGCAGTGATCGCCGCAGTGTCTGGCAGCAACGAAGAGCTGGTCAGCGAAAGCGCCGATTTATTGTTCCACCTGATGGTGTTGTTGAACGCCAAAGGCGTATCGCTGGACCATGTGCTGGCCGAACTTGACCGGCGCGAGGGGCTTTCGGGTCTGGTAGAAAAAGCGAGCAGGAGCGAATAATGCCGATCGACCCCACGCTGCCCTATGATGACAACAATATCTTTGCCAAAATCCTGCGCGGTGAAATCCCATCCAACAAAGTCTATGAAGACGACCATGCTTTCGCGTTTGAAGACATCAACCCGCAGGCCGAAGTGCACACGCTGGTCATTCCAAAAGGACGCTATGTCAGTTGGGACGATTTCAGCGGACAAGCGAGCGATGCAGAAATCGCAGGTTTTATTCGCGCCGTCGGCGAAGTTGCGCGGGCGAAGGGGCTGGTCGAGCCCGGATACCGCCTGATGGCCAATATCGGCGCACATGGCGGGCAAGAGGTTCCGCATTTTCATGTGCACATCTTTGGCGGTCAGCCGCTGGGGCCAATGATCTGCAACAAACGCTAATATTGGTCGCACGCCAGAATCGTTTCACCGCCGTTCATGTTGTGAAAGTCAAACGCCTGCTTTCCAGCGAATCCTTGCTGCGCTAGGTGGCTTTTCAACATGGTTAAACCAACCCCTAGAACCCCCAATCCTCCGGGCGGCATTTTTGATGGCCCGCGCCATCTTTATGCTGTGCGCGTCTATTACGAGGATACAGACCTGTCCGGGATTACCTACCACGCCAATTATCTGCGCTGGTTCGAACGGGCGCGGTCGGATTTGTTGCGGATGCTGGAGATTGATCAGCGCGCCGCGATAGAGGGTGAAGTGGGCGCCTATGCGGTGTCTGAAATCAATCTGAAATATCTGCGCCCGGCGCGGCTTGATGACGATGTTGTGATCGATACGACCTGCACCCAACTTGGCGCGGCCAGTTGCCGTATGCACCAGATCGCGCGGCGCGGCGATGAAGCGCTGTGCGAAGCCGATTTACGCGTTGGGTTTATTTCTTTAGATGGCCGCCCGCGTCGCCAGCCTGCCGAATGGCGCGCGGCGTTTGATGAATTTATGACCCGAAGGGATTTCCAAGAGTGCCAACCGTGTTGATGACTGTTGCAACGATTGCCCCCACCAGCCTTGACCCGGTGGAGCTGTTTCTGGCCGCTGACATTGTCGTTCAGGCGGTGATCGTCGGACTAATTTTGGCGAGCATCTGGACGTGGACGATCATCATATCTTTCTCCATGCGAACAGGCGGGCTCAATTCAAAGTCGCGGGCCTATGAGGACGATTTCTGGGACGCCAAAGATCGTGAGGCAGCGCTCAGCAAAAAGATGCGGAGCCAAGTGCCTTCTGCCCGTGTTGCGGGTGCGGGACTTGATGAATGGCGGCGCTCGACGAAGACCGCTCCGGTAGACCGCGACGCTGCACGTCAACGCATCAGTGCAGCGATGGAAAGCCAGGTCGCGCATGAGGCGGACGAGCTTGCTTCAAAGCTGGGTTTCCTCGCCACCACCGGATCGGTTGCGCCATTCGTTGGGCTGTTCGGCACGGTGTGGGGCATTATGAACAGTTTTTTCCAGATCGGCGCGCAACAAAGCGCCTCGCTCGCAGTGGTCGCTCCGGGTATTGCGGAGGCGCTGTTCGCGACCGCTATTGGCCTGTTCGCCGCTATTCCAGCGGTGATCGCCTACAACCGGTTCAGCGGTTCGGTGAACCAGTATGAAGCCAAGCTGCAACGCTTTGCTGACAAGGTTCACGCAGGGCTGAGCCGTGAGTTGGACCGCGCCTGATGGGGATGGGTGTAGCCTCTTCGTCAAGCCGCCGACGGGGGCGCACCACGCGCCGTGCCGCCATGGCAGAGATCAATGTCACGCCGCTGGTCGATGTGATGTTGGTGTTGCTCATCATTTTTATGGTCACGGTTACCTTGCCAGCCGTGGGCGT
This sequence comes from uncultured Alphaproteobacteria bacterium, assembly GCA_963789155.1. Lineage (GTDB taxonomy): Bacteria > Pseudomonadota > Alphaproteobacteria > Sphingomonadales > Sphingomonadaceae > Erythrobacter. The sequence goes on along the minus strand of CAWBJN010000007.1, from coordinate 35,055 downwards.
GCCCATCGAACTGCCTGAAAGCCGCGCCAATGCGGTCGAAGAAACACCCAGCCAAATCACGATCAGTGTCGATGGCGACGGACGCATTTATATCGAGAATGAGCAGGTTGCGGTTGGCGGGTTGCCCGATGCACTGGCCGCCCTCAGCCGCGATGGCGATGGCGAATTGCCAACAGTCGTGTTGCGCGGCGACCGGAGCCTTGATTATGGCCGGGTAATGGCGGTTATGGGAGAATTGGGCCGCGCAGGCTTTACCTCGATATCGTTGGTCACCGACGGTTCAGTTTCCATCCCATAGCGAGTGGCTGTAATGGGAGAACGCGCGATATCCGCCGGGATGCTGAGGGAGGACAAGGTTGGCCTGGCGGTCGCGATTGTCCTGCACATTCTGCTCGCAGTGATACTGGCTATGCAATTTGCGTTTTCAACGCCGCGGCCACTGAATCCGGAACGGATGACAGTTAGCCTCACGACAGAGGTCAGCCTTGAATCCACCGCGCCAGATCCAGTCTCTGAAAGCCGTGCGGCCATCGCGCCGACTTTGTCAGATGAGCCTGCGCCTGAAACTGCGCCTGCGCCCGCTGATATAAGGCCACGCGCAGTCACTCCGCCCCCGCCGCCGCCCACTCAAACCCGCACGACCCCGCGCATACAGCCGCGTATACAGCCGCGCACGCAGCCACGTACACCCGCCCCGGCGCGTGAGCGCAGTCGCCCAGACCGCGAAACCACACCGCCAGCCCGGACACCGCCAGCCCAAACGCGGCCTGCCCCGGCACCGGCGCGCAATTCGGGCGGCAGCCGTATCGGTGAGAATTTTCTGGGAGGGCAAGGTGCTTCTACGCAAACCGATGAAACGCGGGTCCCGGCATCGCAAATAGGGCGCAGCGCGCGCGCTTCGTTGCAACAGGCGATCAATCGCCAGATAAAACCGCACTGGGATGCCCCGTCAGGGCTCGATGCAGAGCAGCTTGTTACAATCGTTGCATTCAAGCTCAATGAAGATGGCTCATTGGCGGGACGCCCTACAGTCGTTAATCAGACTGGAATCAACGACGCAAATCGCAGGCAGGCTTCGACACATGCCGATAATGCGGTGAGGGCGGTCCAACGTGCAGCGCCTTTCGATTTGCCGGACGAATATTACGAAGCCTGGAAGAACATTACCGCATGGCGGTTCGATAGAAGGTTGTGACCATGAAATTTTCGCTCCCCTTGCTTGCTCTTACTATGGCGCTCGGCTTCAGCACGCCCGTCGCTGCACAAGACACTGATCTTGATGCGCCCCTTGGTGATGGTGGGGAGGTTGAAACAGCTTTCCAAGCTGAAGAAGGTGGCCTCACCGGTTCGACGACCGATGAGAGCGATTGGGAAGATCTCGGCATCGCCATTCCCGCTTTTGCGACGGACAGCGACCGGGCCACACCCGCCAATTCTGGCGGAACGGGCGCCTTGGGTCAGGAAATCGCGCGGGTCATCACCGATAATCTGCGCAACAATGGCCTGTTCAAGCCAACCGGCCCGGACAGTCTGCCAAGCCCCAGCTTCCCGCAAATTACTGCGCCTGCATTCAGCAGCTGGAGCGGACGCGGGGCAGAGATGCTGGTTCACGGCTATGTCCGCGCTCGCGATGACGACAGTCTGGTTGTCGGATGCTACCTCTATGACGTCGCGCTCGAAGACGAACTGATCCGCGAAGGCTGGGTCGTCCGCCCGGCGGACTGGCGGCGCGCGGCGCACAAATGCTCTGATTTGATCTACGCGCGGCTGACTGGCGAAGATCCATTCTTTGACAGCCGCATCGCATATATTGCGGAAACAGGGCCAAAGGATAACCGCGTCAAACGGCTTGCTGTCATGGATAGCGATGGGGCGAACCACCGCTTCCTAACGCTTGGCAGCGCGACGGCGCTCACGCCGCGATATTCGCCGGATTATTCGAAAATTCTGTACCTGTCTTATGTGGACGGAAACCCGCGCATTTATGTCTATGATATCGGCAGCGGACAGCAAACATTGGTGACAGAGAACCGCAATCCAACGATTGCGCCGCGCTGGTCGCCCGATGGACGCCATGTCCTCTATTCCATGGCCGTTGCCGGAAACACCGATATCTACCGCGTCCCCGTGACAGGTGGCACCAGCGTTCGGCTGACCGATACGCCGGGAATTGATGTCGGCGGATCATATTCCCCCGATGGCCGCCAAATCGTTTTTGAGAGCGACCGTTCGGGCACTCAGCAATGCTATGTGATGGATGCTGATGGAACAAATCAGCGTAGAATTACGTTCTTTGGTGGACGCTGTGCCACTCCGGAATGGAGCCCGCGCGGTGATCAGATTGCTTTCACGCGCATTGCCGGTGACTTTAACGTTGCCGTCATGACACCAGCTGGCCGTAACCTTCGGGTGCTTACCAACGGATGGCAAGATGAGGCACCTACATGGGCACCCAATGGGCGCATCATTCAATTCTTCCGGACCACCCGCGATGCAGGCCGGTCTTCGCTATTCCAAGTCGACCTTACTGGTCGCAATGAGAGGAGACTGCCGACGCCAGTGGACGCGTCGGATCCTGCATGGGGCCCTATTCGCCCATGATTTTGTGCTAATGTTCAACCATCCGGATTATTTCAGCCCGGCCAATAAGGAGATCAAAACTGATGACTCTCTCTATTTCAAAAACAGCAACTGCTGCGCTTCTTACCTCTGCACTGGCATTGGGCGCTTGCTCAAAAAAAGCGCCTGAGGAACTTCCCCCTCCACCCGCGACGACCTCTACACAGACTGCGACACCGACCACGACCGCGCAAACCGGGCCGACAATTGGCACGCAAGGTCATTTCGAAAATGCTGTGGGCAGTTCGTCTGTGATCTATTTCGACACTGACAGGTTCAACATCGACAGCAGCGATGCTGCGGCGTTGCAGGCGCAGGCGCAGTATTTCGCGCGCTTCCCGCAATTGACCTTCACGATTCAAGGCCACACTGACGAACGCGGCACGCGCGAATACAATCTGGCTTTGGGTGAGCGACGGGCAAACTCCGCCAAGAACTACCTGGTCAGCCTTGGCGTGACGCCGGACCGCATTCGTGTGGTCAGTTTTGGCAAGGAACGCCCCGTTGCGTTGGGTTCCGATGCTCAAGCATGGGCAGAAAACCGCCGCGCCGCGAGCATCATTATCAATTGATGAGATAATTCTCCCGTTCGCTCGCCTTTAATGCGAGCGGGCGGGAGAGCTCTTTACGCGCCGAGGTTGCTCGGCGCTTCGGCCTGCACCAGAGCGGAGCTGCCAACCGGCGCGCCTGCGAGATCCGTTGTCATATCACCAGCACGCGCAAACAGCGCGAGAGTGACCAGCGCAAACGCTGAGATCAGACTGGATATGGTCAATTGCTGGCTCAAACTAGGTCCCGTATTCGCTGCCGCGCGGATGGTGCGGCGGGTTTCACTCTATCGCAATGCAACATTTCACATCGCAACTGGTTCCCAACTGTCTGCAACACCTTTGCAAATGCTGCCATCGTCTCTAGATGGATGCCGTGACCTGCCCGACCAATGACATTTTGAGGCCAGCTAGCTGTGCCTAAGGCCCGCCGATCCAACGATTGGGGCTTCCCCCGCTGGCGTTCGTACGATTCGTCCCGAGAGACCGTGGCGCAACGTGAATGTGACCGACACGGTTGCGGAGAGGCAGGGCTGTGCCCTGCGCCCAAATCTCCCAATAATCCGGACCGCTGGTATTTCTGTCAGGCGCATGCCGCAGAATACAACAAGGGTTGGGATTATTTTGAAGGCCTCGACAAAGAGGAAAAGGCGCAGCGCGCGAAGGCCGAACGGCAGGAAAGCGAAGGCTATACCGAGTCGTCTCATTACGGCTGGACCGGGTCGGGCGACGGATCGCGCACCGTGGATGAAATGCGTGCGCTTGAGGTCCTGGAGCTTGAAACCGATGCGGACTTTGCCGCGATCAAAAAAGCGTACCGGATCAAAGCGAAGGGCGTTCATCCCGATGTGAAGCCGGGTGACGCAAAAGCCGCTCATGAATTTCAGAAACTTCAGGTTGCCTATGAAGTGTTGCGCGCTGCCGAAGATCGGCGCGAGTGGCGCGGCTGACCCACCCGACAATCAAACGCAGGAGCCATCATGCGCATTCTCACATTCTCTGCCAGCAATTCATCCACTTCAATCAATCGCCACGTGGCCGAATATGCTGCGGGCCTTGCAGCCGGCGCAATTGAAGGCGTGGAGATTGAGACGCTGGATATCCATGATTATGAAATGCCGCTCTACCGGTCGGACCGAGAATCAGCGGATGGTATCCCTCAGCTGGCGCATGATTTCCTCGCCAAGATTGGCTCGGCTGACGCGTTAATCGTGGCATTCCCCGAACATAACGGTGCTTATACAGCCGCGTTTAAAAACCTGTTCGATTGGTGTAGCCGGATCGGCCGCGAAGTTTGGCAGGACAAGCCGATGCTGATGCTTGCGACATCTGATGGCGAAGGCGGCGCAGGCCGGGTGCTCGATTTTGCTGTGAACGCCGCGCCCAATTTTGGCGGTAACGTTGTGGGCCATTTGTCCATACCGAAATTCAGCCATGTCTTTGATGTCAGCGCTGGCAAACTGACTGATGAGGCGCTCGACAAGGAATTGCGCGGGTTGGTTGCCAAACTGGTAAATTGATCGCCTAGGTCTTTGGCCCTGCAAAACCTTTGCCGGCCGAATTGATCTCCGGATTCGGATTGTCGTTCCACCACGCGGTGTCGGTCCATGGGCGAATATCAACCTCGTGCGTCCAACAATTGCGTGGCTGCTGCGCAAGGTGCCAATAGGTTTCCGCAATCGCGGCGGGGTCGGTCACGCCTTCCTCACCCTTTGCCGCTTTAAACGCTTCGTATTTGTCGCCCAGAAGCTTGCCCAAAGTGTCGGGTGCATCGACCGCGCCATCAACCACCACATGCGCGACATGGATGCCTTGAGGGCCAAATTCTGCGTTCAAGCTCTGGCACAGCATCCGCCGCCCACCCATTGCGGCGGCGTGGCTGTGCTGACCCGCATTACCCCGCACCGCTGAGGTCGCAGAAGTTACGAGCAGCGTGCCGTGTCGCCCGCTCTTGGCGCGTTCCACCATCGCGGGAAACATCGCATGGGCCAGACGAAAAACCCCGTAGCAGCCCAGCCGCCAACCCAGTTCGAATGTTTTGTGCGGCGTATCGTGCAGCTTCCGGTTCCCGATCTGCGCGCCCAGATTATACAGAGCGCCTTGAATCGGGCCAATGTCATGTTCGGTGCGTTCCACAAGCTCCTCAATCGCACCATCCTCGCTTGCATTGAGGATAGTGCCCGATGCGCTGCCGCCGGCTTCTTCGATCCCGGAGACAAGCCGCGACAGCCCCTCTTCATCAGAACGCCGGGCGAGCACCGCATGATACCCGCCCGCCGCGAAGCGAGCAGCCGTGGTGCCGCCAATTCCGGCGCCAGCGCCGATGACGAGGAATACGGGCTTACGACTATCGATCATAACTAGGTTCCCCTGACCCTTGGCCCAACTTTTGGCCCAAGAAAGAAGGATAACCTAGTCTCGAGTTTACACGTGTTCCAGTGCTTGCTCAAAGTCAGCGATCAAATCGTCGGGGTCTTCGATACCGATGCTGATCCGCACGAGGCTATCGGTGATGCCCAAAGCCGCGCGGCGTTCTGGCGCGACGGAAAGGTGAGTCATTGATGCAGGGTGGCTGGCGAGCGTTTCTGTGCCGCCAAGGCTGACCGCGAGTTTGGCGATCTGGAGGTTGTCGAGGAAAGCAAAGCTTTCCGCCTCTCCGCCCTGCAAGAACACGCTGAATGTGCTGCCTGCACCCAGACAATGCCGGTCATAGATGTCCTGCTGGCGCGGATCACTGATGTGGCCGAGATAGCCTAGGCCGGTAACCTTGGGGTGATCGCGTAGGAAAGCGCAGACCTTGGCGGCATTTTCGCCAGCACGTTGCATCCGCAATTCGACGGTCTCCAGCGAACGCAGCAACATCCAAGCCGTGTTCGGATCGACGATCCCGCCCATCGTGTTGCGCAGAGCGCGCACGGGGTCCATCCACTTTTTTGCGCCCGCGATAGAACCCGCAACAAGGTCCGAATGACCGCCAACATATTTGGTCAGTGAATACGCGACGATGTCCGCACCGTGATCCAGCGGGCGCTGCCACAAAGGACCAAGAAACGTGTTGTCGATTGCGATCGGGCAATCCCAATTGAGGTTGGCATCGCGGGCCTCTTTGACTGCTTCGATATCGACCAAGGCATTGGTCGGGTTCGCCGGGCTTTCAAGGTAGATCATCGCCACCTTACCGCCATTTGCGTTCGCCTGTTTCTTGGCGCGTTTCAGCACATCGTCCAGCTCTTCGCGCGTCGCACCTGCGGGGAAATCGATGTAAGTCACGCCGAATTTCGACAGCACCTTCGCCACGAAACCTTCAGATGCGGCATAGAGCGGGCCGGAATGCACGATCACGTCGCCTTGGCTGACATAGGCCATCATCAGCACGCAGATGGCGGTCATGCCGCTGCTAAAGGCCAGAGCGTCTTCCGCTCCGTCCCAGATCGAGAGGCGGTCTTCGAGGATTTCCTGATTGGGTCCGTTAAAGCGCGAATAGACGAGGCCTTCTGCTCCGCCGGGCCGCTTCCCAGTGATCCCTTCAAAATGCCGTTTGCCGTCAGCTGCGCTGGGAAACGCGAAAGTTGAGGTTAGGAAGATCGGAGCCTTCAGCGAACCTTCGGAAAGGACAGGGTCATAACCATGCCCCATCATCAGGGTCGATGGCTTCAATGGGCGGCCATTGATCTGGGTTCGCTCAGGCTTTGGCTTGCGGCGGGGGGTGGGGGCATCGGGCGCAGAATTCTGATCAACGGGTCCGTCCGTCATGGCGGCATCCTTCCTCATATACACTCCCAGGAAGGCAGGAGCCAATTGAGGAGCCTGACGGGCGCCCGTTTCTAACCTCCGCAGAAACGCCTCTCCCTCAAGCCATTATGTTGGGGTTGGACTAACGCGAACTGGTTTCGCGTGCAACCGGTTCGGGCAGCAAATGATGTGCGACGCACACCCCGGCCCATCGTCTAGATTAGCGTTTTGACCGCCCATACGGTGCCCACGATGAGGAAAATTCCAAGCACGTCGAGCAAAAACCCTGCGCGAACCAGCCGCTCAATTCGCAGCCGACCGGTTGCCCATCCTATCGCATTGGGTCCCGTTCCTGCGGGAAGGATAAATCCCCAGCTGGCCGCGAGAGCGGCTGGCATGGCTATCAGGATCGCATCTTCGCCAAGACCCAAGGCTGCAGCGAAGCTGGCGACCACCGGAATGATCGCGCTGGCGGTGGCGACATTGCTCGCAAATTCGGTGATCAAAATGACCATCGCGACGATCGCCATGACCATCAGCACCAGCGGAATCGCATCAAGCGGCAGCAGCGCCTGCCCCAACCACTGCGCTAGGCCGCTTGCCTCCATCCCGGCGGCCAGCGCCAGCCCGCCGCCAAACATAAGGATTACGCCCCAAGGTGCCCGGTCCGCCTCGTTCCACTTGAGCATCGGTCTGCCGGTGCCATCGGGCATCAGGAACAACGCAATCGCCGCGATCACAGCGATGGTGCCATCAGTCCAGCTGTTGTCTGGCAGATAAGGCGCAACCCAGCGGCGGCTGATCCAGAGCGCAAAGGCGATCGCGATAATCGGGACCAGACGTTTCTCCGCGCTGGACCAAGGGGAGGCATCATCGATGGACCGCCGCGCCGCGGCGACATCAAAAGGATGCGCTGCAACCTTTTGCACGCTCGCGATGATCAAAGCCGCGACCGGCACGCCGATTAAAACCACCGGCAAACCATATGCCATCCACATCGCAAAGCTGATTTGCAACCCGATCATATCATCCAACAGCTGCACCGCGATCCCGTTGGTGGGCGAGCCGATGATAGTGCCCAGCCCGCCAATACTTGCGGCGAATGCGATACCCATGGGCAGAGCGCCAAACAGCCCTTCTTGCTGCAGCGACTGGCCGCTGGCGCCATCTTCTGCCTCAGCAGAGCCTCCTGCCAGAACCGCCAGCGCCATCGGCATCATGATCAGCGCAGTGGATGTGTTGGAGATGAGCATCGACAGGATCGCGGCGCTAATCATAAACGCTAGCAGCAAGCGAAATTGCCCCCCTTCCGATCCAATCGCCTTGAGGATCGCCAGGCTTAATCGTCGGTGCAGTCCCGTGCGCTCAATCGCCAAAGCAATGAATGCTCCGCCTAAAAGCAGAAACAGGATCGGCGCGTAATAGGCGCTAGCGGTTTCGGTGGCTCCCATCACACCGCCCAGCGGCAGCACGACAAAGGGCAGCAATGCCGTCACCGTGAGCGGCACCGCCTCTGTCATCCACCACGCAGCCATCCAGACCACAAGGCCAGCAACCAGCCACGCCTCCGCGCTCATCCCAGCCGGAGCAGCAGTCAAAGCGGTGACTGCAAACATTATCGGGCCGAAATACAGACCAATCTGGCGCGCTGTCATTTGGTGCATCCCCTTGGCGCGCACACGTCATCGGTGCGCAGGGGTGCTACCCTGCCACTATCGCCCGCGAGTTCAAGCCGCTGCGTGGTTACCGGCTGTGGACGGGCAGATGTCAGCGGCACATTTTTAAACTTCTGTGGTACACCGGTCAGATGAGCAACACCGTCACCCATCCTGTCGCGCCTGTGCGTACAGAACAATCAGGCCGCGTGGCCAAGACGTTAGCGAGCGCGTTTCAAGATGATCCTGCGCTGTCTTGGATACTTCCAGATCCCGCAAAGCGGCGCAAAGTGCTGCCGCGCTTTTTCGCTGTCATGGCCGAACAATCGTACCGGCACGGGGAAGTGCTTGCCTCGACAGGAACACAGACAGGGACCGCAGCGGCGGCGCTGTGGTATCCGCCGGGCGATATGCGGGACAGCGTGCGTGAGTATCTGTGGGATTCTATGCGGTTGCTGGGCCTCTTCGGCGGGGCACTGCCGCGCGGGCTGAAGGTTGCAGAGGCGATGCATGCGCACCATCCGCATCCGCAGACCTACACCTATTTGCGCTATGTCGGCGTTTCTCCAGAGGCACAGGGCAAAGGGTGGGGCGGTGCGATTATCCGCGCCGGGATTGAGCGCGCCGCTTCAAATGGAGCAGATAAGAGCAAGGGCGTGCTGCTCGAAACCGCCAAACCCGCCAATGTCGCGATTTACACGCGGCTGGGATTTGCGATTACTGAGGAATGGCATGTCCCCGGCGGAGGTCCGAAGTTCTGGACCATGATCCGCCCGGCAGACGCGCAGCCCGGATAGTTGGACAACCAAGAACAACCAAGCGGGCAAACAAAAAGGCGAACGTCCCGAAAGACGCTCGCCTTGTTTGTGGCTCAAAATGTTTGTGGCTTAAAATTCAATGCTCTTACTTTGGTGAGAGCACCATTAGCATTTGCCGGCCTTCCAGGCGTGGGAATGCTTCGATCTTGGCGGTTTCGGCCGTATCGTCCTGTACCCGCTTAAGCAGGTCCATGCCGAGATTTTGGTGCGCCATTTCGCGACCGCGAAAACGCAGCGTGATTTTCACTTTGTCGCCATTGTCGATGAACTTGTTCACGTTCCGCATCTTCACATCATAATCATGCGTGTCGATGTTGGGACGCATTTTGACTTCTTTGATGTCCTGCGTCTTCTGCGACTTGCGCGCGGCGTTGGCCTTTTTCTGCGCTTCGAAGCGATATTTACCGACATCGAGATATTTGCACACGGGCGGGTCCGCATTGGGGGACACTTCGACGAGGTTCAGGCCTTTTTCATTGGCCTGCTCCATCGCTTCGCGGGTGAACATTACGCCGAGGTTCTCGCCTTCGTCATCAATAACGCGGACTTTGGGAACCTGAATTAAATTGTCGAAACGAGGGCCGCTTTTAATGGGCGGGGCCATCGATCGCCGAGGTGGACGGGCTATGTGTGTTCTCCTGTGGTTGTTACGAGTCTTTTACTCGTCGCTATGTAGGTATTTTAGCCGTCAAAAGCCAGATGAGTCTTAAGCAGCCGCCCGATAAAGCGGGAATGTGACCAGTTTGCCCTTGGCAGGCAGCACCGCGTCGATGCTGTGGGCAGGTTTGAGCGCGCTCAAAATCTCCGGCGCGCCAGCATCCATCCCGCCTGTATACGCGCCAAATGCGGGCAGTATCATCCGATCAGTCCCCGGCGTGCGGCTGATCACAGCGCAGGCACGCGCAATGTGGCGTTCCCTGACGCGCACACGCATTTTCGGGTGGAAATGCCCGGACATTTCAGCACGGGTCTCGCCCGGCTTTGCCTCGTGGCGCAGGATAATGCCGTTTATTTCCATTTCGGTCATCAAGGCGGCGCCAAACGCACGGCTCATATTCTCATCATGATTGCCGGTAATCCAGACCCAATCGAGCGCGCGGGTCAGCGATTCGAGCATTCCGGTGGCGTAGGGGTCAAGGCGGCTGGACCCTCGATCATCGTGGAAATTGTCGCCCAAAGTTATAATCCGGCGTGCTCCCGTCGCCTTCACGGCATCGGCTATCCGTTCCAACGTTTCGCGACTGTCATAGGGGGGGAGCATCTGCCCGTGCTGCGCATACCAGCTGCCCTTTTCCAAATGCAGATCCGCGACCAGCAGCGCGCGTTCGCGCGGCCAATAGACAGCGTTTGACCTGGTGAGGATCATCTCCTCTCCAGCAAACTGCATTTCTGCAAAGGGTTGGGGTGCGAACGAAACGGGAACCATGTGCCCCATGTGCAGCGCATATCAACATTTGGCAAGGGGGTGTGCGCGCCAATGAGATCGGTGCTGATCTGTGTCAATTCCCGTTGACACACAGGCTGTATTGTTCATGGTCACAGCAGTTTAGACGGGGATACTTTGAATGAATGAATGGGCGACCCACACCGCAAATGCGCGTGCCTGGTTTGAAAGTTTGCGCGATCAGATTTGCGCGGAGTTTGAGGCGATTGAGCGCGTGGCGGGATCGGATGCTTCGTTTGAATACACCCCGTGGTCGCGCAGCGAAGAAGGCAATGATGACCCCGGCGGCGGCGTTCAGGGCCTGATGAAGGGCAAAGTGTTTGAAAAAGTCGGCGTCAATGTGTCGACGGTGCGCGGCAGCTTTCCCAAGGAATTTGCGGGCACTGTTAATGGCGCGGATGCCGACAACCCCAGTTTTACCGCGACCGGCATCAGTCTGGTTGCGCATATGCACAATCCGCATGTGCCAGCGGTGCATATGAACACGCGTTTCCTAACAACGGGCAAGGCGTGGTTTGGCGGCGGTGCCGATCTCAATCCGCCGATCCCCTATGCCGAAGACACAGAGGAATTTCACGCGACCATGCGCGCTGCCTGCGCGGCGCATAATCCGACCTATTATGAAAAATACAAGAAATGGGCGGATGACTATTTCTACATTCCACACCGCGAAACGCACCGTGGCGTAGGCGGAATTTTCTACGATCATCTCGAATGCGGTGATCAAGCTGCGTTTGACCGTAATCTCGCCTTCACACAGGATGTGGGCAAAGCGTTTCTGGACATCTACCCCAAGCTGGTGCGCAAGCGAATGGGCGATGACTTCACCGCCGAGGACGAAGCCACGCTGCTCGAATATCGTGGGCGCTATGCCGAGTTCAATCTGGTCTATGACCGCGGCACGATTTTCGGGCTGAAAACCGGCGGTAATATCGACGCGATTTTGATGAGCCTCCCGCCGCGAGCCACTTGGACCTAAATCAGCCAGGAATTGCCTTCAAAGCGTGCCGTGATGACTGAAGGGTTGGTGGTTGAAATCGCCGGGTATTGGTGCCCATTTATCAACTGCATCGGCTAGGCGCTGCATGGATACAGGCTTGGCCAGATGGGCCTGCATTCCGGCGGCAAGGCAGCTTTCGATGTCATCAGAAAAAGCATTTGCTGTGAGGGCTACTATCGGCAGTTCATCCTCTGAAATTCCTGACTGACGCAGCCGCTCTGTTGCTTCCAATCCGCCCAAATTGGGCATTTGCAAGTCCATCAGCACCAATCGGTAGGGGCTGCCGATCGCACGCGCTTTATGGATCATCGCTATGGCCTCTTCGCCGTCCTCCGCGCATTCGATCGTGAAATCCAATTGGCGGGCCATATCGGTGATCAGTTCGCGGTTGATGTCATAATCTTCAGCCAGCAATATGCGGGCAGGGTTGCGCGTTGTGACGCGGGGCTCTGAATAACCCCCAATTTGCAAAACTGGGTCTGCAGCCGGGGCCACGGACACTTCGGAAAGTGGCACACTCAATGTAAACACTGACCCCTCGCTAAGCACACTGCTAAGTGTCAGACTGCCGCCCATCAATTCGGCCAATTGCCGGCTGATCGCAAGACCCAGCCCCGTACCGCTGGCAAGGTTTGCCGGGTCGGTGTTTTCCTGGGTGAAAGGATCGAAAATCCAGGTTTGTGCTTCGGACCCGATCCCGGTTCCCGTATCGCTCACTGCGAACAATAGCTGACCCGCGCTAACTCGCGCATTCAAGGATACAGTGCCTCGGCCTGTAAAGCGCACAGCATTAGACAGCAGATTGCTCAAAATCTGGCGCAGTCGCAGTCCATCAATACTAACATGGCTGGGCACATCAGGAGCGATATCGCAGATGAGATTTAGCCCCTTTTCGCGCGCAGGAGGTTCAGCCAACTGCTTTACCCGGTTAACGAGGTGCCTGACTTCCACCGTTTTTACATTGATCTCCGTTCTGCCCGCTTCGATCTTGGTGAGATCAAGAATGTCGTTGAGCAGAGATTGCAGAGACTTGCCGGAATCGATGATAAGGTCGGTGTGGCGGCGCTGTTGCTCTGTCAATTCGCTGCGCTGCAGCAGTTCCGCAAAACCAAGAAGACCGTTCATCGGCGTGCGGATTTCATGGCTCATCCGCGCAAGAAACTGCCCTTTCGAATTGGCCAGAGCTTTCGCTGAATCCCGTGCGAGCCGCAGCTGATCCTGCATTTCCTCTTCACCGGTTCTGTCTTTGATCACACCAAACATTGCAATCGGCGTGCCGTCAGCTGCGCATTCGGTGCTGGCCCCGGTATCGACATAGCGGGTTTTTCCATCCGCGCCGATAAGGCGAGCCCTGAAACTGTAGGGTTGCCCTGTCGCGCGAGATCTTTCGACGGTACTGGCGACCAGATCACGATCCTCCTCGTGATAAAAATCTATCGCTCCGTCCAATTTTGGCGGTGTTCCCGGCTCCATTCCGTGGATGGCGTAAACGGCGTTCGACCAGAAAACCTCGTCAGTCCTGAGATCCAATCTCCAGTGGCCAACGCGGGCATGCGCCTCTGTGATGTTGAACCAGCGATTTTTGCTTTCAAGTTCGCGCCGTGATGCGTTGTAGCAATCGGCCTGAGTGGCAAATTGAGCGCGCACCGATATTTCGCGCAATCCAATGGAGATTGCAGCAAGGCTGAAGATGAGAATTGGCAACGGAATGGGAAGCGCGCTCAAAAAAGACGAGAAGGCGTCTATCACCGCAAGCGCGAACGCGGCCAGACCGAAAGCCAAAGCAGCAAAGGCGCTAACGCTGCCATCGGCGCGAACTTGGGGGGATGGTGAATTTTCCATGGCGCATATCTAGACCAGCTTTGGTTCAGCGCTGATTGCCGCGAAACTAAGCAAAGTGACCGAGTGATCTTTATGTGACGATTGCTGGCTTGTCCTATTCGCCAGAATCCTTGACCAATCCAATATCCTGCTTGCCCCGCAGCGCAGCGCAGCACATATCCAAAAGCGATGCTGCGCCAATATGAACTTGTAGAACGGGTTAAGGCCTACGATCCGGACGCTGATGAGGCGCTGCTTAACCGCGCCTATGTCTACACCGTGCAAAAACACGGTACGCAGAAACGCGCCAGCGGCGATCCCTATTTCAGCCATCCGATCGAAGTGGCTGGGTTGATGACTGATCTTCAGCTGGATCAGCAAACGATCATCACCGCTTTGTTACATGACACGGTGGAAGACACGCTGGTCACGATTGAGGATATCGAACAGCATTTCGGGCCAGAGGTCGCGCGGCTGGTCGATGGCGTAACCAAGCTTTCCAAAATCGAAGCGATGCCGGAAAATGAACGCGCAGCAGAAAATCTGCGCAAATTCCTGCTTGCTATGTCGGAAGACATCCGCGTGCTGCTGGTGAAGCTGGCAGACCGGCTGCACAATATGCGCACGCTGCATTTCATCAAGAACCCCGAAAAACGCCAGCGCATTTCGCGCGAAACCATGGATATCTACGCCCCGCTTGCCGAGCGGGTGGGCATGTATGAATATATGCGAGAAATGCAGGCACTGGCTTTCCGGGAGCTGGAACCTGAAGCCTATGCGACGATCACCAAACGGCTGGAACAACTGCGCAGCACCGATGGCGGCCAAGTCGATGCGATTGCGCTGAAGATTAAACAGGCGCTTGCCGAGGCTGGCCTGTCGGTTGAGGTGATGGGACGCGAAAAGCACCCGTTTTCGATCTGGCTAAAAATGTCGGAACGGCATGTCAGCTTCGAACAGGTCACAGATATCATGGCCTTTCGCGTGATCGCAGAAAGTGAGGCGGATTGCTATCAGGCGCTTGGTGTCCTGCACACGACGTGGCAATTTCTTCCGGGCAGATTTAAGGATTATCTCTCAACGCCCAAAAACAATGGCTATCGCAGCCTTCACACATCTTTGATGTATGAAAATTCGATGCGGGTGGAGGTGCAGATTCGCACCCGCGAAATGCACAGCCGCAACGAATTCGGGCTTGCGGCACACTGGGCCTACAAACAATCGGACAAGGCCGATGGCCAGGTCGGGTGGCTGCGCGATCTCATTGAAATCGTCGATGCCAGCCACGATCCCGAAGAACTGCTCGAAAACACACGGCTGGCTATATATCAGGACCGGATATTCGCTTTTACGCCCAAGGGTGCGCTGTTCCAGCTTCCCAAAGGATCGACTGCGGTTGATTTTGCTTTTGCGGTGCACACCGATCTGGGCCTTGCCTGTGTCGGTACCAAGATTAACGGGCGACACATGCCGCTCCGCACGCAGTTGGTGAACGGTGATGTGATTGAGATTATTAAAGGCGCCGGGGCGGAGGCGCAAATGTCGTGGCTGGGTTTTGTTGTCACAGGCAAAGCGCGCGCCGCAATCCGGCGTGCGGTGCGCCTGAAAGAACGTGACGAGGTCGCCGAAATCGGCTCGAAACTGTTCGATGAAATCGCCACCAGAGTGCCCGCGCGCATCGGCAAGAAAGCGATCCGCGCAGCGGTGGAACGGTTGGGACTAGAAGAGCCAGATGATCTGATGTTCGCTATCGGCGCGGCGAAGCTAACCGACCGAGAGGTTATGGAGGCGCTGGTCCCCGGTTGCACGGCTGAATTTGAAGATGATGAGGAATGGTCACGGCATGAACGTCAGATTTCGATCCGCGGCCTGACGCCGGGCGTTGCATTCGAACTTGCGCAATGCTGTCACCCGGTGCCCGGTGATCGGATCGTGGGTCTGCGGCGCAAGGGAGAACGAGTGACGGTCCATGCGATTGATTGCCTGGAGCTGGCGAACGGTATTGATAGTGACTGGCTGGACCTCAATTGGGGCCGCCGCTCGCACGGGGCCATCGGGCGGTTGACCGTCACTATCTATGATCGCCCTGGCACGCTGGCGGAAATGGCGGGCATCTTTGCGCAGAACAAGACCAATGTGACGAGCCTGCTCCAAACCCAGCT
Organism: uncultured Alphaproteobacteria bacterium; assembly: GCA_963789155.1. Classification (GTDB taxonomy): domain Bacteria; phylum Pseudomonadota; class Alphaproteobacteria; order Sphingomonadales; family Sphingomonadaceae; genus Erythrobacter. The sequence goes on along the minus strand of CAWBJN010000007.1, from coordinate 19,256 downwards.
CGATCACCCCTTTGTGACCTATGAAATTGACGCCGAAGTGCAGGATCTGGCGCACCTCACTCGCATTCTAAGCGCGCTGCGTGCGAGCGACGCGGTGGCCCAAGCGGATCGGATTTGATGGGGGTAATCGGGCTTGATCATGTAGCGCATCTGAAGGGCTTCGATGGATATACGAATGCACGTTAGAGTGATCGCCCTAGTCTCGGCTTACGTCTTAGGCAATCAGGTGCGTCGGCCAAGGCCGTAGCTGCCACTGCGCAATATCTTAGGCAGATTTAGTGACCCGGACAATCGCGGCGCTGGCGTTCAAAGTAGCTCCAGCATTACTGAGACCAGATCACCTTCAGACAATCCTTCAGCGCGCATAACTTTCTTGCTTAGCAGCAGAACCCATTCGGATTGCTTCGATTGCGGAAAGACGGACGTATTCCATTCCGTCTCTCCAACCCTCGCCATGACCTTGACCGAACCGAACCCGCGTTGACGCCCGAATTCAAGCCTGTGGAGGCGCGCATGCATGGCAATGCCTCAGCCTGCGCGCCTTCGAAGACCACCAGATGATAGGTCCCGCGATCCCCATGACCTTCTTTGGGCCATCGGCGTAGAGGGAGAGTGGCGGTTAGTGTGTCACTCACCTGCGACTGCGCGAACCGGGACTGGAATGTTGCAGACATCCGCTCCGCCAGCGGGCACGATGAAGAACGGATCGCGGCGATTGGCGCGTGCCTCGGCATAGGCGGCGAAGGTTTGGCTTTCGGTGGAGAGGTATTCGTAGCTGGGTTGCTCTGCATCGGGCAGATCGCTGGCGACACGAACCGATAGGATCGGCGTGCGCTTGTCGGCTTCTTCCTCGGTGTAGAAACCCAGCGCGCCAGACCCGCGCGGCAGCGAGGAGAGGTGCTCCATGCCGCTGATGATGCGGCCAACCAGCGCGATATTGCGATCCAGATGACGCGGAGCATGGCCGATCACGGTGTAGAGTTCCGCGCCGGAGCCGGTGTCTGGGGAGTAATTCCGGCCAACGCCGACCATGCCGTAGCAATGGACGGGCCAATATGAGTCGGTAGCGACGGCAAGAGGCCACCCTTGACTGAATTGCGCGGCGGGGGCGTAATTATCCTTCTGGATAAGAGTAAGCGGTGGGACTAGCCGAGGGATTGTCAGCGTGGGATTGCCAGACCTAGTTGCCTCCTTAGCCCTCTCGCGCTGCTCTTGGTTGCTGCGGCTTATCTCTGCGCGGAGGCGGCTAATCTGCAGCAATTGTTGCGAAAGGTCTCGAATGTGGGTCCAGATACGACATATTCGCTCATCAACGCTCTTAAGGCCCTCAGGCAGAGCCTTCGTTTCCACATCGCCGCTTTCCGGATTGTCGTACCCCGGATCGCCCCACTGGACGACGTAATTGTCCTGCACGCGGTTGACGCTGATCCCGTCATACCACTGCGCACGGGCGAGGGTGCGGATGTTTTCCACCCAGCCTTGCGAAAACGGCGCAGGCATTAGCTGCATGATGACGGTTCGCTCATTGCCCTCACCATCCGGCGCTACCGTCATCACCAGCAGGTCATCAGGCGCAATTGTGACCCAATCCTGCGATCTCGCCGCATCGACGATCTCATTCGGGCTAGGCGCGGGTGTTTCGCTTTGCGCGAAAGCGGGAAGGGCGAGCGCGGCAGCCAATGCGGCGGTAAGGGCAATTTTTTTCATAACCGCACTCGTGCCAAAGCTTATGCGCTTGCGAAAGAGGCAAGCTGCGTCTATCCGCGCCGTCTTGCCAATAAAGGCATGCGGAGACGTGGCAGAGTGGTCGAATGCGCACGCTTGGAAAGCGTGTAAAGGGGTAACTCTTTCGTGGGTTCGAATCCCACCGTCTCCGCCACACACTCCTTAGCACCAATATGTGATTACAGAGCGCGCGCGCAGAGCGGCGGTATCGGCGGCAACCGACAGGCCAATCCGTACTTAATTCGATCGTGAAGCGCCGTCTGTGCGGATATCAGGCGCGTTTCATGTTAGTGCAATGCGGCATTAACTGGGCCGATTATGAACTGTCTGATTTTTTTCGAGTTGCAGCCAAATAGCTATCGTTCAGTGGTTGAATTGCTCCGGTCAAAATTGAGCTGCGGTTAGCGGCAGACCTTTTGGCCATCCTGCATTCCACACTGGGCCTGATGAAATCTATCCCGATTTTATCATAATATTCCCCATTCACTGAACTGCAACAGCCCCGCCGTGATAACGTAACAGGCGGCGCTTAGCGGACTTGCGAACCCACTCTCCAATCGCATGAGGTCCGCTATGAAGTTCTCCGCTCTACGAAGTGCATTGCTTGCTTCCGTCGCCTGTTCACCCATCGCAGCACTGGCTCAGGAAGTGCCTGAGACCAATGAATCCGGCGATTCCGGCAACACTATTCTGGTTACGGCACAAAAAATTGAGCAGCGCGCTCAGGATGTGCCAATCACGATTTCGGCTGTCACAGGCGACAGGATAGAAGAACTTGGCATCACCGACCTCGATGAATTGTCGAATTACATTCCCGGTCTGAATATTCAGGAGCAGAGCGCCAACAATCCGGGCATCGTTATCCGCGGTGTCACTTCGGATTCGGGTTCCTCGCAACAAGGGCCGCGCGTTACGCTGTATTATAACGGCGTCGACATTTCGCGGTCACGCGGTTCGTATCAGGCGATCTATGACCTTGAGCGGGTCGAAGTTATCAAGGGGCCGCAAGCAACCTTGTTTGGTACCGCATCCGCAGTGGGCGCAATCAGCCTTGTCTCGGCTCGCCCGCGTGAAGGGTTTTCGGGATCGGTAACGGGCGGATATGGCAATTTCGACCAAACCGTCTTGGGCGGTTTCATTAATGCCGGCTCAGATGTGATTGCCGGACGCATCGCTTTTGAGTGGCGGACCCGTGATGGTTACGTTGAAAATCTCGCCGCCAGCCAGGAAGAAGAGCTCTACGCACAAGACCAGTTCGGTGTCCGCGCATCCCTGCGTTACACCCCGACGGCCGACGTGACGGTCGATCTGATCGGCACCTATGATCAACAGCGCAATGGCGGCACGCCGTTTGTATCGGGAGCATTTCCGGCATTCGCTGGCGCGCCCGGAGGGGAAGACAATGCCTTTCGACCAGCCAATTTAGGCGGTAATCCCGCAGGTGCGGCGGTGCTAGGCGATGATCAGCTTGGTCTGAACCGAGAGGTTTATGATCTCAACCTTACCGCAGAATACCAGTTCGGCGACGATTGGACCTTTACCACCGTGAATGGCTACCGCGAATTTGACAGCGCCGAAGTATTTGATGCTGATGGCAGTGCGGCGCCGTTTCTCGAATTTGCTGAAATCGCCGATGGGTGGCAAATCAGCCACGAGGGGCGCTTCAGCTATGCGGGCGAAAAATTGCGGGCAAGCGCAGGCTGGAACCTGTTTATCGAAGACAGCATCCAGAATGTGCCGTTCGCGACCGAAGAAGGGGTGTTCCTGACATGCCTTGGCGGGTTGTTTAGCAACCCGCGGAGCCTATGCGTCGCACCCGACGGGAGCGTTCCCGCGCTCGGTGCGACCAACATTCCTTACAGCGCGGTCTTGTTCGAAAATCAGGGCCGTAACGAGGCCTATTCAGTGTTTGCCGACGCGACCTGGATTCCGACAGATTCGCTCGAACTGACCGCTGGTATCCGGTTCCTCGACGAATATCGCCAGTCCGGCTTCTTCAGCGAGATTCCAAACAGCGTTATAACGGGTGCACCTTTGGTTCCCGGCGGAGTCGATACGAACGGCCGTGTCCTTAGCGCCGATGATAATTTCCAGGCGGTGCTGCCGCGCTTTAATGCGCTTTACCGGATCTCTAATGATGTAAATGTGTACGCTACCGTGTCGAAGGGTCGCCGTTCGCCGGTGCTCCAGCTTGGTGCGCGGCGTGACGGTGCATCAGTAGTCGCTAACCGGCTTGATGTGCCCGAAGAGACCGTGTGGAACTACGAAGGCGGGATCAAGCTGGCCAGTGGCCCGGTATCGGGTTCGCTTGGCGTGTATTACCAGGTCTACGAAGGATTTCAGGTGACTGTGGTGCTGCCTGACCTAACGACCCGCACCGAAAGCGCAGGTAAGGCTGCGAACCTTGGGGTTGAGGGTGAGCTGGCAATCGACATCGCAGATTGGCTGCAAGTGTTCGGCAATTTCGGCTACATCGACGGCGGCATTGAGGAGAACAACACTTTCGCCCCGCAATTCTCTGGTGCCCGTTTCCGCCTGCAACCCGAATGGCAGGCGGCAGGCGGTTTCACCATTGACGCCCCGATCAGCGACGGTGTGCGGTTCTTTGCTACGCCCAGTATCACGCACCGCAGCCGCATCTTCTTCGAAGTGCCTAACAATCCAGTCACTTCACAAGGAGCCGTAACGCTAGTCAACGCCCGCGCCGGAGTGAGTTTTGCCGATGATCGTTATGAGATTGCGGGCTTCATTCGCAACGCCTTCGATGAGGACTATTTGCTGGATGCGGGGAATACAGGCGGTGCATTCGGCATCCCGACTTTCATCCCCGCAGAACCGCGCTTTTACGGCGTGCAGCTAACCGCGCGGTTCGGCGACTGATCAAAAAACAAGCCGAAAGCACGAAAGCAAATGCCGCCGGGGCCGATGCTCTGGCGGCATTTGCGCGTCTGACATGCTCTGGCATTCGTGCGCACAAAAATGACGTCCCAAAAAGTGACAGCCCAAAATGACGGGAATGTTACTGAATAACTGGTGATCGTAAGATTGTCGTCACCGTTCGGTCGCGTTCCTGTCAAGTGGCTCCCTTAAAGCTCGCGATGCGCAGACAAACTGTTTGGACGCATTAGGGGGCAAATCCGATCATGAAACTTCGATATATTTTGAACACCGGCACAGTAGCGCTTGCAGCTTGCCTCGCCATGCCAGCGATCGCCGGAGAGGTGCGGGGCACTGTTGCAGATGCGTCGGAAACAGATGCGTTGCAGGCTGCCGAAGTGCGCATTGAGGAACTGAACCGCCGTACCACAACGGCGCGCGACGGCTCTTATGTATTCGAAGACGTTCCAGCAGGCAGCTACACTGTTGTTGCGAATTACATTGGCGCTGAACCGGTGAGTTTCACAATTGCGGTGCCAGAAGATGGCCGGGTCATTCAGAATTTCGCATTGGGCCAATCAGGTTCGAACATTCTGGTTATCGGCCAAAGCGCAAGTCAGGCGTCTGCGCTTTCACGCAAACGTGCAGCTGACGGCGTGTCCGATGTTCTCACCCGTGATGCGATTGGCCAGTTCCCAGACCAAAATGTCGCAGAAAGCCTTCGCCGCCTGCCCGGTATCAACGTCCTTAACGACCAGGGCGAAGGGCGGTTTGTTGCGGTTCGCGGCCTTGATCCTAATCTCAATTCGACTTCAATCAACGGTGTCCGCATCCCTTCGCCCGAAGGGGATATCAGGGCCCTTGCGCTCGACGTGATTTCATCTGAGATTATTGAATCCATTGAGGTCAAAAAGTCGCTCACGCCAGACATGGACGCTGACACGATCGGTGCCTCAATTGAGATCAATACGACGAGCGCATTCGACCGCCGCGAAGACCTCTTCGTCGTGCGACTGGGTGGCAGTTATAATGAATTGCGTGATACTCTGACGCCCGATCTCTCGGCAGACTTTTCCACGCGCATCACTGAAAACCTCGGGGTCACTGGTGGTATCTCGTTTTACAACCGCGAGTTCCAAACCGATAATATCGAAGCCGACGACTGGACCGAGGATGGCGGCCTGATTTACGCTGAGGAAGTTCAATATCGCGACTATCTGGTTGAACGCGAACGCATCAGCGCGACCCTTGGTTTCGATGCACGCGTAGGTGACAACACTGAGCTTTACCTGCGCGGTGTTTGGAGCCAATTCGACGATCAGGAATTCCGCCGCCGGTTGGTATTTGGTCTTGGCGATGCGAATGTCACTGGCAGCGGTTTGACGCCAAGCTTCGATGATGACGGCGCCGTGATCGAAATAGAACGCGACGTCAAAGATCGTTTTGAGCGCCAACGCATCCGCACTCTCACCTTTGGTGGTGAAAGCGACTTTGGCGGGCTGCGCGCAGAATATTCTGTGAGCTGGGCGAAGTCATCGGAACTTGAAAACGGATCGGTTGATCCAACCGTTTTTCTGGCAGAGTTTGAAGATAGCGGCCTTGGAATCGGATTCGATTATGCCGACGAACGTCGCCCGTCTTTTAGCATCACAGGAAACAGCGCAGGTTTCTTTGATCCATCACTTTATGAGCTGGACGAAATTGAACTGACCGCACTTTCCGATGCAGAAGACGAAGAATTCGCAGGCAGGTTTGATCTCGCCTACGACATGGTGACCGATGCTGGAACATTCACGATTCAGGGCGGTCTTAAAGGGCGCTTCCGAGAGAAGACTTTCAATGGTGAGATCGAATTTTACGAACGCGATGATTACACCTTAGCTGACGTGCTGGGGCAGGGACCAAGCAATACGCTCGCCAATCTCGCCCCTTTGCCGGGCCTCACTGAAGCGAGCGACTTCTTCAATGCCAATTTCGCCAGCTTTGAATTCAACGAAATCGATAGCCTCGTTGATAGCGCCAATCAGGATTACAGTGCCCAAGAAGATATCTATGCCAGCTACCTGCTCGGGCGCTGGGAGACCGACACCCTGCTGATCATCGGCGGTGTCCGCTATGAACGCACAGAGAACACCTTGTCAGGTTTTGAAACGGCTGTTTTTGAGGACGGCCAAGACCTGCCGGGCGGCGGCGTCGCGACAGACGATATTGTGATCGTTACGCCGGTCCAGTTTGATCGAAACTATGATCATTGGTTGCCCAGCCTTAACCTGCGTTATTCCCCGCAGCCAGAACTTGTGCTGCGCGCTGCAGGCTATCGCAGCATCGTTCGTCCAAACCTTGAACAGCTCGCGCCCCGTTTTGAGCTCAACGAGGACCGCGAAGCTGTAATCGGCAATCCCACGCTTGAACCGTTTGAGGCATGGAATCTCGACCTTTCGGTCGAATATTATATGACCAATAACGGAGCGATCACTGGCGCTTTCTTCTACAAGGACATTGACAATTACGTGTCCGGGATCGTTCTTGAAGATCCGGGTTCGATTTTTGGTGTCGATTTTGAAGAGGCTGAAACCTTTATCAACGGGCCAAGTGCGGAGATTTTTGGTTTTGAGCTCAGTGTGTATCAAAAGCTCGATTTCCTGCCGGGCTTCCTCTCCGGTTTTCTGGTGCAGGCCAACTACACTTACACCGATGCAAGCGGACTGATCACCGATGGCGATATCACTGACATAAACGCCGTGCCCAGCTTTCGCGAAATCCAATTGCCAGCGACCAGTCAGAATACATTTAACGCTGTGCTTGGCTATGAAAATGCCGGTCTGAACCTGCGTCTTGCAGGCACCTATCGTGACGGTTTCCTTGACGAGATCAATGGCGATGGGCCCGAATTTGACCGCTTCACCGACAGCCTGTTCCAACTCGATTTTACTGCGCGTTATCAGGCGACCGACAACGTTCAGGTCTATTTTGAGTGGATCAACATCAACAATGCCGAATTCTACGCGTTCAACAATTTTGGCGGGCGGCAGAATCTGCTCCAATACGAAGAGTATAATTGGACCATGAAGGGCGGAGTTCGTCTTACTTTTTAAGGGCAATTGAACATGAATAGACCATTCTACGGTTTCGCCCTTATCACACTTGGGATTGCGGCTGGCTGTGCTTCGATCCCAAGTGGGGGGCCGGCTGTCTCAATCTCCGCGAGCGCGGAGACTGTGCCGGTTGGCACGGCCAATGAAGACGCCGCAGATGATCCGGCGATTTGGTACAATTCAGCCGACCCATCGAAAAGCCTGATCGTGGGGACTGATAAAAAGGCGGGTCTTCACGTCTACAATCTTGAGGGGGAACAGGTTTCTTTCTTCCAAGGCGCGGGTCTTAACAATGTCGATTTGGCCGAGCTGGATGACGGCACGATCCTCGTCGCTGCCAGCGACCGGCGTGATCTCGCACTGGCTCATGTTTTGATCGCGAGCCTTGACCCGGCGACCGGTGAATTGTCCGAAACGGGCCGTTACGCCGTGGGGCCAGGTGAGGGTTATGGCATTTGCATCGGGGAGCCCAGCGGCATGACCGTCCCGATTTTTAGCGCTCCGAAGAATGGGCGCATCTATCGGCTCGATCTCTCGCTTAGCGCAGCTGTTACTGAGCCACCATCTACTCAAATCGCTTCAGTCCCGAGCCAGCCCGAGGGGTGCGTTGTCGATGTCCGCACCGGCACGCTTTATGTCGGTGAAGAGGCCGCAGGCATTTGGGCCATCAATATCGAAACGGGGAGCAAGTCTTTGGTCGCCGAGGTTGGAACAGGCATGTTGGTCGCTGATGTTGAGGGTTTGGCGTTGGCAGCTGATGGCGAAGATGGCGGATATCTTGTGGCATCGTCGCAAGGAGACAACGCCTATGCCGTTTATACGTTGCCAGGAATGGAGCCTCTGGGACGATTCCGGATCGAGCAAGGCATTGTGGGCTCGGCTGAAGAAACCGACGGTATCGCGCTGGATTCCAGAAGCTTTGGCGAGGCATTTCCGGGCGGCTTGTTTGTCGCTCAAGATGGGATCAATGCACCATCGGCGCAAAACTTCAAATTGGTCCGCTGGGATGACATTCTGGCAGGCCTCAGTTTAATGCGCTCAGAGGATTAGCAAAATTGCAGAGCCATTTAGAGGTAAGCCCTCGCAAGTAGGCTGCATGGGTGCATGCTTTCACGTGTCCATCGATTTGCAGCTGCGTTGTCGGCGCTCGCTGCGGTAATAGTTGAACGAAAGCCATAGCGAGGCCGCACCGAGCAGGTGCCACACCGAGTGGCCCTGCAGGAGACTGTGGGGCGCGCAGATTACACCATCCTGATCCAGCACCCAGATGCCGAACGCAGTGGCGGTCGCAGCTAGACCCCAGAGATAAAATGCAATTTTTGCGCCTGGCCGCTGCTTGCGGGCAAAGACCAGCTCCATGACGATCGCCGCGATCAGCAATACGGCAAACAGCCATCTGCGCACTTCAGGGGCAACGATCAGGATGGTGACTAGCGACAAGCACAAGAAAGCATAAATTGCGACTGCCGCGCCATCGGGGATCCGGCACCAGCGCGCTATCGCTGAGACCAAGAGATACGAGCCCACAAGATACATTCCCAGCACATCGAAGAACTGACCCCACAAGGTCAACGTGGCGTGCAGCAAGCCAGATCCCACGCCAACCACGATCGCGGTGACGCCCAGAGTGCGTCCAGAAATCCCGGTCAATGCCGAATCCGGATCGCGATTATAGGGCATTGCGAGCATCAGGCTGCCGATCAGGACATAGCCGAAAGATGACCAGGTATTTGCCGGCTGCAGCATCAGTGTGCCTGTTCGCGGCGCCTCGCAAAAACAGCGAGTCGCAGTGCAGCTTGCCGGAACGAATGCAGCCCAGTCTGTGCCGAGAGCAGAAAGCAAGGCCAGAAACCCAAGAACAAACAGTCCCGTCAGCATCAGCGCGATGAATACCGAGCGTCGTGTCATGGTCTGCAACATGCGTTCCCCCCTGCTGAATGGGCTAGCAGAGTCGTGACCGGCCACCAAGAGTTGCGAAGGGACGAGCGCGAGGAGGCGTACATCGTATGGATTGTCCGCTGAACGGCAACTCTAGATGGTCTGGCCGATCAAAGCGGTTTGACCGCTAACGGCCCAATTGTTGGCTCACTCTGTCAAAAGCCTCACGCGGTCCAATTCGATCGCGTAGTCTCCAGGTTCGAAGATTCCGATTAGCAACATTGTGGTCCCCGTTTTGTCGAAACGTGGCAGGTCGGCGAATGCGACAGTCACCTCACGCCATTCCTCGCCAATCTCAATCCCAGCGATTGAGGGCCTCTGACCGCCTGCTTCGGAAAATCCCATCACCCCTGGACCAGCTCCGATGCCGCGTATTCTAAACGAAATACCTACAGCTGATGCCAGATTGGCAGGAACCATCATCCCGTCTCCTGGCATCCACGCGATACCTGCCCACTGACCGAAGCCACCGGGAGAAACGTTCCCTGAAAGCCGAAGCGCGCTATCTCCAGTAACGGATGCCTGCGCAGTCGAAGCTCCGCCCATGATAGCATCGGTGGAGACGCTCCAGCTGCCAAATGGGGCTTCGATAGACACCGCGTCCCCCGTATTCGTGAAGCTCGCGATGCTTCCCCCTTCTGGTAATGGCTGAGCCTGAGCGCTTGCTGAGGCGGAAGCGGCGACGGTTTTGCGCCGCGCAGAGCGCAATTGCGCGACTGATTGGCCATCCTTCCAAACTTCAACGATTGCCTGTGTCGCAGTGATATCTTGCGTCGGATCACCGCGAACAAGGAGCAGGTCAGCAAAGGCGCCATCGGCAATCCGCCCATGGTCCTTGATACGATACGCGTCGGCAGGGGCCGAGGTGGCTGCTATCAGTGCCTCTTGAGGACTGAGCCCCGATTGAACCAACAACTCCAGCTCTCGGTGCAGGGATACGCCGAACCAGGTCCCCGGATTGGGTGAGTCGCTTCCGGCAAGGATCGTGATGCCCGCATCGCGAAGAGCTGCGATATTCGCCTCCATTGCGGGTGCGAAAGTTTCGATCCGGTCACTTTGAGCAGATGGCTGCAAACTCGCCACCGTAGACCGGTGCAAAAGGCCCTGAAAGGCAGGGCCTTCCATCAATGCAGCGCTACCTGCGCGCCCCGCAAAACTTTCGAATACCGCATAGGTTGGACTGACAAATATGTTCTGCTCGCGCATAGCTGTCAGCAAGGCATCATCCACCGGCTCATCGGCAAAAAAGTGAACTAGGCCATCTGCCCCGGCCTTTACCGCAATGTGCGCAGCATCGCTGTTTTGAGTGTGGACCACTGCCAGCTTGCCATGGCTGTGGGCGGCTTCAACCAATGCAGCCACAGTTTGCTGGTCTAGTGTGGGTAAGGCTCTGCCAATTCCCTCTCCGCCGCCTTCCACAATGATTTTAATATAGTCGGACCCTTCCGCGATCCGTGCTGACACCCATGCCGGTGCCTCTTCAGCGGCGGTGATGGTCGGGACTTCAATTCCGAATTGCGTGCCATGACCGCCGGGGGCAGTTGCCAGTATTCCTGCGCTATGCAGATCAGCTTCGCCCCGATTGTCATGTGCGGCAGTGCGCGCCCGAGATTGCTGTGTCGCTGCGGGAAGCGTAAACATGTCGAGCATAGTCGTGACCCCGAACAAAAGCGCATCATCAATTCCGGCATAGGCGTGAACATGCGCATCGAAGAAACCCGGCAACAGGGTGCAATCTTCACAAGTAACGATGCGGGCGTCGGTCGGATCTTCACCCTGAAAATCATCTTCGACGATGCGATTGCCGTCTATCAGTACAGAGCGCTGCTCATGCGTTTGCTCACCGTCAAAAACGCGCACGTCTTTGATTAAGGTGGCTTGCGCAAGAGCAGCGGAAGAGCAACCCAGCAGCCACCCGGCGGCAATTGCGGTCAGAGCGAAATGCGAGCGGCCGTGATGATATGACAAGAGGCAATTCCTTTTGTTTCGTGGCAGCGATTGCGCGGCCTGATGGCGCAGACTTACCTGCAGGGCGGCGAAAATAGCGAGTGACATATGTCATGCTAACCGTGTGCGATGTGTCACTGCATTGGCACCCAAATATCTGCGACAAATGTGGCCGAACACAGGAGCACTTCATGCCAACTGATCTTGCCGCAATCGCTACGCTGACCAAGATAAATAAGCGCATGGGCAGCATGCTCGCGCTTGATGATTTCAATCTCGTGATCCGGCCCGGAGAAGTCACCGCGCTGCTCGGCCCCAATGGTGCGGGAAAGTCGACCGCAGTTGGGGTATTGACTGGTCGCCTTCTCGCCGATGATGGAGAGGTCAATGTTTTTGGACTCGATCCCAAGCGTCCAGCAGCGCGGTCGCGGCTAGGCGTGATGCTGCAATCAGCCAGCTTGCCCGACGTCCTTACAATTCGCGAACTGGTGACTTTGCAAAGCGGCTATTTTGTTGCGCCGCGCCCGCTGGATGAGACGCTCACACTTGCAGGTTTGTCCGAACTCGCGGATCGCCGTGCCGGTCAACTATCAGGTGGCCAATCGAGGCGGCTGCAGTTTGCGCTTGCGATCTGCGGGCGCCCCGATCTGCTCATCCTCGACGAACCGACAACTGGCCTTGATGCTGAAGCACGCCGCGCCGTGTGGAATACGGTGCGCGATACGGCCGACAAGGGCGCAGCTGTTTTGCTGACAACTCATTATCTTGAAGAAGCTGAAGCTCTCGCGGACCGGATCGTTGTCATTGCGAAAGGCCGTATCATCGCGGACGGAACCACAGAAATGATCCGCGCACAAGCAGCCGGGTCCGTCATCCGGTGCCGTACGCAAATCCAAGCGGCCGCTCTGAGCACACTGCCATGCGTCAGCCGCGCTGAACAATCAGGCGGAGAGGTCCGATTGCTTTCAAGTAATCCTGTCGCGACGACCAAGGCACTTCTCGATCGCTTGGATGATTGTACTGACCTGCGTATCGAAGCAGCAAGCCTCGAGGATGCATTATCCAGCCTAACCAGCTCTAACCTTGAGGAGGCCGCCTGATGTCCAACGCCCTGGTCGCGCCCGCTCGGCTCTTCCGGCTTGAGAGTGTTGCTGAGATTCGCAAGAGCTGGCGCTCACCGCAATTCATCCTGCCCACTGTGCTTTTGCCGGTCCTGTTCTACGGCCTTTTCGCTATTGCTATGAGTGGCGGCGGCGCGGAGGCCGCGACCTATTCGCTCGCAACCTTCGGCGTTTTTGCTGCAATCGGCCCATCACTGTTTGGCTTTGGCGCCGGTATTGCAGATGAACGTGCCGCCAATCTCATCGAAATGAAGCGCGTCTCTCCATTGCCTGCTGGTGCATATATCGCAGGCAAGGTCGCCGCGTCTGCATTGTTCACTGGCGTTGCAGTGCTGCTGATCTACGCGCTGGGCACTTTGGCTGGCGCGGTTAGATTATCCATGGGGGCGTGGATTGTCCTGTTTGGTATCCATATTGTATCCGTTGCACCATTCGCTCTTATCGGGCTTGGCGTGGGTATGAGAATGAGCTCGAAAGGCGCCGTCGCTGCGGCCAATTTCCTGTTTATGGGTTTCGCAGTATTGGGCGGTCTATGGTTCCCCATTGATGCCCTCCCGCAATGGCTTGGGGCGCTCGCTTGGATGACGCCGTCATGGCACCTGGGCGAACTCGCTCTCATGGTGGCCGGATTTCCGCGCGCTCTAAGTCCCGTGCTGCATATTGCTTGCGTGGCCGCTATGACTGCTGCGGCTGCTGCTTTTGCAGCTTCGGGTTGGCGGCGAAGTGCGGCTTGACGAATTGATCGCGGGGTTGGACCATATGCATATGCCGACACAGTCAGCACCTACAAAACATAAGAGTTGGCTGCGCACGCTCGTGGATCCTGAGGGGCCGTGGCTGTGGCTGGTTTGGTTGCCGTTCTACGCCATCCCCTGGTTGTATGTAGCGCCCTCGCTGTTTCAATTGGCAGCATCAATCGCGGGGATCGGCGTTTTCCTTGCTCTTTACCTTGCATCGGCGAAAGCGCAGCGCACGCGGCCAGCCTTCGCGCTCGGTATCGCATTGGTCGCTATAATGCTTGCCCCTGTTGGAGGAAACTGGGGGGTGATTGCGATTTACGCCGCCTCAGTCGCCGGGCGGATCAGATCGCCGCGTCATGCAATTCTTCTTATTGCCCTTACATGCGGCAGTGTGGTCAGCACTGGCCTGTTGCTTGGCCAAAATATCGGATGGTGGGCCCCCGCGGCTCTTCTGACGCTGACAGTAGGAGCTTCCACTTTAGCAAGCGCGGCGGTGCAACACAAAAATGCCGAGTTGTTGAAAGCCCATGATGAAGTCCGCGCGCTGAGTCGTCTGGCCGAACGCGAGCGTATTGGGCGCGATCTTCATGATCTTGTCGGGCGAACTCTGACCTTGATCGCGATCAAGGCTGATTTGGCGGAGCGCCTGGTCGATGCTGATCCAGAAGCCGCAATACAAGAGATACGCGAGATGAAAACCACAGCGCGTGATGGTTTAAAAGACGTTCGAGAGGCCTTGTCTGGCATGCGAGAAGCAGGCCTCTCTCGCGAGATTGAGGCTGCACGCCTTATGCTGGAAAGCGCTGGAATTGGCTTCACAGTTGAGGGGGACGCTGCATCTATTCCAAAGGATCGCAGCGGAGTGCTTGCGATGGCACTGCGCGAAGCGGTTACCAACGTCGTCCGACATGCAGAGGCAACGCAGTGCCGTGTTGTGATAGGACAAAATGATACCGACGTGCGTGTTGAGGTGACAGACGACGGTTGCGGTGGATCATTTCAGGAAGCCGGAGGGCTTTCCGGTATGCGGGAGCGGCTGAAAGCAGCTGGAGGTGCGCTGGAACTGTTTCCTGATGGGTCGGGAACGCGCCTTGTCGCCATGGTGCCAGCCGGATGATAGACGCCAAAGTCCGCCTCGTCATCGCGGAGGATCAGACCATGGTTCTGGGCGCGCTTGCAAAGCTCCTCGAATTGGAAGGCGATTTCGAGGTTGTTGCACGAGCTTCTGACGGAATTGCGGCTCTGACGGCAGTGCGCGAGTACCACCCTGACATACTTCTGACAGACATTGAAATGCCAGGGATGACCGGAATAGGCGTGGCGCAGGCTCTGGCAGCCGAGGGTATGTCCACGCGCACCATTATTATCACAACCTATGATCGCGGTGGTTATCTTAGGCGTGCCCTTGATGCTGGTGTACGCGGCTATCTGTTGAAAGACAGTCCAATCGAACAACTGTCCCGAGCTATTCGGACCGTCGCCAGCGGTGGACGTGCCGTTGCGCCAGAACTTGCGGCGACTGCGTGGGAGAGCGAAGCCGATCCGTTGAATGAAAGAGAACGCGCCGTTTTGCGACTTGCAGAAGAAGGGCATTCGAACAAGGTCATCGCAAGGATGATGACCCTGTCTCCCGGCACCGTGCGAAACTATTTATCTGAAGCAGCTTCGAAATTGGGTGCCTCAAGCAGAATCGAAGCCAGCCGCCTCGCCCGCGAGAATGGGTGGCTTTAGCGCTCGCGAGTGTCCGCTTAGAGGTAATCTGCGTCCAGAAGCGAGCATTCCGCTCAGGGCCCATTTCCGGCCATTGATCGCAAGACAAATCAAACAACCGTTCTCAATCGGGCCAACAAACATGCGTTGAGGGGGAATGTACGTGATGCTCGCGCTCGACGGGATCATGTCACTTGGAACCCTTGAACTTAGACGCTACGCATCCTTCGCAATTGGAGTTCCGTAAGTACAGACGCTAGCCTAGATCGAATGCAATTGCGGAATGCGTAGGATTAAAGGCCAAAGCAGAATTTCGTCCGGAGTGAACTCGGCAATTCAACCGGACTGATATGAATTCAAAGCCATGCGTATATTTTCAGCAATAGCAGCCCTGTCGCTGCTCGCAGCTTGCTCTGACGAACAGGAAGATCGCGCCGAACAGGCGGTAACTGTCGTGGCGCAACCGGTAAACTTCCTTGCTGACGAGGAAGTCATCGAAGCTATCGGTACGGCCCGCGCCGCACGCACGGCGGAAATCTTTCCCGAAGTATCCGGCCGGGTGGTTGCCGTTCGTTTTGGGCCGGGCAGCTATGTGCGCACCGGCCAGACCCTGGTGGAGCTTGATGCACGGCAGGAACGACTGGCTTTGCGCTTGGCTTAAGTGCGTGTCGAGGAAGCCGAGCAACTGCTTGGGCGATATCGGCGGATCGAAGACACCGGCGCGCTTTCGGAAAGCCAGATCGAAGCTGGAGAAAATGCGGTGGCGGCTGCCCGGATTGAGCGTGATCAGGCGGCAGCAGTCTTGGCAGAGCGAACCATTCGTGCGCCCTTCAGCGGCCATATCAGCTTTACTGAAATTGATGTTGGTGACCGGGTCACAGCCGATACGCTGATTGCGCAGTTGGACCAGCGCAGCAGGCTATATGTCGATTTCAACGCACCTGAATCTGTCTTTCGGCGGCTGCGGACTGGAGATAACGTCCAGATATCGGCATTTTCAGATCCAGATACACTGATTGCGGTTCCGATTGAAGCCGTCGGCACCACGATTGAAGAAGACCAGCGCAGCTACCGCGTCCGCACTCGTCTCGATAACCGGGGTGATCGCTACCGGCCGGGCATGAGCTTTAGCGTGCGATTTGTCGGGTAAGGGCAGACACGCGCCTCTGCCCCCGAAGCCGCCGTCATGTGGACCGGCGATGGATCGTCGATCTTTATAGTTCGCGATGGGGCAGCCGTTCGCGTCCCGGTTACGATCACCTCGCGCAGAGACGGCATTGCGCTGCTCGATGGTCAGATCGACCCTGAAACCCTCATCATCATCGAGGGCGTACAGAAGGTGCGCGAAGGTCAAGCGGTCACCATCGTGCAGCAGCCAACCCGCGATGCCGCCGAGGTTGAAGTCGCGGCATCATGATGAAGACCGATCTTCCGATGTTGGCGGTCAAACGCCCTCTGCTGATCTTCGTCCTGAATTTGCTGATCGTCATTGCTGGTTTGGCGGCTTTGCTGGGGACGGAAGTCCGCGAATTGCCCAACGTGGACCGGCCCATCGTTACCGTCAGCGCGACGCTTCCCGGTGCTGCGCCGGAAACAATGGATGCAGAAGTCACCTCTGTGCTGGAAAATGCCGCTGCACGTGTGAACGGCGTGCGCCAGATCCGGTCATCGAGTGAAGAAAACAACACGCGGATCAAGGTGGAGTTTAATCCGGGTACCGATCTCGATTCAGCAGTATCTGATATTCGCGAAGCTGTAAGCAGAGTGACGCGGGAGCTGCCCGACCGGACAGAACAGGTCCGCGTGGTCAAAGCGGATGAAGATGCCGAATCGATCATGACGATTGCAGTGCTGAGCGACAGCACCGACGTGGCCGAGCTTACGCGGATTGTTGAAAACGATATCATTCCCGAACTGCTCGCCGCAGAAGGTGTCGCCAGTATTGAAACGTTTGGCACGCGTGAGACGCAGCTGCGGGTTGCCGTCGATCCAATCCGGCTCGCGCGGTACAGCTTGACCATATCCGATGTCGCTGCCGCGCTCGAACAGGCTTCGTTCGACACCCCCGTGGGGTCTGTTCGCTTAGACGCACAGGAGTTGATTGTTCGTGCGGAGGCAAGCGCCACCAGTCCGCGATTGATCAATGATGTCGTTGTGCGCGATGAAGTCCGGGTCGGCGATATCGCGGAAGCCTATTTCGCTCCGGCTGATGCAACCAGCTATGTCCGGCTGGATGGAGAGCCGGTGATCGGCCTCGGGGTAATCCGGCAGGCCAATTCCAACACTATCGCAATTTCGGATTCAACCCGCGCTGCGGTTGAGAGATTGGATAGCCGGTTCAGCGACATTGAGCTAAGCGTCATTTCCGACGATGCAGAATTCATCCGCGTTTCCGTATACGAAGTGTTGGTTACGCTGGCGATCACAGTTGCGGTGGTGATGGCCACCATATTCCTGTTCTTCGGCCATGTGAAACCGACGCTCATTCCCAGCGCTGCCATCCCGGTCGCCTTGATCGGTGTTGTCGCAGGCATTTGGTTGATGGGCTTTTCGATCAATCTGCTCACATTGCTGGCGCTGGTGCTTGCAACTGGACTGATCGTGGACGACGCCATCGTTGTTCTGGAAAATGCGCAGCGCTTGCAAAAGGAAAAGGGGCTGGGCCGCAAGGCGGCGGCGGTGCTGGGCACGCGGCAAGTCTATTTTGCAGTCATCGCCACGACAGCAGTGCTGGTATCGGTCTTTGTTCCGATCAGCTTTTTGCCTTCTGAAACCGGCCGCCTGTTCCGTGAATTTGGCTTCGTTCTTGCGATTGCGGTTATCATTTCAACCTTCGTCGCGGTTTCACTTGTCCCTGCGCTTGCTGCCAAGATTGATCTGGGATCGGATGCGGCTGATCCAAATCCCCGGCTTCAGGCGATCGCTAGCAAGATGGCCAAACGATACGGCGTAATGGTCGGAAGCTGCGTTGCTCGCCCTTGGCGAACTTTGGCGCTCTGCGTCTTCGCGCTGGCCGGTGCAGGGCTCGCGTTTACTCAGATCGAGCAAGAGCTTGTGCCGGATGAAGACCGTTCAACCTTCTATATCTGGGCCAGCGGGCCGGACGGGGTAGGCCTTGCCTTCATGGACCGCGAGATGGACGAGATAGAGCAGATCATACAGCCTCTGCTTGATAGCGGAGAGGCGCAATCGACCCTGTCCATTGTGGGCCGCTACGATCCCAACCGGATTCAGGTCACAGCGACTTTAGCCGACTGGGACAACCGCGACCGCAGCCAGACTGATATCGTCAGTTCTCTCGGAGAGCCGCTCGATGCCATGCCCGGATCGCGCGCGTCTGCACGCGGACGCGGGACTTTAAGCGGCGGCGGTGGCGGCGGCGGATCGATGCAGGTTGCGCTGACCGGCAATACTTATGAAGGCATCTATCAATCCGCGCGCGATTTGGCGGAGGCGATTGATACGCAATCCGATATCCTGTCGGACGCTGAAATCTCCTATCAGCCAACGCAGCCGCAGCTCTCCATCGGGATTAACCGCGCTAGAGCGGCGGATTTGGGCGTTTCGCTGGATGATGTGGCGCTGACCTTGCGCACGATGGTTGGCGGGCAGGAACTGGTCGATCTAAACGTTGGCGATCAGGCGATACCCATTTTCCTTACTTCGCAGACATCATCGATTACGCGCCCGAGCGACCTTGGAAATTTGTTTGTGCGCAGTGATACAGCTGGGCTTGTGCCGCTTTCCTCACTCACCGAATTTACCGAGCAGGGTGTCGCGGCGGAGCTTGACCGGGCAGAGCAAAGGCGCGCCATCGAAGTGGAGGCCGCCATCGCGCCGGGAGTGCCGCTTGCCGATGCAGTGACTGAGATTGAGCGGCTGGTTGACGCGTCGGTCGCCGATGATGTCGACATGATCCTGAGAGGCGAGGCGCAGCAGCTGGAGGAAAGCTCAAACGAGCTGCTCCTGACATATGCGTTTGCCATCCTTATCGTCTTCCTGGTTCTGGTCGCGCAATTTGAAAGTGTGGCGAGCCCGCTTGTCATTTTGCTGTCGATACCATTTGCCTTGGCCGCGGCCTTCTTTGCGCTGTTTATCTCAGG
>CAWBJN010000006.1:0-19350 GCA_963789155.1 uncultured Alphaproteobacteria bacterium | reverse complement strand
TTCAAGCGACCCAAAAGTGGACTATCCGCTTCCGACCCAAGAGCGGTTATGGACGGTTATTTCGCACGAGCTTCATAGCGGAAAATTTGGATAGATGATGGCATCGTCAGGGTAGACACGAACGCTCACTTGACTCCAATGACCACTTTAAATTATAAAGCGATTCATTCGACAAAGGAGAGGACTCATGATTACTCGTATTTCGACTGTTTTGCTTGTTGCAATTGCCCTTATGGCATCCAGTCCGGGCCTTGCCGGGCAGGTTGAGGTCACTCTTACCAATGTGCGCCCCAACGCCGGGAAGCTTTTTGTCAGTTTGCAAACCGAAGATCAGTTCATGAAGGATGAGAGAAGCATCGGCAGAACCGTCGAAAATCCTCAGGACGGCACTGTTACGGTTACGTTGCCGGATGTGCCGGATGGGCGCTATGCCCTTACTGTGTGGCACGACATCGACAGCGACGGTCAGTTTTCAAAGGGTCCGCAAGGGCCGACCGATGGTTGGGCGATGATCGGGGCCTCCGACTTGCGCGGAATACCAACTTTCGAAGCGCAAAGCTTCAGCGTCGCAGGCGAGCGCACCGCCATCCGCGAAACGATGCTCTACGGTCCTAGCGGACGATGACACGACTATCGTCACCGGCATACGATCATGAAGCGCAAGCCGATCTGGCGCGGTTGAAGGCTTTGGCCGAGGAGGGGCGCAACCGACCCCTTCTCGGCGGGCGTGACTCCGTACTTTTCGGTCTCGCCGTAACATTGGCCAGCATCCTGCATGCCGCGATCCTTGCCAACGTGTTGCCGTGGCCGCAACTGGCGCTGGCTGGGGTCTGGTTCGTGTCGATAGGCGGTGCTGCCCTGGTGGCCCGTCTGCTGCGAAACCCGACGACCGGCAATACAGCTGTCGGAAACCGGGTGGAACGCGCTGTCTGGCGTGCGAGCGCGCTCGTGCTGACTGTGCTCCCTATCGGGATCTTCGCTCATGCGGCGTTGAACGATGGCGATGGCTATCGATTATTCTCTCTAATGCCACCTATCACGTTCGGCGTTTATGCCATCGCGCTCACCGCAAGTGCGACAGCTGCACGGGCCGATTACCTGAAACCCTACGCTGCGCTGTCCCTATTCTTCATGGCGATTACGTTGTTGCTTTCGAGCAGCATCTGGCAATATGCGGCAATGAGTGTGGGCGCGGTGATTGTTGGCGTCTTGCCCGGTATTGCTCAAATGCGCCGTGTGCGAGCCGATGGCTGAACCCTCGCTGGATTACCGCACGATCGACGATGTCATTCACGGCCGGGTGCGATTGGCGGCAATGGCCTATTTATCAGGCGCGGGCGAAGCCGATTTTGCCGAACTGCGTGAAAAGACCGGGGTTACTGATGGCAATCTGTCTGTCCACTTACGGAAGCTTGAAGATGCAGGCTACATCGCAATAGAAAAACGGTTCGAAAATCGCAAGCCCGTGACCAGTTGCTTATTGACCGAGGTGGGACGCGAAGCGTGGATCGTTTATCTTGATCGTATGAAGGCAATTTTGTTTGACTGATAGGTGACCAGCCTGCCCAGTTAATTTCTACATTCGGCGACTGCGATTATTGGGGGAGCAACTGCAACCTTCGAGATTATAAGTTATAGGACGGTCTGCTTGATGCTGTTTCAGCACGAGACCAAACCGTCTGCTTCCCACCCCTAATCGGACATTCGCGCGCACATCACCGGTCAATTCAAACTGCACCGGCCTGTTGATCTTTTGCTGAATGGCGATCGCGCGAGTTCGAACGTCTTCACCCGCGACGATGTCACCAATTTTCATCTTTACCAGATCACAACGCCGCAGTTTGCTGTCGATTGATCCCCACGGTTTTGCCTGCATTCCAAGGTGCGCGACCTTGCCTTGCTGGGTCATATCGCGGATAGCCGATGTTCGTTCTCCGAGGCCGGGATTAGCTTTTTCGGGAAACGCATGGGCTGTGCAGCTGCTGGGCCGATTGAGGACCGTCCTCTTGTAAAATGTCACAACAAAAACTGGCGCCCTGCGATCCGATTGCAGCGGTTATCCAACGTCAAGCTAATGTCTGTATTGCGCCACGGTTGTCCTTTTTGAGGCTAATTTTAAAACATCATAATGAAGTAATGATGACGACTATACGTCATTAAAGGCGCTGGAGGCCTTCCCATACCTCCTCAGCTATGGGCCGTGAGTTAGACGATGCCCGGACGGCAATAATTTCAAACTCACTGACCCATTTATCGCTCAGGCATTGAAGGTCACTACTGCCTGACCGGTCGTTCGCAATCGAAGCGGGCAACCATGCGATGCCGAGCCCCTGATGCACGCCGGTCGACAGGCTTTCCGCCAATGACGCACGATATACCGTCTTGAGCCTTGGGGCGAACGGAGCTTTGCGCAACACACTTTCCACCACACGAGACATGAATGACGTGCCGGAATACTGAAGGTAGGGAAGCTCCGGGCCATCGGCAGCTGTGAAGTCACCGCAATCGAGAGTGTTGCTAGCAAAAGGTGCTATCCTCTCCGTTCCGAGCGAAATCTGCGGGAAGTGATCGCGGTCTAGGTCGAACGGCACCGATGGATGACGGAAACTGATGAAGAAGTCGGTGGTACCATTCTGCAGACTGGTCAGATATTCCTCGACCGTCCGCGTTTCAGCGACAATCGACGTTTCGAACGGTCCGATCAGTTGACGAAGCTTCGCGATTTGCTGCGGCACGAAATATAGAGCAAGCGTATGAAGGCAGGCGATTGTTACCGACCTTCCTGACAGCTGTGTATGCTCCGTGGCCCGCCCGCGTCCCTCATAAGCAAGCGAGACAATTTCTCGCGCCGCAGGAATGAACTCGGTTCCGGCCGGTGTTAGCGAAATGGGATGAGAGGATCTGTCGAGCAATTCTGCGCCAACCCATATTTCGAGCGACTGGATGCGCCTGCTAAGCGCCGATTGCGTTAAATACCGCGCTTCGGCAGCGCGCGCGAAATGTCCGATCTCGGCAACGCTAATCAGATCTTCGAACCATTTTATCTCCATGTCGGCTTCTAACTTTTCCCAGTTTCTGAAGTAATTTGTCATTTATTTCTGTGTCTTGCGTTTTCGGTATCAAACGTCTCAATTTATGAATTGGATGTCAATGCTGCTTTGCAGGATGCTGTCACTTCAAAGAAGACCGGTCAAACTAGGCCAATTGAGGGGAATAGCTGTGAAGAATCTGAAAGCGAAACTGTTGAGCAGGTCGGGGCTGGCAGCTCTTGCTGTGATGGCGACGCCGGTAATGGCGCAGGACATCCCTCAGTCGGCGCCAAGCGATGCGCCGGAAGCAGCGCCTGATGGCGAAATCATAGTCACCGGCTCACGCCTGAGACAGGGCATCGAAAACTCTGCTGTACCGCTTCAGCTGCTTGGCGCTGAAGACCTGCAGGAAACAGGCACGGTTGATCTAGCAGAAGCAATCATCGAACTGCCAGGCGTGTCGTCCTCGATCTCACCGCAGAGCAGTAACAATCTGATCCAGACTTCGGGCCTTTCGACAATCAGCCTGCGTCGGTTGGGCGACGACCGCACCCTCGTACTCATCAACGGGAAGCGTGCTGTTTCGAATTCAGGCAATTCCGACCGTGTCAGTCTTTCAACAATCCCAGAAGGCTTTATCAGGCGCGTCGAAGTGACCAGCGGCGGCGCCTCGGCAGTCTATGGCTCCGATGCTATCGCGGGGGTCGCGAACTTCATCCTGGAAGACAATTTTGAAGGGTTCGAGTTCACTGGTCGATATCTGACGCCGGAGGCCAGCGGCGGTGAGGATATGCGCATAGGATTTACCGCAGCGCAAAAATTCGCAGATGATCGCGGCTACGTGATGCTTGGCGGAAGCTACCGCGATTTTAATGCCATTCGCGTAGATTCGACCCGGCCCGAAGCACTGCTTGCGCTTGAATTCGATGATCCCGACGTCTCAAGCAACAACAGTTTCGCAAATGAAATTAACCAGCCAGGTTGTGACCCGGCGCGTGAAAACAAGCACTGCTTGTTGGGCTCGCTTAGTCAAAGCACGCCCGGCGGAGTTTTCGAAGGTACGGACGCCTGGTTCAGGGACGGACGCTGGTTTAACGACCGTTCGCTCCAACCCGATGATCGCACCGGAACGCAGGATTTCTTTGGTGATTTTGACGGATATAATTTCCGCGAGGGCTTGAGCCTGCAAGGCGACCGCCAGATATTCAATGTCGGCGCTAACATTACTTATGAATTTTCGCCTGCGGTCGAGCTTTCTGTCCTAGGTCTCTATAACTTTATCGAATCGAGCACGCTCGGCGGCTTCGAGACTTTAAATGATAGCGATACATTTGCCGTGCGGCGATTGGATGGTGGAGGAGCGCCCGTCTTAGACGAAAACGGCAACTTTATTTACGATACAGACACCATCGGCAACATGGCCTCCAATCATCCGTTCATCCCACCGGAAGTGGAAGAAACGCGCAGCGGCTCGGTCGATTTTGACCGCCGCCTAGTGGAGCTCGGGCAGCAACAACGGCTTAATAACCGTGAAACTTTCCGTTTAATCGGCGGCTTATCCGGCGACCTGAGTGATCGATTTTCCTACGAAGTTTTCTCGACTTATGGCAAATTTACACAGGCACAGACGAACACTGGCGAATTCAACTTTCGTAAAGCGCAGAACGCGCTGAATATTGAAGCCAACGGTAATAGCGGGTTCCAATGTGTTGATGCTGCGGCCCGGGCCGAGGGCTGCGTACCGCTGAACATTTTTGGCGCAGGCACCATTTCTCAAGAAGCAGCGAATTATATTCGCTATATCGGACGAGCCGATCAGTCGCGCACCCAGTTCACTGCGGGCGGCTTCGTGCGTGGCGATTTGTTCGACATCTGGGCAGGACCTGTCCAAGCTGTGTTCGGCGTAGAATATCGCTATGAAGGGCAGAAAACTGACGGTGACTCTGATGGCGATCCCGTAGGCGGGCTTGACGGTGATCCAACCACTGATGATTTCGATCAGACCAGTCTGGCTACTTTCCCAACAATCGATGTTAGTTACCGCGTGAAAGAAGCATTTGGTGAGGTCGACTTTCCTCTGATCGAAGATAAGCTCAACTTGCAGCTTGCGGGTCGTGTTGCCGATTACAATACGATCGGCACGATCTTTAGTTACAACGCTGGCGTGGTGTTCAGGCCGTTCGACGATTTGCGTCTTCGCGCGCAATATTCGCGGGCGCAGCGTGCACCGAATTTAACGGAAATATTTTCACCGCCGCGGCCTGATTCAGATAGCCTAACTGACCCATGCGAAGGATTGCTGCCGGACGGCACTGGTATCGTTCCACTTTCCGGGACTGGGGGCGATGCAGCTGATCTGGCTATCGTTTCAGCCAACTGCCTCGCAACTGGTGGCGTCCAAGCTTACTTCGCCGATCCGGAAAATATTGATCCGGGTACTGGTGAAATCTTGGCATTTGATGGACCGGGAACGGTACAAGGTCCAAATGCGGGTAATCCGAATGTGCAGGAAGAAACTGCTGACACTTACACTGTCGGGGCCGTATTTACTCCGAGCTTCATTCCCAATCTGACACTGGTCGTGGATTATTACCGGATCGACATCAAAGATGCGATTACAGCAATTAGCACGCAAGATACCGTGGATCTTTGCTACAGCGCGGCAGACTTCCCCAACAACCGGTTCTGCGATGTGATCAGGCGCAACCCGGTGAATGGTTCAGTGACCGAGGTGATCAATTTTCAGGAGAACCTGAACAGGGAACTCGTCGAAGGTATTGACGCGCAACTTCTGTATCGCTTCGAGCCGGGCTTTATTCCGGGGCGGTTTGATTTCGATCTCCGCTATTCGCACTATCTTGCTCAGGAAGTTGAATTCGAGGGGATCGGAGGCACGATCGTAACGACTTCGCCGCTTGGAGAGATCGGAAGTCCGAATGACGAGTTCCGGGCAAGTGTCGGGTACCGTAACGGCGGCTTCCGTCTTGCCTACACCATGACATACCAGGGCGGCGGTGTTGACGATCTTGAAACGGATGGCGATCCGCTCGATGATCGGTACTACCGCGTGAAAGGCCAAGATTATCACCGCATCTATGCTGGTTATGATTTTGGACCAGATGATAACTTCCGCATCTATGGCGGCGTCAATAATCTGTTTGACGATTACGGACCATTTGTTCCTACCGGACTCGACAATGGAAGCTCGCTCAATATTGTGAGCAACCTGAACGACCCTGCCGGACGCGAGTTCTATATGGGTGTGAGGGCGCGCTTCTAGGTAAGTTCACAGTTCTGGGGGCCGTCAGGGGCGGCCCCCATATCGCTTCCTCTTTTCATAAGGTGAGTGCTAATGCGCCTGAATTCCGGTGTAGCCATCGCTGTGTTTGCCTTCGCCCCGGCCGCCGCCATAGCTGCTGCGGACGAGCCAAAACCGATTTCCGCAGTCGAATTTACCGAGATGAACCGGCTGGATGACCCGTCTATATCACCCGATGGCTCGGTGCTCGCCTTTGTCCGGTCGGAAACCGACTGGGATAAAAACCAAGTTGTCAAAAAGCTCTATTTGAAGGCTGACGGCGATCAGACTGTATCGCCAGTAACGCTCAGCAGCGGGACCCCAGTTCTGGAGCTTAAATCAGGCGCAGTCTGGGAGCCGGGCGGCGATGGCTTTCTGGTCTTATTGGATGGCGGTAAGAATACCAAAGAGCAGGCGTTCTATTACTATTCGGGCACTTCTACACTGGCGCAGCTGACATCGCACGATGAAGATGTGGAAAATCTGCAATGGTCGCCGGATGGCTCTGCGGTCTATTTTACAGCATCGCAGCGGGTCGAGCAAAAAATTCGGCTACTGCGATCACGGGATTATCTGATCCGCGATTACGAGACCCGCGCGCCGAAGGAGGTCAGGCGCTTTGACCGAAGCGCCGGTGAAAGCGAACCAGTCATAACCGGCGATTTCTTCGTCCGTAACTATGCCCTGTCTCGCGATGGCTCTCAGATCATCTACATGCGCGCAGATGGTGGGCTGATTGATGACCGCCAAGCCGGTGAGCTATGGCTGCACGATCTGGCCGCATCGCAAAGCAAACAGCTGACGCGCAACAATTATGCGGAACAATCAGCCCGGCTGTCGCCTGACAACACTTCATTCGCCTTTATCGCTACGGTGAATGAGGCTGGCGAGCCCTATTACGAGGACAATCTGTTCGTGCAGAAGATAAGCGACACCAAGCCCCGCCTGCTGATGCCGGACGTTGCACTGGAAGTACTGGATTTCGCGTGGGACAAGGCCGGACAGGGGCTGTTTCTGCTTGGCAATAGCGGCCTTCGCACACAGCTATATCACTACAATCTGGACAGCGACCAATTGCACCGCCTGACGTCCGGCGATCATGTCATTGATAATTGGACATATGATCCGGTCGGCGACCGTCACGTTGCAATGGTAACTTCTGCGGCAAATCCGGGCGAGGTCCACCGGATTGACGTGACTGACACGAGCGGCGGCACGCTGATACAGCTTACCGGCGAATATGCTGACTGGCCAGCACGGTTTGCGGTGCCAAAACAAGAAGCTGTTAGCTGGACTGGACGCGATGGACAACCGCTTGAAGGATTGCTGGTCTATCCCAACGATTACGCTGAGGGGCAGCCAGTCCCGCTAGTGACTATCACGCACGGCGGACCGCGTTCTTCATCGCAATTTGGCGCCTGGAACGCATCGAGGTCCGTTTCTGTTCTCGCCGGGCAGGGTTATGGCGTGTTTCTGCCAAACCACCGCGGCGGCACCGGCTACGGCGATGCCTTCATGCGCGATATGGTTGGCGGATATTTCATCAACGCCCATCTTGACGCACTGGACGGTATCGATGCGCTCATAGAGCGCGGCTTTGCCGATCCCGACCAGCTGATCAAAATGGGCTGGAGCGCAGGCGGACACATGACCAACAAACTGGTCACAATCACGGACCGGTTTAAAGCGGCATCCTCAGGTGCGGGCGCTTCCGATTGGCTGTCTATGTACGGGGAAAGCGACAATCGCTTTAATCGCACGCCGTGGTTTGGCGGATCACCATGGGAAGAAGGTGCGCCGATCGCAAAGTATCGTGAGCAGTCAATTATACAAGACGTGTGGCGGGCAAGCACGCCTACAGTCATTTATGTGGGCGAAAATGACGAACGCGTTCCTCCAACGCAATCAATCTTAATGTACCGCGCCCTGAAGGCTGCGGGAGTGGAAACCGAGCTGTTTATCGCGGATGGTGAGCCGCATAATTTCCGCAAGCCGTCGCATAAACTGTTCAAAGTGAACAATGATCTGCAATGGTTTGCCCGCCATCTGGGGCGCGAACCGTTCGAGCCGCAATGGCCCCCGGCAGCGCTGGCCCCGAAAAAGCAGGTCGGCGACGAAGCCGAAAAGGATGAGCCGGAACAAAAACTACCAGTGCCTACCGATCTCGAAGCTATCCAATTATCTGTGCATTGATGGGGGGCGAACCAAGCAGACAGGCGCTCGCGATTAGCGACTCGGCGTCAATTTTTGCGCCAGCATGGCAGCGCCCTTTGATGCTGGAATATCTGCTCAGCCTCTCACCATCCGACAATCCCGTTTTACTGTATGTCGGCACGGCAAAGGGCGATAGCGCGTACCGCATCGCGCAGTTCTATCAGCTCGCGGAACGTGTCCGTTGCCGCCCCAAGGTTCTAAGCTTTTTCGAGCTGGATTCAGGTGACCCGAGACGTTTTTTCGTGGGTGCAGACATCATTTTCATCGATGGAGGTTCAACCCGTAATTTGCTGGCGATTATGCGCGAATGGGATGCTCTCCCTGCGCTGCAACGGGCGTATGATAGCGGCGTGATCGTAGCTGGGGCCAGCGCGGGCGCTTCGGTGCTGTTCGACTGGTGCATTACCGACAGCGCACGGCAAGAGCTGGCGCCTCTTGAGGGCATCGGAATGCTTAGCGGATCCATCTGCGTCCATCACGGTGTCCGGCCGGACCGTGAGACTACATTTAGTAGCTTTCTGGAAGGAGGTGATGCCGCTTTTCCAGCCTACGGCTTGGAGGACGGTGTTGCTCTGCATTTCTTGAACGAAAAATTGCTTCACATCATCGGTGTAATGCCGGGACAGCAATGCCATCTCATTCCCGGGCGCGGCGCTCCCTCGGAAGCGATGGAGATCGATAGCAAACTGGCGATAACGGGTAGTGAAATCAAGCGATAAAGGTTTCGCGCGGTCATCTCGGTCGCACCCTTAGGTATTCTAAGGCTTACATTGAAAGCACGAGATTAAGGGCTGCGCACGCCGCAGTGACTTGCGCATCGGCACATTTCGCCGTGTGGCGCGGGCTGTCAGGATAGACATCGGCCGCAGTCTTGAGCCGTGCGTCGGGCATAGAGCCGCAGATAACGTGTTCGTATAGGGGTAGTTAAGCGGCCCTCCGCAGGGGCTGAGGAGCAAGAAATATGACAGTCACTATTTCGCTTGGTCGGAATGACCGCGAACAATGTCCGTTTTCAGGAGCTATCAAATTTGCATGCTACGACCGAGATGAGGGCGCGTTGCTGCCGTTCGCTCGCTCATGAACGAACCGCAGCTTTCAAGCCACGACGACAACTAGTCGAATGGCCGAAATGAGGGCGCAAAGCAGACATAAACGTACTCGCCTGATGCGAAGTTAAAATTCAACCATGGCAACGGCGTGACATTCGCATGTTCCACTGGACTTCGTGCGAATAGCAAGGACTCGTGCTCATGCGGATCGACCGGTTGGACCGCAATGCCCGACGGCTAGACACTCCGCGGGCCTTGGTTCGTGAGCGCAGCATTATGCTGGCTCATAACCAAGGAGCACCATCATGACCACCGCAACCAGAACCAACGAGTTGACAAAGAAGTCGGCGAAGATCGACCTGTTCCTCGGCATGTCGCGCCGCGTGGAAGGCGCAACGCTCGACCAGATGGTCAAAACCACAGGCTGGCTGCCACATACGACACGGGCAGCACTGACCGGCCTCAAAAAGAAGGGTCACGTGGTTGCGAGTGAGAAGCTGGATGGCGTGCGCACCTACAGTATCGCAGCATCCGGCAACGCATAATGGATTTGGACGGCAAGATCGGGCGGCTCATTGAGATGAACCCATCCCAGAAAAAGGCCGAGTGACGTGAAGTGTTCGGCACCCCTGCTCCGCCAGCATTCGGGATCGCATTGATGACCCTCGCCATTTCGGCCCGATATCAGGAGCAGGCGCTGGGCGGGCTGACCAATGCGGAGGGGCGTTTACTAGAAGTCCAGTCGCGCAAAAGATCAGCGCCATCCACGAGGCGTACGAGCTCCAACCGTCAAACCCGGCACGTGGCTCTCGCGCACATGGCATGGCGAGGTCCACGAAGTGGTTGTGCTCGACGGTGCCTTTGAATATCACGGCAGCCGATATCGCTCCCTCACCGCTATCGCCAAGCATATCACCGGCACCGCTTGGTCGAGCCAAGCAATTGATATGCGCAGAAAAACCAAAGGCAGCCCTCACGGACTGCCTTGGCATTTAGTTCCCTCGCGGGAAACGGACACTCCTACAGGGAGGCCGCGTGTGCACCCCATATATGTGTGTGATTATGAACATGCAATTAAATTCTATGGGGCGGGAGGCGTTGAGGGCACGGGGAGCCAGTTCAAAACGAGCCGCAAGAGGTCGTCAAACTCATTTTCCGGCATCCTAACCATACCGTCTTTATCAGGTAGGAGTCTGCTAACAGCAACGCTAGTGATCTTGTCGCAAATAGCCCAAGCCGCACGTCCATCAATCGTAGTTTGTAAAGGAAACGCCCATTTGTTGCCAGGCTGAGCTTGTGTTGAGCAAGGAATCACGGTGACGGTCCCGTGGAGCGTGTTCTTGAATGAGAGAATGACCACAGGACGACGCTTCCAAAATTCTGGAAGCTGAGCATCTTGCTGAAAGTCGCACCAGAAGAGTTGCCTGATCCTTGGTGCTCCAACGAGACGCGGTGGCACCTTTGGCGGTGGCTCTTGTTCTTGAGCAGACACTACTAGTCCTGCTCGTCGTTCTTCACGATACGCAGCTTGGGCGCGCCACGGCGTTCCTGTTTCCGTTTTGCCATTTCCGCCTTGTCCTTAATCTCAGCCACCTTCTCATCTGCAAATGGCTTCGCTGCTTTAATCAACCCATCAAGATGGTAGATATTGGTCTTGCTACCAGTCGGCGTCCTGCGTTCCTCGCGTCGAATGTAGTCAGCGGCTTCGAGCGAGGCGATATGCTTTTGGATTGTGCGAGGATGCACTCCCATGGCCTTTGCCATCGTCGACTTTGATGGAAACGGCTTGCCTTCAGGCGTCCACCATTTGCTCGCGAGATAAAGAACGATGTTTATATCAAGCGGCGATAAATCGAGTTGCTTCTGGTTTTCGATGATCACGCTGGGCAACGCCGTCCAGCCAGCATCCATCAACGCCTTAGACCACTTTTTCTCATTTGTGCGTAACTCAGCATTTGAATTGGTTTGTTTCTTCGCGGTCATTGGAGTATTCCTTTCAGACCGTCATATGTGTCTGACTTTGCGGAAGATCAAGTTAGACCGGGAGCCTCTAGGGCCTAGCGAGGGAGGTCAGACGGCCTACCACTCCCAAGACGAGCGGGCCTAGGACTGGGTAGGCGCTCAGACCCTACAAAGTAGGACATTGCTCATCCAGTATCCGCTCATCCGTATATGCCGTATTGGATAACCCAGTAACCCCAACGGGCAGGCGTTAAGACCTCCCCCTCGACACCAAAAATGTGCAGATCGCTGCTGCTAACATGAAAGCTTGAAGGAGAATCGGTGCTGCCCCTATCCTTCATCAGGGGAAGCGAATTTGATACCTCACCTCTATCAAATTCCGCACAAAATAAAGGCCGCACTTTCGCGCGACCTCACTAAATAATTGAAAAGGTGGTGAGCCCTGCTGGGTTCGAACCAGCGACCTACTGATTAAAAGCCGAGGGTCATGCATTTTCCAGAACGTCCCAAACCTTCCCAATTTGTCTTTTAGCCTATTGAGATCTTGGTGTTTTCTTGCTAAACATCACTCTCAAATGTTCTTGTATTGTTCCGCCTAATCGCGCATACCGTGAATCCTAGGTGAATCCTTTTTTGACCCACTGATAACGATATGGCCAAACGCGTCCCTCCTCTTACAGCGCTTCAGATAGCAAAGATCAAGCCGCACTTGTGTCGCACGTTAGAGCTCGTCGACGGAGCGGTTCCTGGCCTTCGATTGCGTGTATCGCCATCAGGTGGAAAGTCGTGGTCGCTCGCTATGCGTGCCAACGGCGTTATGCGCCGATTTGAGGTGGGCTCTGGCCTCAGCCTTGCAGATGCGCGCAAAAAAGCAGAGGAACTCCGGTTCTCGATCAAGGGCGGAGCCGATCCCACTGCTGAAAAGCGAATAGCCCGGCTCAAGGCGCTGTCAGCTGTTGAAGGCATAGGAACCTTTGGCTCGGTCATCGACGCCTACTTCACGATTGGCAACGGTGCTGGTCTGAAGACGGGTAAAGTTCAGCAGCAGCATCTTCGTTCATTCTTCAAGTCTATGCTGTCTCGGCCTGCAATCGACCTCCGTTCTGCCGAGATACAACTGGCCATCGACGCACATCCAGCGAGGGTCACGGCCGCGCGCGCGACCGGCTATATCGGCCCGGTCATAAAATGGGCGAGCAAGCGCGATTTAATGCGCGGTCCTTTCTCGTTAGAGAAGCCGATAACCGGAGCACCGCGCCAGCGAGTTCTCTCCGAAGAAGAGGTTCGGACATTGCTCCCTGAACTGGATGATGCCTATGGGCGCTGCTGCCTGTTCCTTCTGCTAACCGCAGCGCGGCGAAGCGAAGCTGCCAATGCGACTTGGGACCAGATCGACTTCAAGAAGAAAATCTGGACCATTCCGGGCGAAGGCCGAAAGGACACTCGCGAGCAAGCGCAGCGTAAGGGCAAGCCAAAAGAAGCACTGGAGATCCCGCTCTCCGAGCAAGCGATTAATACACTAAAGCAGCAAAGGCGCCTGTTGCGCAGGACCAGTGATACAAAGGACGGCAAAAGTGTGCCGCTGCCCTACGATCGAATATTCACGACTGAACACGGCGGTCCGCTCATAAATTGGAGCAGATGGCTCAGAGGCCACGGACAAAGATGCACGGTTACGGGTTGGTCAGCGCACGCATTGCGCCGGACGGCTGCGACAATTGCCGGAGATCTGGGCACACCCCCTCATGTAATCTCGGCCATGTTGGGTCATACGAATATCGGGGGGCAACTGATCGCTGGCTACAATAAATCACGATATCGCGATGACCACGCTTCGCTCATGCAAAACATCGGGAACCACATCGATGAAATTTGCAAGGTCTGATCAAGGCGGCGCTCCGCATCAAACTATTGCGTCATCTATATGAAAGCCAGAAGAGGCATCGAATTGAAGATTTTTCCTATTGTATTTTCAACGACTTAAGCAATTTTCAATGTGTCAAGGCCCGCAAAAGGCCCGAAATTCCCCATAAAGCATTGGCTTGATACCTTTTTTAAGGACTCGAAACTTCAGCTTGTCACCTTCAAAAGGGCTGTGGCAGCAATACGCCCCCAGTCCCGAAACTAAGACTGATGTCAGTCATCACCACTAGCGGACATTGATGCTCATTCTCAAAGAGTTTAATCTCTCCCAGATCCCCGACCGGACGGGCGTGGAACCATCAACAGAATGAGCAGGAATTTTCGAGCCTGGCAGCAAACAGGCGCTTGGAATGATTCTAGGCAGAGATGGCACACGCGCGCGATTAGGACTCTCGCCTGGCGAGAAAGTTTCTTCCAATACCCTATACTATCGCGATCATAGGAGACAGATTCGACCCTGCACTTGCGCGCTTCATGCCACTGGAGTTGAAAGTCATTTCAACGTTGCCCTGACGGTCGATTGCGATAACACCTCCGTCTCCGCCATGGCTGGCAACATTATCGAGCAGGTCGGTAATACCGGCGCCCAGAGTCTCGCCGCCATAACGCATTCTGGCAACAATATCCCGCGCGCCTCCTGCAGACATAAAAGCTTCCCCAATTCCGGTGCAGCTTATTGCTACATCCTCATCGGCCCATGTTCCGATACCGGCTATGGGCGTATCGCCTACTCTGCCTGCCAATGTGCCGAACAATCCGCCGGTCGAGGTTGCGGACGCCAGGTGGCCATTGCGATCGAGCGCTACGGACCCAACCGTTCCATGTGAAAGGGTAAGGTCTGGCGCTGTGAGTTCGTGCTTCTCCACACCGACCGGCAAACGATAATAGTTCTCAGGCTCTTCGACTTCGATACCGCCATGTTGCAAGGCAAATGTCTTGGCTCCAGATCCGGCCAACAACATGAAAGGGGTTTTTTCCAATACTGCGCGAGCAGCGCAAATCGGATTTTCGATATCGTTAAGTGCGCAGACACCGCCGGCCCTGTGGCGATGTCCGTCCATGATCGACGCATCGCATTCCACCTGGCCTGATATATTTGGTGCAGATCCCCGGCCGGCCACATATAGGCCGCTGTTTTCCATATCAATTACAGCAATTTCGACGACATCAATTGCAGCCGCGCCCCGTTTGAGCATTGTCTCGCATCGAGCGACCAAATCCGCCAAATGGCCTTCGACCTCGGCATAATCCCGTTCCGGATTGACACCGGCACCACCATGCAGCGCTATTCGGTAAAGTCCGCTCATTTGGTAATGCTCCGCTTTATGCTTAGTTGGACCGGGATGATGTCGAACACAACGCCCTCCACCGCATAGCGCCCGCCGCCATCTTCGCCGCGGCCCCACCAGGCTTTTGCACCCTCTGGCTGGACGAACCGAAAGATGACCCCGGAGGATGCGACGAATGACACACGCTCAGCTATAGTTGCCCCGCTGTTGTCGAGTAATTTTTCGCCAAGCACGTCAGCCAGGGTCTGGCCGGATATGGCCATACCGCCGCCCGTCTTAGAAGGCGCATCGAAGTACTCATTTCCGACGGTTTTCTGCTTGTACGCCGCCGCATCGATGCTGCCATCGCGGAGAGCGAATACATCTCCGTCGCTTCCAAGACCCACCTTCATCGCTGTGATGGCGATGCGATCCTTGACGGAAAAGCGTGCTTGTCGGGCGTCCAGGATGGTTACGTAGCCCACACCTGCCACCGTCGCCGTTTCGGCAGCCTGATCGACTATCATCGCGGTGTTCTCGTCAATACCGAAACCAATTCGGTCAGGAATATCCAGCATCCCAAGTGCCAGCGCGAGCCTGCCCAATCTGGCTCTTTGTCCAAAATGCTGGTCTACCAATCCTCGTTCGACAAAACCGAGGCCTCGCCCCAGTGCAAGTTTCTCTCCGCTGCCATCGGGCAATAACGCTCCGGGTGCGTCGCCCTGAAGGATCATCATACCGGACATCATGGCGGCCCCGGCTGAACTGCCGCCGATGGCCGCACCATGTGAATGTTTCTGTCTTATCGCAGCGAGCATGGCGGTGTCGGAGGCGTCGCTGTTTTTAAGCGCCTTGACTATCCGGGCCTGATCGCCGCCGGTGAACCAGATCGCCCCGGCCTGATTGATCTTGTCGATCTCGCCCTTATCGCCGGCATTGCCCGCCCATTTGCTTTCGTCGATTCCGCGGGTCGCGGAATCATCGACGAGTGCGAGCCGGACAATCAGAATGTCGCTAAGGTCTATACCGTTGCGCACCAGATCATTGGCGAATCTTTCGGCCGATTGGGCGGGCTCCCCCGAAGCCGCCGGAATAATTGCGATCTTAGGGAAGCCTGCTTGCCGGGCACTGCCAAGCGCGCCGAAAATCGCTTTATTGTCTGGCGACAGCGCGCCGCCGACGATGATCAGTTTGCCCGCAGAAGGCACTGCCGGGTTCGCTGATCCAGTGCTGCCGAAGCAAGCCTGCAGCAATCCGGCGAGTATGATGGTCATGCCACGCAACCCAAACGTCATCACGAGTAACCTCCAGCTTGTGCAGCGAGCATGATTGCCGAAGCCATCAGGAATAAAATGAGCATTGGTTTTCTGATAAAGCGAAGCCAGTCGATGTAATCGACCCTTGCTGCAGCCAAACTGCCCATCAAGGCCGCCGAAGTCGGCACGATCAGGTTCATGAACCCATCGCCTAATTGAAAAGCGAGAACGGCCGTTTGCCGGGTGACGCCCGACAAGTCTGCCAGCGGGGCCATTAAGGGCATCGTGACGCTCGCCTGTCCCGATCCCGACACGATAAACATATTCACCACGCTTTGCGCTGCGAACATGCACCATGCGGTCAACCAGTCAGGCACAGCCGCAGTGGCGATTGCTGCGTTCTGCAACAGGGTATTCAGCAGCGAGAAACTGGCTGGATCATCCCCGCCTAGCAGCAGTATTATTCCCTTGGCAGCAGCAACAACCAATGCCGCCGGCAAGAGCTGAGCGGCACCTTCGCGAAACGCGGTCGCAAGTTCGTCGAGCGAACAGCAGGGTAGTTTTGACAAGTTGGCAACGACCGCTACGGCAAGACCAACCGCGAAAAACTGTGCTGCTATCTCTGCAAGGTAGTACCCCTGCATCACCACGCCCCAAGCCACCCAAGCTATTCCCGCCAAGACTGCTGCCAGTATGATCACATGTGCGGCACTAAATGCCTGCACTTGTTCGGCGTCGTCGTCTGCGTGGCGCGCGCTTGCTGTAACAGCGCCAGCCAGGCGTGCCGCTCGGGAATGACGCCAAACGAACAACGCACCCACGAGAGTAAAGAAGCTCCAGATACCGATCCGAACACCCATACCTGACATGGGCGGCAGGCCAGACATGCTTTGTGCAATGACCACGCTAAAGGGATTCATCCAGCTCGTTGCGAAACCGATCTGGGTAGCAACATAACAAACCAGAACAGAAGTAATCGGGTCATATCCAGCGCGCGCGAGAGCCGGTGTCAGAACCAGCGTCAGAGCAATGGCTTCCTCGCTCATGCCAAAAACAGCACCTCCAAGCGAGAACGCGACGAACATCGTTATCACCAGCCGTTCGTTGCGCGCACGGCCATTTGGCAGGGCCGCAATCAGCGCCGCGTCAATCGCGCGAGTGCGCATTATCATGCCGAAAACGCCCCCCAGAATTAAAATGAACGCAAGTAACCCTACGGTGGCAGAGTATCGGTCTCCCGATACCAGGCCGGAAAACAGAAAATCCAGAAAGCCAGCGCGGTCTGCATCGCCCAACAACGGCGCAGGCAACACCTGCGAAGCCGCTTCGAAGCTACCGGAGACAATCCGGGCGGGATCGCCCGCCAGCGAGAAACGTCCTGGTATCAGAATGAAAGTCGATAACCAGGCCAGCATGGCTAGCCCCAGCAAAATCACCATCGTGTCCGGCACGCGCCAGGCTTTCTTTACCGGGCTTGCCGCAGGATCACCTTGCATTTGCTATCCTTTAGTTAGCCGTGCCGGAGTGGCCACAACAGCGCCACCCCGGCTTCGTCAACC
Source organism: uncultured Alphaproteobacteria bacterium (assembly GCA_963789155.1). Taxonomy (GTDB): domain Bacteria; phylum Pseudomonadota; class Alphaproteobacteria; order Sphingomonadales; family Sphingomonadaceae; genus Erythrobacter. The sequence continues at coordinate 1,792 of CAWBJN010000006.1, read as the reverse complement.
GTTCAAAGTGCTCAAAACCGTTTTGTTATACGCAGGGTAGCGTAGCGGCCGATTAGATCATGATTGAAAAGATCAACATTTGCCCCAGAACCCAGCACCCGTGGCGACTCTTCGTCGAGAATGTTTTCGACACTCAGCTGAATGAAGCTATCTTCTGCGAAATCATAGCTGACGCTGAGATCGAACGTGACGAAATTATCGACCCGGTATTCTTCCTCAGTCGGCAAACCTAGCGCCTCGAGAGTGCGGTTGGATGGATCGTCCCGGTAGCTACTTACGTAACGGCCAGTAAGCGAGGCGCGCCAGTCATCTTTCCGCCACCGCAATTTGGCGGATGCCAGAAACTCTGGATAGAGATAGTCTCCGGCAAGTTCTTCCAGCGGACTTGCTGGGGAAGCCTTGCGATCAAAGTTGAAGAATTTCGTCGCGTCGAGCAGCACAGTGAACTTGCCGACCGGCCCCTCGGCTAGATACTGCGTATAGGCGACATCAATCCCGTCGGTTTTCTGAAAACCCAGATTGCTAATCTGGAAATGAGCATCGGTCACGAAACCGTTGTTGACTTCAAGCCCTGGAGTGCCGGTTGGCAAGTCTCCAGGACCCGCCACGAGAAACTCCCCCGCAAGAGCACGGCGGATAAAATCATCCTCGTCGATTCCGACAAGGTCCTCATGCCAAATATTCCAATAATCAACCCGCAATTCGATGTCTCCGGTTGGCGTGAGCACTATCCCGCCGCCGAAGCTACGCGCGTTTTCAGCGCCCAGATTTGGATTGCCGACATCTTCCGACAACAAGGCTTCACCGTCCTCGGTAGCATCTCCATCGCATGCTCCCGGCGTTGCCTCGCAATCCACACGGTATGAGGACAGGAGAACCCCGGCCCCGCTTTGGGCTAGTGAAGGTGCCCGGAATGAAGTGGCATAATTGGCACGCACAGCGAGCCAGTCTGCTGGCTGCCAGCGAGCGGCGATCTTCGGATTGAAGTCGCTACCGAACCCTTGGTAATTATCGAAACGGCCTGCCAATTGCACGTCTAGGGTGTCTGCCAGCGGGATATAAAGCTCTCCATAAAGCGCCCAGCTATTGCGTTTCGCATCAGCGCTGGTCGACGAGAACCCGAGTATGGGCTCGGGATTGTCCTGGGTGGCGACTGCGATACCAGATGGCTCGTCACGAACGGTCTCGCGCCTAAACTCCCCGCCGAATGCCGCTTTGACGCTGCCGGCAGCGATGTCGAACAGCGTGCCGTTCACGCTCGCATCGAAAGCATAAAGCCGCGAACGGCCCTTGCGTTCTGCGGTTGTCCCAAGCAGTTCTGAAATGCCTTCAACTTGCTCGGTCTGACCGCCGAAGGGATTATACCATAGCGTGTCTTTCCCGGCGTCCTCGCACGTATCGCCCACGAACGAAGCGCTAGGCCGCCCGAGATCGACATCCCAGCGTTCTACCCGTGTTGCATCGGTGCACACGTTACCTAGATTTGCGTCATAGAAATTCTCTGCGACAACAAGGCCCGACAAACCGCGCTGCGTCCGATCATTGCCGCCGAAAAGGAATGCGGCATCAAATTTCCAGTCGGCAGATAAATTGCCGCGAAGACCTGAAGTTACCCGGAAGCTATCGGATTCGACTTCGATCGCTCGCGGTTCGGGTAGTTTACCCCATGCAAAAATCGGGAATCCGTAAAAGTCGGTAAAATCGGCCGCGCCGCCTTCCGCTACGATATCAGCCTGCAGTTCGCTGGGCCAGAACGGATTTTCGGGATCAATAGGGGCACGCGAGAAATTGG
>CAWBJN010000005.1:0-90691 GCA_963789155.1 uncultured Alphaproteobacteria bacterium | reverse complement strand
GTCCAGATTCCAATGGCAAGGCATGCGCTGGCAAAGGCCATTGCGGCTGCGATCAGCCTCAGTTTCGATGTTGCCAGCGGTGAAGACCTGTGAGCATTCATGCGTTCTTGCACTGCGCAACCATTGCGTTGGGCTGCCCAGAAAATGAAAATGCCGATCATGATGAAAAGCGTCGCAATCGCTTTGGGAACCCATGCAGGTTCCAGTTTCCCAAATAGCGCGTTAAAACCCAAACCGATCCCGGCAGCCGCGAGACCTGTCCGCATCCATCCCGCAAAAGTTCGTTCATTGGCCATGATGGTGCGGTCTTCGGCCCAATCCGTCCGATCCTCGGCCAAATCGGTGCGATCTTCTGCGAGTTCATTTGAACTGGAATTATCACTCATTCGAAAACCCACACCCTTTGCATGCCGTATCTTTGCCAATCGTAAGTGTCCGCATCCCCGGTTTCATGCCATCAAGGATATGCAGCTTACCCCACATTGGCTGACCAAACCGGCTAACGCCGGTCAGCAATATCCGCACCGCTTGCATTGCAGCAAAGCTGCCGGTCCAGCCAGCCATTGCGCCTAGCATCCCGTCTTCGGCGCAGGTGTCGCAGTCTTCGGCATCGAATGCATCGCCAACGAAGCAGCGGTAGCAGGCCTGATGCGGCAAATGCCCTGCAAAGGCACCGACCTGCCCTTGAAAACGCCCAACGGCGGCGGAAAGTAGCGGCACGCCTTCGCGAACGCAAGCATCCGACACAGCCAGCCGAGTGGCAAAATTGTCGGTGCCATCAAGCACGAGATCGACGCTTGCCATCAGCTCAGCAGCATTCGCCGTGGTAATCCGCGAATTGCTCAAGGTCACATCCAAAGCGTCATCAAAATTGGCAAGCCAGCGGCGTGCGCTGGTGGCTTTGCCGTGGCCGATATCACGCGAGGTGAAGATCGTCTGACGTTGAAGGTTGGACGCATCGACAACATCGTCATCGACCAGAGTGAATCTGCCAATTCCCGCCCCAGCCAAATACTGCAGCGCGGGCGATCCAATCCCGCCAAGCCCGATCACCGCGATATGTTTTCCCAAAAGCGCAACCTGACCCGCGCCGCCGATTTCGGGCAAAACTATATGGCGCGCAAATCGCTCAAGCCTTGCTGGTGAAAGAGGGGCCGGTAAGGGGGCGTCGGGCGTAAGCGGCGGAGAGCGGCTCATTCTGTTTCCTCCTCGCGTTCCGGCGCATTGTCCAATGCTTGGTTCGGCGGGCGTTCTTTCTTAAACGCGCCCACACCCAACCACCAAAGCAGCGCGATAACGCCGCCTTTCACCGGATGGAGCATCCCCAAAGTCATCACGACCGCAATTGGCAAGATTATGGCCAGCGTTACCCCGGCGGACAGCCCAACCGTCCCGATCAGCGCGATCACAACAGGCGCCAGCACATGCCCCGTCACGAAAATCCCGATATAGGCTGGAAAATCATCCGCTCGCTGCACGGACCAATCGTGGTGGCAATGGCTGCAAATCTCGACCGGCTTAATCCAGGCGCGGAACAAAGCGGCCTCGCCGCAGCGCGGGCACTTTGCGCGCAGGCCCCGCAAGATCGCCTCGCTTGCGCTGGCGGGCAGGTCAATCTGAGCGGGATAAGTCGGTGGAGAAGCCATGTAAAACCTGTTGGCACCCCACCTGCACCCTGTCGACAACCTTGTGCGTAAGGCTGTCGACAGGGCTGTAGATAGCGTGTTCAGATTATGTGGATGAAGCGGCCCACTGCTTGCCGAAAGCCTTAGCTTTCGAGTTGCCTTAGCAAGCTGCGCACATCGCCATCCATATCGGCATCACGTGTCCGCAGATCTTCGATCAGACGAACAGCGTGGATCACCGTCGAATGATCACGCCCACCAAATTTGCGCCCAATTTCGGGATAGCTGCGCGGGGTAAGCACCTTGGAGAGATACATCGCCACCTGACGTGGACGAACCACGGCACGTGCGCGGCGCTTTGAAGACATTTCGCTGCGGTCGATTCGGTAAAACTGGCAAACCGTGCGCTGAATCTCGTCAATCGTGATACGGCGGCGGTTGGCCGACAGGATATCAGTGAGCTGTTCCTCGGCGAGATTCAGCGACACTTCCTGACCCGTTAGCTGAGCGTAAGCGATCAGCTTGTTCAATCCGCCGACCAATTCGCGGACATTGCGAGTGATGGTCCGAGCGAGAAAGTCGATCACATCCGCTGGCACTGAAAGCGGCGCAAAACGCTGAAGCTTCGACACCAGAATCTTCTTGCGCAGTTCAATATCAGCGGCCTGAATATCGGCAACAAGGCCCATTGAAAGGCGGCTGAGAAGGCGAGGCTCAACCCCGTCCAAAGCTTGCGGAGCGCGGTCGGCGGCGAAGACCAGTCGTTTGCCTTCGGCAAGCAGCGCGTCGATCGTATACAGCAGCTCTTCCTGAGCGGATGCCTTGCCGATGATGAATTGGATGTCATCGACCAGCAGCAGATCAAAGCTGCGCAGGCGCGTCTTAAATTCCATCATCTGATTGGCTTTGAGCGCTTGGACAAATTCAACCATGAACCGTTCGGCGGAACAGTAGAAAATTCGCGCGCGAGGGTGCGATTGCAGAAACGCATGACCAATTGCGTGGAGCAAGTGGGTTTTGCCCTGACCGGTCGCGCCCTTGAGGTAGAGCGGCGAGAATTGCGGCTGTTCAGTCGCGGCCATACGCTGCGCGGCGTTGCAGGCCAACACATTGGCCTCGCCAGTGATAAAAGCAGCAAAGGTCAAAGAGGGGTCGAGGCCCACAGAACTGGTGAAACCCGAATCGCCGATCGTACCGGCAGCAATCGCAATGGCGCTGCCGCCGTCATTGGCAGGGCGGCGGCCATCGTCGAGGCGCAGTTCAGGAAGCTGACGGCGGCCAGGATGGACCTGAATGTTCACATTGCGCACATCGCCGCGGACGATCTTCCAAGCGAGCTGTAGCCGCTCATGAAACCGATCTTTCACCCAATTGGCGGAAAACTCGGTCGGCAGGAACAGGTCCAGCATACCGTTTTCTTTATTGATGCCGCCCACCTGAATCGGCTTGATCCACTGGCTGTGCAATTGATGGCCCAAATCTTTGCGCAACCCCTGACTGATGTCAGCCCAATCGGCGGCTAGGTTTACTGCTTCGGCGTCTTCCATAAGGTCATCGTCCGAATTGCCGCGCGTTGTCCGCGTCTTGTTGATCTTGTGCACTATTGGTTCCCCATCACTCTCTATCCCTCAGAATCTGATGTCCCGAGGTGCGCCCTAAATCTTGGCAAATACGCAAAACTTACCCAAGCCCACGAAACGATATTTCGAGGGATTCTCTACCAAACGAACCTGTTTGACCCCCGAGCTGTCCGGACCCGGGTGAGAAACGAATTAAGAGCCAGACGGCCTCAAGCGCAAGCGAGGAATTGCAATAAATCCGAAATATTATTGTTGACTCGCCCCAACCCCGCAGGCGTGCGTCCATGTGCTTGATTAAACGTGATAATCATTGTTTGAGAGGTGCGAATCGTTGAGTTTCCTCACAATTACAGCGGATGGTTCCGTCACAATTGTCACAAAAGAAAAGGGCCATGCCAATTGGCACAGCCCTTATCCACAATGGCTCATCTCGAAAGATGTAACTCGATGTATCCGCAGCGACATTTTATCGCCGATTCGGAACGAATCAGAGCGCGGCGACGCGCTTTGACAGGCGCGACATTTTGCGCGCGACCGTATTCTTGTGCATCACACCGCGTGCAACACCGCGAGCCATTTCAGGCTGAGCAGCTTTCAGTGCGTCAGCAGCAGCAGACTTATCGCCAGCTTCGCAGGCCGCTTCGACCTTTTTGACAAAGCCGCGAATGCGGCTGACACGCGCGCCGTTGATTTCGGCTCGTGCGTTGTTGCGACGGATGCGTTTACGGGCTTGCGGCGAATTGGCCATATCTGTGTTTGTCTCGCGTTGTGTGCTGGCCGCAATTCGCGGGCCGGATGATTTTTGATTATTTCGAAAAACGTCTTCGAAAAGAAGCGCACGGAATCAAGTTACGTGCACCGGAAAGCGCGCCACATAAGCTGGACTTGCCGAATCGTCAAGAATTCTTGGCAATTCGGTTACGCGCACAATCCCTCTGACTACTTCTGGCACTTCGCGCAATACCAAGTGCTGCGACCACCTTGCGCTATGCGGCGTATAATTCCGCCATCATCGCGCTGGCACGGCTCGCCTGTGCGCCCGTAGACATTAAAGCGGGTCGCAAAGTAACCCAGTTCGCCATCGGGTGCGGCGTAGTCGCGTAAAGTCGATCCGCCGTCATTGATTGACGCCTCAAGCACCTCGCGGATCACCGGGACGAGCCGTTTCAATTGCGGCCCCGTCACTTTGCCGCCTGCCTTTAACGGATGAATACCCGCCCTCCACAGCGCCTCGCACACATATATATTGCCAAGCCCTGCTACGATCCGTTGATCGAGTAGGCACAACTTGATTGACTGCGTCTTGCCTTTCAGCGCGGTCTTAAGGTGCAGGGGTGTAAGGCCTGGCCCCAGCGGCTCTGGCCCAAGGCTAGCAAATTGTGGCCATCTGTCGAGTGCATCGCTGCGGACAAGGTCAACCGAACCGAATCGCCGCGGATCGCAAAGCGCAAATTGATGATCTGCGGTCTCGACCACCATATGGTCGTGCTTGTCTGGCTCTTCGGGATCGATCCGCCAGCGACCACTCATGCCGAGATGGAAGATGAGCGTGGAGCCCCGGTCGATATGGATCAGGCCATATTTCGCCCGCCGTGAAAGCCCGGTGACGCGCGCGCCCGTCATCACCTGCACCAGTTCTGGCGGGAAGGGGCGGCGCAAATTAGGCCGGTTGAGCACAATCCGCTCAATCCGCTCCCCATCCAGGAACCGAGCAAGGCCGCGCACCGTTGTTTCAACTTCAGGTAGTTCGGGCATGTTTCTCTGACACCTTTGGCCGGGCGCGGTTGGCTGGGCCCACAATCAAATTGCGCTCTAACACTCTAGGCGCGCGGGGCAATTCCCTCTAGGGCACGCGGCATAACTCAAAGCACTTCAGACACAGACGACAGCGTTTCGTTCGGCCACGAACGAGTGGCCCCCGAAGAGAAGACCCGCCGCGTCGGCGAAGTCTTCACCAGCGTGGCCAAAAAATACGACATCATGAACGATGCAATGTCGATTGGTATGCACCGCGGGTGGAAAGACCGCTTCGTCAAACGCGTAAAGCCGCAGCCGGGCGAACGCATTCTCGATATGGCTGGCGGAACAGGCGATATCGCCTTTCGCATGGCGGATCGCGGCGCGGATATCACTGTCGCTGACATCAATCAGGATATGCTGGATGTTGGCGCAGAACGCGCGATGGAACGCGAAGAGAGCGCCGACACAGGCAGCCTGGTGTTTACCTGCCAGAATGCTGAGGCGGTCGATTTTGCGAGCAATTCCTTTGATGCCTACACGATTGTGTTCGGGATCAGAAACGTGACATTCAAGGACAAGGCGCTTGCAGAGGCGCACCGTGTTCTGCGCCCCGGTGGTCGTTTCTATTGTATGGAGTTTTCGACCACAGAATGGGCGGGCTTCAAGGAAATTTACGACATCTATTCCGACAAGCTGCTGCCGCGCATGGGGCAAGCGATTGCGGGGGATGCGGATTCCTATCGCTATCTGGTCGAATCAATCCGCGAATTTCCAAAGATGCCTGAATTTGAACGCATGATCCGCGATGCGGGCTTTGTGAACACCAAGGTTGAAAGCATCCTCGGCGGCGCGGTTGCCATTCACTCGGGATGGAAAATCTAAGCACGTGACCCGGCCTGCAACGCATCTTTACCGCCTCGCGCGCTGGGGCATCACGCTTGCGCGGCGCCGCGCGCTCGTTGGGATTGAAGACGACCCCAATGCGCCTGCTCAGATCAAGCGGCTCGCGCGTCTTGCACGGCTGGCCACGTTCACCAGCAAAAAGGGCGAGCGGGATTATGCGGGCGCATTTCGCGCAATCGGCCCGGCTGCAATCAAGCTTGGCCAATCGCTTGCGACACGGCCCGATCTCGTCGGCGAAGAGGCGGCGCATAATCTTCTCAGCCTGCAGGATAACTTGCCGCCGGTGCCTTTCGCCATGATCGAAGAGCAGATCGCGGCAACCTTCGATCAGCCACTCGATACGCTGTTTAGTGAAATTAATCCGGACCCGGTTGGCGCAGCTTCTATCGCGCAGGTTCATAAGGGCATCACCACCGATGGCCGCATAGTCGCGATAAAAGTGCTGCGTCCGGGTATTCGCGAGAAATTTGCGCGCGACATTGAAACCTACGAATGGGCTGCCGCTCATGTGGAGGCGATGGGCGGGGAGGCCGCACGCCTGCGTCCCCGTCTGACAATTGCCAATTTCAAACGCTGGTCTCATTCAGAACTGGACTTGCGGCGCGAAGCCGCTTCAGCCAGCGAATTGGCCGAAGATATGTCGGGAGTGAGCGGCTACCGAATCCCAGCGGTCGATTGGGACCGGACCAATGGCCGGGTTCTCACCATCGAATGGGTGGACGGCGTTAAAATCTCTCGCCGTGATGAACTGCTCGCGCGCGGACACGATCTGAACGCGATAGCGGATCGGCTCGTCATCAGTTTCCTGACCCAAGCAATCAGCGCCGGTTTCTTTCACGCCGATATGCACCAGGGGAATTTGTTTGTCGAAGATGACGGCACGATTGTTGCCATCGACTTCGGGATCATGGGACGGATCGACCGGCGCGCCCGGCAATGGCTCGCGGAAATCCTCTATGGCCTGACCACGGGCAATTATATGCGTGTCGCCGAAATTCATTTCGAAGCGCAATATGTCCCCAGCTACCATTCAGTGGGCGAGTTCGCGACAGCGTTGCGCGCAGTGGGTGAGCCGATGCGCGGAAAGCCGGTTAAGGAGCTTAGCGTTGGGCAGATGCTCGACGGGCTGTTTGCCATCACGCGCGATTTCGACATGCAAACGCAACCGCATTTGCTGTTGCTACAAAAAACGATGGTGATGGTCGAAGGCATCGCGACGCAGCTAAACCCAGAGATCAACATGTGGGACACCGCCGCGCCGTTTGTGCGCAGCTGGATCCGTGATGAGCTTGGGCCAGAAGCGGCAGTGGCCGACAGAATCAAGGAAGACACTGAAACTTTGTTCCGCCTGCCCGCTCTTATTCGCCGTATCGAAGACCAATTCCCGCCTAAAGGCGGTGCGCCTGAATCCGCGCCGCTTCCCGAAGTTCGCCTGATCACAGACAAGCGGCAGCGGACTGGCACGAGCGGCGGCTGGATCGGATACTTCATCGCCGGTCTTGCGGGTGCAGGCGCGGTGTGGGGCGCTGGCGTGGCAGGCTTGCTATAAACGCGGGATTTAAGCGCGCGCTAAGCCTTCGGACTTTTTCGGCAGCACGCGCGCTCCAACCAATCCAAATATGCCCAGCACAGCCTCCACCACCATCGGCGCAATATATCCTTCGAAGCTGCCATAGGCAGATAGCGACACCAACCGAGTTACCAACGTTACCAGCATCAGCGCTGCTCCGATGGTCAGCGGATCGCTACGCCGTGCCCAGGCACCCCAGATAAAGCAGCCGCCGCCCACACAGAAGAACGCAGTGAAATCAGACCGGATTGAGGTGAGACCATGCGCCCCTTCGGTAGCTATCCCGAAATTTGCCGCGGAAGAGACAGGTGAGGTCAGAAACCCACACCCCACGTAAACGAGCAGTAAGCCGCCCAAGGCCAACCCGACACGCAGTGCAGTTATCATCAATCTCCCCCTCTTATCCGCTGTTATGCGTCGCCCGCCCTCTAAGCACAATCTTAACCATAAGCCTCCACAGGGTTTGATGGGCATAGAGTGCGACAAATCCATGACTTGGCGTGGATGAGGCAGGGCGCTAGAAAGCGGTTGAATCGCGCCGCAATGATAGCGCGGATGAGGAGTAAGACGGGAATGAGCAAAGCAGAGCCAAAGGTGATTGTACCCAAGGTTCTCTTGGTCGTGGGCGGCGGGATCGCTGCCTATAAGTCATGCGAGCTTGTGCGGCTTATTCGTAAAGGAGGCGGCGAAGTTACCTGCGTTCTGACAAAAGGCGGACAGCAATTTGTCACGCCTATGTCGCTTGCTGCGCTCAGCGAAAATCAAGTTTACACCAGCCTGTTTGATCTCAAGAATGAGGTCGAGATGGGGCATATCGAATTGTCGCGTGAGGCTGACCTTGTCGTCGTTTGCCCCGCCACTGCCGATTTGATGGCGAAAATGGCAGCGGGCATTGCTGATGACCTTGCAACCACTCTGATCCTTGCGACCAACAAGCCTGTAATGGCGATCCCCGCGATGAATGTGAAGATGTGGGAACACGCATCGACGCAGCGTAATGTTGAAACATTGAACGGCGCCGGCGTCACCGTGATGCACCCTGATGAGGGCGCAATGGCTTGCGGTGAATTTGGCTATGGTCGCTTGCCTGAACCCCACGCGATCTGGACGGAGATAGCCGGGCACTTTGGAATTGAAGTCGAGGAAACGGCTGCTGCACCCGCTGCGGCGAACGACGTATCTGCAAATGACGCAGTGGAAGCTCTCGAACCCGATAATGAAGGAGCAGAAGACGGCGGCTCTTACACAGGATCGAGCGGCGGACTTGGCGGTTTGCTTTCCAGAATTATTCCGCGGTCTACAGCAAAACGCACCGCCGAAGATGTCGATGCAGAACTGGAGGCTGAGCTCGAAGCCGAACTGCCAGAGGGTCTGATCGAGGAAGAGGACATTGAGTTCAATCCCGATTTCGCCGGATCGCCGCTAGCGAGCAAAGGCAGCGGAAGAGCCGCGCCGCCGATGGACCCGGATGCAATCAATCACGAAGTGGATGACCGCAAATCCGCGCCTGAAATTATCCCTGAAGACGAGCCTGAAGAAGAAAAATCCGCGCCGCGTAAAATCGCCGCGAAGAAAGCTGCGCCCGGCAAGGTGGATAAAATCGAAGCGGACGAGGCGGAGATCGAAGCGATTGTCGCCGATGCTTCATACCAGCCGTTAGAAGGTAAGCATGTGCTTGTCACAGCCGGTCCGACTTGGGAATCGATCGATCCTGTGCGCTACATCGCCAATCGGTCGAGCGGCAAACAAGGATTTGCGATTGCCGCCGCCGCTGCCGCTATGGGCGCAAACGTGACACTGGTCGCAGGGCCCGTTGCTTTAAAGACCCCAGCCGGGGTGAGCCGTATCGATGTCGAAAGCGCGGAAGAAATGTCAACCGCGGTCAAGCGCGCGTTGCCTTGTGACGTCGCGGTGATGGTCGCTGCCGTCGCGGATTGGCGGCCCAAGGAATACCGCGACGACAAGATCAAGAAACGCGGCTCTGCGCCGCCTGCGCTAATGCTAACCGAGAACCCTGATATCCTCACCAATCTGGCTACCGGAGCAAATCGGCCTGAACTGGTGATCGGCTTCGCGGCAGAGACAGACAATGTGCTCGATTACGCCAAGAAAAAGCGCAAGCGCAAAGCGTGCGACTGGATCGTGGCCAATGATGTGTCGGGTGATGTGATGGGCGGCGATGATAACCACGTGCACATTGTCAGCGGCGATGGCGTCGAAAGTCTCGACAATATGCCGAAAAGCGATGTCGCGATGGCTCTGGTGGAACGGATTGTGGCGAAGCTGGCGGATAACGCATCGCAATGAGCGGTGCGGTTAAAGTTGAAGTAAAACGCCTGCCGCATGGCGAAGGCCTTAGCCTGCCTGTCTATGCAACGTCAGGCGCTGCCGGGATGGATGTCGTCAGCGCAGAAGACACGGTGATCGCCCCCGGTGCGCGCTATCCGGTGGCGACAGGTTTGGCGCTGGCAATTCCGCAAGGGTTCGAAATTCAGGTGCGACCTCGTTCCGGCCTCGCGCTCAAACACGGGATCACCGTTCCCAACACGCCCGGCACAATCGACAGCGATTATCGCGGCGAATTGAAAGTGATCCTGATCAATCACGGCACCCAAGACTTCTCTATCGTGCGCGGGGACCGGGTCGCGCAGTTGGTTCTGGCACCTGTGGTGCAAGCGGCGTGGGATGAAGTCGAAGAGCTGGACGCTACCGAGCGCGGCACTGGCGGGTTCGGCTCTACGGGCGGGCATGCGGCGCTCTAATTGATAGATTTTCAGTAACAAAAAAGGCGGCGCTGATCTCTTGCGCCGCCCTTTCGTTCCCCGTCCAAGGGTAAGGTAACTGTGTGTTCTGCCGGACCTTATTCGGTAGGGCGCACGCTCTTGCCGTCTTCGCGGATTGTGATGCGCAAAGTTTCGCCCGAATTGCCGGGGAAATCGGTAAAGATTGCATCAACGAGGTTCGGTACAAGCGATTGCAACCGGTTGGAGCGCGACACGGCTTGCGCTTGCCCTTCGAACAGACGTTCCCCGGTTGCAGTGTTGTCGATCTTCATCTCGATATCGCTGGTGTAGATAGTGTAGCTGCGGACTTGTGGCCCGGCGAGCCATGGATCGTAAAATCCGAAAGCATAGCCGTTGCGGAAACCGCGCCGCCCAAAGCCGCCCCGGCCGAAACCGCCGCCGAAAGTGTCGAAACCGCCAAAATACCCGCCGCCGAAACCATCGGTGCGAACGCGCTCGCGGCCATTATCGACATTGTAGTCAAAGCGCACGAGCAAGTTGGCTGCTTCTGGCGAAGCCGACTCGGCGTAACCGAGCCTCTCCATTTCATCGGCGACCAGATCGGCATACAGCGCGAATTCGATGCCGCCAGCCAGTTCAGGGTCTTCGGCGACAACAGCGAAGCTCTGCCCTTGCGGAGCAGGTAGCTGCGTCTGAAACCGCGACACATCCGCTTTGAAAGAAGGGGCGCAGGCGGACAAGCCAAGGGCAACTGCCCCGGCGAGTGCAAATCGAGGGCCCATACGAGCAATGCGAGTGGTGATTGTCGAGGGCTGAGTCATATCAGGGGAGTTCATGGCATATCCTAAGCAAAATCACCAGAGCGCCGTGTTCGGTATACGCGGTGTTGGATCGGTTCTTACCAGTCACTTATCGCTTAACACCCCCTCGCCGAACTGAAAACGCTGTCTGGGCGCCAATGCGCGTAAACCATTTCCGAACGGCGCCCCGTAAATGGGCGACCAGCTACTGCAATACTGATTCATACCTCTTGCGGGCTGAACCGTGCTTTAACGTGGGTGCATTGTTCTGAAAATTCAGCGCCTAGCCACGCACTAGGCCCAATGCCTTATAAGCAGCATCCAGCGTCGGCAGTCCGCGTTCTCGCGCTTTGGCGGCACCGCGAGCGAGAATGGCGTCCAAAGACTCGCGGTCGTCTTTCAGTTCGATAAAGCGCGTATTGATCGGAGCCAATGTCTCCACCAGCACTTCTCCCAGCGCGGGCTTGAATGTGCCAAAGCCTTGCCCGCCATATTCGCTGAGCACGGCATCCGCGCTTTTACCGGTGAGCGCGCCAAAGATCGTGACAAGGTTTAGCGCTTCTGGGCGCTTTTCCAGACCTTCGACCTCTGATGGCAGCGGCTCGGCGTCGGTCTTGGCTTTCTTGACCTTTTTCATCACTGTGTCGGCATCGTCGATCAGGTTAATCCGGCTCATTTCAGACGGGTCGGATTTGCTCATCTTAGCGCTGCCGTCGCGCAGGCTCATGATGCGCGCTGCCTCAGGCGGAATGATGGGTTCGGGCAGGGTGAAGACAGGCGCGTCTTCTGTGGCAAAGTCATTGTTGAACTTTTGCGCAATGTCGCGGGCCAGCTCCAAATGCTGTTTCTGATCCTCACCCACCGGCACATGCGTCGCCTGATACAGCAGCACGTCGGCAGCTTGCAGCACGGGATAGGTGAAGAGAGCGACCGATTGGCCTTCGCGGTTCTTGCCCGCTTTATCCTTCCACTGAGTCATGCGGTTCAGCCAGCCCATCCGCGCTGAGCCGCTGAGCAACCATTGCAGCTCAGCATGAGCGGGGATTTGCGCCTGATTGAACAGGATTGACCGCTCTGGATCAATCCCGCAGGCAACAAGCGCCGCCGTCATCTCCAGCGTACCCGCATACAGCTCAGCGGGCTTATGCGGTTGAGAAATCGCGTGCAGATCAGCGAGAAAGAACAGGCATTCGTTTTTGTCTGCGCTACCGCTTTGCGCTGCTTGAGTGCGGTTACCTGCATCCATATCGTCTTGCATCCGCACCCAATTCCGGATCGCGCCGAGATAATTGCCGAGATGGAGGTTTCCAGTTGGCTGAATGCCAGAGACGACACGCATGATTTAAGGTGCTTTCTTCTTCGTAAGAGTGGCAATGCGCTGACGGTCAATAGCGCCGACAGCAAAGGCAATGCCGAAATAGACGACCGCCGCCGCCCCGACGAGCGCCATAAGCGCGCCTAATCGGGCGAACAGCCCTGCAGAGAACCAGTCGGTTAGCAGGTCGCGGGTGTAGAACAAGGCGGCACCCATCGCAGCAGCGGCGAGCACTTGGCGCGCAATGCGCAGCACCAGCGCAGCGGGGATGCGGTAAAAACCGCGGGCGGCGAGCACCACCAGCAGGAACGCGACATTGATCCACGCGCCAATGACGCTGGCATAGGCGACCCCGATCACGCCGTAGCGCGACAGGAAGAGAATGTTAAATGTGATAAAGACTGCCAGCGAAATGAAAGCGGCGATAACCGGCGTTTTGGTGTCAGCGCGCGCATAGAAATTGGGCACAAGCACCTTCACCAGCACATATGCAGGCAGGCCCAGAACCAACGTAGCCAACACCTGTCCGGTAATTGCTGCGTCCGACAGATCAAAGCGCCCGCCTTGAAAAATCATCGTGACAAACGGCACAGCGCAAATCGCCAGTGCAACCGCCGCCGGAATGGTGAGAAGCATCGAAAGCTCAATTGCGTCCGACTGAATCCGGTCCGCGCCTTCCTTATTATCGCCGCCAACGAATTTCGACAGCGTCGGCAGGATCGCGGTCGACAGCGCGATACCAATAATGCCGAGCGGCAGCTGGTTCAGCCGGTCGGCGTAATTCATATAGCTGATCGATCCGTCCTCAAGCTGGTTGAGGAAATAGAGCTGTACCAGAGTGTTGATCTGATACGCGCCGCCACCAATCGCTGCGGGCAGTGCGATGATCGACAGCCGCTTCACCTCTGGCGTGATCCGCGGCCACAACAGTTTGGGACGAAATCCCTCAACGCGCGTCCAGTAATACAGCCATGCGAGCTGCAACACGCCCGCCCCGGTGACCGCCCAGGCGATACCATAAGCGACCCGCTCGATGCTTGCGCCTGAGGTCTCTATGAACCAATCGCCCGCCAACAGCGCGGCGATCAGCACGATGTTGAGAATAATCGGAAAACTGGCCCCCGGTGCAAATCGAGACACGGAATTGAGCATTCCGGTGAACAGCGTCACCAAGCTGACAAGAATAATGTAGGGGAACATGATCCGCGCAAAATCCACCGCCAGCGGATAGGTTTGCGGATCAACCGGCTTTTCCGAAAGCAGCCAGATGACGCCCGGCATGGCAATTTCAAAAACCGCCACCAACGCGATCAGCACCGGTAGGAATACGCTGAGCACATCGGCGCTGAAACTGCGCGCTTCTTCCAATCCAGCCTCTGGATCATCATGTCCGTGCAGCCGTTTGGAAAACATCGGCACAAACGCAGCCGAAAACGCGCCCTCTGCGAACAGCCGGCGGAACACATTGGGGATGATGAAGGCCTGAAACCAAGCATCAGTCACCGCATTGGCGCCAAGGACGCGCGAGAAAATCATCTCGCGCGCCATTCCGGCGATGCGGCTGAGCATGGTCAGCCCGCCAATCGTGCCAACATTTTTAAGCAGGCTCATAGGATCATGCCCGCATCAATCTGCGCTTAAACGAGGCCGTCAGGAGCCGCCGGTGCAGCACCGCCTTCAGCTTCTTCGCGAGCGCGTTTTGCCTGCAATTGCTGAACATACAGACCGTTGAAATCAATCGGATCAACCATCAGCGGCGGGAACCCGGCATCGCGGACGGCATCGGCAATGACGCGGCGAGCAAATGGGAACAGAATGCGCGGAGCTTCAGCAAACAAGAAGGCATGCGCTTGCTCCTCTGGAATGTTGCGAATGCCGATCAGGCCGCAATAAGACAGTTCGACCAGATAGGCGGTGCCTTTGTCAGCTGTCGCAGAAATGTTGATCTTCAACTCAACCTCAGTGACCTGATCGCCCTTAGGCTGCGCCCCGATATTGAACTGCACGTCAACTTTTGGCGAATCGGTCCATTGGAACACGTCTGGCGAATTCGGATTCTCGACCGACAGATCTTTCACATATTGCGTGATGATCCCGGCAGCGGGCTGTGTATCCGCGCCATTGTTGCCGGCTGCAGGATTGTCGAGGTTGGTAAGGATGTCGCCTTCGTCGGCCATGATTATCTGTCTTTCGCTTTGGCTGCTTGCATTGATGCTGGCTGCGGTTTTCGTTACCTTGATCGTGCATGGTTACCACGCAGCTGACAAAGAATAACATGTGAAGGCCGCGCGATTAGCAGGGGCCGCGGGTGCAGGCAATGCTGCCAATGCTAAGCGGTTAATGTCGCATAATTCCGTGAGACGGCGTGTATATGGGCTTTTCTGAAACCAAATGGGCGTTGGCGAATTGAATTTGATGCCTATTTATGTAACCCAGACGCATCTTGGCGCGCCGTGTTCCGTAGCTTTAGGGTAACTTTGGTTGTTTACGCGCTGCGTTTGTTTACAAACAAGGGGCACGCAGGAATGATAAGGCTTCCCCTCTCGGGGTTCGCCGAAAGGAAATCGGGTACTACAGTGATCTTAGAAATCGTCATCCTCGCCATGATCGCGGCCTTTCTTGGGCTGCGCCTCTATTCGGTGTTGGGCCGCCGGGCAGAGCACGAAGAGGATGTTGTGCCGCAGCGTCTCGACGTTGGCGACAACACCCCGCAGATTAAGCCGCAGGCCGCACAGCAAGCCGCTCCGCAACGTGCGATTGAACTCGAAGGCGTGATGCCAGCGGTCGAACGCGGTGTTGCAGAAATCGCTAGTGCTGACCGCAATTTCGACCTTCCACAATTTATGGAAGGCGCGAAAGGCGCGTATGAAATGGTACTGGAAGCTTATTGGACAGGCGACCGCGATACTCTGCGCGATCTGTGCGATGATGATGTGTTCGAAGGGTTCTCCACCGCGATCGACGCGCGCGAAGACGCCGAACATGTGATGGACAACAAACTGATCCGCATCGAAGAAACACGCATCCATTCCGCGTCGCTTGATAACCGCATTGCGCGGATCGCGGTCCTGTTTGTCGCGGATATCGCAACGGTCACCCGTGACAAAGACGGCGCAGTAGTCGGCGGATCGCTCGACGATGCGATTGAAAGCCGCGATGTCTGGACCTTCTCGCGCAATGTCAGTTCGAAAGATCCGAACTGGGTGCTCGACGAAACTGACGAGGGCTGATCTTGGGCCGGGGAGTGTTTTTGCGCGCTCCCCTGCGCCTAAAAGCCGGGCCAAAGGCCGGGGGTACCATTCGGCTCGACGGGCCTGACAGCAAATTGCGCAGCGGACATTCGATATTTGGTGGCGTAGCGATTGGTTTGGCCGCTCTGCTTTCGCTAACCGGTTGTGCGATAATTCCGGACAGCATTCCTGACACCCGCATCAACACGGTGCCGCCGCCTGTATTGCCCGTAGGTAGTGCGGCCTTTGCCGGGGTCGTGCGAGGACCAAGCGTAGGTTCGCTGGGGCTCACGCGCGATGATGCTGGCACGGCTTTGTCGAGCTTCATTGAATCCTGCCCGCAATTGCTGCGCCGTGACGACGCCAGCGGGCTTGCTTATGGCGCAGATTGGCGGACCTCTTGCGACGCTGCGGCCCGGTGGCCGGTCAGCGATGCACCGCGTTTCTTCCAAACCTATTTCGAAACCGCGCGCATCGGTGATGGCAGCGCCTTTGCGACCGGATATTTCGAACCCGAGATCGCCGGTTCACGCACCCGCCGCGCCGGGTATGAAGTGCCAGTCTATGCCTTGCCTGATGATCTGGTGCGCGCATGGCCCGCCGACGTGCCAGCATCCGAACGGACAGGCCGTGCGCCGCTGGGACGGTATGACCGCAGTGGCAATTTTGAACTATACCCAGACCGCGCAGCTATCGAAGCCGGCGCTTTAGAAGGTCGCGTTCCGGTCATCGCATGGGCGGCGGACCCCGTTGAGTTCTTCTTCCTGCAAATTCAGGGCTCAGGCCGTTTGCGCACACCGGAAGGTGACGTGATCCGCATCGGTTATGCCGGGCAAAATGGACGCGGATATACCGGTATAGGCGGAGTGATGCGCGAACGAGGATTGCTGGGCGATGGGCCGGGGCAATATTCCGGATCAATGCAGGGTATCATGGCCTATATCCGCGAAAATCCGCGCGACGGTGCAGACCTGATGCGGCTTAACAAGAGCTGGATTTTCTTCACCGAACTGACCGGCGATGGACCGCTGGGCGCGTTGGGTGTGCCGGTGCGGCGAGAGGCATCGGTTGCCGCTGATCCCGCTTTTGTGCCGCTGGGCGCGCCAGTTTGGCTCGATATGGACCGGGGCGAGGCGGACGGGCTTTGGATTGCTCAAGATACAGGCGGCGCGATCAAAGGCGCGAACCGGTTCGATACGTTCTGGGGCGCAGGCGAAGATGCGCGCAGGATTGCAGGCGGAATGAGCGCACGTGGAACAGCTCTGTTGTTTCTGCCCAAGGGTACGGTCGAGCGCCTTAACGCAAGTCGATGAGCTTTCCGCGAGGTCTAAGTGCCGAGGAGCAGGCCGCATGGTCGCGCCTAGCCGAAAGCGTGACCCCGATGGCTGGGCGAGCCGTGCCGATTGCCGCTGTCAAAACTGAACCCAAACAGGCCGCCACGCCGAAGGTCTTGCGCAAAGCAGCGCCCAGAGCAGTGCCCAAGGCGCCGATCAAAGTGCCCGCGAATCTTCCTCCTAGCCGCCGCCCCGTAGCGCCTCCGCCTGCAAGACGCGTCTTCAATTCACAGCTCGATTCGCATTGGAACCGCAAGCTGAAAGCCGGACAGATCGCGCCCGACTACACACTCGACCTGCATGGCCACACGCTCGACAGCGCGTACACGCGCATCACAAGCGGGTTGGATCAGGCGCGCATCATGAACGCGCGGTTGGTGCTGGTGATTGCGGGCCGAGAGCGACCCGTTGACCCCGCCGACCGCGGCGACAAACGCGGCGCAATCCGGGCAAAGCTGCTCGACTGGCTCGCCGCCAGCCACCATGCAGATGCCATCGCCGCCGTCCGCCGCGCGCATATCAGGCATGGCGGGGACGGCGCACTCTATCTGGTTCTGCGCCGAAACTGACGGCTTATAAGAAGAAGGCGCCGGAGTTTCCCCCGACACCTTCCACGCAGATGCCATATGAGAGGATGAGGCTCAGCCCAGCAGCATGACATTCATCAAGCGGCCCGGCAGGATGAAGGCAAAGATGCCGGGGATCATCAGCGCCGTCAGATAGGTGAAAACAAGGTGCCGCTTATGCGCGGCGATATTGCCTTTACGCGCCGTAGCAATGGTTTTCCAAGCAGCGTGAAATGTCACCGGCACAAAGATATGGATGAAGCTGAAACCGCCGCTCGATTGGATGAAGATAGCCGATGTCGCAGTCACCAGCATCAGCACCAGCCAGATTTTTCCCAGCATCCGGTGGCGCGGCGTCCCTTTGCGTGTCAGCAATACATAACCGCCCAGCGGGATAGCGGGCAGGACAGTCGCGACGTGGATGATGATGGGAAGCTTCGCGAAATAGTGAAGGTTATCGACCATCCCCAGACCGGCGCGACCGAGCGCCACGATGCAGAAGAACGACATGGTGATGCAGGCAAACCCAACCAGCGAACGGGCGATAGGGCCAATCTCAAACTGCGTTGCTGGTTTGATGGAAGCGTCTGCCTTCGATGGTGCTTTGGACATGAAGGGTAGTGCGATGCTGGTCATGGTAATCTCCTGCCGTGTTGTTTGCTGAGCCAGAGATGCCACGGTGCCGTTCGCGGGCAACGTGATGTGCGTAAATTGGTCGCAACCTTCGCCAAACGCCCGCAAAACTGCGGGTTAGCCACTTTACGAAGCGCGAACGGGCAGTAGGATGCCGCGAATGGACAGCGAAAACCCAGACCGCCGCAACCACGTCGTGCGTCAGATTATCATCGATCTCACGGTGCTGACGGGGATTGGCGTGGTGCTGGCTGTGCTGGCCCCGCTAGGCAGCGGATATATGAGTTTTGCGCAGCGGCTTATCTATTGGGTCTCGCTCGCGCTGGCAGGTTATCTTTTTTATAGGCCCCTTGGCGCGCAGATCGTGCCCTTGTCGCAGCGGCTGGACTTGCCCGAATGGTTCATGTGGTGCGCCAGCGTCGCGATCGCGACCGTGCCGATGG
Source organism: uncultured Alphaproteobacteria bacterium (assembly GCA_963789155.1). Lineage (GTDB taxonomy): Bacteria > Pseudomonadota > Alphaproteobacteria > Sphingomonadales > Sphingomonadaceae > Erythrobacter. The sequence continues at coordinate 72,208 of CAWBJN010000005.1, read as the reverse complement.
CAGTGCTGGTCTGGATTGTGAACGCTGGGGCAGGGCCAGTGCCAATTCCATCGGTGGAGACCGCGTTTGCGCACTACTTTGCGGTGCTGGTGATCGGCGCGATTGTGACGCTGATGTTCAACCTGCTGCCGGCCACCCGCGCCGCGAGAGCCAGCGCCGCGGTTAAGGCTGAACCGGCATCCCCTCCAGCACCTGCTTCAGCAACGGCAAGCGCAGGTCAGGTTGTGGCTGCCTCGATTAATGCCTCAAATCCTCTCCTCGGCCAGCTTCCGGCTGAGCTAGGCAGCGATGTGATTGCGCTGGAAATGGAGGACCACTACGTGCGGGTTCATACAGTGCTGGGATCGGAGCTTGTCCTGATGCGGCTGCGCGATGCGATGGTCCATGTGGCTGAGACTGAGGGACGACAGGTTCACCGCAGCTGGTGGGTTGCGCGTCTCGCAGTGGAGGACGTGAAGCGCGAGGGGCGCAATGTCCGGCTGGTCCTGGCGTCTGGCGTGGAAGCGCCAGTGAGCCGCGCGCAGGTCAGCGAATTGAAGGATGCTGGCTGGATTTGAGCGCTCGATCAGGCGCCAGACACAAAAAGACCCCCGGCATATTGCCGGGGGCCTCTTGCGTCCCAGACCCGGCAAACCGGATCAGGGCGGGGGGCTTGTTCAAAAGCCTGCGTTATACGTCGAAACGGTCGGCATTCATCACCTTGGTCCATGCGGCGATGAAGTCCGTCACGAATTTCTCTTGTGCGCCGTTTTCGGCATAGACTTCGGCCTGCGCGCGCAGCTGTGAATTGCTGCCGAAAATCAGGTCGGTGCGTGTTGCACGGAACTTCTCTGCGCCGGTCGCACGGTCAGCTGCGACATATTCTTCGTCACCCGAACCATCGACGATGGTCCATTTGTTGCCCATGTCGAGCAGGTTGGTGAAGAAGTCCGTGGTCAGCTGGCCAACGCGGTCTGTAAAGACGCCATGCGAGGTGTTGCCCGCATTCGCGCCCAAAACCCGCATCCCGCCAATCAGCACCGTCAGTTCAGAAATCGACAGGCCGAGCAAATGCGCACGGTCGATCAACATGTCTTCGGTTTTGACGCTGGCTTTGGTTTTGAGATAGTTGCGGAAACCATCTGCAAACGGCTCCAGCGGCTCAAAGCTTTCTGCATCCGTGTGCTCTTCGGCGCAATCGCCGCGTCCGCCCAGGAATGGCACCGTGACATCAAAGCCCGCGTCCCTTGCCGCTTTTTCAACCGCAGCCGAACCAGCCAGCACAATCGCGTCAGCCATGCTCAGATCACCGCGATGATCGCTGATCACACCCAGAACCTTTGCAAGTTCATCCGGGTCGTTGACTGCCCAGTCTTTTTGCGGAGCCTGAGTAAGACGTGCACCATTTGCACCGCCGCGGTGGTCCGACTTGCGATAGGTGGAGGCCGAAGCCCACGCTGCTTTCACAAGTTCACCAACCGTCAGACCGCTGCCGAGGATCGCCGATTTAAAGCGCGAGACCTCTGCATCCGAAGGGGTGCTGCCAGCAGGAACGGGGTCCATCCAGATCAGTGTTTCTTCTGGAACTTCTGGGCCCTGATAGCGGACCTTTGGTCCCATATCGCGGTGACACAGTTTAAACCATGCGCGCGCAAATGCGTCATCCAGCTGTTCTGGATTGGCATGGAAACGCTCTGAAATCTTGCGATATTCCGGGTCCATTTTCAACGCCATATCGGCGGTGGTCATCATAGTCGGAACCTTCTTCGAAGCATCGCGAGCATCCGGGGCCATGTCTGCTTCGTCCGGATTGATCGGCGTCCATTGCTGCGCGCCAGCCGGGCTGTGCACCAGTTCAAATTCGTATTTGAACAGGATGCGGAAATAATCGTGGCTCCAGCTGGTTGGGTTGTTCGACCAGGCGCCTTCGATGCCAGAGGTTGTGATGTGGCCTTTGCCAATCTCGTCTTCGTCATTGAGCCAGCCGAAACCTTGCAGATGCAGTGCTTCTGATTCCGGAGCGCCACCGAATGTGTCGATTGGCTCTGCCCCGTGCGCTTTACCAAAGGCATGACCGCCTGCGGTCAGAGCAACGGTTTCCTCGTCATTCATCGCCATGCGAGAGAATGTTTCGCGCATATCACGCGCCGACAAAAGCGGATCAGGATTGCCGCCCGGACCTTCTGGATTGACGTAGATCAGCCCCATTTGGATCGCAGCAAGCGGGTTTTCGAGCGCCATGCCTTCGTCAGGCTGGATGCGGGTTTCTGCGCCTGTATCGACCCACAGTTCTTCTGTGCCCCAATAGACATTTTCTGGCTCGTAGACATCTGCACGTCCGCCGCCGAAGCCGAACACAGGGCCGCCCATGCTTTCAATCGCGACATTACCCGCGAGAATGTAGAGATCGGCCCAGCTGATACCTTTGCCGTATTTCTGTTTTACCGGCCAAAGCAAGCGGCGCGCCTTATCAAGGTTGCCGTTGTCTGGCCAGCTGTTGAGCGGGGCAAAACGCTGCTGCCCGCTGCCTGAACCGCCGCGGCCATCGCCGGTGCGATAGGTGCCAGCGGCATGCCATGCCATGCGGATGAAGAACGGGCCGTAATGCCCATAATCGGCCGGCCACCAAGGCTGGCTGTCGGTCATCAGCGCGGTCAGGTCGGCTTTGAGCGCGCTGTAGTCAATCGCGTTGAACGCGGATGCGTAGTCGAAATCTTCGCCATACGGATTTGCGCTTTTGCCTTCCTCAGTCAGAATGTCGAGCTGGGTTGCCTCTGGCCACCAATCCTTGTTTGTCCGGCCCAAAAGGGTGCGCATTCCGCTATCGCCATTGAATGGGCAGCCACTCATTTCGCCTGTCTTCGCATCCATTTTTCTTCTCCTCTATGGTGAGACCCGATCGTAACCGCGTCTGATGACAGGAGAATGATGGATGCGGACTTATCTGTCCAATCGATTAATATGCCGAGATTGATTGACTGAGGCGATTAAGCGGCTTGCGCGATACTTTCTACCGGTTCGTTGCGGATCAGATAATCGAACGCGCCAAGGCCCGCTTTTGCGCCTTCGCCCATCGCCACCACGATTTGCTTGTCTGGAACTATGGTCGCATCGCCTGCGGCATGGATGCCGGGCAGGTTCGTCGCGCCGTGTTCGTCTATGATGATCTCTCCGTGCGCGGAAAGATCGAGGCCTGAACCGGCAAGCCATTCGGTGTTGGGAACAAGCCCGATCTGGATAAAAACGCCTTCCAGTTCGAGTGTGCGCTCATCGCCTGAAACCCGGTCTTTGAGCACGAGGCCATTCACTCGCGAACCGTCGCCTTTAACTTCTGTAGTCTGGCCGCTCGTGACGATCTCCACGTTGCGCAGGGAGCGCAGCTTGCGTTGCAGCACTTCATCAGCGCGCAGTTTGTCGTCGAATTCAATGAGCGTGACGTGGCCAACGATCTTGGCAAGATCAATCGCCGCCTCAACGCCGGAATTGCCGCCGCCGATCACTGCGATACGCTTGCCTTTGAACAAGGGCCCGTCGCAATGCGGGCAATAGGCCACGCCTTTGTTGCGATAGTCCGCTTCGCCGGGAACTCCGAGATTGCGCCAGCGCGCTCCGGTTGACAGGATCAGTGATCGCGATTTGAGCACCGCGCCATTGGCCAGCGTCACTTCGTGCATACCGCCCGTCTCCGCCGCAGGACGCAATTGTGTCGCGCGGGCCAGATCCATCAGGTCGACCGCATTTTCGTTCAATTGTTTCTTCAGACCATCGGACAGTTTCGGCCCTTCGGTATAGCTGGTGCCTGGTAAGTTCTCGATCCCCAGCGTATCCTGCAACTGACCGCCAAACCGCTCTGCGGCGATACCCGTGCGGAAACCCTTGCGCGCGGTGTAGATCGCTGAGGCTGCGCCAGCGGGGCCGCCGCCAATCACCAGCACTTCAAACGGGTCTTTCGCGGCCAGTTTCTTCGCCGCCTTTTCATCCGCGCCGCTATCCAGTTTGGAGAGGATTTCAGCGAGTTCCATTTTGCCATTGAAGAAGGTTTCCCCGTTCAGGAATGTCGCGGGCACTGCGAGCACGCCGCGGTCCTCCACTTCGTCCTGAAATGTCCCGCCTTCGATCAAAGTCGCGGTGATGCGGGGGTTTTCCAGCGCCATTAGCGTAAGCGCCTGCACCACATCGGGGCAATTGTGGCAGCTGAGTGAGAAAAACATCTCAAATTCAAAGTCGCCTTCTAGCGCACGAACCTGTTCAATCAGATCGGCATCAATTTTTGGCGGATGCCCGCCTGCCCACAACAGAGCCAGCACCAATGATGTAAATTCATGCCCCATCGGCAGGCCAGCAAAGCGCACCCATTTATCCGCATCCGAAGCGCGGCGAATGATGAAACTTGGCGCGCGCGAATGCGTGCCGTCAAAGCTTGCGCTCACCATATCGTGCAGCTCCGCGATCTCCGTCAGTAATTCGCGCGTCTGCGCGGACTTGTCTGACCCGTCCAGCGACGCGATCAGCTCAATTGGTTCGCGCAAATTGCCGAGATATTGTTTGAGCTGGGTCTGCATGGATGTGTCGAGCATAGATGCCTCTGCTAATGATGCTGAAAAATATGTCCCCTCAAAGATGCTGTGTGGACCGGAAACGGCTCGCCAAATTGGGGGGTGGGCGAGGGCTTCCGGTCCATCTGCGACCCAAACTTACGCTTGGGCAGATAAGAGCAACGCGGCGGGGGAGGGGGGATTGCCGCGTTGCTCTGTCTTTAACTCAGATCTTGCCAACAAGATCCAAGGAAGGTGCAAGAGTGTCGCTGCCTTCTTCCCAAGCCGCCGGGCAAACTTGACCGGGGTTGGCGCGAACATATTGAGCAGCTTTGATTTTCCGGGTCAGTTCGTTGGCATTGCGACCAACGCCTTCGCAGGTAATTTCCATGATTTGGATCACGCCATCAGGATCAACAACGAATGTCGCACGGTCGGCGAGACCAACGCCTTCGCGCAGCACGCCAAATTGGTTCGACAACACGTGGTTTTGGTCGCCCAAGAATGGGAAGGTCAGCTTGCCGATTTTGTCAGAGCTGTCGTGCCACGCTTTGTGGCTGAAATGCGTGTCGGTGCTGACGCCAAAAACTTCGACGCCCATGCCCTGCAGCATTTCATACTTTTCGCCCATATCTTCCAATTCAGTCGGGCAGACAAAAGTGAAATCGGCAGGATAGAAGAAGAATACAGACCACTTGCCAGCAATATCAGCTTCGGTGACATCGTAGAAATCTTCGCCTGCTTTGAATGCGGTGGCGGTGAACGCCTGAACGGTTGAACCGATAATACCCATGGGAATTGTTCCTCGTTAATCTTGGGTTGGGGGGAGAGGGTGAAAACTGTTGGTACACACATAGGGATTGCCGCGCCGCACAAAACTCAATTTGTGCGATTGCGAAGATCGAATTTTTCAATAGAAGTTTTTGGGAACCAACTAGCCCTCGCCCAACCAGTCACGCGCAGTCCTAATCTGCTGTGGGCCTCAGCTTAGACGGCAAATTCAACCGGTTTGACGCGCCTTTTCTGCGACCCGTTCAAACACTGCGAGCAGCGCCTTCGGTTTCGCGTTGTCGATCGCGCCATCTGCGATTTCGGCAGGCGACCATGTAAGCGTCGGCATTTCATCATCGAGCATGGACCAATCAGGAAACATCCGATCCTCCGCCTCGCCGGAATGCAACAGGCGTACATTGGCATGGCGGTCATCCGCCTCAATCTTGGCATACAGCGCATCGATTGCGCCCGCTGGCCCTTCGAGCAGCTGCAGATAGATATCGTGGCGGCAGATTAGCGCGCCGGTGATGTCTTCGCGCGGATTGTTGCGCCGCGCCTGCATCAGAATGCCTGCGAGCATCGATTGATCGAAACCAAAGGGTTGGGAGCGGTAGATGATCTGCTTCATTGGGCATCTTACCCACATTGCATCCTGTGCAGCAACTTCTGATCCGCCAGCACCAGCGCCATCATCGCCTCCACCACCGGAGTGCCGCGAATACCAACGCACGGATCATGGCGACCTTTGGTGCGGACTTCGGTGGCTTCACCTTTGGAATTCATCGACTGAACCGGTGTCAGGATTGAGCTGGTTGGCTTGAAGGCGACCCGGCATACAACCGGCTGACCGGTGGAAATGCCGCCAGCTGTTCCGCCTGCGTGATTGCTGGCATAGATGGGCTTGCCGTTTTCGTCAGGCGTCATCGCATCGGCGTTTTGCTCGCCAGTCAGACGCGCGGCTTCGAAACCATCGCCGATCTCCATGCCTTTGGTGGCATTGATGCTCATCATCGCTGATGCAAGCTCGCTATCGAGTTTTGCATAGACAGGCGCGCCCCATCCAGCGGGAACACCCGTCGCCACGCATTCGACCACAGCGCCCAGCGAAGAGCCGTTTTTGCGCGCATCATCAACCAGCTTTTCCCAACGTGTCGCGGCCCAGCTGTCGGGGCAGAAAAACGGATTGCGCGCGATTTCCTCTGAGTTGATCGCGTCTCGCTCGATTTTATCGCCGCCCAATTCGCAAACATATGTTGTCAGCGTGACTTCGGGAATGATCAGCCGCGCGACCGCGCCTGCTGCAACCCGCGCGGCTGTTTCACGCGCAGACGAACGCCCGCCGCCGCGATAATCGCGAATGCCGTATTTGGCGTCGTAAGTGTAATCCGCATGGCCGGGGCGATAACTTTGCGCGATTTCAGAATAGTCCTTCGAGCGCTGATCAGTGTTTTCGATCATCAGATGGATCGGCGTGCCGGTCGTGACTTGCTGTCCATCCGCATTATTAAACACGCCAGACAAAATGCGGACCTGATCGGCCTCTTTGCGCTGGGTCGTATATTTGCTCGTGCCCGGTTTGCGCGCATCCATAAATGGCTGGATGTCTTGCTCGCGCAGCGGCAATCCAGGCGGGCATCCGTCGATAACCACGCCCAGGCCCGGCCCGTGGCTTTCCCCCCATGTCGTAAAGCGCAAAGCGCGCCCAAAAGTGTTGAAGCTCATGGGCTGAGCCTTAGCGAACGCGCGGGCGGTGTCGAGATTAAGGTGTATTTTCCTTCATCTGCATGCGGCGATATGGTGCGCGAATATGGCGAACGGAAAGGGGCAAGAGCGGCAATTTAGCGCGGCGCGGATGCACTGCGCAAAAAACAACTCTCCCTCTGGCAATCACCGCGCTGCTGCGCCAAGAACAAAGCATGCTCAAGCAACCTGCATCAATGAGGCAACCCGCATGATCGCCAAGCTGTCTGGACGCCTTGATGAAACTGGCGAGGATTGGGCGATCGTCGATGTGCAAGGCGTCGGTTACCTCGTCCACTGCTCGGCCCGTACTTTATCGGCGCTGGGCGAGATTGGAGAGGGGTGCACGGTGCACACCGACTTGCAGGTGAGCGAAAACGACATGCGCCTGCTCGGTTTTGCGATGAGCGCAGAGCGCGACTGGTTTCGCCTGCTCACCCAAGTGCAGGGTGTGGGGAGTAAGGTCGGTCTTGCGATCCTGTCCGCGCTTTCAACGGGCGAGCTGCGCGATGCCTGTGCGGCGGGCGATGCGGCCACCGTAGCGCGGGCCAACGGTGTCGGGCCAAAGCTGGCCGGACGGATTGTGAACGAATTGAAGGACAAAGCAGGCGCGCTGCCAGGCGGCGCTATGGTCAGCGGCGGGGTTGCGATAAAAGCAGGAAGCGCGAGCGCCGATGCGGTAAGCGCTCTGGAGAACCTAGGCTTCAAACCAGCGGTCGCAGCGCAAGCCGTGGCACGCGCGCAAGCGGAACTGGGCGAGGGTGCGGCTGAAGGTGATGTGATCCGGGTGGCGCTGAAGAGGGCGGCTGGGTGAAAGCGACGATAAGGAGATGACAGTGCAACTGACGATGTTTGCCTTGGTAGCGGCGATGCTTGCTGCCCCCGCTGCGGCTCAAGACCTCTCGACCTTCAGCACGGGCCCGGTCTTCGAGGACTTTGGGCCTCACGCACCGGTTGAGGGCGCGAGCGAGCTGCCAAGTCTGGCGCGATTCTCTATAGCTTTTGATGTGGCCAACGCCGCCGAAGATGGCGCGCGCAATCGCGGGTTTGAGAGCGCGGCGCGCTTTATCAATATGCATGTCGCCGCAGGTGTGCCCGCTGACCGGATCGACATCGCGGTGGTGGTGCATGGCGGCGCGGTGCGAGACGTCGTGGCTGGCGATAGCAACGGCTCCCAAGCGATGCTGCGCGCGATGCTCGACTACGGCGTCCGCGTCATAGTGTGCGGACAAAGCGCAGCGGCCAATGGCGTGCACGCTGATCAGCTGATTGAGGGCGTGGAGATGGAGCTGTCCGCTATGACCGCGCACGCGCTGCTGCAGCAAGACGGCTATACGGTGAACCCGTTTTGAGTGACGACGAACCTCTTGATGGCGACCTTGAGTTCACCCACACTCCCGCCGAGCAACCCGGCGATCCGGACACCGCGCTGCGGCCCAAATCGCTCGCTGAGTTCATCGGGCAGGAGGCTGCGCGCGATAACCTGCGGGTCTTCATCGAAAGCGCCAAGTCGCGCGGGGAGGCGATGGATCATACCCTGTTCCACGGCCCGCCGGGGCTGGGCAAGACCACGCTGGCGCAGATCATCGCCAATGAGCTGGGCGTGGGTTTCCGCGCGACCTCTGGCCCGGTGATCGCCAAAGCGGGCGACCTTGCGGCTTTGCTCACGAACCTAGAGCCGCATGATGTGCTGTTCATTGATGAAATTCACCGGCTGAACCCCATAGTCGAAGAGGTGCTCTATCCAGCTATGGAGGACCGGGCGCTCGACATCATGATCGGTGAGGGGCCGTCCGCGCGCAGTGTGCGGATCGACTTGCCGCCCTTTACGCTGGTCGGCGCAACGACGCGGCAGGGCAGGCTGACCACGCCTTTGCGTGACCGTTTTGGCATTCCTGTCCGTTTGCAGTTCTACACCCATGATGAGCTCGACCTTGTGGTCACGCGCGCAAGCAAGCTGCTTGGTTTGGACATTGACCCGACTGGCGTGCGCGAGATCGCACGGCGTGCGCGAGGGACACCTCGGGTTGCTGGTCGGCTGCTTCGGCGGGTGCGCGACTTTGCGCATGTGGCGGGCGTTGGCGGAGCCGCCGGGGGCCGGGTCACGCGCGCGATGGCGGATGATGCGCTCACCCGGCTGGAAATTGACCGGCTGGGCCTCGACGCGATGGATCGGCGGTATTTGAGCATGATCGCGACAACGTACAAAGGCGGTCCGGTGGGCGTTGCGGCGCTTGCGGCGGGGCTCGCTGAACAGAAAGACACGGTCGAAGAGGTGATCGAACCTTACCTGATCCAGCTTGGCCTGCTGGCGCGGACCGAACGCGGGCGGATGCTCAATGATGCGGGCTGGGAGCATTTGGAGATGCAAAGACCGAATCGGGCCGTGGATGGATCTCAAGCGAGCATGTTCGGCGATCACGATGAGCCGTTAGACTGACGAAACGGCTAACCATGCGGTCAGTTTCGGTGTCAAAACGGGACAGCACCCCTGAAATCTGGCGGTTTTGTAGGCTTTCGTGGCGTTAGCCAGCCTCAAACGTGGTTAACCGCATTGCCGTAAGCCCTTCTTCAATCCCATCACAGCATTGGAATTGGTGAAGGTGTGGACGGGCCACATCGAACCAGACACGCAAACAAGGTTCGAAACTCATGTCGATCAAAATGGCCGTAGCAAAGCTCTCTGCCACCGCTGCCGGTGTCGCCCTCATGACGGGTGGTGCGGTACGCGTGGCTGAGCCGATGGTCACTGACGACCCTCAGTTCACGACGGCTGCGGATGGGAAACTGGTTGAAGCAACACCAGTGCAAATCTCACAACCGCGCTATGTCAAAACTGATACTCGCATTCGTGAGCTGCCGCCTTTGCCAGAGCCTGAGCGTCGCCGCCGGATCGTTGAGCGCACGATTGAGTGTCAACCTATCGGTGTGGCTTTCCCAACCGGAACACCCATCGGCCCCTCGCGCGCATCTGGACCAGTCGCCGCAACCGCACCGCTGCCTGCTGGCGCGACGCGCGCTTATATCGATGCAGCTGAATGCCCTCCTATCACACAGGTTGCCTATGCACCTGCACCGCTTCCTCCGCTTCCGCCCATTCGTGGTGGCGGCGGCTTTGGCGGCGGTCCTGTCGTAGTTGGCGGTAGCGGCGGATTTGGTGGCGGATTTGGCGGAGGCGGCTTCTTTGGCGGCTTCTTTGGCGGAGGCGGCTCGTCTTCTGGTGATGTCTCCGTTGTAAGCACAACGACGACGGGTGGCGGCGATGCAGGGGGTTCATCCTCCACTTCGACATCTGGCGGCACGACCGGTGGTAGCACTTCTGATGGCATCAATATCGATATCAACATCGACAATTCGACCTCGTCAGGAACAATCTCGTCGACCACAGGTGGTTCTGGCACAATTTCGTCAACCACAGGCGGCGTAACGTCGACGTCGTCGACAGGCACGATCAGCTCTTCGACGGGTCAGGTTTCGTCTAGCACTGGCGGTATTTCTAGCACGACGTCGACCACATCTGGTAACGTCTCAAGCTCAACCGGTCAGGTAAGCAGCTCCACGGGCGCCGTTTCGAGTTCGACGGGCACAGTATCGAGCTCGACCGGCGCGGTTTCGAGCAGCTCGGGCAATGTTTCCAGTTCTTCGGGTAACGTCTCCAGTTCTTCCGGTAACGTCTCCAGCTCGTCTGGCAATGTTTCCAGTTCTTCGGGCAATGTATCAAGCTCTTCATCGTCGTCATCATCTTCGTCATCTTCGTCGAGCAGCTCTTCGAGTTCCAGCTCCTCGGGCGGCAACACAACGACAGGCGGCAACACAACGACAGGCGGCGACCCTCACCCGCCTACAACAACTTCCGGCGGAAGCGGCGGTAGCAGCGGTGGTTCGTCCGGTTCGTCTTCGTCCAGCTCATCATCGAGCAGTTCCAGCTCTAGCTCTGGCGGCGCCACCAGCGGTGGTAGCTCGGGTAATATGGGCAGCTCCACCAGCTCGTCCTCTTCGTCGAGCAGCTCATCTTCGAGCTCATCTTCGGGTGGCAGTACCACAGGTGGCAGCACAAGCTTCGGCGGTTCTTCGTCTTCCTCGGGTTCTTCCTCGAGCAGTTCTAGCTCATCGGGCGGCACCTCTAGCTTCGGTGGCAGCACGTCATCTTCGAGCTCAACATCCAGTTCCAGCTCTAGCTCTTCGTCGAGCAGCGGCAGCACCGGAGGCACCGATGTTCCAGCTCCGCCGATGATGATTCTGTTCGGCCTCGCCGCAGCAGCGATCCTTGGACGCCGCAAGTACGGTGCGAAGGATAAGAACGAGCAGGCTGCAGCCTAAACCGCAGGTTTAGCGCAACAAAAAGGGCGGCTCCCTTCGTGGAAGCCGCCCATTTTTTATTCCTGTTTATTAGGCTGTTAGGAAACCTTTGGTGGCTCCAGGTCAATCACTGTGCTGATCATGGGCTTCAGCGCTACCCTGAGCCAGAGCCAGTTCAAATCCAAGAGGCGGATTAGATGGGCGCTTTTGCTCCCCTTTCTCGCTTGGCGCGCAGGCAACAAGAGCCAAAGCCAAGGTGAGGAAGAGGGGCAAACGCATTAGCATTACGGCTGACTGTTATGCCGCCAGATTGCGGAGAACGTATTGGAGGATCCCACCGTGGCGGTAATACTCCATCTCGTTTGCGGTATCGATCCGGCAAAGCGCGGTGAAAGTGAATGTCGTACCATCAGCACGGGTTGCTTCGATTTCAATGTCTTGGCCCGGCGTCAAATCAGCCAGCCCCTTGATGCTGAATGTGTCGTTCGAAGTTAATTTCAGCGTTTCGCGCGTGTCGCCACCTTTGAATTGCAGCGGCAGAACGCCCATGCCGACGAGATTTGAACGGTGAATACGCTCAAAGCTTTCCACGATCACGGCGCGCACACCAAGCAAAATGGTACCCTTGGCAGCCCAGTCACGGCTGGAGCCGGTGCCATATTCCTTACCGCCGACAACGATCAAAGGCGTGCCATTTTCTTTATGCTTCATCGCAGCGTCGTAGATTGGCATTTGCTCGCCATTATACGTGGTCTCGCCGCCTTCGACGCCGGGGACCATTTCGTTCTTGATGCGGATATTGGCAAAGGTGCCGCGCATCATCACTTCATGGTTGCCGCGACGTGAGCCGTAGGAGTTGAAGTCCTTCTTCGCGACCTGATTGGCGTTGAGGTAGGAGCCAGCCGGGCTGTCTTCTTTGATCGCGCCAGCGGGCGAGATGTGATCGGTTGTGACCGAATCGCCCAAGATGGCGAGCGGCTTGGCATCCACAATGTCCTCAATCGGAGTGGGCGTCATGCTCATCCCGTCGAAATAAGGCGGGTTCGCGACATAGGTGCTGCCAGCGCGCCACTGATAGGTATCGGATGGTTCAACTGTGATGGCCTGCCAGTGCTCATCACCGTCATAGACGTTGGCATAACGGTTCACGAACATCGAACGGTCGATATTGGCCGCGCGGTTTTCGGCCACTTCGGCGTTGGTCGGCCACAAATCGGCAAGCATCACGTCATTGCCGTCTTGGTCTTGGCCAAGCGGCGTGGTGGTGATGTCTTGGGTTACGGTACCGAGCAGCGCATAGGCTACCACCAGCGGAGGCGACGCAAGAAAGTTTGCGCGCACGTCTTGGCTGACGCGCCCTTCAAAGTTGCGATTGCCCGACAGGACAGATGCCGCGACGATGTCGTTGCTATTGATCGCTTTGCTAATTGGCGCAGCGAGCGGGCCGGAATTACCAATGCAGGTCGTGCAGCCATAGCCGACCAGATCAAAGCCAAGAGCGTCGAGGTCGGTTTGAAGGCCTGATTTCACCAGGTAATCGGTCACAACCTGCGAACCCGGTGCGAGGCTGGTCTTCACCCAAGGCTTTGGCTTCATGCCGCGCTCATTGGCTTTCTTTGCAACCAGACCAGCTGCAATCAGCACATCGGGGTTGGAGGTGTTGGTGCAGCTTGTGATGGCTGCAATTACAACGTCGCCGTCGCCAATGTCGTGGTCCATGCCTTCGACCGGGGTGCGAACTGCACCAGTTTTGTTATAAACCGATTTCAGCTCGCCATTGAACAGCTCGTCGACCTCGGGAAGGATCACGCGGTCTTGTGGGCGCTTTGGTCCAGCAAGGCTCGGTACGACCGAAGAGACATCGAGTGAAAGCGTGTTGGAGAAGACCGGCTCATGCGCCGGATCGAACCACATACCTTGCTCTTTCGCATAGGCTTCGACCAAAGCGAGGTTCTCTTCTGAGCGGCCGGTAAGGCGCATATATTCGATGGTCTTGTCGTCGATACCGAAGAAGCCGCAAGTTGCGCCATATTCCGGTGCCATATTGGCGATCGTCGCACGGTCAGCGAGGGTGAGGGTCGCGACGCCGGGGCCGTAAAACTCTACAAACCGGCCAACAACGCCGACCTCGCGAAGCATTTGCACACAGGTCAGCACAAGGTCGGTCGCGGTGACGCCTTCGGACATCGCACCGGTCAGCTTGAAGCCAACCACTTCCGGGATCAGCATTGAAATCGGCTGGCCAAGCATTGCTGCTTCGGCTTCGATCCCGCCAACACCCCAGCCGAGCACGCCCAAACCGTTGATCATGGTCGTGTGGCTGTCTGTACCAACGCACGTGTCAGGATAGGCAACCATGTCGCCATTTTTGTCTTTGCTAGACCAGATGCCTTGCGCAATGTGCTCAAGGTTTACCTGGTGGCAGATGCCCGTGCCCGGAGGGACAGCGGAGAAGTTTTCGAAGCTCTTCGATCCCCATTTGAGGAAGTCATAACGCTCTGCATTGCGCTCATATTCGAGCGCCATGTTCTGCTCCATCGCTTTGGGATGGCCAAATTCATCGACCATGACGGAGTGATCGATGACAAGGTTCACGGGAACCTGCGGATTGATCTTCTGCGTGTCGCCGCCCAGTTCCTTAATCGCATCGCGCATCGCGGCCAGATCGACAACGCATGGGACGCCAGTGAAATCTTGCAGCAGCACGCGCGCAGGACGGTACTGGATTTCGTTGCCGGTGACGGGGTTCTTTTGCCAATCGACGATGGCCTGGATGTGCTCACGCCCAACGGTGAAGCCGTCATCCTCGAAGCGCAGCAGGTTTTCCAACAACACTTTCATCGAGTTTGGCAATTTCGAGATATCGCCCAGTTGCTCAGCCGCTTTGGCGAGCGAATAATAAGCGTAATCTGTGCCATTCACAGAAAGAGTTGAACGAGTGGCGAGCGTGTCCTTGCCGATAGCAGTCATCGCTAATGTCTATCCTTATTAAAGCGGGCCTCTTCCGGTCATCCACGAAAGAGAGGATCCGGGTGATTCAGTCCGGAGAGTTTTCTCGATGCGGCAAGTGCTAGACTGAGGCTCTTAGGTCAAGAGGCGGCCTTTTTTTGCGAGTTGATTGCGATAGCGGCAAAGCCCGCACGGCTCCCTTATGGGCGTCGCAAAAGTCTACTTCACCTTTAAGGCAACACTTTGTCACTAACGTCGCAGGCAAGGAATTCGACGAGGGGCAAGTCAGCATGGAACACAGAGAAGACCTATCGGGGAAAAGGGCACCCTCACCGCCGGCAGCAGTGGTGCAATCGTGGTGGTTAGTGTGTGAATTAGCGCTGCCTTGGCATTCTAAGAGACAGCGGGCGGTTTTTAGTCACTTAGGGTCTTGCACCAAGACATTGGCCGCCCCCCCAATACCTTTCCCAATGCCCTTCATATCTCTCGGTTTTTCCCTTATTGAAGCTTGTCGGCGGCCACTTCGGCGGCGCGGGAAGCTTTCGGCTGCCGCGTGGCAATCCAGCATCCGCTCACGATAAGCGCCGCGCCCAATATCGTTGGCAACGTCACCGCCTCACGGAAAAACACCCAACCAAACACGCTGGCCCACAAGAAACCCGAATATTCGATGGGAACCAGTGATTGCGCTTCTGATCGGGCATAGGCCCACGCTATCGCCATTGCGCCAGCAACAGTCAGCGCGGCTGCGGCAGCAATCGGGAGCAGCGCTTCGGCTGCCGGGATGGAACCCAGAAATGGCGCGAATAGCAGCAACACCGCTCCGCCAACTCCGCTGTGAAATGTGGCGATCTCGACCGGTCCGGCCAGCTGGCTCTGGCGGCGAATTACGATGAAATTATATGCGTAAAGCACCGCCGAGAACATCAGCGCCGCGATGCCCAGCGCGGTGTCATTGTCGAGTTCCCCCTGACCAATGCGCCCGGCGACAATCACCAGAGTCCCTGTAAAACCCAGAATGCTGGCAAGGACCGCTTTGGATTGGATGACTTCTCCTAGCAGCACCCGTGCAAGATACAGTGCAATCAGCGGGGCGACAAAACTGATTGCGATCGCTTCGGCTAGCGGTAATTTGGTGAGCGCATAGAAGAAACTGAGCGCCATGAACGCAGAGATGACCCCGCGCTCCAGATGCAGTTTAACCACTGTCCGGGATGGCCAGCCTTGCTTTCGCCATAGCCAAAACGGCGCAATCATAGCCGCACCCATCAAACTTCGCAGAACTGTCGCGGTATAGACACCGGTTGCCAGCGCGCCCTCTTTCATGAAAGCATCCATCAAAGACAGAAAACCTACACCAGCGGCCGCCGCAGCAAAGGGCAGCAAACGAGCAGCGCGGATTGAGGTGGGAGCGTGTGACATTGCGCGTGAGCCCTAATGCCCATGCATCACGGCGTCACCGTCTCTCTGCTGTAAATTTGTGCAGGATTAATCGCAGGGAAAGGCGACCTGCTTGATAGTAACCTTTAAACAGGGGTATATTCACATATGTCCGGTGACCGCCCGAATGGCGGTGCAACAATCAAAATGGAAAAGCAGACATGCGCAATTGGGTTAGCACTTTGGGAGCCGGGATAGCCGGAGCAGCATTTATTGCGAGCGGCGCGTTTGCTCAGAATGAGTCCACTGCGGCTGATGGAAACTTCAACGATGCGTTTCCGCAGATGGTGTCCGAACCGCTTGTGCAAGGTGACCTCGCGCCTCCTGGGCCAATCGTGCAGGACTGGAGCACCGATAATGCGGCGGCTTTGATCGCGGTCATTGAAGGGATTGCGGATGAAGGCCTCGATCCCGCCGATTACAATCTCGGCGGATTGCGCACGCTGGCCTTGGCTGGCCCTTCGGATGAATTGAGCGCGCTGGCTTCGAAAAATTTCATATGGCTGGTCGAAGATTTCCGCGATGGCCGCACACCGATGGATGCTCGCGAGCAATGGTTTGTCGTTGATCCTGACCGTGACCGGTTCCGCACAGGCGACCTTTTGACGCAGGCGCTTGCCTCTGGCGATGTTGCGGGCACCTTGGCAAAGCTTCACCCAACTCACCCCGACTATGCCCGGCTGCGCGAAGAGTTGAGCGTCACGCCGACAAGCCAGACATCCAAGCGCAAGCTAATCCGCGCAAATATGGATCGGTGGCGGTGGCTTGGGCGCGATCTTGGGACGCAATATCTGATCACCAATGTTCCCGAATATCAGCTGCGACTGACCGTCGGGGACCGGATCATCAGCACCTATCGCACCATCGTAGGAAAGCCGGGTCGCACCGCGACACCGCAGCTGGCTGAGACAGTTTCAGGCGTAGTTTTCAACCCCACTTGGACAGTGCCGCAATCCATTGTGAAGGGCGAAGGGCTGGGCGAACGCGTGTTGGGCAATCCCGCATGGGCGCAGCGCAATGGGTATGTCGGAACGCGCGGTGCCAATGGGTATATTACCGTGGTTCAGCAACCGGGGCCGGGCAATTCGTTGGGCCGGATGAAGCTGGAAATGCCGAACCCGCATGCTATTTTCTTCCACGATACGCCATCGCGAAATCTGTTTGGTAATGCAAACCGCGCGCTGTCGCATGGTTGCATCCGCACAGAGCGTGCGCTGGAACTGGCGATCACTATGGCGATTTTGGGCCAAGGCGCGACCCGCGATGAAGCGGTCGAGATTGCCACCTCGGGCGAATACACCAAGGTACCAATCACCAAGGAAATGCCTGCCTACATCACCTATTTCACCATGGCGACGGACATCGAAGGCGATCTTCGGACCTTCGACGACATCTACGGCCGCGATGCCCCGGTGCTGGCAAGTTTTGATAAGCCGCGCGTGCAAGATCGGTCGGGTGAGAGCGATGATGAGATTATTGTGATTGAGGATGATCCTCGGGACGTGGCCTAAGTTGCCACCAAAGGGTTGTTGCGGAACCCAGAGCAAAAGGTGTCGTGAATAGAAAATCAGCTGCCTCGGAATAGTCATCCCAGAGGAAAATCCTGACGCATGCAACTTGCGTGGCAATGGCGCTCAACACACAGATGCCAAAACAGGCCAAATTAGTGGGGCAGGATCGCTTAATCAGAAGCGCACTAGGTATGCTGAACACCAATGTGCACGGTATAACCCAGATCAGGCTCATCCCAGCGAACATGAATGGCGCGATTGGTGCCAGCCAGACATTATCGACTATTCCGTATGCCTCGCCGGCAACTACCATCCATATCGTCAGAGAAATCCCGCCGCTCAGTGCCCCGAGAAATATCGACCAATAAAGCGCGCTTATGATAGGCAGTGCGCGCTCGGCCATCAGCTCAAAACGCCCCCGGGTTATACCTCTGCATTGCAGTCGGCTGATCCGGTGTTAGCATCGCCAATTGCTGATCACGGTTCAACATCGCGCCGTCTTCTTGCAGGCCAAGGCTGTCCGCAAACAGCAGCCGCCCGCCTGACAGGTTGAGCAGGGCAATCCGAAATTGCTCTTCACCCAGCGCAAAGCAGCCGTTTGAGCGGCCCAGCCGGCCCCAGCGGTCAATATGCGAAGGCTCGGCATAGGCTGCGCGGTGCATCACTATGTAGCGGCGAAGAGCGGCGTTGTTGGTGGAATCCAAGCCGCCCAATCGCACCGAAGTGCCATAGCGCCCCTGATACCACTCCCACGTGACATAGGCCCCGCGCGAGGTCGCGTTTGAGCCTTCGGTGTTCGAATAATCGTTTAGCCAGCCATCATGCTCTGGGTCTGACCCGGTGCCGTGGCTGACGTGGAAGGGGTTCACCTCTTCCCGGTCCAGATTGACGAAATAGAACCGCCGCTGCGCCGAATGAACGCCGAAATCTGCGATGCCAACAATATCGCGCCGCCAAATCGCATCGCCTGCACGGTCAAGCTCGCGCTTGGCGATGTCAAAAAGCACTCTGTCGCGAACTGATCCTGCGCGCACCTGAGCCGCGAGCTTTGCAGGCAAGACAGGCAGCGCCAGAGCGGCGCTGGCGGCAAGACTGCCTTTAATGATGTCACGACGATTCATAACAGCGATACTATCTACCCTAAGATGGCTTTTTCGTGAATTCCCTAATTGCTATTTTCATGGATCGCCTTGGCAGCCATGCCCAATTTGATGACACCGGGCATATGCGTCTGGATCGCGGGACCAACTTTGGCGAGCGCGGCAAGACGCGGATCTTGTTCTGCCATCATCCGCGCCACCGCTGGCCCAGTTGGATGCAGCCGGGATCGGGCGTTGAACGCACTGGTCTTTTCATTGCCGGACAGGATCGCCGTGCTCATCAAATTTGCCATCACTGAATAAGGATAAGTGTCGGTCGAATCCGTTAGCGGTGCAGGAGGGACGAGATTGTTGCGTTCCATATCATTGTCAAAATGCACCTCCAGAAATGCAGCGAGCGCTGCGCTGTAGGGCACGAACGGCACCTGAGCGAGTTGCAGCGTGATCGTATCCCCTTCGAAGAAGGGCCGCTTCTTCTCGCGCGCCTCAAATGGAACAGCGGTCGCGGTGCAGTCGACAAAGAGCGTGTTTGCAGGGATTTCCACGGTGTCCTCGCCGAAGTGGATTACGCCGGGTTCCAGCGCAGTTACCCGCTTGCCACGATGAACTTTTGTAATTTGACGCAGCAACGCGATCTCCGCTTCAGAGATCACCGCGAAGTGGAACATTTTGGGCGTCACATCGGGATCAATCCGCAACATCGTGCCGCGCTCGCCAAGCTTTTCGAACATCTCGTCGCCGCTCTCGGACATGGCGGCACATTCAACCAGATCGGTTTGAAACTGGATCAGCCCTTCTATGTGGTGCTGTGCGGGTTGGAGCAATTTGCGGTTAAACATCCAACTGTCACGCGGACGCACCCAATCGATCTTCTCTGGCGCGACACCTGCTTCTAACAGCCAAACGGCGGTGTCCATTGCAGTCTTGCCGCCGCCCAATATGACGTAATGTTCGGGCAGATTATCCGCCTGCATCCAAAGTTCTGGCAGTTTTCCCGGAGCAGCAAAGCGTGTGCCTTCGGCAATCTCGAATGTGGGCGTATGGGTCGATGGGACCGAAGTTTGAAACCACGTCGCATCGACCAGTTTGCGGCGCACCGTGAAAACATGATCTTCGCCGGAAAGGATGCTGCGCGCCGTATGCGTGTCGCCCTGTTTCCCTCGATATTCAGTCAGCGGCAGGTAAGCGACGCGCCCACTGGGGATCATCCGTTCGGTCATCAATTTGCTGTAATATGCCAAAATCTCAGCATGTTTGGCGAGTGGATACATTCCCGCATTGTGGCCGTGTTCGTCCACACGGTTGGGGCACAATTCCATCGAATTCACGCCGTAGGTTGCGCTGGGTTGATGCAAAGCGACGAATGAATAGGCGTCGTTCCAATGCCCGCCGGGCTTGGCGTGCTTGTCTACGATGGTGATGTGACAATCGGGGTCTTCGTCCAGCAGCGTGTCAGCAAAAGCCAGACCTACCGCGCCAGCGCCAACGATCAGGTAATCGGTTTCATGGGCAGTCATAGGCGAAGTCCTTATTGGCTTGAAGTCCAGATTGAGCCGTCTGGCTCCGATTCGTCATGAGCGAAACTGCGGTGCTGGTATCACGACTTCGAATTTTCATCAGCCATTTCGAGCATCGAGCGTGCATGGCGCGCGCCGACCTCGCGCTGATCATCTCCGTAACCTCCGCCTAATGCAGAGGCGATAGGCAGACCCCGCTTTCGGGCTTCGCGAACCACAAAGCGGTCGCGCTTCGCTAAGCCTTCGTCGGTCAGAGCCAGCCTGCCCAGCTTGTCGTCAATATGAGGGTCTACCCCGGCCTGATAGAACACAAAGTCTGGCGCGAAGCTTTCAATCACGGCGGGCAAATGTTTGCTGAGGGCATCCATATAGCCTGCATCGTCAAGGCCATCGGGCAGCCCCACATCCAGATTTGAGCGGGCTTTGCGGACAGGGAAGTTTTTTTCTGCGTGGAGCGAGAGAGTGAAAATATCCTCGCGCCCCGCCGTCAGGCTGGCGGTGCCATCGCCTTGATGGACGTCGAGGTCGACAATGAGAATGCGCCGCGCATGTCCATCCGCGATGAGCCGGTTTGATGCAACAGCAAGGTCATTGAACACGCAATAGCCAGCACCGGTATCGGCAAGCGCATGGTGACTGCCAGCGGCGCTATTGGCCGCATAGCCGTGCTGCATCGCCAATTGCGCCGCGAGCCATGTGCCGCCATTTGTGTGGCGCACGCGGTCGCGAATGCGTTCGGTGACGGGAAAGCCGATGCGACGTTCCTTGTCGCGGGGGACTTCGGCGCGGAAGACTTCGTCGACATAGGCTGGATCATGCACCGCCTCCAGCCACTGGCGCGGCATGGGTTCTGGCGAATGTTCTGTCACGGGAGAGCCGGACGCCCTGAAGAGCCTCCATCACGAGGAAGTATTTGTCGAACTTAAAGGTGCCGCGCGTTGGCTGCGGCGCCATGTAATCGGCGTGGTGGACGACGTGGAGCAGAACTAATTTGCCTTATGCACCGGCAGCATCGGCCAGCATCGCTAGCTCATCATAAATCGCGTCTTCTTCGCGGCTCGCGGAATTGCGCCAAGTCGTAGCGGTGTCAGCGTTCACCAGCTCGCCGTCAGCTGTCAGCACCAACAAGTTGGGTGTACCGGGCAGCTCTTCGAGTCCAAAACGCTGGGCAATCGCGAGATTATGGCCGTCGCCCGATTGCGGCATGCCGACATTTACGAATACGAGTTCGTATTTGCTATCAATCAGCGTCGCAAATCGCTCCGTCTCCAGCCATCCGGCAAGTGCGCGGCTGTCGTGGCACCAGTTCGCGCCCATCACCAGCAACACGCGCTTGTCAGATACCGCCGCACTGGCGAGCGCCGCGTCGACATCTGCCATCGCGTTGTCGCTTACCGCAAAAGAGCGCGCTTCAGGGTAGTCGTGGCCGCCGCCTAACGCACTGGGCGCGACGTTGTCAGCCACCGTGGCACAGCCGACCAGCAGCACGGCTGCGGCGAGGCCAGACAACATAGGTTTGATCATTCGGCGGCTTCTACAGCATGCGGATCGAATGCCACGGCATCCCCTGCTTCGATAGCAGCGGCCTTGTCTTCGACCAGCTTCACAATGTGTTCGAGCATGGCCTCATCGTCAATTGCATGAGCTTTCATGCCGGACAGATAAACCATATGTTTGCCATTGCCGCCGCCAGTTAAACCGATATCGGTCTCACGCGCTTCGCCGGGGCCATTGACCACGCAGCCAAGCACCGAAAGGCTCATCGGGGTCTTGATATGCTCAAGCCGTTTTTCCAATGTTTCGACCGTGCGGATCACATCAAAACCTTGGCGGGAGCAACTGGGGCAGGACACAACCCGGACCCCGCGCGTGCGCAGGCCAAGCGACTTCAGCATTTCATAGCCGACCTTCACCTCCTGCTCTGGTTCAGCGGAGAGCGAGACGCGGATCGTGTCGCCGATACCGGCCCACAGCAGCGATCCCATGCCGATGCTTGATTTGACCGTGCCGCCGATCAGACCGCCAGCTTCTGTAATGCCCAGATGCAGCGGACAATCCACCGCATCAGCCAACCCGTGATAGGCCGCAACACCAAGGAACACGTCGCTGGCTTTCACCGCGACCTTGAATTCATGAAAATCGTGATCCTGCAGCAGCTTGATGTGATCAAGCGCGCTTTCTATCAAAGCCTCTGGGCACGGCTCCCCGTATTTCTCCAGCAGGTCTTTTTCCAGGCTGCCCGCATTCACGCCGATGCGGATTGCGCATCCATTGGCCTTTGCTGCGCGGACGACCTCAGCCACCCTTTGCGCAGAACCGATATTGCCGGGATTGATGCGCAGGCATGCTGCACCAGCATCAGCGGCTTCTAGCGCACGTTTGTAATGAAAGTGGATGTCGGCAACGATAGGTATGCGCGATGCTTTGGTGATCTTGCCAAAGGCCGCGGTCGCTTCCTCCGTCGGGCAAGAGACACGGATGATGTCGCAGCCCGCATCTTCACACCGCCGGATCTGATCGATCGTCGCCACCGCATCTTCGGTGGGAGTGTTGGTCATGGTCTGCACTGTGATCGGCGCATCGCCGCCCACCGGTACATTACCGACCATGATTTGGCGGCATTTCCGCCGTTCGATATCGCGCCAAGGCCTAACTGAAGACATACGGCGCATATAGGCGCGTCATGATGAAGGGGCAATGACAACCGGCTTTGATTAAAGCATGATGTGAATATGGATGGGATCACCACAGATAAGACGGATGGGACTGGCCCGCTGATTTTTGGCAGGGTTCTTGATGGAAAAGGCGGCGCCCGTAAAATCGGACGAGCCGAAGTCGACCATTGGAAACCAGCATCGCCGGATGAAATTCTGTGGCTTCATCTTCGGCGGGACGCGCCCGAAGTGAGGCCGTGGCTTGAGAATGATCTGGATATCCCTCCGACCACTGCTGAGGTTCTGGTATCGGATTCCACCCGCCCGCGCGCTCTGCGCGAAGGTGATACGCTGGTGGCGACGTTGCGCGGGATCAATTTCAACCCGAATTCAGAGCCCGAAGACATGATCTCCCTGCAATTGTGGAGCGACGGGGTGCGGCTGATCACCTTGCGAAAACTGCCGATGCAAACACCCCGGGACGTGATCGCAATGCTGGACGAGGGCAAGGGGCCATTGGATGCCGGCGGGGCCATCACCAAAATTATCGACCAATTGACCGTTCGGATGAACCAAACGGTTGTCGACATCAATGATCGGATCGACGAGCTAGAAGAACTGGATGTCGAAGACGATTGTGAAGAGATCCTGCCACGGATCACGTCCATCCGGCGCAATTGTCTCGCTCTGCAGCGGCACATGTCGCCGCAACATGAGGCTTTGGAAAGGATTTCCAGAGAAGC
This sequence comes from uncultured Alphaproteobacteria bacterium, assembly GCA_963789155.1. GTDB lineage: Bacteria > Pseudomonadota > Alphaproteobacteria > Sphingomonadales > Sphingomonadaceae > Erythrobacter. The sequence continues at coordinate 48,967 of CAWBJN010000005.1, read as the reverse complement.
GCCGGCCTGGTTTGAAGACCATGACCGCCGCGAAATTGAGGAATCGATAGAGAGACTGCGGCGCTACCTCGACGATATCAATATAAGCAAAGAAAGCGCCTTGGTCATGCAGGACGAGTTGCGCGCGCGGTCGCTCGCATCGAATGAGCGAGCGACTTATATGCTGACCATTGTTGCCGGGATATTTCTGCCGTTGGGGTTTCTTACCGGCCTGATGGGAATTAATGTCGGCGGAATGCCTGGGGTCGACAATGCCGACGCCTTTTGGGTGGTTGTCGGCATCTGCCTTTCCGTTATGGCGCTGCAATTGTTGCTGTTCTGGCGCTGGAAATGGCTCTGAACCGCGCTCTTGCGGGCACCGGTTCAGAGACTGATCGACAGATTTACCAACGGATCAGTGGCGGTACCACAAGGCGGCCGATCACCGCGCCAATCGCAACCGGGGCAACATGCCACAATCCAACATGCGAGAAAGTGTCGAGCGGACAAGTGATGCCGTAAGCCAGCGTGCCCAGCGATCCTGCTGCAAGACCCGCAAGCCAGCCAGAACGTTCAATCGACACAGGGGCACCGCGCCGCAGCCACAATGTTGCCGCGACCAGAACCAACGCTCCAGCGGCCAAGGAAGCTGTAGTGCACATATAAGCAACCGGATCGTTCAGCCCTTCATTTGCGTGGCTCCCCGGTGTGGAAATCAAGCTGATCACCGCGCCCAATGGCAGGATGCCGAGCATGATCGCACCCCACAAAGGCGCATCGGCGCGCGAACCCACTCGGGGCAGTGCGCCGCTAACCAAAGCGGTGGTGCTGACTGCGCCCAGTACGAGCAGCAGACCATGAGTGATGATGAAGTAGCCCGACGCTTCTCCTGTCAGCAGCCCATCCCACCAGTCATGGGCGGCGATCGAAGCGATGGAGGCGAGGACCGCAGCAAAGGCGATCAAAACGATGCCTTCCACTGGTTTCACGCGTTTCACAGGCGTCAGGTCTTCGGTGAGAGATGCAATGAGGTCATCTCTACTCCGAGCGGTTTGGGGGGGGATTTGAGAGGGGGTTTTCATTTCAATCTGCTTTCTCAACCAGAGAGGCCAATTTTTTGAGGCCTCGGTGGATATTCACCTTTACCAGGCTTTCACTTTGTCCGGTCTTTTCGGCGGCTTCGCGGATCGACAATCCGCTGATTTTCACCATTTCAATAACTTCAGCCTGCTTTTCGGGAATTTGCCCAAATAAACGGTCGAGACTGACGCGCGCTAAAACAACTTCTTCTTCGCTGTCTTCTACCGCGTCGTCTTCCATCAATTCCTTGCTATCGTGCTTGTACACTTTTCGCAGATGATCGACCCAGCGATAGCGCGCGATAGCGGCAAGCCACGGAAGGAACGGGCGGGCCGGATCCCATGTCGCGCGCTTTGTATAAACGGCCATTAGGACGTCTTGCACCAGATCATCGATCGAATGCGGTGGGATCCGGCGGCGGAAATACCGCTCCAACCAGACACCGACCTCGGTCAGCAACACATTACTTGCAGCTTTATCGCCGTTTTGTGTTGCTGCCATGAGGCGGGCAAGAGTGGGTTCGTCAGCTACCATTTTGCAGCCTACGAAGCTTTTGCGCCGGTTGCCATACCGAGGATTTTATCCAGGCTCAACATGCCCGGTCCGCGGCTCACGATGATCGCGCCCAATGCAAGGACGGTTATATCCCAACCGAAGAAATGATCCCAAGTTGGGAAGACAAACAGCTGGATGACCAGCGCCATGACGATCAGCGCAGCAGCGGAAAAGCGGCTGAACAGACCAATGACGAGCAAAACCGGAAACAGAAATTCGGCATAGGTCGTAAGCGGCACCGCAAGATCGGCGGACAGCGGTAGACCTGTAAATTCGTTCTCGAACAGAAAATACTGCGTGTCGGTGATCGTGAACCACGTGCCTTCTTCGACCTTGGTTTCATACGACCGCCAGAAAATCCCGGCGAGCGCAACCCGCGTCAGTAAAAGCGCGATGCTTTCGATAAATGTGCCTGACAAGATATTCGTGAGGCGGTTCCAGAGTGATACTAATCCGTTCATAAATTCCTCCAATTGCGCAAGGCGGCGGCCTGCTTTTGAGCCTGACAGGCCGCTGCCTTAGAAGATCTTAGCGATTGATCGGTGTTAGCGAACCGCGACCCTTTGGCGTGGAAATGCCAGTGCATGTGCCAGTGTCGACGAGCTTCCAGGCGTTGCCCTGATAATCGCGGGTCGATGTTCCTGCACAGCTGGTTCCGGGACCGGCGGCGCAGTCATTTTTGCCAGCGAGTGAAACGCCGTAGCATTTTTCTTTGGCGCTCTGAGCGGAAGCGGGAGCGGTTGTAAGGCCAGCGGTGACTGCGGCTGTAAGTGCGAGACCGGCGATACCGGCGATTGATTTGGCGTTCATCGAAATTCTCCAAAAACTGATATGTTTGCGGCCGGCCTTATTGGCTGGCTCTAACCCACCATTCGCAGGCATCAGGCTGGCGGTTACATTTTTTGCAAAAAACTTCTTGCCCCTATCGTTTACAGTGTTTGATCTGGGCACCAATGTAACTGCTCATGCGGCACGCGCGAACCCTCCCAAGAACGCGCAGCGTTGAACCTATCTCTGGCGAGTGCGCGAAGCAATCGTCTGGCATTTTGCTGCCGATCCAATTTACGAAATTTCTGCTATGGGATGCGAATATGGGACATGAGCACAAACCAATTGAACCTTTCGGCGGCTTTGGTCTTGGCCTGAGGCGCTCACATTATGATGACTTCTTGACGAACGACATTCCAGTCGGCTTCGTTGAAGTGATTAGCGAAAATTACATGATCGACGGCGGGCGCCAATTGCGCATTCTGGAAGAAGTGCGCGCGAAGCACCCGGTCATTATTCACGGCGTTTCTATGTCGATTGGCTCTGCCAAGGGTCTTGATCCCGATTATCTGGCCAAGCTTAAGCGGCTGGAGCAGCATATCGAACCACTCTGGGTTTCCGACCACCTTTGCTGGACCCGGACCAGCGCGCACAATTCGCATGATCTGCTGCCGATGCCGCTGACTGAAGAGGGATTGCAGGCGGTTTGTGATAATATTGACCACGCGCAAGACATGTTGGGCCGGGCGATGCTGTTTGAAAATCCGTCGAGCTATCTCACCTTTCCCGAAGATGAGCTCACCGAATGGCAATTTCTGACCGAGATGACGCGGCGCACGGGGTGTTATCTGTTGCTCGATGTGAACAACATCTACGTTTCAGCTGCCAATCACGGATTTTCGGCTGAGGAATATCTGGCGGGATTGCCGCTTGATCGCGTGCGCCAAATTCACCTTGCAGGCCATGATCCGGCAACACCGGAACGCGATATCATTATCGACACGCATGACCGCGAAGTGAGCGATGGAGTGTGGGCGCTTTATGCGAAGGCGCTGACTATGCTGCCGCAGCCGGTGGCGACGATGATTGAACGCGATGACCACATTCCGCCGCTCGCCGATTTGTTGAGCGAATTGGACCGCGCGCGCAAAATCGCGAATGAGGCTCTTGAGCCGCTGCCGGTATGACGTCCTCGCTAGCAGAAAGACAGGAAGCCCTCCTGCGCTCGATCCTCGATGCCGATGCGCCTTTGCCAGACGGATGGAGCGACCGCCAGACGGCGGGGATGGCGGTGTATCGCGGCAATTATCGTTCAGCCCTGATGGGCGCGCTTGCCGAAACTTATGAGCGCACAGCGCGCTACGCCGGGGAAAATGCATTCCGTCAGGCCAGCATCAACCATGCGATCAAGCATCCCCCTTCGGGCTGGACCATTGATGAGGCTGGCGCGGGGTTTGATAAAACGTGTGAGCACATGTTTGACAAAAATCCCGAGGTTGCCGAGCTCGCATGGCTAGAATGGGCGATGCTTGGCTTGGCCACCGCTCCGAACAGCACGCCGATGGCGCCAGCGGATTTCGCGGCGGCGTCTGCCAATTTTGGAGACGAGGATTGGGGCGGGCTGCGGCTTTCATTTCAACCTCGCGCTACCGCGCGCTTGGTTGAGCATGATTTAACCGCGCTTTGGCAATCCTTAAGCGCAAAGGGCGGGCAGCGTCCTGACCCGCGCTTACCAAACCCCGCGACTTGCCTTGTCTGGCGAGAAGGAGAGCGCCCCACCTTTATCCTCGTCGAGGCCGATCATGAAGCGGCCTTTTCCGCGATGCAAAGCGGAGCAAGCTATGGCGAACTGATCGGCGTGCTGATTGGCGATGATGCGGAGCCGTCAGCAGACGCCATCCAAGCGGCCGCAATGCGGGCGGGCGGTATGCTTGGCCGGTGGCTGCAAGAAGGGATCATCACCGGCATCAATCCGTAATGCGTGCACCTTGACTTGTCGCTGATCTCGTCCAGTCTTCGCACAGGGAGACTGCCAATGCTAACCGAGACTTCGACTGAATTGCGTAGCGCTAAGCCAAGCCTGATGATGCGCGCGGTTAAGTTTGTGATGAGCAGGCGCAAATCAGTGTTCCCGCAAGAGCCAAGCGCAGTGGCAGCATATCTGAATAGCCGCGAGGCTCCGCGCGATGCGCCAATACCAGACAAGTTTGAACAACAATTCCGCGTCGAACGCTGGCAGGCCGCTGGCCAAGATGTTGTGACATTGCACCCCAAGTCTGGCCCCGGCGAATGGCACATGCTCTATTTCCACGGCGGCGGGTTTGTGCTGCCGATGTTTAAAGAGCATTGGCCGCTCGCGGCTGCGATGGTTGAACACTGCGGGATCAGCGTCACGCTGCCGCTGTATAAAACCGTACCTGAGGCGCATTACTCGGTCCAAGATGACTTGGCCGATGCCGCCTTCGCGAAGCTAGCGAGCGAACATGACCGGGCAAAGATCATCCTCAATGGCGACAGTGCAGGCGGTCATATGGCGCTGACACTCGCATTGCGTCTGGCCAAGGCAGGCGGGCCGCAGCCGGGTAAGCTTGCCCTGTTTGCTCCGTGGCTCGATTTGACGATGGCGGACGAGGCGATGCGCGATGTTGAACCGCATGATCTCATGCTCAAAGTCGATGCGTTGCGGGCGATGGGAAAAATCTTTGCCGCCGACCGAAATGTGCAAGGCCCCGAGTGCAGCCCGCTATACACCGCTGCCGAGGACCTCGCCTTGCTCCCGCCAACCCGGATTTGGACCGGGCGGCACGATCTCTTCATTGTGGACTCAAGGACCTTTGCCGCCAAACTCCGCACCGTCGGAGTGGATGCGAAGCTCTATGAATATGAGGCTGCACCGCACGTCTTCATGGCGATTGTGCCCACGCGTGAATCCAAAGACACGCTCGCTTTGTTGCGACAATTTCTGTCCGAATAAGGCGCGCTACGCGGTAAACGTCTCGCCGATCATCCGCTCTGACAAGGTCCACAATGCGTCGGCATTGCCCGTATCGAGAGCATAACTGCGCACGCCGCCGCTATCACTTTCATTGTCGATTTCGGCGACGTGGCAATCTTCGCAATACACGCCGCCTTTACCCTCTAGTTCGGCAGTGGTGGCCACCCATGCAGTTGTCGCGGCGCCTTGCGGAATGCTCTTCCAGGCAAAGTCCGCGTCGCGATCCTCGATGCTTTTCATCAAAGCGGCTCTCATCTCTTCGGTCATATGGCGACCAAGGTTGGTTTGAATGCCGCCCGGATGCACCGCATAGGCATGCACGCCCTTATCGCCAAAGCGCTGTTCAAGCCCCACCGAAAACAGAATATTGGCAGTCTTTGACTGACCATAGCTGACGAAGGGTTGATAATCGCGGCCTTCAAAATTGGGATCGTCAAAATCCATCGGCGCAAAGTGATGCCCGCGGCTGGATAGATTAACGATGCGCTTGTCCTCGCCCTTGTGCACCAGTGGCATCAGCTGTTTGGTTAGCGCGAAATGCCCCAAATGATTGGTGCCGAACTGGCTTTCGAAACCGTCGCTGGTGGTGCAATGCGGCGTCGCCATGATCCCGGCATTATTGATGAGCAGATCGATTTTCTCGAACCGCGACTGAGCTTCTTTCCCGCAAGCGCGGACGCTATCGAGCGAGCCGAGATCGCAAATGATCGTCTCAATCTGGTCGCTGCCCGTATCGGCGCGAATTGCGGTGGCGGCCTCATCCAATTTGGCTTGGTCGCGACCGGCGAGCACGACATGGGCGCCCTTCGCAGCCATTGCTCGGCCAGTTTCTTGGCCTAGGCCTGAGTTTCCTCCAGTGATAAAAACCGTCTTGCCAGAAAGGTCCTTGCCCGCGAGCACCTCGTCTGTTGTGCTTTGACTGCCGAATTTGCTCATGACCGTGTCTCTCCCATATCCATTTGCCGCAAAGTAACAGGGACGCGATAGCATTGCCATCGCGCCCCTTCATTTGTGCAGAATGTGAGACTTGGCAGTTAGCTCTTATCGATCTGCTCAAGCTTCTTGGCCGCCCAATCACGTCCGCCCAGACCAAAGGCTAGCGAGCCAGCCACGGCCGCGCCGATGACAATTGCGCTAAAGGCGGTTTGAACGATCGCTTCGCCAACGCCCATGAATTGCAGGCCCATAAAGGTGAAGAGCAGGATCGCAGCATAGCGCACCAGATTGCCCGCCATGGATTTGCCGTCAGGTCCGCCAACGAATTTGGCGATCAGATTGGCAATCATGAAGCCCACACCGATCACAATCGCACCAAACAGAACGCTGCCGCCCAGTTCAAGCACTTGGTCGAGGATCGCTGTAAGCTCTGGAAAGCCAAGTATCCTGGTCGCCGCAATGGCGAAGAACAGGATGATCCCGATCTGCGCAATCCGGGCCAATGCGCTTGATGCTTTAGTGCCCTCAGGCAGAAGACCCAAGGCCGTGATCGGACCATCAATGCCCAAACCAATCAGAACCTCTGTGAGCAAGCCGACGACAAATCGGCTGATTAAATATCCGAGGCCCAACAGAATTCCGGCTGCGATAATGTTGGGGATCGCCGCCATAGTCAGTTCGAGCATATTGGTCGCCGGAACGGAAATCGCTGCAATATCCAGCACGCCCAGCGCGCCGATAGCCACCGGAATGGCGATCAGAGCATAAATGACAACGCCCAAGGTTTTGCTGATCGTCGCGTTACCGGTGACGTCATCAACGCCGCCCCGGTTCGCCCATTTGTCGATATCGAGCGTCTGCATCGCGGTCACTGCAATATCGCGCACAACGCCTGCGATCATCAGCCCGATGAATAGCAGCAAGCCTGCGCCAACAAGATTGGGCAGGTAGGACATAACTGTGTTGAGTAACTCATTGATTGGACCAGAAACGCCGCCCAATTCAAGCACATCGAGAATGGCAAGCAGACCGAACAACCAGATCAACAGTGAGACGATTTTGCCTAGCGAAACGCCGACGGTTTCCCCGCTGCTGGTGCCGCGATTGAGAAAGCTGACCCTGTCGACAAGTTCAGCAAATGCCCACTTAGCAGCTCTAGCAAGAAGCCATGTGACAAGCAGAATTCCTAAAGCAAAGGCCGCTTTTTGGCCTATTTGCATGGCTAATTCTGCATCAAATTGGTATTGTCCGATTTGCATGGTATCCCCTTTGAGTGTGAAAAAAGACTATGTTTATCAGCGCGCAAGGCGCAGATGCATCTCGGCAATTTACATTTGATTGCGCCGAGGAACAAATTTTTAGAAATTCAATGAGGCTTTGTTTCTAACATGAGAAATTTTATTTTAACAGCCGTGGCCACTTTTGCGCTTGCTGACTTGTGTCTTGGCGGAGCTTCAGTCGCTGCAGTAGATGCCCAAGACGCGGCTGATCAGGATGCAGCGCCGCGCTGGTCGATTGCGATCCATGGGGGTGCAGGAACGCTGGACCCAGACAATATGACGCCAGAACGCAGAGCCGACTACGAGGCGGCGTTGCAAGAGGCGCTTGACGCTGGTTCTGCGATCCTCGCTGAAGGCGGCAGCGCGATGGATGCGATTCAGGCCGCTATCATCCCAATGGAGGACAACCCGCTGTTCAACGCCGGGCGCGGAGCGGTGTTCACATGGGAAGGGCGCAACGAACTCGACGCCTCAATCATGGATGGCCGCGATCGCAGCGCGGGTGCGGTGACCGGTGTAACCACTGTGCGCAATCCGATCCTGCTGGCTGACCGGGTGCGGACAGGCAGCCCGCATGTGTTCCTGATGGGCGAAGGCGCAGAGGAATTTGCGAGCGAGCAAGGTTTTGAAGTGACCCCGCCAGAATGGTTCGCCACCGAAGCGCGCCGCCAGTCACTAGAGCGGATGAAAAATGAAGAACTCTCCGCGCTGGATGTCGATCACAAATTTGGGACTGTGGGCGCAGTCGCGCTGGATCAAGACGGCAATCTGGCGGCGGGTACATCGACTGGCGGCATGACCGGCAAGCGCTGGGGCCGAATTGGCGATGCGCCGGTTATTGGCGCTGGGACCTATGCTGACAATCGCAGTTGTGCTGTGTCAGCGACGGGCTGGGGCGAATATTTCATCCGTGTCGGCGTGGCGCACGAAATATGTGCGCGGTTGAGGGCACGGCAGGATTTGCTGGAGTTGTTGGCTGCTGGCATTAAACCGCATTCCCATGTCAGGCAGGTAGAAGCGCAGTCTTTCGCCGATCAAGTCATGTCCGAAGTCGCAGAGCTTGGCGGCGATGGCGGGATTATTCTTGTGACGCCAGAGGGCGACGCAATCTTTAGCTTCAACACCAGCGGTATGTATCGCGGGCGCGCAACCAGCGACGGCGTCAATGAAGTGGCGATTTTTGCAGGCGAATAATGCCGCCTAAATATCGCCCAATCTGCACCCGCGCGCTTCCATAATTGGGCGCATTTCGCGATAGGCGGCGGGGGTGCGAGAAAGCGGAATATAGGGGTGCAGATGGTGCACAATGTGGAACTGCATCCCCATTGATCCGATGTTGCCCCACTTCGATTTCCAACTGCGCGTGTTGCGATATCGGCCCTGCTCATTTCCGGGATGATGCGGCGCCCATGACAGGAAGAAGATGAGATAGGTCATGCCGATCTGGTGCGGCAGCCACCAGAGCAGCAGCGCTTCGATGGCAAGGCCGTTCCACGCCAATGCGCCAAGAATGGCGATGAAGCCGATCTTGTAGGCGAGCATCAGGAGGATCAGCTCTGGCCGATTATTTCGGAAAAGCGCAGCCGCATAATCTTCGTTGCGTTTTGCCGCAGGCTGACGCCCCTGAATGGCGCCCCATATTGCGCTCCACGGGCCGCGTGCGGCGGTGGTTATGTCGACGTCTTTGTCGGGATCATTGGTATGCCGGTGATGGTCCAGATGCGTCACTCGCAGCACATTGAATGGTATGACGATCATCCAGCTTGTCGCGTGCCCGACCAGCTCATTCAGCCAGCGCAGCTTCGTGCCGGGTCGCGCGATAATATCATGCTGCGCCTCATGGGTTGGCAGGTAGACCAACATCATGTTGATCGTAGCGATCGGAAACGCTGCCCATAGCGGCAGCCATCCAAGCAAAACCAGCGGCCACAATGACAGCCAGACGGCGAGATTGCCAAAGGCCCATACGACAGCCTCCCACGGGAACATGCCCGAATGTTTGCGCGCTATGGTAATTTCCATTCGGCGCAATTCAGCGTTCGAAAATTGCGAAAGGTCGCCCGTCGATGACTGCCATCGCTAAACCCAGCGCCCCGAAATTCGTGCGATTAGGCCCCACGTTCCGCCTACCAAAATGGCAAAGGTCACTGTGGGCAGACCGAAAGGCGCTGGAATGCCAAGCGCTTGCATGCATTGCGCTATGACTGGCACCAGAAATGCGAAAGCAAAGAAAAGCGACAGATTCGCTGAAATGAGCCTTAGTATCTGTTCCATGCCCCCTCTTTCGAAGCGATCATTAGCAGGGAACGACTAAAACGGAAACGCGTCGCGCTTCTTGGCAAATCGGCCAAGCACTGCGCCAACTTGCGCCAGTGCCGCCTCTGCCGCTGGGTCGATTCCGCCGGTTTGGCCACGCGTCCTCAGATAGGCTGCGAAGGTGAAGGGGCCGCGATCGGGGGATTCGACAAAGCCGATATCGACATACAGACTGTCCATACCCGGCCAGAAAGAGGTGCCCGTCTTGTCGCCCGCGCGCCAATCTTCGGGCAGACCCGCCCGCACCCGCCGCGCGCCGGTGGCCGTATCGACCATCCATTGTCGCAAGGTCGCCTTGTCGGCCTCTATCAAGACATCGCCATAGGCCAGCTTTGCCACGGTGCGCGCCATTGCAGGTGCAGTTGTCGTGTCGCGGATTTCGGTCACCGGCACGTTGTTGAGTGCAGGCTCGAACCGGTCAAGGCGACTGACATCATCGCCGATGGAGCGCCAGAATGCGGTGAGCGCCGCCGGCCCGCCGGTCTCACGAAGCAGAATGTTAGCGGCGGTGTTGTCTGAATAGACCTGAGTTGCTTGGGCCAATTCGCGCAGCGTAGCGCCTTCGCTCACTCTCTGAGTGGTAAAAGGGGAATAGCTGAGCAAATCGCCACTGGTCCACTGCACGCGCCGGTCGGCACTATCCTCTCCTGCCGCATTTCGAGAAAGAACCAGCGCGGCCAGTGAAAGTTTGAAAGAGGAACAATGGCCAAAATGCATTGCGCGGTTGAGCCCAACCGACATCCCTGTCCCCACATCGTACAGTTCCACGCCCAGCGTTCCGTTCGCTTGCGCCTCAATTATCCGCAGATTGGCGACAAAGCGCCCCGCGGGGCTTTGGTCAGGTGGAATGCACCCGCTCGCCACGATTGCCAAACCCGATGCAAACGTGCCGCCAATAAAGCTGCGCCGATTAAAACTCATGAGAACTTATCCGCCTTCCGCTTGCCAAACCGCATGTCACCTTCGAGCTTGGCGCGCAATTGCGCATAGAACGCCTCAAGAAACGCGCGTTCATCGCCTGCCCCCGGATCCCAACCGATTTTGCGGCAGATCGTCGAATGTACGGCGGAAAGCGCATCGGGCTGAGCCTCGCGCAGCATCCGCTCCAATGTTTGCAATTCATGCTCTCCATAAACCGCCAGTTCTGCATCACCAAATTGATAGCGGGCGCCGGTAACATGGCTGGAGCCCTCTACGGCGGCGCCTTTGGTCGACAATGCATCGGCAAGCTTCGTGCGCGGTGCATCCACCACCCAAGTTCCCGCGATGACGTCGCCAGCGCGCATCGCATCCTTGTTGAAGAACGGGAACGCCATAAACACTAAAAACCATACCATTCCGGCAATACCAAAACTACCGCTCGACCCGCTTGGCGCAATCAGCAGGAATATGATCGGCATGAACAGTTCGATATCGCGCAGCAGATTGCGCGCGATGATCGCCTCTGGCGTTAGCCGCCCGCCACCGCGTGCCGCGACGCGGATACCGAGTATGCGTTTGCCCAAAGTTGCACCGCGCGGGCCGAGCTCCATGCTTAGGAAATAGCCATAGCGCGCAAGGAACAGCATCAATATCATCAGGATAAAAACGAATTCAGAAGCGCCCGAAATATTATTGTCCGCAGCGTTCGAAATTTCGTTAAGCACCCCGCCCAGCGCAAATAGCAGGAACAGCTGGACCGCAATCAAGCCGATACCGAGAATTAGAAAATCGAGAACCAGAGCGCCAATCCGCGATCCGCGCGAAGCGATGGTAACAGGAACAGCGATGCCTTCTGGCGTGACCAGCATCCGCCTGCGCTTGTCCGTGTTTGCGATCATCCCTGCGGCGCTCATCCCTCATTCTCCGCTAGGTCATCCGGCGTCCGGCGCGGGAAATAGAGGAAGAAATAGGCAAGCCAGAAAGCCAAGAACGTGCCGCCAATCACAAACCGGCTTTGCGCGCCTTCTACCAATTGCCTGGGGAATGCTTCTAGCAGGGCGGCGACCACCATCATGATCACTACGCCGACCATCACGACCGCGCTGCGTTTGCCGCTGATGGAAGCGGCCTCCAGCACAGACCGATTACCGGGGAATGCCATTGACCGGCCGATATGAAGGCCCGCTGCACCCGACAGCAGAATACCAAACAGCTCGGTCGTGCCGTGCACGCTGAGCCATGCGGAAAATTCGGTGAGCAGACCCGCTTCACTGAACAGCCACAGCATCGCGCCGAGCATTGCCATATTGTGGACGAGCAACATCAGAGATGGAATGCCAAAGGCAAACCCGAGAGCAAACGCCAAAATGCAAACCCCGGCATTGTTGCTGAACAGATAAGCAGCGAAGGTTGATAGCCCGCCTGCATCTTGCTCGACATCCAAAGTGGAGAGCAGCGCCTCCCGGCTAGCACCCGGTACGCGAGCGTCAGCCATGCCGGTCGGGACCAGCCGATAATACCAATCGGTGTCTTGCAAAACCAGCAGCCAACCGACGACTGCGCCGGCGATCATCACAAACAAGGCGATGCAGATATCGAGCCATATTTCGCGCACGGCGCGGCTCCATCCGCCGAAAATAAATTCACGAAACCAGCTGAAAAAGCCTTTACGCGGTCCGTAAACCTGGAACCATGCGCGCTGAACCAGGCTCTCTAGATAACTCAGCGTCGACGCGTCCAAGCTGGTTTCCCGCGCCACTGACAGGCTCGATGCGGCGGTGCGATACAATGTCGGTAGCGCGAGCAGATCGTCGTCATCAATTTTGCGCAGACCGCCTTTTTCCATATTGACAACAATGTCTTCCAGCCGCCGCCAATCTCCTTCCCGCTCCAATCGGAAACGATCAGAGCGCAGCGCAGCGCTTTCGATATCTGCAGGAGCAGAAATCTCTGTGCGGCCAAACCAAGATGACAGTTTGCGAGCGGGAGTCGCCGTTTCAGACGAGCGCACGTTCATCCGATCGCCTCGCTGTTCTTTATCATGAAGTACCGATCAATCAGCTGATACCCAATTTGATCGTAAGGAGCTTCAACCACATCCACGCCCATCCGGCGCAGCCGTTGCAGCACCACGCTGCGCTGACGCAGAAGCGTGTCAGCGGTGACGCTGCGGGCTAGGGTGGCAATATCGCCGGGCTCTTCTTCGATGAATGTCTCAAGCTCGCTATCAGCAATGGTCACGAACAAGACGAGATGTTTGTTCACCAGCCGCCCAATGCTTTCGATCATCAATTCGGCAGCGGTGGCATCAGTGAAATCAGAGAACAGCACAATGAGCGAGCGGCGTTTGAGCTTTGCCGTCAGCGTCGCCAGCGCCAGAGTAAAATTGGGCTCTGCTGTATCGTAATCCAGCGCTGCGGCGGCGCTTTGCAAGCGGTGAAAGGCTCTGGAATCGTTCACAAACGGCGTCATCACCTGCGGGCGCTGAGCAAAGCCAAACAAAGCCACGCGGTCACCGCTTTTGAGCGCGACGTAGGAGCAGGTCAGCGCAGCGCTCACCGCCCGATCTATTCGCGGCATGCCATCAACCGGCTCACACATCGCCTGCCCGCAATCGAAGGCGAAGACGATCTGATTGTCGCGTTCACTTTCATTTTCGCGGGCGTAAAGATGATTATGACGTGCGCTCGCTTTCCAATCAATCCGGCGGCGATCCATGCCTGCTTCATATTCGGAGAGGGATTCAAATTGAGTGCCTTCGCCGCGAATGCGCCGCGCGATCAGGCCTGTTTGCGCATCGCGCATGAAAGTTTGCAGTTCTTTTGACCGCACCGGCGACAGGTCCGGCCAGATGCGCAATTCTTGATCCAGAACCCGCGATGTCTGCCGCGCACCCAGACCCAGCGGGCCGCTCCAGCGCAGCCATGCATGAGAAACCGCAGCGGTGCCGCGCCGTTCGGGTCGAAGTGTGACACCGCCGCTATGTGCGCCTGTATCAGTGTCGCGCACCAGTTCCACTGTAGCGCGTCCGGTTGGTGCAAGACGCGGGTCAAATTCGAGCGCTGCCTCTGGTTGGCTCACCAATCGCCGCGCAAAACGAGCATGAACATCGAGCGCCGTAGCCTGACCGACTTCTGTGTCGGCCGGGACGATAACATGCCATTCCTCAACTGATCCAGCCATCAGTCCATCGAGCACGATAAGCGCGATCAGAGACAGCGCTGCGACCGGCGCGATCACCCACAATTGCGGAGACGCCGCGGCGATTACCAACGCAATCGGCGCAAACGCGGCGATCACCCAAGCGGCGCGCTCGGTTGGAACAAGGGGGAGAGAGGGGCCTGCCATCGCTTTTGTCCGCGTTTAACGGGGCGCCTCGGTGGCTTCGATCAGTTCCGCGACCAATGCTTCGATGTCGCGGCCCTCGATCTCTGCGGCGGGGCTGAGCGTCAGGCGGTGGCGTAGTACCGGGACTGCCAGCGCCTTCACATCATCGGGGATCGCATAAGCGCGCCCTTCCAAGGCAGCCCGCGCCCGCGCGGCATTGGCAAGCATCACGGCCGCGCGCGGCGATGCACCCACGGCGAGTTCGGAATGCTCGCGCGTTGCTCGCACCAGCCTCACGACATATTGAGTGATTTCATCGGCAACTGTCACATGATCCAACGCTGCGCTCGCCGCTGCCAGCATGTTAGCATTGGCAACCGCTTTGACGCCCATGTCTGCAGGGCGTTGCGGCCCTTGGCGCGCGCCATAGCTGGCAACAATGCGCGCCTCTTCCGTCTCAGAGGGATATTGCACGAGCAGCTTGAAAAGGAACCGGTCAAGCTGCGCCTCTGGCAGCGGATAAACGCCTTGGTTTTCAATCGGATTCTGAGTGGCCACCACCATAAAGCGCGGCGGTAACTGGTGCGTTTCCCCGTCCAGAGTGACGCGGCGCTCCTGCATTGCCTCCAGCAAAGCAGCTTGCGTTTTCGGCGGAGTGCGATTGATCTCATCCGCCAGCAACAATTCACAAAAGATCGGACCACGTGTCAGCGTGAATTGGCTGGTCTGAAAGTTGAACAGGTTCGAACCCAGAATATCACCGGGTAACAGGTCTGGCGTGAATTGGATGCGCCCGAAATCGAGGCCCAGCGCAGTAGAAAATGCCTGCGCCAGAAAAGTCTTGGCGGTCCCCGGAGGCCCTTCGAGCAGAACGTGACCTTGACTGACCATCGCCACAAGCAATTGATCGATCATCGCATCCTGGCCAACAATCGCCTTGGCAACTTCGGTGCGTATGGCATTGGCCAGATTGCGGACATCGCCCAATGTCATGCCGATTTCCTGCGGCGCTGTTTCGCCATATCCGGCTGACGTAGCGGGAGCCGGATTTCCGGGCGCCAAATTTTCAGGTTCGTTGGTCATGCGGCGGTCTTCCCTTTAATCTTCGGTATCAATTTGTTTGTGAGGTCATTCAGCGCCTGCGCGGCGCGGAGAATATCCATGGGTTTGCTGGCTTCGCGCAGCCGCTGCGCCCGTCTTGAGAATGGTTCTTCGCTGGGCAAGCGGACCGCCAAGGCTTTGTCGATAGCTTCTGCATTCGGGTGCGGGATGCCCAACGCGCGGCCCAGACGCCGCTCTGTCAGATTGGCATAAGGCGCAGCAAGCAATCCAAGCCGCCGCGCACGCACTATGAGCCCAGCACCGTTGCTGACAAGCCGCCGTTTGCCAAAGGCGATGTCCTGCGCGCCAGCCGCCGCAGGGCCAAACCGCAGAAACGCGCGCCAACCCACAATCAGCATCGCGAACAACAGGCATAGAGTTGCCGCGAGGAACGGCGGTTCAAATGCAAGTGTCAGCAGATTGACTGAACCGCCAAACCCATTCAGCGTCATATCAAACGTAATGGAATTCATGTCGCCATATCCAGCCTCTCGCACCAAAGCGAGCGCAGCCGCGGCGCGCTGAGCATCGGCGAGGCCATAATTGTTAACCAGATCCGGCTCGACCACAAAAATCGTCCAATGTGCGTCTTCGTAATAATCTGTCCCTGCTTGACCCACAACATTCAGCGCCAAAGTGTGCCCTGCTGCATCGGCGATTATGGCTTCGGTCGATGCATTATCCTCTGCGTAAAGGACAGTCTTGGTCGGCAATTCGCCGGAAAGACCCAGCCCATCCCAATAGGGCGCTTCATCTGCTTTCAGCTCCTCAATCTGGGTGCTGAACTTGAAAGGTGCAGGCAGATTTTCGGTCCAACCCACAGCGCTTGCTCCAGCCAGCGCAACCCAATCGCTTTGCATCCGGTCCGCGTCTTCTTCAGACACATTGTCCCCGGGTGACGTCGCGGTCCATTTGGGAAGTATGACCAAGGTCGGACCTAGATATTCGCGGTTTTGCAGGATTGTCGCAAATTCCTCAGGATCAGTCATTTGCGGCGGGGTTAGAATGAGCAGGTCGGTCGTCTCCAACCCATCGCGCCCGCGCGATCGTTCAACCTCGTACCCCTCGCCTTCGAGAAGTTGGACAAGCCCCGAATAACCGTTGATGCCGTTGGCCGACGCATGCGCCGCTCCGCCCCGCTCTTGTCCACCGGTATCGCCGATGCCGATAAAATAGAGCATGGCAGCAAAGGCGGCGAACCCGACCAACACCACGGCCAGAACACCCCCGCGGCTGAAAGGGGAACTGCCCCGTTTGCTTGCAGGCGAGGCTGGAGTATCGGCACTCATAAGGCGCGCACTCCAATACCGCCGGCGCGCTGAGGGCCTTCAATTTTTGCTAAGGCAAAGTTTGCATAGGCAGACCGAGCAGCCTCCCAATCTTCGCGTTCAAGCGTGCGAAGCGCAAACAGGCTGCGTTCAACCCGCTGCGAAATCGTGGCAAAGGCGGTCCGCGCTGCGTCTGAAAGTGCGGGGAGCGCCGCGAGTTCGCGCGCTGTGCTTGATGGATCGACCCAATCTGGGCGCGCCTCGGCGATCTGTCCTACGCTCCTTTTGAGTAACAAATGCGTTGCCTCGTCAAAGCGACCCTCTGCCGCCAGTCGGTCTGCATCCTCTAGCAATGCGGCACTCTGTTCGTGGTCGGGTTGCCATTCAGGCTCGCTGTCAGCAGTTTTGGCCTTGCGGCTCTTTCCTGCCAGCGGCCCGAAAGTGCGCACCGCGAGATAAAGGACAAACACCACAACCAGCGCCAAGAGCACCCATTGCAGCACTGGCCATGATACGCCGAGCAGACTTCCAATTGGCGCAAGCAGCTCTGCGAGAAAGCCGAACAAGGATATCAGCGCCTCTTCGAACCAGCTGGGCACATGAGGCTCAGGCGGGACGATCTGCACCTCTTCGAATTGAATGTCGCTATTATCGCGCAGTTCGCGCCAGCTATCAGGAGCGCTGCTGCTGGACGCAGCAGACCCCGGCGCAAGGGGAGTTTCGGCAGGTGCCCCTGTTTCTGCCGGAAAGGTCTGCACTGCGTTCCACATTCGAAGGCTGTGGTGGCACGGCGTACTGAAGGGTGCAACCACTTCGGATCGCTAATCGGCTCAATTATTTCGGCCTATTATGAGTTTGCGCAGCAGATAAAGCGTTCGCCGCGCATGTCGGTTGCTTTCAGCCGCGTTTTCGTCCCTGCGGATAGGTGCCGAGGATTCGCAATTCCTTGGAATGAAATGCGCATTCTTCCAGTGCGCGATCCACCGCCGGATCGCCGGGCACGCCGATGATATCTGCGTAAAATCGCGTCGCAGAAAAGCTGGTGCCGTGCTGATAACTTTCCAATTTGGTCATATTGACACCGTTGGTCGCGAACCCGCCCATCGCCTTGTACAAAGCAGCTGGGATGTTTTTCACTTCAAAGATGAAGGTGGTCATCGCTGGCTGATCTTTTTCAACGTGAAGAAACGTCGGTTGATCGGCAAGGATGACGAAACGGGTCATATTATCGTCACTGTCTTCGACATGTTCCTCCACAATGTCGAGACCGTACAATTCCGCTGCAATCGCAGGGGCAATCGCGCCGAGCTTCGGGTCGCCGCGCTCTTTCACAAATGCTGCCGCACCTGCCGTGTCGGCATAGCTGAGCGGCACGATCCCTCGGTCGCGCAAGAACACCCGTGATTGGCCCAGCGCCTGCGGATGGCTGTAGGCCGCTTCAAATGTATCGTCAGATGTTCGCGGACCGATTCCCATCAGCGCGTGATGAATCGGCATGAAATATTCACCGACAATCGTCAGGCCGCTTTCCGGCAGCAAAAAGTGGATATCTGCCACCCGGCCATGTTGGGAATTTTCAATCGGGATGATCGCATGGCCCGCGCGGCCATCTTTTACCGCCTCAAGCGCGTCCTCGAAACTGAAGCAGGGCAGAGGCAAATTGCCGGGCCTCGCTTCCATTGCGGCCCTGTGAGAATTGGCGCCGGGCGATCCCTGAAACGCGATGGCGCGCGCGGGATCATTTTCTGCGGCTTTGCGCAGATCGTCGACAAGGGCTAAGGCGGGGCCAGGAAAACTGCGCATAATTGCGGTTCTGCTAGAGTGCAGACGCTAAGGCGGCAAGGGGGCAAAATGGGCATCCACAGCACGAGTAAAAACGCGAGCTTGCAATTCGTGCACCGATTGGTGATGCGTTTGACCTTGCACGGGCACAAGGGCGGCATTATGGGGACGCCGAAATGACAGAAAAAACAACCAATGACGCAGCGCAGAGCACCGAAGCGGGCTCAGGCGATATGTTCAACACCGTAGCGGGCTGGGTGCTGTTCGCAGCCGGGCTTGGCCTTGGTCTTTCCATTGTGGCTGGCAAAGTGTTTCACGGTGGTGATCCACAGCGCCCTGAAACTTTGGGCTATATTATCGAAGGCGTGGAAGAAGAAGGCGGCGCAGCGGCGCAGATGACCATGGCGGAAGCGCTTAACATGGATGGCGTTGATGTTTCCGCTGGTGAGCGGGTTTTTGCCAAATGTTCGGCCTGTCACACGATTAATCAAGGCGGCGCGAATGGTGTCGGCCCCAACCTCTACGGCATTATGGGATCTGGTATCGGTTCGCATGCTGCTGGATATGAATACAGCTCAGCCATGGCTAGTTTCGGCGGCCAGTGGGGCTGGGACGAAATGAACGATTGGCTCAACAATCCTCGCGGTTACATTGATGGAACCAAGATGGGCTTTGCCGGGCTATCCAGCATCGAAGACCGCGCCGCGGTGGCGCTGTATATGAATTCGAACGGTTCAAACCTGCCGGTTCCTGAGTTTGTTGCAGCGGCTGCAGAAGAATCAGGCGCGGAAGCTGATGTGGAGGCTGATGCTGAAGCAGATCAGAATGCGGCTGAAGGCACTTCTGAACAAACCGCCGCAGCAGAAGCAGCCGAATAATCTTCTAACCTTATCAAAGTTCGGCGTTTTAATCGCGCCCTTTGAAACCCTGAGCGACGACATACCACTCGGATGAGCCTTTACGGCTCGCCGGGGGTTTGGCGTGTTTGACGCTCTTAAAATGCTTTTTCAGCAGGTTGAGCAATTCGGCATCAGTACCGCCGGCCAGCACTTTGGCGACGAATGCGCCGCCTTTATCCAATGTCTCAGTCGCAAACCAAGCCGCGGCTTCCACCAGTGCCATTGTGCGCAAGTGATCGGTCTGTTTGTGCCCAACCGTGTTGGCCGCCATATCTGACAGGATAAGATCGGGCGGTCCGCCCAACGCCTCTTCTAGCGCGGCGGGCGCAGCGTCATCCATGAAATCCATTTCAAAGATCGTGACGCCCTCAATCGCCTCAGTCGGCAACAGATCAATCCCGACGACCGCCGCTTTAGGCGCTTTGGCGCGCACGACTTGACTCCAGCCGCCTGGCGCAATGCCCAGATCGACTACGCGTTTCGAACCGCGAATCAGCTTGAATCGCTCATCCAGTTCTTTCAATTTATACGCCGCACGGCTGCGATACCCATCAGCCTTCGCTTGTTTGACATAAGGGTCGTTCAACTGTCTCTCAAGCCAGCGGACTTGCGAGGCGGTGCGCTTCTTCGCCGACTTTACGCGGCGGTCGGGATCTTTGCCAGAACGTGACATCGGCTTAGCCGCCTTCTCTATGTGGGTCGTTGCTCGCACGATTTTCGTGCAGAGCTTTCAAACTTCGCTCACTTTGTCGTTCAGCCGCCATCAGACTGCGCAAAATGCCCTCACGAATTCCTCGATCAGCCACACCCAGCCTTTCGGCAGGCCAGAGATCTAGGATCGATTCGAGAATTGCGCACCCCGCCACAACAAGATCGGCGCGGTCTTGGCCGATACAAGGCAGTGTGCTGCGTTCATCGGGTGACATCGCAGATAAATCTGTGCTGATCGTGCGCATTGCATGCGAGGGCACGATCAAGCCGTCGACTGCTTTGCGGTCATAGTGCGGCAATTCGAGATGCAGGCTGGCCAAAGTCGTAACCGTGCCACTGGTGCCCAACAGCCGGATATCGGCGCATTTCGCCGCATCAGCGATCCGCTCCGCAAAAGGCGCAAAACTACCAGACACGACGTCGCGCATCCGGGCATAGCGATCCAAACGCGCGTCGCGCCCCGTACCCGAACGGCAAACCGTATCGGTCAGCGAAACAACACCCCACGGCACACTCTGCCAATCGATGATGCGCGGTACCCGGCTACCGCTTTGGCCGACCGGCTCAACCAGCACCAGTTCTGTCGAGCCGCCGCCAATATCGAAGATGACAGCAGGGCCTTCGCCTTGTTCGAGCAGGATATGGCAGCCCAGAACCGCAAGCCGGGCTTCTTCCTCAGCGCTGATAATATCGAGGACAATCCCGGTTTCCTGCCGAACGCGTTCAATAAAAGCGTTGCCATTTGCGGCCCGGCGGCAGGCCTCTGTTGCGACTGAGCGCGCTAATCTGACATTGCGGCGCCGCAACTTGTCGGCACAAATCATCAGCGCGCCAAGTGCCCGGTCCATTGCCTCATCAGACAACCGCCCGGTTGTGGCGAGATCTTCGCCCAGTTTCACAACTCTGCTGAATGCGTCGATGACGGTGAAATCTTTGCCAGAGGGCCGGGCGATCAGCAGGCGGCAATTGTTGGTGCCCAGATCAAGCGCGGCATATGCCTCGCCCTTGCGCGGTGCACCCATTGCAGTTGTCACTGAATTCGGAGCCACCTGCGGTTGGGCCTGACCGGATGACCCGCGCGCATTGACGCCGCTATTGAGGCCGGATCGTTTGCCGGGCTGGTGGGAGCGTTTGTAGCGAAAATCGGCTACTTTGCCGGACTTGCCGCTCCGTTTTTTACCAGCACCTTTTTGTGCGTCCGGCGGAAGGCTATCCGCCATAAGTCATTCTTTCATATCACTGACGCAAAATCGGCGCCAGCACCTGAAGACAAGGCTAACAGGGGCAGGCTGTCAGAGCAAGCAAGCTCGGTCTTGACCACGAGCATTCCGAAATCTAGGAGGCGCCGCTTGCGCAGCACGAGGGCACACTTGCCCTCTCACGCACAGCGCGTTGATGCCCCGTCGTCTAATGGTAAGACTGCGGACTCTGACTCCGTCAATTGAGGTTCGAATCCTCACGGGGCATCCAATCCTTCGGCATTATGTAGCAAAAATTTAGATAATCCGGCGGGCAAATCGTTGCTTGGCAGCTTGCCGCTATGTGCCAGCACGCCTAGTTGAGTGCCATGACTGACAAGCAAAATGATCACGACCTTACCGACCGTAAGTTCTACCGCGCGGGCGAAGAAAGTCGCTTTGCCGACGAATCGCCCGAAAGCACTCCGCAGACGGAGCATCCCGCCTACAAGCTCGCGTTTAGCGATCACGATTTTCTGTTGCGCGACGAATTGCGCCCGGTGCGTTTTCAGCTTGAGCTGCTGAAGCCAGAAATGCTGCTCGATGAAGCGCGGGTTGGATCAACCATGGTGATGTATGGTTCAGCTCGTATCCCATCGCCAGAGCAAGCGCAGGCGAAAATCGACGCGGCAAAGAGCGGCACCGAATATGAACAAAAGGTCGCGGCAAATCTCGCGGCAAAAGCGCAATATTACGAGGAAGCTTATAAGCTCGCGCGGCTGGTTTCTGAAAAGGCAATCATTGAAGATGGCAAGCGTCAGTTCGTTGTCACAACCGGCGGCGGCCCGTCGATTATGGAGGCTGGTAATCGCGGCGCTAGCGATGCAGGCGGCGAATCTATCGGATTGAATATCGTGCTTCCGCATGAGCAAGCACCCAATCCTTACGTGACCCCTTATCTCTCGCTCAACTTTCACTATTTCGCGCTGCGCAAGATGCACTTCCTGCTGCGCGCGCGTGCCGTGGCGGTGTTCCCGGGCGGTTTTGGGACGTTTGATGAGTTCTTTGAGCTGCTCACGCTGATCCAGACCGGCAAGATGAAACCAATCCCGATCCTATTGTTTGGCAAGGATTTCTGGACCCGTGTGATCGATTTCGAAGCGATTGCCGAAGAAGGCACGATTGCAAAGAAGGATTTGGACCTGTTCCACTGGTGCGAAACCGCGGAAGAGGCATGGGAGCATATCGCCGAATTTTACGAGTTGCGAAAATAGGCAGCTTAGGGCGCTAGTTCCGGGTTGGTCGCTGCCGATTGTCCTGACGCCGACCTCCGCCGCGCACGCGCCGATCATTGAGGCCTTCGCGGATCTGCTGGTTGGTTTCTCGCAGCACGACCCCTTTGTAGCAGCCCACCGTGTAGGGGTATTCCGCCGTCAGCCGGTAGGCGTAGGAATAGTCGCGGCCATCTATGGACACACCTTGCGCGTGGCCGTGACACTCATCGAGCATATCATTGGTAAAAGCCCCGCCGCTTTCGCTGGCAAAGCCCATGATAGGATATCCATCAATGGCCCAACCAATGACGGCATTCTCTTTTACGCCGGGGATGCAGGGTGAACCGGCGTGGTAATGATATTGCCCGCGACCAGAAGGATGCCCGCCGCACGAGTCCTGAACCTCATGCGCGGCTGCATCCAAACCGGCATCGTCCAAAGCGTTGTAAAGAGCGACCCCGTTCGCTGTGAAGCCGATCATGCCACGGCGAAGGCAACCCGGTGTGTTCGCCATCACGGGCCGGGCAGGGATCGAAAACTCCAGATGCTGCGCGGCAATGGGGTTGGGGTTGGTGTCATATTCATATGCCGGATCGTCTTGCGAAACCGGGAAGGTACCAGTGGGGTGATTGGTCGGGAGGTTGTTCATGCGGACGTTTACAGTGTCCCCATTGGCGACCATGCTGAAATACGCTTCTGGCCAAGACTTTGCGCCTGAAACAGCGATTTTTTGTTCGGGATACCAGCGGTTGCCGACGAGCCAATCGCCATAATGGCGCGCCCCGCCGGTTCGAAACTCACTGGTGCAGGAATACACATAGCCGAATTGCGGGCCTTGCGTGGTCACGCGGCCATCTCCGACCGGCAACGAAACGGCTGCATCGTGCTCTTCGGCAGAGCCATGTTCGCTAAGATCATGCGCTTGTGCGGCAGATGGTATGCCTAGGCTAGTAAGCGCAGCAGCCGCGCCGCTTGCGATCGTGAGTAGCGGAATGCGCATTTTGATCCTCTCAAATTCGTTGGAGGATTGATTGGCGCACTAATGTACCTTCGAAAAGTCGCGCATTGTAACGTTTGGTTGCGCGACCTTATCCAGCGCGCACCCCGCCATGCCCCAAAGGACCATTGCCCGCGCCAAAGCCCGGCGCCGCTTTGATCGCACGCAGCACAAAATTTCGGCCCAGCCGAACAGCGTGTTCGAGCGGCTGGCCATGTGCGAGCAGAGTGGCCACAGCGCTCGATAAGGTGCAACCGGTGCCATGGGTGTGCGGCGTATCGATCCGCGCGTGATCAAACTGGATGGCTCGCTCGGCGCCTTGTGCACGGGGCAGTATCAATATGTCGATGATCCGCTGATCAGGGGTGTGCCCGCCCTTGGCCAAAACCGCCGCGCCCGTTGCAACGCTCAATTCTTCGGCGGCGTCTGCCAAGTGCTGGCTGGTGGTCAGATTGCGTCCAACCAGATGGCCAAGTTCGGAAAGATTGGGAGTGATCAGGGTCGCGATAGGAAACAGCAAATCGCGCATGGCGGCGATTGCTTTGGGATCAATCAGCGCGGCCCCGCTGGTGGAGACCATCACAGGGTCAAGGATGATGGGCACGTTTAATCCCACCAGAGCTTTCGCGGTATGCGCGATGATATCTGCATCATGCAGCATCCCGATCTTCACTGCATCCACGCCGATATCGCTGATGCATGAGGCGATTTGCTGCCCCACCACGTCTCCTGCCAGCGGGGCGATAGCCTGCACTCCGACGGTGTTCTGCGCTGTGACCGTTGTAATTGCAGTCATGGCATAGCCGCCGAGCATAGTGATCGTTTTGATATCGGCCTGAACACCAGCACCGCCAGAGGAATCCGATCCGGCGATGGCCAGAATACGGGGCGGGGGTTTTGGCACCGGATTTGTGGCTGGCTCGCTCATCCTTTAAACTTTCGCTCACGGCTGGGTGGAAATTTGTCGTGTAAGGCCAAGGCGCGAACGGGGCGGTCCATCAATTCACCGCCGCAATTGGGGCAAACATCATCGAGGCTCTCTGCACACACAGCGCAAAACGTGCATTCGAAACTGCAAATGAAGGCGCCGGGCGCCTCTGCCGCAAGGTCGCTTCCGCAGCGTTCGCAATCGGGGCGCATTTGAAGCATCAGCTTTCCCTAAGTCGCCGCGCGCACGGCGTCGCACACACGGTCGACCACGGCTTCGACTTGAGAAGCGTCGTCGCCCTCTGCCATGACGCGAATGACCGGCTCTGTGCCTGAGGGCCGGATCACGAGTCGCCCTTTGCCTTGCAACTCAGCCTCCGCCGCAGCGATGACTGATTTGACGGCGTCGTTTTCCAGCGGCGCACCGCCCTCGTATCTCACGTTCTTGAGCAGCTGCGGCACAGGATCGAACAAATGCAGGATTTCGCTGGCAGGTTTTTGGCTGCGGACAAGGCTGGTCAAAACCCGCAAGGCCGCCACGGATCCGTCACCGGTGGTTCCATGGTCGAGCATGATCATGTGCCCCGACTGCTCCCCACCGATATTAAAGCCGCCCTCTTTCATCCGTTCCAGCACATAGCGGTCACCCACTTTGGTGCGTTCAAGCGTCAGACCGAGCCCTTCAAAATACCGCTCCAGCCCTAGGTTGGACATCACCGTCGCGACGACGCCGCCCCCGGTCAGAGCGCCCTTTTCATGCATTCGCGTCGCGATTAACGCCATGATCTGATCGCCGTCCACCTTTGTGCCTTTTTCATCGACCACGATCAGGCGGTCCGCATCACCATCCAAAGCAATGCCGATGTGCGCACCTTCTTCGACGACTTTAGCCTGTAGCGCTTCTATGGCGGTTGATCCGACGCCGTCATTGATGTTGGTGCCGTTAGGATTGACGCCCAGCGTGATGATCTCTGCACCCAATTCCCAGATGGCCGACGGCGCGACCTGATACGCGGCTCCGTGCGCGCAATCGACGACGACTTTAAGCCCGTCAAAACGCACATCGCTGCCGACAGAATTCTTGATCGCATGGATATACCGGCCGCGCGCGTCTTCGATCCTGCGCGCCCGTCCGATCAGTTCGGACGAAGCGAGCTTTGGTTCCACTTCCAGCAAAGCTTCTATCTCGGCCTCGGCCTCGTCTGAAAGCTTGAAGCCATCGGGGCCGAACAGCTTGATCCCGTTATCGGGATAGAGATTGTGGCTGGCGGAGATCATTACACCCAGATCGGCCCGCATTTCGCGGGTGAGCAGCGCAATTGCCGGGGTAGGGAGCGGGCCGGTCATGATGACATCCATGCCGACACTGGTGAAACCTGCCACCAGCGCGCTCTCCATCATGTAGCCCGACAGTCGCGTGTCCTTGCCAATCACGACGCGGTGCCGGTGCCCGCCTCGGACAAAGTAATTGCCCGCCGCTTGACCAACGCGCATTGCGGTTGCCGCCGTCATGACCCCGGCATTGGTGCGCCCGCGGATGCCGTCAGTGCCAAAGAACTTGCGTGTCATGCCGGATCAAACCTCATTAATGTCTGCGATTATTTGTCAGGGGCTTCTGGCGTGGTTATCGCCGGAAGGGAAGGCCCGACGCGCCCAAGAAGGAACCGAATTGTTGAGTGATCCCAGTGAAAAAGGAGCGGACGGTTTGAATGGCCGTATCGCGGGTTCCGCTGCGAATAGCGGTTTTGAACTCGTAGCGATCCGTCTGCCAGTGATCGCAACCTTTACGGCGTTGATTGTCGGATTGGGTCTGGGAGTGCTTTTGTCGAGCGCGCAATTGCCCGAATGGCTGCTTTCTGCGGCCGGTTTGGTGGGCACATTGTGGCTGCGTGCGTTGCAGATGACGATCATCCCGCTGGTTGCTGCGCTCTTGGTGCTGGGTCTGTCGCAAATGGTGCAAGCGGCGCGAGCAGGGGCGGCGGCGCGCCGGTTCTTGGCCTTGGTGTTTGGGGTGCTAATCGCGGGCGGGGTGTTCACCGCCGCTGTGCTTCCGTGGCTGCTGACCATTGTTCCAATCCCGCAAAGCGCCAGCGGCTTCCTGTCAGAGGTGCCAGAGGGCGCGCAAGAAGTGCCGGGCATTCTGGACTTTTTGTCCTCGCTAGTTGCGCCCAATATCATCGCGGCGGCGGCAGAGACCGCCATGCTACCGCTGACGATATTCTTTGCGCTGTTTGCCATTGCGATCACCCGTCTGCCGGCGGATCAAGGCGAACGCATGCTGGGCTTCTTCCACTCGCTCGCCAACGTGATGCTGCTCATCATCGGTTGGGTGCTGTGGGTTGCACCTGTCGGGGTGCTGGCACTGGCCTTTGGCGTTGGGTTACGAAGTGGGGGTGGGGCCTTTGCTGCGCTGGCGCATTACATTTTAGTCGTGTCGGCGATGGGCGGGTTTATTCTGGTGCTCGCTTACGTTCTCGCTTGGGCGCTGGGGGGCATCAACCCGCTGCGTTTTGCCAAAGCGATGTTGCCCGCACAGGCGGTGGCTGTGTCTACGCAAAGCTCGCTCGCCAGCCTGCCTGCGATGCTCGACAGTGCTGGCCGTCTGAAATTGCGGTCAAGCACGAGTGAATTTGTTTTGCCGCTGGCAGTGGCAATCTTTCGCGCAACGAGCCCCGCGATGAATATGGCGGTGGCGCTGTATGTCGCTGCGCTTGCGGGGATAGAGATCACGCCTGCGCTGGCGATTGCGGGAATAATGGTAGCGCTGATCATTAGCGTGGGATCAGTCAGCCTGCCCGGATCGATCAGTTTTGTGGTGTCGATCGGACCAATTGCATTGGCGATGGGGGTGCCAATCGAACCGTTAGTTCTGCTGGTTGCGGTCGAAATGGTGCCCGATATCATGCGGACATTGGCGAATGTGACGATGAATGTCGCGGTGGTGAGCGCAGTGGATCGCAGCCGGGATTAGTGCGCTGCCCTTTTACGACAGAGAAGGCCCGGCCTGATCATCCTCAAGCCCGCGTTCGAAGACATCACTTTTGAACAATGGCTCGCCAAAGATAAAGCCAACCAGGTTGGGCCTGCCAATGTGGTCGAAAAATGCTGTCAAAGTCAGTAGGATTGGCACTGAAAGAAGCGCGCCCGGAACGCCCCAGACCCAAGTGAAGTAAGACAGGGCAATCAGGATCATCACTGGGCTCATGGTGAAACGCGCGCCAAGGATAGACGGCGTGACGACATTGGCCTCAATCGTGTGCAGGGCAATGTAGGCTGCAGCGGGGATGAGGCCGAGGAAAACAGTCTCAGCCGTTCCGATCCCGAATAGCCCCAGCAATCCGATCATTGCGAGCGGGCCAATGTATGGAATAAAATTGAGAATAGCTGCCAACCCGCCCCACATAATCGGCGCATCGACACCCAGCGCCCAAGCACCCAGTGCGACGACGATACCGACGCATGCGTTAATGAGGCCCACTGTCATGATGTAAGCGGCAACCCGGTCCTGTATCTCCCGCATGACACGCGCTGCTTTCACGCTCGAGCCAAAGCTTGCGCGATCAAACAGCAGATGACGACGCAGACGCACGCGCGCTTCGATCATGAAAAACGCCATCAGGAACATGATCAGCACTTCGACCACAACACTAGGCGTGGCGAAAGCGATTTCCTGAAGCAGACTGGGCGTAGCCAGCACCACCTCGCGCGTACGCGAATCGCCCATAATCTTGCCAAGCTCATCATTCAGCATGCCAAGCCAGGCAAATTCATCACGAAATGTGCTCAGCCGGTCGCCGACGACCCGCGAAATCTCTGGTATTTGATCGAACAGCGCAAGCGCTGGTTGAAGGATCAGAGCGAGCGATAGCAGGAGGATGCCCAAGAACACCACAAGAGAGCCAAGCGATGCCATCACATTGGGCAGTCCAAATTTTGCCAACCGGTCGGCCAAGGGTGAAAGCAAGATCGTCAGGAGCAGGGCCGTCACAAGCGGTAAAAATACCACTGACCCGATCGACAAAACGAACGGCAGTGCGAGAAACAGGCCTACACCGATCAGCAAGACCAGCGCGGACATCAAACGCAATTCTTGCTCAGCCAAAACCAGACGTCGCTGATTGCGGCGGCGAGCGGTGTCACTAAGAGGTGCTTTTTCGGGCGCTTGGCTGTCCATTGTGGTACCGGTTCTGTTTCGTGACCGGACTATTACAGCGCAGCGCTGCTTAGCCAAGCACCCCTTGTTTTATTGTAATCTAGCCTTTGGACGCAGCAACACCGTTACCAGCCGCCACATCATCCAATTCCTGTAGAATGGCGCTATGTGCGATATCATCGCCGATTGCGCGCTGAGGAATATCGCCGTCCTCCAACATCGAAGTTAACGTTGCTCTTGCCCGGCCTACGCGGCTTTTGATTGTGCCGATGGCGCAACCGCAAATTTCCGCTGCTTCTTCATACGAAAAGCCACCTGCACCGACGAGCAAAAGCGCCTCTCGCCGTTCTGGCGGCAAAGTGAGAAGCGCACGGTGCATGTCCGAAAGATGAATTGGCTCTTCCTGCCCGGCAGGCGCGGTCAAAATTCGCTCCGCAACCCCTTCATCATATTCACCGCGAAATCGGTTGCGACGCATATCGGTAAGATAGGCATTACGCAGAATTACAAAGGTCCAGGCACGCATGGAAGTCCCAGGCTCAAACCGAGCCTGTGCTGCCCATGCTTTCAACATGGCTTCCTGCACCAGATCATCGGCCATGTCCGGGCGGCCGCATAAACCGCGGGCAAACGCACGCAGATGCGGCACCACCTCGGTCAATTCACGCTTGAAGTCCGCCTTTTCCGCAGGTGTACGTTCGGGAGACGGCGGTTTATCAGCCATTATGAGCGACCTCTGTTTAAGGGAGACTTTTTCGATTCAACGCTGGATTGATCAGGGGAATCGAGCTCCGCAAGCAGGTCCATAAATGCATCGGGAAGTGGTTCTTCCACGACCTCGTCGTAGAGTTGCTTCAAGCCATTGGCCCATGCTGGGTCCGTTTCAGTACCGTCGCCGCCGGCATTCTGTCTGTCTTGTTTGGATGCCATGTTCCGGTCCGTTCAAATTCAGTATCGCGCCAAGCAATTCGTTCTGCGTTCTATGGCGCACGCCGCTGACGTATTTCGCGGCGCAATACGGGAACGATGCTGCTTGTCTTTTGTTCCCTGCACAAGGCCCAAATTGTATTGGTTGTCTATGTCGGAGATCGAACAATTACCCGTCAGAGCAGTTCAGCGTCAGGAAAGGCGGCATATAGCGATGTTCCTCGTGAAAGCGGGCGCGCGCGAGGGTTGCTGCTAAAGTTTCCGCGTGCGTTGCCGATAACGCTGTTTCTGCTCATCGCTGCAATGACATTTTTGAGCGTCTATTCGATCGAGAGCTATGCAAACGAGCGCAGCCGCGAAGAAGTGCGCGATTATGCATCTTCAATCGCGTCAGGTCTGGATCGGCGCGGAAACAGCTTTGCATCCTATCTTCGCGCCGGGGCAGCGCTATTTTCGGCGATGGAAGAGGTTGATCGCCAAACATTTAGCCAATTTGTCGCAGAATTGAGGCTCGATCAAAGCTACCGTGGCGCCGAAGGGATCGGCTGGGCTACCGTAATCGAGTCCGATAAAGCTGACGCATTTTTGCAATCAGTTCGCGGCCGCCAACCGTTTTATGCTGCGATCCGGCCGGCCTTGACACCAGGACAAGATAGGGTCGCCCCTGTGACCTATTTCTCCCCTGATACGAGCCGCAATCGGCAGGCTTTGGGTTTTAACATGTATTCTGAACCCGCTCGTGCGGCAGCGATGGATCAAGCTCGGCGGACCGTCATGCCAACTGCATCGGGCAAGATCGAGCTAGAACAATCGGACCAAAGTGGGGTGCCCGGTTTCGTGATTTTTATGCCAGTTTTCAGACCAGTTTCCGACTCCCCAACACAAGCGCGTGAACTGGCAGGGTTTATTTTCAGCACATTTGATGCCGATAAATTTTTGGATGCTGCGATCGACAGAGCGCCGCCAACCGAATTGGGCGTGCGTCTGTTTGATGGGCCGGCGCAGAGCTCCAATTTGATCGTGTCGCGCTCACTTGGCTCAGCAGGAAACGAAACGTTTGAACAGCCGGTGAGAATTGCCAACCGAGATTTTACACTGGTGATCGAGTCCGCCGGTGCGGGGCCGCTGGGCGCGCTCTCGATGGTGACCTTGGTCGCTGGCCTTGCACTTGCCAGTCTGCTGATGCTGGTGCTCCGCCTACTTGCCGTGCAGGCGATCGAAGACCAGACGCGCCTCGCTTTCTATGAAGAACAGCATTCGATCCGGAATTCATTAAGCCGGGAGCTCAACCACCGAGTGAAGAACGCGTTGGCCAATGTGCTGTCAATTCTGTCGCTAACCAAGCGACGTGCAACCGACCTCGATAGTTTCGCGGCCAGCCTGGATGGTCGGATCAGAGCGCTATCTGCCACGCACGATTTGTTGTCAGAATCGAAGTGGGGAACTGTCTCTATGACCTCCGTAATTGAAACGGAAACGCAGCATTTTGTTCAGGCAAAGAATGCCAATTTGTCGATCGACGGGCCACCCGTTCAACTCGCGCCCAATGACGCCTTGTCATTCGGTATGGCCATCCATGAACTGGCGACAAACGCAGCCAAATTCGGTGCACTGAGCGAACATTCCGGGACGGTCGCAGTTCGTTGGCATCTCGAATCAGACAAGCTGGCCAAAGTTGAATGGATCGAACGGGGCGGGCCCGTCGTTGCAGAAACGCGAAAGCGCGGTTTCGGCACAGAACTCATCGAGAAGATCATCGCACACGAGTTAAAGAACCGCGTGGAACTGGAATTCCTTCCCGAAGGCGTCCGCTGCGTTATGGGGGTACCGGTGCGCAGCCGCGGCGAATTCCAAATTCGCGAAGCGCGCGCACCGGCGTCCTGATCGGTGACCCCCTAATTGATTTGCCAGAGTGGGCTCAATCCAGCGGGCGACTTGATCCAAAGAACAGCGCCTGGCTGATTGCAGCACGCACTGTCGTTTCCTGAAACGGCTTCGTCACAAGATAGGTCGGTTCTGGACGGTCGCCGGTTAGCAAACGCTCAGGGTAGGCGGTGATGAAGATCACCGGCACGCTACCGATTGCCAAGATATCGTCCACAGCGTCCAGTCCAGAAGAACCGTCCGCCAACTGAATATCGGCAAGCACCAAACCAGGTTTTTTCTCAGCCACGACTTCCAAAGCTTGAGTCCGCGTCGCGGCGGTGCCGCAAATTTCATGGCCAAGTGAGGTGACGAGATCTTCAAGCTGCATGGAAATCAGCGGCTCATCTTCGATAATGAGCACCGATGTCGCTTGTTCGCGGTCAATTTCGTTCACAGCTTCGGCGATAAGGCTTTGGACCTGCGCAGTTTCCAATTCCATAATCTGCCCCGCTTGCTCGGCAGAAAAATCCTCTAGCGTCGTAAGCAAAAGTGCCTGCCGATTAAGCGGTGTGATCGCACCCAAGCTGTTCTGCGCCCCAGTTTCATGTTCGCTGCCAATCTCAGCAGAGCTTTCAATCTCCATATATGCGCTCGACCAGACTTTGTTGAACGCCTTATAAAGAGCAATGCGCCCACCGTTCAGGGACTCTTTCAAATCGTCATCCGCCAGTGCGGCTTCCAATGTTGCTCTGACAAACGTGTCTCCTGTCGTCTGAGAGCCGGTTAGCGCCCGTGCATATCTGCGCAAGAACGGAAGATCTGCTGCGACTTGCTGACCCAATGACATAGTTTTCTCCTGCAATACGCTCTGCATATAATGTTTCAAAAGAGCCATAGCTGCACAATTCAGCTACGTCGCCCTTGGTTTTCGCCCCAGTCTTCAACTGATGGGGAAACACAAAAATTTTGGCTCTAATCTGCTTCTGCCTTGGCCTAAATTTGGTCTTGGCTCTAGATGATATGATGCTTGATTGAAAAAAAATTACGGTGCCGGGAACGCCTTTCCTGGCAGAGCATTATGGTAATATCACCGCCGAGACCCCCCTCCCGTCCAAGCGGCTGGTGATACGATCCCGAAAGGCCTCCCCTCGCAATGAGTGGAGGCCTTTTTTTCGTTTGGCCAGGCACTCCCGCAGGTTGTTTTCGACAGTTGTTGTCAACGTTCACGATCGCCATTGATAAAGTAGGCTCAACGCCGCAGCAGCATTGAAAGCAATCCTGCGACCGGTTTATGACGCAGCGCGTCTAGCAAATCTTGCGGGTCGTAAGGCTTCGTCAGGACCGGACCCAGTTGGCGGATATCGGCGGGTATTTCTTCCGGGGTTCCGGTCTGAAACACGATACGCACTTCCTTTTCGCCCAGCGCTGTTACCAGTTCTGCAATTTCCCATCCTTCATCGCTGTCGGCGAGGTGCACGTCCAGTACCACCGCATCGTAAGATCCAGCGCGCAGCTTGCTCAAAGTGCATGCGGCGGTGGAGCAGACTGTAACTTCGCCAATCCCGCCATCAATTAATGTTTGTTCGATGGTCAGGCCAAGCACCGCATCGTCTTCTACGACAATCACCTTTTGCGGGAGCGCCGATTTTTGAGCTTTTCGAAGGGCAATGCTAGACATCCCTCTTCAATGCGCGAGCGAGAAAAGCGTTTCAAAAAATGCAACTAAACACGCAGGGTAATGCGATTATTTGATGGTTTTTTCGTAAATTGAATATTCGCGGTTCACCGCGCTGCCGATCGTGTCGGCAATCGCTACCATCCCTTGATTATCCTCCAACACCCAGCCGATCTCGCTGCGTTCTGATTCAAGTCTTCCGGCCGCACTTTCCCTGATCCGGTCGATCATCATGAAAGCCAATTGACTAGCCATACGAGAATTCTGAAATTCCCTGAGCACGCCCATCAAGGGTACGCGCATATCGGATTTTGTCGGTTTACGCAGCCAACGCAGCAGTGAAAACCACCCGAATGGGAACAACCTGCCATTGATCTGTTTCAGCACGCGATTGATGTCTGGAAATGTTAGCATAAAGGCGACTGGACGCCCATCGACCTCTGCGATCATATTAAGATCTTCATGGATAATCGGTTTCAACTTTACACCAGTATAGGCGACTTCTTCCGGTGTCAGCGGGACATAGCCCCAATTCTGCGACCACGCGTCATTCAGAATATTGAGGATGATAGCAGCGTCTGTGTCCCAATCTTTTTTACGCACCGGACGGACATTAATTCGCGAATTACGTTCCCCTGATTTGGTAATACGTTGCACCAATGGAGGGAACGGTTTGCTGATGTCGAGGTCGTAAGTGTAAAGCGTTTTTGCGAGCGAAAAACCTGCCCGCTCTATCCAGGGCGCATAATGCGCAGGATGATGCCCCATCATGATAACCGGGCTGTGGTCTTGACCTTTGACAAGCAATCCTGGCTCTTCCCAGATTGACAGCGAAATCGGACCAATTATGCGCGTCATGCCCTGGTCGCGCAGCCAACCCTCAGCCGCTTCGATCAGCTTGGCTGCGATACTTTCATCCTCTGCATCGAAATAACCGAACATTCCGGTGCCGGGGCCAAACCCTTGTTCAGGCGGCATCTCCAGCGCCATTTCATCAATATGCGCCGAAATTCGTCCAACAGGCTGCCCGTCTTTGTGGGCTATAAAAAACTGCGCGCGGGCATGTCCGAAAAAAGGGTTCTTATCAGGATCGACCAGTTCAAGCTGTTCTCTGCGCAATTGCGGCACCGAATTTTCGACGCGCGCGGCGAATGCGCGGCCCAGATCGACAAAGCGAGCGCGCCCTTTCTTGCCTTCGCCCTTCTTGTCGGAGATTGCCTCAATGCTTATCTGCGCATCCATCAAGTGGACTTCTTTCGTATTTGTTTGTAGGACCAACATCTGTGTTTTGCCCGGCTAGCTAGAGCAAGTCAGACGCGCAAGTCGCCAGTACGAGCCTGTGGCGCGGTTTAGTCGATCACTCTTGCCGATAATGCCCGTTTGCCGAAACCGCCCAGTATGCGTTAAGGCGAGGGCAGATAAAGACGATACTTATGACCATGCATCAACCGATCACTCCCTCCACGGCCGAAATGGCCCACACGCGCCGCGCGACGCGAGCCGATTTTCAGACGGTTGATGATAAGGATATGCTGCGTGCTGCCCGTGACCTGACGAAGGATCTGGGCGAGGCGCGCGCTAGTATTTATTGGACCGATATGCTTGTTTCTACCGCGGTCGGTTATGCCGGGATTGCTACCGCGATCTTGGCAAGTAATCTGGCCGTGGCAGTGATCGCTGGCATCATCGCATCGCTTGCACTTTATCGCTCACTGATGTTCATCCATGAATTGACGCACATCCGCAGCGACGCGTTACCCGGATTTCGCACTGGCTGGAATGTGCTGGTCGGTATCCCGATGCTGACGCCCAGTTTCATGTACGAAGGTGTGCACGTGATCCATCATAAGCGGACGCAATATGGCACGATCGAAGATCCGGAATATTTGCCACTTGCGCTCATGAAACCATGGAGCCTGCCGCTGTTTGTGATCGTGGCGCTGCTTGCGCCGATTGCTTTCATTGTGCGTTTTGGTCTCTTGGTTCCGCTGGGCGCAGTCATTCCGGCGGTCCGAACCTTTACGTGGGAGCGGTTTTCCTCGCTCTCAATCAATCCCGATTTCCGCCGTAAGCCGCCGACCGGCGATTTTGCGAAACGCGTTCGGTGGCAGGAAACTGGTGCCAGCCTTTGGGCCATCACTCTGATCGCAAGCACCTTTGCTGTTGGTTGGCGGCCGCTGCTGATCGGGCTGGCGATTGTGTCCTTCACTGCGCTGCTCAATCAGCTGCGCACGCTCGTGGCACATTTGTGGGAAAATGAGGGCGATCCGATGACAGTGACCGCTCAATTCCTCGACAGCGTCAATGTTCCGCCTCCAGGGGGCATTGCCGAAGTGTGGGCTCCTGTGGGATTGCGCTATCACGCGCTGCACCACCTGATGCCCTCAATGCCCTATCACGATCTACCAGAAGCGCATCGCCGGCTTCATCGCGAATTGGGCGATGGATCAACCTATGAGGGCGCCAACCATCCGGGGCTCGTCAATCTTGTCGGCAAAATTGCGCGGAGCACTATGGTCCGCCGTTGAGAGGTTCAGATCACCGGGCAAAGCTACCGGGAAAGGTCACCGGGCAAGTTAACCGGATCAGTCGACAGGATCGGCCTTTTGCAATTTGGAATTGGGCCCGTCAGGGGACGTTCGTCCGTTATCGGCGTTGCTGCCACGGATCATGGTGTCGGAGCGATCGTCCTGACTTGCCGATCCTGACATAACGCCATCCGCTCCGACCGATGCCGGGTCGTCATCCACCACGTCAACGTCTGCGCTTATCGCCTGAAACGCCCGCCTCATCGGCATCGACTGGAATGGCTTCGGTGATGTCTTCTGGCTGTTCTTCGGGCGCGCTGTTGCATCCAGTGATTGCGAGGCAAAGGCTTACTAGAGTGAGGCTGATTGAGATTTTCATGCAAAAAGCTCCGATATAATCCGAGTGGCGATTTAATGGGCTATACATAACACAGAGCCTTTGCCTTACGAATTGCTGGCGTTCGTTTAACCTGTGCTAGTCGAGAAAATGGATCATTGCACACCGCCTTTCCGCAGGCAGGCCGTCATCAGCTTCATTCGCCAATTCTCCGGCAAGCCTGGGATGGGCGTCAAGTGCGGTGACTTCTTCGAATCCGAGGCGAGCATAGAACCGCGCGTTCCACGGAAGATCACGAAACGTTGTCAATGTGAGAGCGCGGAAACTAGAATTGCGCGCGTCGATCTGGGCTGCGCGAAGTAGCCCTGCGCCTATGCCTTGCCGCCCAAAACGCGGATGCACATCCATTTCCCAGATATGCAATTCCCGGCCAAACGGCTCGCTAACCAGAAACCCGGCCATCTCATCGCCGACATGGCTGACCAGACAATGCCCTTTGCGGATAAATCGGCGCAGGTCTTCGGGTGTCCAAGTGTCGTTGATGTCAAACTCTGCAAGATCGGGATCGCCGGCAAAAAGCGCCGCCGCAGCGCGCTCAATCGCTGGCATCGCGTCCGCGTCCGCAGGTCGCGCAAGACGCAACGACCAGTTTGTTGCCTTCATCAGATGATCACTCTTCAGTCCGGATAAGGACTGTCTCACCGACCAAAACGAATAGGAAGAACGGAGACCATGCCGCAAGGAAAGGTGGGTATCCCCCAAAACTTCCCATCGCGAGCGCAGCATTATCGACAACGAAATAGGCAAAGCCCAGTGCCATGCCGATGATCGCACGCACAAACAATTGACCAGAGCGAGCAAGACCAAAGGCCGCAATCGACCCAAGCAGCGGCATCAGAAACGCCGACAGCGGTCCTGAAATTCGGTGCCACCATTTCGCGCGCATTTCCGAAGTCCGCCGCCCTGCAGCCTCAAATGTATCAATTGTTTCTGACAGCTCCCAAAAAGACTGCCCGTCTATATCGAT
Source organism: uncultured Alphaproteobacteria bacterium (assembly GCA_963789155.1). Taxonomy (GTDB): domain Bacteria; phylum Pseudomonadota; class Alphaproteobacteria; order Sphingomonadales; family Sphingomonadaceae; genus Erythrobacter. The sequence goes on along the minus strand of CAWBJN010000005.1, from coordinate 12,160 downwards.
GGATTGCAGGTCAACTTGCTGCGGGGTCAGGTCTTCGCCAACCACGACCGTTCCCAGTTCTTCAATTTCGACGCCGCCCACTTCGAACCGCCGCGCATCTTTCAGCAGCCAGCCTGGGGCCGCATAGGTCGCACTGGCGGCGCGGACTTGCTCGGTTACTATTCCTCCGGGTCCACGGGCATCCCAGGTCACACTGGTTAGCCTAATCGCCTCGCCAGACCCGGCCAGTGTGGCGGCACTTAGAATGTTGGCACCATCGGTGACATAGATATTGGAGCGCACGCCGGAATCTTCTGGTATTGGTCCATATTCGGCCGCTTGCCATGCCGCCAAGGTCGAATTGGCGCGCGTTACGATCCGTTCGTTAAAGGCGAAGCTGGCAACGGACAAAACCGCAGCTGTCAGCAGAAGCGGGGAAAGGACTTGATGAGCCGAAAGCCCGGCGGCCTTCATAGCCACCACTTCGCTGTTCTGGTTGAGCGCTACCAGCGTGATGAGTGTCGCCAGCAGCACGGAATAGGGCAGAAAGCGCGATAAAAGCTGCGGTACCCTTAGCCCAGCGTATCGCAGAATTTCGGCCTGACCATTGCCTTCGGGTGCGAGGATCTCTCCAGTGGACCCCAGCAGGTCGAGCGCGAGAAGCACGAGCACAAGCATCACCAGCACGGCAAGAATGCGCACCACAAACAGCTTCGCCAAATAGATCGTCAGCGTGCGTGAAGGGAAGAAATCGAGCTGCATGAATATGTCCGCGGTCTATCCCGCCCTTTATTCCGCTGGCACTTGATCGGCAACCAGCGAAGGCGGTTTGCGGCGGGAGAATAATTTACCGATGCGTTTGGACAGTTTGCCAAACACGGTTTCTAGCGCGCCCAACGCTTGCCCGCCGGGCACATAGGCGGTGCGATAATACATCCACAATATAAGTCCTGCAAAAAGAACGAACGGACCCCATAATGCGACAATCGGATCGATCCGGCCAAGCGTGGCAATGTCTTCCCCATACTGATTGATCTTATGGTAAGACACGACAAGAATGATCGACACAAACACGCCCAGCGCGCTTGTTGATCGTTTCGGAGGAATCGCGAGCGCCACCGCCAATAAAGGCATAAGCAGCATCATCACCACTTCGACCATCCGATAATTGAAGGTTGCCTGACTGGCATCACGCTCGGCTTCTGTGCCCGTTTCGCTCCATCCGATGCGCAGGAGTTCAGGCAAGATATACTCCCGGCTTGCCTCCCCGCGCGATCGAAATTGCTCGATCGCAGGCAAGTCGATCGGCAAATCATGGCGGCTGAACGATAGCACACGTGGAGTCTCGCTCCCCGTGTCTTGAATGATTGTACCTTCGGTCAGACGCAGGATAATCGTGTCTGGATCGTCGCTAGTGGATAAAAAGCTGCCTTCGCGGGCGCTGATTGTTAAAACCTGATCACGCGAATTGGCAACGCGAGCATATATGCCGATGAGGCGCTGCCCTTCATCTTCGCTTCTCTCAATTCTGAGTGCCATCCGGTCAGCAAGGGTGGTAAACTCGCCCACCTTTATCGACGCGCCCAGCGCGCCTGACCGCAGCTCAAACTCGGTCTCTTCGTAATAATAGCGGCTGAGCGGCTGGATATAAAACACTAGCGCGACATTGACTGCGACCAACACCAAAGTGATCGCATAAGGGACGCGCAGCAGGCGCCAGTAGGACAAGCCAACTGCGCGCATCGTATCCAGTTCACTAGAGGTCGCCAATTTGCGAAACGCCAATAGGACACCCAAAAGCAGACCCAGTGGAATCGCAAGGCTGGCATATTCGGGGATCAGCGCGGCCAGCATTTTGAAAACAACGCCAATCGGGCCACCTTCGACCGCCACAAAATCGAACAGGCGTAACATCTTGTCGAGCATCAAAAGCGATGCCGCGAGGGCAAAGATGCCCAGCATCGGCACGATCACCAGCCGAAAAATATAGCGGTCAACACTGGGAATAAAATTCAGCACGTTTGATCCGTTAGCCGTTGGGGTCCGTTGGTTCGGTGTTTTGAATGCCCTTGCATGGACCTAGCGTGAAATCAAAGCGCCGTCATGCCCACAAGCGTAGCAATCGGGTGATGGTGAACACACTGCGTAAATCTATAGGCGGATCACCAGAACCGGCTGCCAGGTCCGCCTTTGAACGGGCCGGCTTCGTATTGGCTGATCCAGCCGCCATAGAACTGGCCAGGCTGCGGAATGATCTGCTCCCCATCCACCAAACACCGGTCCAGCGGATCGGGATAAAAGGCGATGAAGTCTTTGATCTCGGCAAAGGCTGGGGTTGGAGTGGGGTAAGACCACGCACCCGCCTTGATCCGGTCATTTCCGGCAACAATATCGAAATACCGCGCCTGACCCTTCCATTCGCACATGGATCTGTGCGGATTGGGAGTGAGGTGCTCCATCGCGATGTCCGACGGCGGGATATAGTAGGTTGGCGGGTGACTGGTTTCTAGCGTTCGCCATGCCCCGCGGCTGTCGGCCAATTCTAATCCGCGATGAAAGATTTGAATACGGCGTTCTGTCGGCTGCGCGATCGCGGGGCGTGGGTAATCCCAGACGCTTTCTTGCCCCGGCAAGACCGGGTCAGGTTCAGGATGATGGGCCTGACGCATCGAAGTTTATTGCGCCGGGCCGCGTGGCTGGATCATGCTTTTTCGAGCGTGCATTGAAGCGGATGCTGGTTCTGATGGGCGAAGTCCATCACTTGATTCACTTTGGTCTCGGCCACTTCATATGAGAACACGCCGCATACACCGACACCCTTTTGATGGACGTGCAACATGACACGCGTCGCCTGCTCAATATCCATGCTGAAAAAGCGTTTGAGAACCATCACCACGAATTCCATCGGAGTGTAGTCATCGTTTAGCAGCAGAACTTTGTACTGACTGGGTTTTTTCGGCTTGGTCCGCGTTTTGGTCGCGATCCCAATCTCGGTGTCGCCGCCATCGCCATCTTTGCCAGCGCCATCATCGCCCTCATCTGCGGCGAATACCAGCGGGAAGGGCGAATTTGCGTTTTCGTCTGTCAGGATTGGAAAATTGTCGGCCATGAGGGTCCATTATGGGATTCGTTTGCGCGTACGCAAGGTATCTTGGCGTGCTTATCGCGCAAAGCCTTAACGTACAGCCTATGCAATTGACGGGCATTCCAACGTAAAGAGCCGGACAGACCACTTCGGGTCCGTCCGGCTCTTGCGCTTTCGCGCGCTTCCATAAACCGGGTTTGGGAGAGAGAGGAGAGGCCCGGTTTAGAAACTGTTTTTGCTTAAGCAGCCTTTGAGATCTTCTCAGCAGCGACGCTCACGCGGTTCGAAATTGGTGCGAACGCTTCGTTATAAAGCTTGAACCAGGCTTCGGTGCGCTGCGAGCCGTACGAAACGACGGCGTCGAAATTGCGACGTGCGATTTCGCCCTGAAGTTGCACCAGTTCGGTAGGCGACTTGATCGCGGCAACCTTCTTGGCGTCTTCGGTTACGATGTTGACAACAGTCTTACCGGTTTCAACATTTTCACGAACGAGCGTTTGCGCGCCGTCGAAGAAGATTTTGCCGCTTTCAACAACTGCGTCGAGGTTAGCTTTGTTAAATTCGCCTGCGCCAGCAGCGAGTTCGCCAGCTTTCGAGTATACGGTTTTCGCGCGGGCTTGAACGTCAGCAGCCAGTTCTTTGGCTTGCGAAGTCACGTCAGTCTTTTTTGCAGTAGCCATGATGGTATCCTTCAATTTTGAAACAGGATTAGAAGATGTGGTTTTAGGAGCAGCCTTTTTGGCCGCTTTTTTGGCTGCGGTTGCCGGCGCCTTTTTGGCGGCTGGCTTTTTGGCAGCAGGAGTTTTCTTAGCCGCGGCTTTCGTCGCTGCAGTCTTGCGAGCAGGAGCGGTTTTCTTCGCCGATGCTTTCTTCGCAGTTACTTTAGCAGTGGTCTTTGCAGGGGCGGCGACCGCCTCTTTTACAACCGCAGCTTTCGCAGTTGGTTTTGGCGCGTCCGCTTCGACCGCTTTCGCGACAGTCTTGGCGCTTACTGTTTCTGCAGGCGCAGTCTTAGCAGCAGCGTCGGCCTTAGCCTTGGCAGCAGCGGCGTCGATTTTGGCCACTGTCTTTTCAGGCGTCTGTTCAGGTTGCGTATTGGCTTCAGCCATAATGTCCTCGCTTCGTGTTGCAGTGCACAAAATAGGCATTGCAGCTGCGAAGTCAAGGTTTTTGTGCACTGCACAATAAATCACCTAATAGTCTGAAATATATAATAAATAAGCGACTATTATATCGTGTACGAAAAATTTTCTTATCGCTATCTGGTCTTGACGTAAGTGCCCGGAGCATCGCCAAGCACATTATCGCCGCGACCTCCCGGCTTGCGCTTGCCGGTTGCGGGCGCCCTGTCCGCCGCTTGGCTTTCCAGCCATTCCAGCCAATGCGGCCACCAGCTTCCGGGATGCTCCTGTGCACCTTCGATGAAGGTCTTCAGCGACGCAGCGTTGCTGTCCCCGGTCCAGTATTGGTATTTACCCGCAGCCGGTGGGTTCACCACTCCGGCAATGTGCCCTGATCCTGCGAGAAGAAATTCCAGCGGCCCGGTGAAATGATCGGTGATCCGCCACACGCTTTCCGCAGGTGCGATATGATCTTCGCGCCCGGCCTGCACATAAGAGGGTGTCTTCACCTGTGTCAGATCGATCGCGGTTCCGTCGGCTTGCATCGCGTCCGGCACGACGAGTTTATTGTCGCGGTAAAGATCGCGCAGATATTCGTTGTGCCACTTAGAAGGCAGGTTGGTCACATCTCCATTCCAATGCAGCAGATCGAACGCTGGGTAATCTTCGCCAAGCAGGTAATTGTTGACGACGTAATTCCAGATCAGATCCTTGCCGCGCAGAGAGTTGAAGGCCGCAGCAAGATAGCGCCCGTCCAGATACCCTTCGGGTGACAGCTGATCGATCATGTCAAGCTGAGAGTCTTTGATGAAATGTTTGAGTTCACCGCTGCGTTCAAAATCGACCTGAGCGGTGAAGAACGTTGCGCTTTTCACCTTGTCCGCTTCTCCGCGCCGCTCCAGAATCGCTAGGGTCGCGGCCAAAGTTGTGCCTGCCACACAATAACCGATTGCGTGCACAGACGGCACTTCGAGCCGTGCCCGGACAAAATCAATCGCTTCAATCTGTCCGCGAATGTAATCGTCCCACACAACATCGCCCATCGTATCATCTGCCGATTTCCAGCTGACGACGAACACGGTCAGTCCCTGATCGACCGCCCATTTGATAAAGCTTTTCTTTGGCGTCAGATCGAGAATGTAAAACCGGTTGATCCAAGGGGGGAAGATCACGAGCGGCACTTCATACACGTCCTTTGTCGAGGGACTGTATTGGAGAAGCTGGAACAAGGGCGTTTCATGAACAACTTTACCCGGCGTCGCCGCGAGGTTCTCTCCCAGCGTAAATGCGTCGGGATCGGTGTGGGTCAGTTGGCCGCGTTTAAGATCGGTGATGAGATGTTTCATACCGCGCACGAGATTCTGCCCGCGCGTTTCCACTGTGCGTTTCATGACAACGGGGTTGGTTAGTAGAAAGTTATCCGGGCTCATCGCTTCGGAAAGCGCGCTGACTGCGAACTGCAATTGCTTGCGGTTTTCTCCATCAAGGCCGTGCATTGAGGACACGGCTTGCTGAAAATAGTCGGTCAGCATCAGATAGGTCTGATGCAACAGAGCAAAGGCAGGATGGTCGCGCCACGCCGGATCAGAAAAGCGCCGGTCTTTGAGCGGCAGGTGGTCGGGACTTGCGTTCTCGTCTTGCACGCCTCCTGCTACGTTGCTGGCGAACTGATCGAACACGCCTTTCCACAAGTGCAGCGAATCCTGCGCGAGCTTCGTTTGCGCCTCAAACGCGCCTTTCGGGAACTGTTTCATCATCCCTTGCGACATGGTCAGCCATTGGGCCGGGTCGAGCAGGTTTTTACCCTTGGTCGCATTTTTGGCAGCTGAGGTCGCCTGATGGGTCACAAATTCAAGCCACATTTTCTGCAACTCGCCACTGGCTTTGGCCCAATCACCCAGATCACCACCAAGTTTGGAGAGGTCAAAACCTTTTGGTAGCATCGATGAAAATGCACCGGCTGCAGGTACCCCGGTATGAGTTTCGGTATCCGTCTCTGCCAACTCTCCACTGGAAAGCGCGTTTCCGAACATTGCTTGCATCGCCTGCGCCTGCTGCTCGAAAAACGAAGTGAGGCCAGCCATGCTTTCGGCCAGCTGCGCCTGATCTGGGCCAAACCCTGTCTTTTTACCGTCGTTACCAGCCATTTTCGTGCCAATCCCTGTGTTTGAACCCAATCATAAAGCCGAGTTTAATCCAGCTTCGTTCAATTTACCGGGCAGTCTAGACTAAACGGCGTTTCACATCGACTGTTATTGCCCTAGACTTGCATCTTGCCTCGCTATCATAGTGAGCGACGAAAAATTATGCTCGGGATCGAAATGGACGAACAATTTTACCGCATGAAGCGACTGCCACCTTACGTGATCGCAGAGGTGAACGCGATGCGGCACGAGGCGCGTCTGGCGGGGCAAGATATTATCGACCTTGGCATGGGGAACCCCGATCAGCCGCCACCGCAGCATGTTATAGACAAGCTGTGCGAGGTCGCGGCAAAGCCGACCGCTCATGGATATTCCCAATCCAAGGGTATTCCTGGGCTGCGCAAGGCTCAGGCAAATTATTATGGTCGCCGGTTTGGTGTCGATCTTGACCCTGAAACCGAGGTTGTCGTCACGATGGGTTCTAAGGAAGGACTGGGCAGCCTTGCTACCGCGATCACTGCTCCGGGCGATGTGGTGCTTGCACCAAACCCTTCCTATCCGATCCACACCTTCGGCTTTATCATTGCTGGAGCCACAATTCGTGCGGTTCCAACGACACCGGACGAAGAATATTGGCGCTCACTAGAAAGCGCAATGAACTTCACCGTGCCGCGCCCCAGCGTATTGGTGGTGAGCTATCCTTCAAATCCCACAGCCGAAACGGTTGACCTGGCATTCTATGAACGGCTGGTCGCTTGGGCGCGTGAAAACAAGGTCTGGGTTTTGTCGGACCTCGCCTATTCAGAGCTATATTATGATGGCAATCCAACCCCTTCGATCATGCAGGTAAAGGGCGCAAAGGATGTGGCGGTTGAATTCACCAGCATGAGCAAAACCTATTCCATGGCTGGGTGGCGCATGGGATTTGCGGTTGGTAACAAGAAATTGATAGCGGCACTGACTAGAGTGAAATCGTACCTCGATTATGGCGCTTTCACGCCAATCCAAGCGGCTGCCTGCGCAGCGCTCAATGGTCCGCAGGACATCGTAGAATCGAACCGCAACCTCTACCGTAAACGCCGCGACGTAATGGTCGAAGCGTTTGGCCGGGCAGGGTGGGAAATTCCGTCTCCCGCAGCATCTATGTTTGCTTGGGCGCCGCTTCCGCCGGCCCTTGTTGACATGGGCAGTCTCGAATTTTCGAAACAATTGCTTACAGAGGCGCACGTCGCAGTAGCGCCGGGTGTTGGTTATGGCGAAAAAGGCGAAGGCTTTGTTCGCATAGCCATGGTCGAGAATGAACAGAGGCTAAGGCAGGCCGCCCGTAACATCAAAAGGTACCTTTCGTCCCACGGTGTAAATAGCTCTGCAGCCTAACCCATGTTTACGACGCGAAGGGTTTTTTAGTTAGAATTTGGAGCAAACTTGCAATCGGCTCATTGGTATAGCGAGTTTACTAATTAATGGAGGTTTCCATGTCTTCCGCATCCTTGCGGCCGCTAACGCAGCGACAGCAAGCTGTGATGGAGCGAATTGATCGGCGCGTGCCGATCAAAATGATCGCGCAAGACCTCGGCGTCTCCGAGACTCGCATCAATCAGCATATTCGCGCCCTCAAGGATATTTACGAAGCCGAAAATCTCGGGGAGCTTGTCGAGCGCCACCGGTCCGAAAAACGCGCGAATAATCAGGAAGCTCAAGACAAAAATCTTGAGCAATTAAAGTTAAATACAGAGAATCAGAAGGACTTCAGCGAAACTACATACAGCAAAAATCAGGTAACCGACGAATCCGAAATCGAGGATGAATCGACGGGTAACGATCCGGGCAGGCTTGTGATGAGCGATGTCTTGCCTCTGGTGGATCAGGCGCCTTGGCTGCGTCCTGGTGAGCCGCGGGTCGTTCCCCGGGTGCTCGACGGTGAACACGCTGTCTGGTTCCGCCTCGCGGCTATTGTTGCGATTGCGTTCGGCTTTCTGGCCGCCGTGGTCCTGACGGTCACCGCAGCGATGACAATCAGCGAGGCGCTTGATGGACGTGCGACTGTCCCGGTTGACCAAAAAGGTTTCTCCTGAAGAGCAAGGGAGCGGCTTTAGGAGAATTCCGATGACCGAACGTATGATTAGCGACGCCCAAAACCTCAAAAAACTGATGCGCGAAGCAGAAGCGCTTGCCGATGAATCGATGATCGCATTTGCCCGTCTCAAGCAAGCAATGCTCGCCGCACGGCAGAACCCGGCAGTCGAGGTCCACACAGGACAGCGCGCATTGATGCGCCTTAATCAGGCAGAAGGGCAAGCAATGGCGATGTCGACCAGTTTGCTGCGTGTTCATGATGAATTGAGCAATATCGGACGGGAGACGATGGGTGATGACAGAGAGATCACTGTAATTCCGGATGCTGCGATTAAGGTAGAACAAGACATTCCGACACCCGAACTCCAGCCCGTTTGATCGCTTGTGACGTGGCTGCAGCTTTTCGGTTCTGAGTACCGTCTCATCGCGCAGGATATTCTAGCCTTTGCGCTGATTATCAGCGCCTTCATTTGGGGCGGCGGCCCTGAACGGGCAGTTGCAGCCACGTGGCTAATTGTATTTGAAATTGGCGGCCGAGTGCAGACCGCATTTTTCGGGCCACGCCAACTTCTTGACGTCGATATATATGCGGCCACTTCCGACCTGATAGTCGGCATTTCTTTCATCGCTATAGCGCTGTATGCCAACCGGAATTACACGCTCTGGATTGGCGGAATGCAGGTTTTGGCGATTTCAGCGCATGTGGCGCGCGCATTAGCCGAAGCGATTTCGCCAATTGGCTACGTTGTTATGGTGGTAGCGCCGGGTTGGCTGCAGCTTTTCTTGCTTGGGATAGGGCTTGCGCGGCATGTCGCCAGAAAGCGAAAGTACGGTCCCTATCGTGACTGGCGCATCAGCCGAACCTCACCAAACTTCAAGTCGCTATCAGCAGGAGGCACTTTTTCGGCTGACACGCTTGGAAAAGTGCCAGTGTCATGGCGGGATGACGTCAAATGATAGAGATCGCGGTACGTCCCAAGCGCGGTGATATCCCGGCAGCACGGCAATGTGCGATGGTCGACTTTCTTCGTGCCATGGTTGCCGGGCCTGCGGACGGGGTTGAGCGGTTCCATGCTGTCTTTCTTGATCGCAACCGTGCCTATCTGGGTGATGCTCCCTTGGGTGAGGGAAGGGCGGGTAGCCTTTCGGTCCGTATGCGCGATGTGTTCGCTATGGCGCTTTCGTTAAAAGCGGACGGCATCATCGTCGCGCACAACCACCCGTCGGGTCATTGCCGGCCCAGCCAGTGCGATATCGACGCCACGTCTCGGCTGAAAACAATCGCCAAGGCGCTCGATATCGAGCTGCTGGACCATCTTATTATAACTCATGACGCCGTCTATTCGATGCGCGCTGGGGGCAAATTATGAATTCAATCGCAGCAACGCCCAAATATTCTGAAGCCGATGCGCTGATCCCGCGGTTTCGTGAAGCGGGTGAAGTGATGCTTGATCTGTTTCACCGCGATGGGCGGGTGGATGACCGCTGGCTTGGGTTTCATCCGCGCGAATTTGAATTGCTGTGGCGATTGGCACAACAGCCAGGCGTGCCGGTGACACGCAAGCAATTGCTCGCAGAAGTCTGGCGGATCGATTTTGAACCGGAAACCAACAGCGTTGCGGTTCATGTCGCGCGGGTGCGCAGGAAATTGACGCCTTTCGGACTTGTTTCAATCCTCGCGACTCATCCGCAAGGAGGGTATTTCCTAGACGCTCCTCCCGGCCCAAGCAGCTTTCGGCTCGCTTCCGAGGTTTAGCGACTGGACTTGCGCAGCCCCATGCTCCAAATTTGTATTTAGCCAATCTGAGTACTTCTCGGAGGCGATCGCACAGCTAAAACGAGAATTTGAGGTGACCGACATGCCCGCAAACCAATTGATGCCCGCCAATGATCGTATTTCGATCGAACTCGGCGAAGATGGCATCGCACAGGTCCGCTTTACGCGCGGCGACAAGATGAACGCGCTTGATCCGGAAATGTTTGCCAGCATCATCGAAGCGGGGACTGTTCTGGAACAGACCGCTGGGCTGCGAGTGGTTGTGTTGTCGGGCGAAGGGCGCGCATTTTGTGCCGGGCTCGACACAGCGAGCTTTGGCCGCACACCGAGCGCTGACGAACCTGACCTGACCGAGCGGACCTACGGCAACTCCAACAAATTCCAGCAAGTCGCGATGCTTTGGCGTAAATTGCAGGTGCCAGTGATCGCTGCACTCCACGGGGTGTGTTTCGGCGGGGGGCTTCAGATTGCGAGCGGCGCGGATATTCGCATTGCGCATCCAGAAACGCGGATGGCGATTATGGAGCTGAAATGGGGCCTAGTCCCCGATATGGGCGGCTATGCCTTGTGGCGCGGATTGGTGCGCGACGACGTGCTGCGCGAACTGATTTATACGAATCGTGAGTTTTCTGGCGTAGAGGCACAGACGCTTGGCCTTGCGACCTATGTAGACAAAGACCCTCATGCGCGCGCGACCGCTATAGCGGCTGAGATCGCAAACCGGAATCCCCAAGCGATACGCGGAGCAAAACGCCTGTCGGCTGGGATGATGGAGCGCGATACGGACGCCATATTGATGCAAGAAAGCATTGAACAGCACGCCATCATGCGCACGAAGAACCAGATGGAAGCGGTGATGGCGGGCATGCAAAAACGCACGCCCAAGTTCGAAGACGTCTAAGTCAGCTGCTCAACCAAACACCGCGACACATTGAAGGCCGTCAATCACTTGGCGCCCATTCGTGTCCCACATGCGCAGCCGTTCTGACGAATATCCGGCATCGGCATGTTGGCTTGCATTCTCCGCGAGGTACCAGCCGTTTTCTGAGCGTGTTTCGGGATCAAGCACGTTGAACGACCAATTGATTGAACTGATCGGCCCCATCCGCTGCATAATGCGCATTGCGCCCGGCGGCATCACGTCGCCCATCAAGACGAGCTTGCTCACCGGATCAAGATCGTGATCCTCGGTCAGTCGCGCCCAGCGGCGGATCGTCGCAGCGTGTTCTGCATCTTTGGCCTGACCATAACGAAGTTCAAAATTGTTCTGGATGAAACTGGGCCCTTTTCCCGCCATCGCAGTGTCGTTGGTATTGGGGGAACCCGGCCAGTTCTCTGGCGGATCAGCAGGTCGCTTTGCATTGGGCTCTCGCTCGGCCGCGAACAGCCAGAACGCCGTCAGCGCGAGCTTGCCGTCGCTGTGAATTTCGCTGCGGACCTGCGTCACATTGCGCCCTTGGCGAACGATCTCTGCCGACAATTCGATATCTTCACCCAGAGGAGCCACAAACGCGACTTGCGCCCCGCGCAGTGGTGGCAGATCAGAAAACGCGCGCTGTGCCATGGTGAATGCAATCAGAGCAGAGGCTCCGCCGTACATGGTTCGCCCCTGCATCCAGTCGCTGGCATTATCGAGGTGTGCGGGACCGGGTTTACCGGTGATGGGTTCAAGCAAGCTGGCAATAGTCATGGGAAGAGTGTTTGCCCAAAGCAGCACCGCAGGTCCAGACTGACGCAGCGGAAGGCATCCGAACGGATTGCCAGCGATGTTTTAAGCGCGCGTCGCAGGCGCAGGAAAATTTCTGCCGATCATCCGCTCGCGAACTCGTCCCTTGCGAAACCTCCATTGCCTTTTTTGCAGCGAATCGCTAGTGCGCCGCTTCCGCTCTAATGTTGAGCGGCTCGGCCCGATGGCGGAGTGGTGACGTAGGGGACTGCAAATCCTCGCACGCCGGTTCGATTCCGGCTCGGGCCTCCA